>CAVBJM010000026.1:0-29045 GCA_963595925.1 bacterium
TTAGGACGCAAGATTTTCATTCTTGAAAGGGGAGTTCGATTCTCCCACGGGCTACCTGAAATCCGCTTTGCTACATAACTGTACAAAGCGGATTTTTTATATTTCTACTTCCCTAAATAATCGTACCTTTGTACACACATCACCAATAAAACAAGAAATATGGATTCCGACATTTTGGAGAAACTTTATACACAAACCATCGGTCACCGTCCCGACCATACAGAAGCGCTACCCGGAGCCGGTTCAAACCGAAAATATTTCCGTCTGCATGGCTCTCCTACCCTCATCGGAGTAATAGGAACTTCCATTGCGGAAAACAAAGCCTTTATAGAGATAGCCCGACACTTTACCCGAAAAAACATTCCCGTTCCACAAGTAGTAGCCGTATCGGACGACTATACAACCTACCTGCAGGAAGATTTAGGCAACACTCTACTGTTCGATTCCATCCGACAAGGACGCAGCCAAGGGCATTTTAGCGAAGAAGAAATCGCCCTACTGACTAAAACCATCCGCCAGTTACCCCACCTGCAATTTGAGGGAGACAACGGAATGGATTACCGCATCTGCTATCCACAGCCCGAATTCAACCGACGGAGCATCCTTTGGGATTTGAACTATTTTAAGTATTGTTTTCTCAAGGCCACTGGGACAGAATTTCAGGAAGATGAACTGGAGAACGACTTCGAAAGAATGTGCGACACGCTTTTGACCGCATCCCCTTGCGGATTCATGTACCGCGACTTCCAAAGTCGAAACGTAATGATTAAGGACGGCGAGCCTTTCTTTATCGATTTTCAAGGCGGACGCAAAGGACCCATCTACTACGATGTAGCCTCATTCCTTTGGCAAGCCAAAGCTCGCTTTACCCCGGAATTACGCATGCGCCTCATCGACGAATATCTCAACGCCATGCAACCATACGCACCCATACAGAAACAAGATTTTCTGGAGACATTGCGCCACTTTGTCCTATTCCGTACCCTTCAAGTTCTTGGAGCTTATGGCTTCAGGGGGTATTTCGAACAGAAACCGCACTTCTTACAAAGCGTACCGTTTGCAATCGAAAACCTTCGCGCGCTGCTAGAGACTGACTATCCGCAATACCCATACCTCTGCAAAACACTCCGCGAAATGACGGAGCAGCCCCAGTTTGCCTTTGAAAGAAACAAAGCAAAACTCACCGTGCAAGTTATGAGTTTTTCATACAAGAAAGGCATCCCCGAAGATCCGTCAGGAAACGGTGGAGGCTACGTATTCGACTGTCGTGCCGTGCATAACCCCGGACGATACGAACAATACAAGCAACTCACAGGTCGAGACGAGCCGGTAATACGCTTCCTTGAAAAAGATGGAGAAATCACCGACTTTCTGGAACATGTAGACGCACTGGTGGATTTTCACGTAAAGCGCTTTCTGGAACGCGGATTCACACACCTGTCTGTTGCATTCGGATGCACCGGCGGACAACACCGGTCGGTTTACTCGGCCGAGCATGTAGCCCACAGACTGCACGAGAAGTTCGGCATACGCATTGAACTCATCCATCGCGAACAACATATTACAGAAATACTCCCCTATCAAATTTCACAATGAAAGCCATGATATTTGCGGCCGGACTAGGCACACGTCTTCGCCCTCTAACCGACCATACACCCAAAGCATTGATTCCCGTAGCGGGGAAACCCATGTTGGAGCATGTCATTCTACGTCTGAAAGCTGCCGGGTTCAACGAACTCGTCATCAATATTCACCATTTAGGAGAACAGATTACCGATTTTCTGCATGCCAACCAAAACTTTGGCCTCAACATCCACATCAGTGATGAACGCGATTTGCTGCTTGACACAGGAGGCGGCATTCGAAAAGCCGCTCCGTTATTGAGCGGAACAGAACCCTTCCTTGTGCACAATGTAGATATCCTTTCCAATACAGATTTGGCGGCCTTATACCGCCATCATGCAGAAAGCGGACACGATGCCACGTTACTGGTCAGTCCGCGCAAAACCAATCGCTACCTACTGTTCGATGAGAATCAGCGACTAAAGGGTTGGATAAACAAAACTACCGGACAGACAAAACCCACAGGATTCCAACCCAACCCAGATTCAGACAACGAATATGCATTCAGTGGAATCCACGTCATCTCCCCTTCCCTACTGAATTATATGAACGATTCACAATGGAGCGGAAAATTCTCCATTATCGATTTCTATCTGCAAACGTGCCAAAAAGCAAACATCTACGGCCTGCCCGATGAACACCTACAGCTAATCGATATCGGAAAGCCGGAAACACTGCCACAAGCCGAAGAGTTTCTGCAAAACACCCACAAGCTCTCACTTTAAAGCAAAAACAAAGCAAACTTTTGTGAATATCAAAAAAATACGTATTTTTGTTCTCCGTTGAATTTTAGAACAAACTTTAAAGAATACTTAATATGGCAGATTCAAAAACTATACTCAGCGATGCTGAAGAGAAAATGGACATGGCCATCATGTACCTGGAAGACGCTTTAGCACATATCCGCGCTGGCAAAGCCGACGTTCGACTCCTGGACGGCATCCGCGTAGATTCCTATGGGAGCATGGTGCCTATCAACAACGTAGCCGCCGTGACAACCCCTGATGCACGCAGCATCGCCATCAAACCCTGGGATAAAAGCATGTTCCGCATTATCGAAAAAGCAATCATCGATTCAGATTTCGGAATTATGCCCGAAAACAACGGCGAAATCATCCGCATCGGAATACCGCCTCTAACCGAGGAACGCCGTAAACAATTAGCCAAACAGTGCAAAGGCGAAGGTGAGACTGCTAAGGTTAGTGTAAGAAACGCACGGCGCGATGCCATCGACGCTCTAAAGAAAGCCGTAAAAGACGGTATGCCAGAAGATGAGCAGAAAAATTCGGAAGCCAAGCTGCAGAAATCGCATGACAAGTACATCAAGCAGATAGAAGACATGCTGGCTGCAAAAGACAAAGAAATCATGACCGTATAATACAAACTATAATCCAAAAGCCGTGCTGCATCTTTTGTTGGGTAGCCGGCTTTTGTTTTATAACTTAAAAACAGAAGACTTTTGAACACAGGATTAGTCATCAAAAACACGGGAAGCTGGTATCTGGTAAAAACAGACGAAGGAACAACCGTGGAATGCAAGATTAAAGGAAACTTCCGTCTAAAAGGCATACGAAGCACAAACCCCATTGCCGTAGGAGACAGAGTACGCATCAATACCACCGATGGAACTGCGTTCATCACTGAGATTGAAGATCGTAAGAACTACATCATACGTCGGGCTTCGAATCTGTCAAAACAATCGCATATTATCGCTGCCAATTTAGACCAATGCCTACTGGTAGTAACCATAAATTATCCCGAAACGTCAACCATTTTCATTGATCGTTTTCTTGCTTCGGCCGAGGCTTACCGCATTCCCATATCTATCGTGTTCAACAAGACAGACCGATACAACGAAGATGAATTACGTTATATGAATGCGCTCATCAACCTATATACTTACATCGGTTATCCTTGCTACACAGTCTCCGCATTAACAGGAAAAGGAATTGACCTGATAAAGCAAGCGTTGGCAGGCAAAGTAACTTTGTTTTCCGGACACTCGGGAGTAGGAAAATCCACACTGATTAACCAAATTCTTCCTGAGTTACATCAGAAAACGGGAGAGATTTCCACCGCCCACAACAAAGGAATGCACACTACCACATTTTCCGAAATGTTTCCCGTAGCGGGCGATGGTTACATCATTGACACTCCAGGCATCAAAGGATTCGGAACATTTGATATGAAAGACGAAGAAGTTGGGCACTACTTCAAGGAGATATTCCAATTCTCTGCAGAGTGCAAGTACGGCAACTGCACACACCGACACGAACCCGGATGCGCCGTACGGAAAGCCGTAGATGAACATCTCATCAGCGAGTCAAGATACGCCTCATATCTGAATATGCTGGAAGACAAAGAGGAGGGGAAATATCGTTCGGCCTATTGACAACAAAACCATCACCATAATGCACTTGCATTACAAGCCCAAACCTATAACCATACATTATTAATCATGAAAAAAACATTCTTACTTATCTGCTCGCTGGCCTGCACGCTTTTTACCCAAGCCCAGCAAACCGAAAAATATCCTTTGGGTACTTATCAGGAACTAACCGACACAAAGCCACACGATGGCGAAGAAGTCTGGAACAAGCTAAAAACAACAACCACTTTTAGTTGGGCATCGACCGATGTACGCTACCGCAAACTGGACGTACCACAAGTTAAGAAGCAAACACTTTGGCAAGGAAAAGCTTGGCGAGGTGAACGCGTAAACGCACAAGCCGTACTTTATACAAAAACAGACCTAACGGACGTAAAGCTGACTGTAACAGACCTAAAATGCGGCAACTCCATCATTCCCGCATCAGCAATCCGCACTCATTTCGTACGTTATGTCATGACAGACGAACTAAATAAAGATAAGAAAGGCGGATGCGGATGCCGAGACAACAAGGCAGACTGGGACTCATCGGTAGTGGCTGATGTTCTCGATATCAATCTGACGCAACAGGTTATAGCTCGCACCACCCAACCCGTATGGGTTAACGTTTGGGTTCCACAAGATGCCACACCAGGAACTTATAAAGGCACTCTTACCATTAGCGGGAAGAACCTGCCTGCCACCTCACTGCAAATCAAACTACAAGTACTAAATCGCACTCTGCCTACTCCACAACAGTGGAAACTAAACCTTGACTTGTGGCAAAACCCCTATGCTGTAGCCCGTTATTACCAAGTACCGCTTTGGAGTAAAGCTCACTTCGATGCAATGCGCCCTATCATGAAAATGCTGGCAGATGCCGGACAGTATGCCATCACAGCTACCATTATGCATAAGCCGTGGAACGGACAAACTGAAGATGCCTACGACAGCATGATTACACGAATAAAAAAGATAGACGGCACATGGGAATACAGTTATAACGTTTTCGATAAATGGGTAGAGTTTATGATGAACGAGGTAGGAATCAATCGGCTCATCAGTTGTTACACCATGATTCCATGGAACTTGCGCTTCGACTACTACGATGAAGCAACCAATCGCGTATTGTTCATAGAGACTAAACCTGGCGAACAGGCTTACGCCGACTATTGGGGAAGCTTCCTAAAAGATTTTGCAAAACACTTACGCAAAAAAGGATGGTTCGAAAAGACTGCTATATCAATGGACGAACGCCCGATGGAAGCTATGCGAGCTGCAATAAAGGTTATCAAGGAGGCCGACCCGGATTTCAAAATCACTTTAGCCGGAAACTTCCATCCCGAAATACAATCAGATTTGTTTTATTTAAGCATTCCATACGGTCATAAATACCCAGCCGATGCACGTAAAGAACGTGCCCAAAAAGGACAAATCAGTACTTATTACACTTGTTGCGCCGAAGCGTTTCCAAACACTTTTACTTTTTCCGCTCCCGCCGAAGCAACCTGGACTGCAATACATGCCGTAGCCGGAGATTACGACGGATATCTGCGTTGGGCAGTTAATAGTTGGACAGCCGACCCTTTACGCGACTCACGCTTCCGTTCCTGGTCTGCAGGCGATACATATAGCATCTATCCTGGCCCAAGAAGCAGCATCCGCTTCGAACGATTAGTAGAAGGCCTACAAGATGCAGAAAAGATTTATCAGTTACGCCAATCGTATACAGGAAGCAAACAAAAAGCCAAACTCAACCGACTAAACAGTATGGTTGCAACTTTCATGCCTGAACAAATGACAGAAGAGAAAGAAGCCGATGCCGCTTCAATGATTCGCCAACTGGAGACTCTACTAAACGAATAAATGAAGTATTCTGTGTACTTTAACCCAAACGGATTAGTACACAGAATTATTTTCACACACTTAACCGACAAAACGATAAGGGAGCAAGCCTATGATTACAGAAAAGAATCCATTTACATACGAAATACCGACAGACTGCCAACTACACATCAAAACTTTTCAGCAACTCACCACTACCGAACTGTATGAATTACTACGTATACGCTCGGAAGTATTCATCGTAGAGCAGAACTGCGTATATCAAGACCTTGATGAAAATGACCAAACAGCTATTCACATTTGGTTAACAAAAAGCGAAAAGGCAGTAGCCATGTGCCGCATTTGTCCCAAAGGAACAAAGCTACCTGAGACAAGTATCGGTCGAGTTATCACGACCGAACGCGGAAAAGGCTACGGCTTACTCATCATGAAAATAGCCATTGAAACAGTCAAAGCCCGACTACCCGAAACCAAACACATTGATATCGAAGCGCAGGCCACTAAACAAGCGTTCTATGAGCGACTCGGGTTCGTTGCTACATCAGAACCGTTCATGATGGAAGGGCTACCACATCTGGACATGCGTCTAAACCTCAGACTATAAAATCCTGTAAAAGCGACAAAAATATCGGATAGAAAATAAAAAGAATATCAAACATTCTTTTTTAAAGAAAAAGCCTTTAACTTTGCAAAGAAGTAAAACAAAGGGGTGCCCCAACAATACGGGCTGAGATTATACCCTACGAACCTGATACGGTTAATGCCGACGAAGGGATTGTTACTGCATGAGTATAGCCTCACCTCTTTGGTTTATTACATAACGAACTAAACAACATTTATCATGAAAGTTCTAGTAAATAACAAAGAGACAAATCTTACAGAGGGAAATCACATTACTGACCTTGTATCACAACTTCAACTCCCTACTCAGGGCGTAGCCATTGCTGTAAACAACCGTATGATTCCGCGTACAGAGTGGGGCAATCACATCTTGCAAGAGAATGACAGCTTGGTAGTTATCAAAGCCGCATGTGGAGGATAACTATGGCTCTACAATTTATCACACAACAAACTGAAAGATACTCCCATTACGAATCGGCCAAGCTAGCCTTGGAAGGCGGATGCCGCTGGATTCAGTTGCGAATGAAAGATACCCCGATAGAGGATGTCCGCAAAGAAGCAATCCGAATCAAAGAGCAATGTCAGCAATATGAAGCCATTTTTATCATTGACGATTACGTTGACCTCGTCAAAGAAATACAGGCCGATGGAGTACATCTCGGAAAGAACGATATGCCCATTCATGAAGCACGGCAAATACTAGGGGGCGAATATCTCATCGGAGGAACCGCCAATACGTTTAGCGACATTGTGGCTCACGTCCGAGCTGAAGTAGACTATATCGGATGCGGCCCTTACCGTTTCACTACCACCAAGAAGAACCTCAGTCCTATATTGGGCATCGAAGGGTATACCGACATAATTTCCCAAATGAGAGAAGCTTGCATCCGCATCCCTATAGTAGCTATCGGAGGCATTACTGCCGAAGACATACCATCTGTTATGCAGACTGGCGTATCAGGCATTGCTCTAAGCGGAACCATCGTACGATCCGAGAATCCCGTAGAAGAGACCAAACGAATTATAGAACTCATAAACCAGAACAAATAAACCACATGAACAAATTAGTTATAGCCAATAAGGAATTCAATTCCCGCCTGTTTCTTGGCACAGGCAAATTCAATTCAAACGATCTGATGGAAAAGGCTATCCTCGCATCGGGAACTGAAATGGTAACCGTAGCAATGAAACGTATTGAACTGGAAGACCAAAACGACAATATGCTTCAACACATCGTCCATCCGAATATCCAGCTTCTACCCAACACTTCGGGGGTACGAAACGCCGAAGAGGCTATATTTGCTGCACAAATGGCAAGAGAAGCTTTCGGCACAAATTGGCTAAAATTGGAGATTCATCCCGACCCACGATACTTATTACCCGACTCTACAGAGACACTGAAAGCAACGGAAGAATTGGTAAAATTAGGATTTGTGGTGTTGCCATACTGCCAAGCAGACCCTACTCTCTGTAAGCATCTGGAAGAAGCAGGAGCTGCAACAGTTATGCCTTTGGGAGCACCTATCGGAACAAATAAAGGACTGCAAACAAGAGATTTCTTACGCATCATCATCGAACAAAGTAATATTCCTGTTATCGTAGATGCTGGTATCGGCGCACCAAGTCATGCGGCTGAAACCATGGAAATGGGAGCATCAGCTTGTTTGGTAAATACAGCCATCGCCGTAGCTAAGAATCCAGAGGAGATGGCTATTGCTTTCAAAGAAGCTATCATTGCCGGACGCAGAGCCTACGAAGCTGGGCTCGGAGTACAATCGACTAATTTTGTAGCATCTGCTTCATCGCCTCTCACTGCATTTTTAAACGAATAACCAATCAAACAACATCATGGAACATAACAAGAAAGACGAAAAGGCTTACGCACACGCCGAAAAAGCCTATATGCAAGGAACTCTTTTCCCTTTCATCAAAGTGGGAATGCAAAAGGTAAACCTGACCCCCTCCGTAGACATTGTAAACGGAGAAAAAGTGTTTTCCTCCAATGCACCAGTCTATATCTACGATACAAGCGGGCCATTCAGCGACCCTAATTACAAGATAGATTTAAAGAAAGGACTTCCTCGCATGCGCGAAAGTTGGATTACTGAACGAGGAGATGTAGAACAACTCCCATCCATTACATCCGAATACGGTAAGATGAGACGTGACGACCACTCGCTGGACCATTTACGTTTTGAACACATCGCCTTACCCTATCGTGCAAAAGCCGGGAAAAGTTGCACACAGATGTATTACGCCAAACAAGGCATCGTTACCCCTGAAATGGAATACGTTGCCATTCGCGAGAACATGAACTGCCATGAACTGGGCATTGACACTTACATTACCCCCGAATTTGTAAGAGATGAAATTGCGGCTGGCCGTGCCGTATTACCAGCCAATATAAACCATCCGGAAAGTGAGCCCATGATTATCGGACGCAACTTCTTGGTGAAAATAAACACAAATATCGGAAATTCCGCTACCACATCAAGCATTGACGAAGAAGTAAACAAAGCTGTATGGAGTTGTAAGTGGGGTGGAGACACCCTTATGGATTTATCTACCGGAGATAATATCCACGAAACGCGTGAATGGATTGTACGTAACTGCCCCGTTCCTGTTGGCACAGTTCCGATTTATCAGGCTTTGGAAAAAGTAAACGGAAAAGTAGAAGACCTAACATGGGAAATCTACCGAGACACACTCATCGAACAATGCGAGCAAGGTGTAGACTATTTCACCATCCATGCTGGAATACGTCGTCACAATGTACATCTGGCCGACAAACGCTTGTGCGGAATTGTCAGTCGAGGAGGTAGTATCATGAGCAAATGGTGCCTGATACACGACCAAGAATCGTTCCTATACGACCATTTCGATGATATCTGCGACATATTGGCTCAATACGATGTGGCCATTTCATTGGGAGATGGATTGCGCCCGGGATGTATCGCCGATGCCAACGATGAAGCTCAATTCGCTGAGCTTGATACCATGGGAGAGTTAGTTACACGTGCATGGGACAAGAATGTTCAAGCTTTCATCGAAGGACCAGGACACGTACCCTTACACAAAATCAAAGAAAATATGGAACGGCAGATATCACACTGCCACAACGCACCGTTCTACACCCTAGGACCGTTGGTTACCGACATCGCTCCCGGATATGATCACATAACATCGGCCATCGGTGCCGCCCAAATAGGCTGGCTCGGAACGGCCATGCTATGCTATGTCACTCCGAAAGAACATCTCGGGCTTCCCAATAAAGAAGATGTACGCGTAGGTGTCATTACTTACAAGATAGCAGCTCATGCCGCAGACTTGGCGAAAGGACACCCTGGTGCACAGATTCGTGACAACGCTTTAAGCAAAGCCCGTTACGAATTCCGTTGGCGCGACCAGTTCCACCTGAGCCTCGACCCTGACCGTGCGTTGGAGTATTTCAACGAAGGACATCATACTGATGGAGAATACTGCACCATGTGCGGTCCCAACTTCTGCGCCATGAAGCTGAGCCGCGACTTAAAGAAAATCTAAACATTCGATGGAGAATGGGTTCGATTAAACAGAATCCCATCTCCACCGGAAAGACCTTTAAAAGTTAAACTTACAAATGTTTTCAGACGAATTAGAAAAAATATCCTGGGAGGAGACGACCGAAGCCATCTACTCCAAAACAGAGAACGACGTATTGCGCGCTCTCGGAAAAGAACATTGCGATGTAGACGACTTTATGGCTCTAATCTCACCAGTAGCCACAAAATATCTGGAGACCATGGCTCAGCTGAGCAAAAAATATACAGAGGAACGATTCGGCAAAACCATGTCGATGTTCATCCCGCTTTATATAACCAATTCCTGCTCCAATTCATGCGTATATTGCGGATTTCATGTCAGCAATCCGATGGCAAGAACCATCCTCACCCCCGAACAGATAGAAGACGAATGTAAAGCCATCAAGAAACTGGCGCCATTTGAATGTCTGTTATTGGTTACGGGCGAAAATCCGGCTAAGGCAGGAGTTCCCTATTTAGCCAAGGCACTTGATGTCTGCAAAAAATATTTCAGCAACATGAAGATTGAGGTAATGCCTCTAAAAGCAGAAGAATACGCTGAGTTGGTAAAACACGGACTCAACGGAGTAATCTGCTTTCAAGAAACCTATCATAAAGACCGATACAAGGTTTACCATCCACGCGGCATGAAATCGAAATTCGAATGGCGTGTAAATGGATTCGACCGTATGGGACAAGCTGGTGTACACTCCATCGGTATGGGCGTACTAATCGGTTTGGAAGAATGGCGTACCGATGTAACCATGATGGCCTATCATTTAAGATATCTCCAAAAGCATTACTGGAGAACCAAATACAGTGTTAACTTTCCACGTATGCGACCAGCCGAAAACGGAGGATTCCAACCCAATGTCATCATGAACGACAGAGAATTGGCACAAGTCACTTTTGCCATGCGTATATTCGACCACGACGTGGACATTTCCTACTCAACCCGCGAGCCCTCTTTCATCCGCGACCACATGGCAGGATTAGGAGTAACAACCATGAGCGCAGAAAGTAAAACGGAGCCAGGTGGATACTACACCTATCCACAGGCTTTGGAACAGTTCCATATAAGTGATGACCGAACTGCCATCGAAGTAGAACAAGCACTCAAAGCTTTAGGAAGAGAACCGGTATGGAAAGACTGGGACGCTTCATTCGATGAAGTAAAACTAGCAAAAGAAGCATAACAACATGGATAACAGATACAACAGACAGATTATCCTCCCTGAAATTGGTCAGGAAGGACAGGATAAACTTAAATCGGCCAGCGTCCTCATTGTAGGCGTTGGCGGTTTAGGATCTCCCATTTCACTATACCTGACAGGTGCAGGTATAGGAACCATCGGTCTAATAGATGATGACATAGTAAGCGAAAGCAATTTGCAGCGTCAGGTGCTTTACTCGGAAAGCCAAATAGGAGAAAAGAAAATATTCCATGCACAAGAACGCCTGAAGAACCTCAACCCCGAAGTGAACATCCGCATCTATCCGGAAAGACTAACAGAAGATAATGCAGCGAATATTATTAAGGACTATGACATAGTAGTGGACGGATGCGATAATTTCCGCACGCGCTATTTGATAAACGACACTTGCGTGGCCTTAGGGAAACCTTATGTTTACGGAGCCATATGCGGTTTTGATGGACAGGTTAGCGTGTTCAACTATCATAGCGGAAAAACATACCGCGACCTATACCCAGACGAAACAGGTATGCTCTCCATGCCCCATCCACCCAAAGGAGTCATAGGTGTAACTCCAGGAATCACCGGAAGCGTAGAAGCGGCAGAAGTCATCAAACTTATTTGTGGAGTAGGCACGTCTCTTGATGGGCGACTATGGCAAATAGACCTGAAAACGATGGAAAGCCATACTATTTTACTGTAACTATTGTCGAATTTACAAACATATTACTATCTTTGCTTCACAATATGATTCTCACATGAAGCTGATTGTTATAACAAGACCGACATATTTCGTAGAAGAAGATAAAATCATTACAGCCCTTTTCGATGAAGGGCTGGAACTTCTTCACCTACGAAAACCCGATACAGCACCTATTTATGCGGAACGCTTACTGACTCTTATACCAGAGAAATACCGGAAACGGATTATCGTACACGGACATTTCTATCTTAAAGAGGAGTATAAGCTGAAAGGAATCCACCTGAATCACCGCAACCCTGTTGCTCCCGAGAACTATTCCGGTTTGATTAGTACTTCATGTCACTCTATTGAAGAAGTAGCCGAAAAGAAACAGGCTTTCGACTATCTGTTTCTCAGCCCCATCTTCGATAGCATATCGAAAGAAGGATACCATACTCCGTTTACTCCCGAACAAATTCGAAAAGCGGCCAATGACGGCATTATAGACAAACACGTTGTGGCGTTGGGAGGTATCAGTACAGATAACATTCTACAAGCCAAAGACTATGGTTTCGGAGGTGTAGCCGTTTTAGGCGACCTTTGGAACAAATTCAATCCGGAGTTCGACTATAATTACCGCAACCTAATAGAACACTTTCGAAAGCTAAAAAAAATAACGGAATGACTCCGCCTTAGCGAAAGCATTCCAACAATACTCCAGACGTAGCTCAAGATGAAAGAGAATCAAATTTTATAGGTTTCGTTTGTTAGGGTTAAAGAAATGGAGTAACTTTGCCGATATTTTAAAGGCAATATATCTAACATTACAATGAGCGCAAAAACACCTTTTAAAGTATTCTCGGGTACAAATTCGAGATACCTTGCAGAGAAAATCTGTACCAGTTTAGGATGTCCACTGGGAAACATGAACATCACCCATTTCGCCGATGGCGAGTTCGCTGTTTCTTACGAAGAGTCAATCCGCGGACAACACGTTTTTTTGGTTCAGTCCACATTCCCGAACTCTGACAACTTAATGGAACTTTTGTTGATGATAGACGCAGCAAAGCGCGCTTCGGCAAAAAGTATCATTGCTGTTATCCCATATTTCGGATGGGCACGTCAAGACCGCAAAGACAAGCCGCGTGTTTCTATCGGCGCAAAGCTGGTAGCCAACTTGCTTAGCATTGCAGGCATTGACCGTCTGATTACAATGGATCTTCACGCAGACCAAATCCAAGGTTTCTTCGATATTCCCGTTGACCACTTATATGGTTCTTCCATCTTCGCCCCGTATATCCAGTCGCTGAATTTGGAAAATTTGGTTATCGCAACTCCTGATGTAGGCGGTTCAAAGCGTGCTAGCACATATGCCAAATATTTGGACGTTCCTTTGGTTCTTTGCCACAAAACTCGCGAAAAAGCTAACGTAGTAGCTTCTATGCAGATTATCGGTGACGTAAAAGGCAAAAACGTAATTCTGGTAGACGATATGGTGGATACTGCAGGTACTATTACCAAGGCTGCAGACATCATGAAAGAAGCCGGAGCTATTTCAGTTCGTGCTATCGCATCACACTGCGTCATGTCTGGCCCTGCATCCGAACGTGTACAGAACTCCCATTTGGAAGAAATGGTATTCACTGACAGTATTCCTTATTCTAACCGTTGCGCCAAGGTGAAACAATTGTCCATCGCAGACATGTTTGCTGAAACTATTCGCCGCGTGATGACAAACGAATCCATCAGTTCACAATACTTGCTGTAAGCATATACCTCTAAGGAGGCAGAAAAACAATAATCCAGGCGCGGAATACCTTGTTGTAATCCGCGCCTTTATTTTTTACCTCGATGAAAACACTTCCCCGACTCTTGGTGTATAAAGCTTCTGCCGGAAGCGGAAAAACATTCACCCTCGCTCTGCAATACATCAAACATCTGATAGACGATCCTTTTGCTTATCGCCGAATACTGGCCGTAACATTTACAAACAAAGCTACGGCCGAAATGAAAGCTCGCATTTTGGAACAACTGTATGGCTTATCGCATCGATTAGATAGTTCGAAAGGATATTTGAGTCAACTGACTGCACTCACAGGCAAAAGCGAGAACGAGATAGAAGAGGTTACAGGCAAAGCTTTACGCAATATTCTACACGATTATAGCCGCTTCCGTATAGAAACTATCGACTCGTTCTTCCAGTCTGTCATGCGCAACCTTGCGCGTGAGTTGGGCATCGGTACGAACATGAACATCGAGCTTAACCAAACCGAAGTACTCTCTGATGCAGTAGACTCCATGATAGAGAAATTACGGAAAGACTCTCCCGTCATCAACGTCCTACTGGACTATATACAAGAGAAAATATTGGAAAGCAAGAAGTGGGATATATCGAAAGGATTGAAAAAATTCAGCGACAACCTATTTAAGGAAGAATACATCAAACGTGGAGAGCAACTGCGCCAAAAACTCTCTGACCCGCAATTCATCCCTTCGTTCAAGAAACAGGTCAAAGCTCTAAGGGAAGAGATACTGGATCAGATGACAGGATTCTCCGACCAATTCTATGGGTTGTTGGAAGAGAACGGACTGACTACGGAAGACTTAAACAACAAGTCGAAAGGCATTTCCAGCTATTTCAACAAACTAAGAGACCCTTTAAAAATCGCAGACGAGAAAACCCGAAACCTCACCGTCGAAAAGCACTTGGAAAGTGCAGACAACTGGGTGAGCAAAACCCACAAGCGGAAGGAAGCGATTAAGGAAGTTGCTTCAAGAGAACTCATGCCTTTACTGCAAACGGCCGAAGAATTCCGCCAGAAGAACGCCCCTTTGCTTAATTCGTGTACCCTCTCGGTAAAGTGCCTCAACAACCTGCAACTACTTTCAAGCGTCAGCGAAGAGATGCATGTGCAAAACACATTATACAACCGCCTCCTGTTATCCGAGACGAATGCGCTTTTGCATGGTTTGATAAGCGATGGCGACGCTTCGTTCATCTACGAAAAGATAGGCACTACCATTGATATCGTGATGATTGACGAGTTTCAAGACACCTCTCAGATGCAATGGGAAAACTTCCACCTCCTACTGGAGGAAAGCCTTTCACAAAAAGAAGGAAGCCTCATCGTGGGAGATATCAAACAAAGCATCTACCGATGGCGAGGTGGCGACTGGAAAATATTGGGGAACATCAAGCATGACCATACACTACGACCAGAAGAACGCACCTTGGACACTAACTGGCGAAGCGAAGCGCGAATCGTAAAGTTCAATAACGAACTGTTCGCTTCTGCAAGCAAGAATTTGGCGGACAGGTACGAAAAAGAAAGATTAGGCAATAGCGAGCCGCTCACTCATGCCTATCAGGACGTTCGGCAACTTACCGCGAAGAAGGAAGAGAAAGGATATGTAAAAGTCACCCTTATTCCCCAAGAAAAAGATTTCCCCTATCAAGAGACCGTCTTAGCTGACTTGGCAAACGAAATATCAGAGCTCACCAAGAAGGGAATACAGACGAACGATATCGCCATACTTATCCGAGAAAACAAATTAATTCCCATCATTGCCGATTATTTCGACAGAAACACCGCGTTCCGAATTGTCTCTGATGAGGCGTTCCGCTTAGACGCATCTTTGGCCATCAGCATGATGATAGACGCCTTGCGTTATTTGGCCTCAACCGAAAATAAGATAGCCAAAGCACGGCTTGCGGTATCATTCCAAAGAGAAATACTGCATAAAGACATCCGGCTAAACGAAATCCTACTTAACGACACCAACAATTACCTACCGGCCGAGTTTCTACTGCGCACGGACGAACTTAGATTTATGCCGTTGTACGAACTGCTTGAAAACATCTTCGAGATATTCGACATGAAGCAGATAAGCGAACAAGACGCATACCTATGCGCCTTCTACGACAACATAACCAACTATATACAAAACAACTCGTCCGATTTAACTTCATTTATCGCCCATTGGGATGACACCTTACACAAAAAAACAATCCCGTCGGGAGAAATAGACGGCATACGCATCCTTTCTATTCACAAGTCGAAAGGACTGGAATACTCCACCGTACTCATCCCGTTCTGTGACTGGGAACTAAGCAAAAGAGACCTAATGTGGTGTTCTATATCAGAGAACGAGGAAACAAACATCGCCCCTTTCAACCAGTTAGACATCACCCCTATCCGTTACGAAAAAGCCATGAAAGTGTCGGTATACAAGAAGTGTTATGCCGATGAAACGCTACAAATGTGGGTAGACAATCTTAATCTTTTATATGTGGCATTTACCAGAGCTTGCCACAACCTTATCGTATGGGGAAAAGAAGGGAACAAAGGCTGCGTCTCTGAACTACTAGAAGAAGCATTGCCGAACATGAATGGATTGCAGATTAACAGAACCGAAACAGAAGACCTAACTACAATATATGAATATGGTGAGGTTTCCGTTCCCAAACAAAAGGAAAAAGTGTCGTCCGATAATCCGTTGCACGCCACCCCTACCCCCATCCCCATACACATCGAATCAATACAGACAGATATCGAGTTCCGTCAGTCAAACCAATCCGCACAGTTCATCAAGGGCGATTCGGACACCAACAAACCCGACTACATACAGCAAGGCGAACTTCTCCATCAGGTATTCGCTTCGATTAGGAAAACTTCCGATGTGGCACAGGCCGTGGAACAGCTCTGTTTCGAAGGAGTGATAGCCTCGTCCAAACAAAAGGAGCAAATCTTGAAGCTTTCGGAATGGGCGCTAAACAATCCTCGCGTAAAAGCGTGGTACGATGGCAGCTGGCAGTTATACAACGAACGCAGCATTATATTCAACGACAGTGAAGGCGTTATGCAAACCCGACGCCCTGACCGAGTAATGATCAAAGACGGAAACGCTGTGGTGGTAGACTTCAAGTTTGGAAAGAAACACGACGAATACAACGACCAAGTAAGAGAATACATGAAACTGTTGGCGCAAATGGGATATACAAGCATCAAAGGATATCTTTGGTATGTATTCGCCAACGAACTGGAGGAAGTAAACTTATAATATTGATTCATCTTAAAAAAGATAACGAACGATGGAAACCTTTCTGAAACAAGTAGCACACGACCTGTATATAAAGTCGAATGGAAATTTAGGACGTACCGCAGTGGTGTTCCCCAATAAGCGAGCCAGTCTGTTTTTCGACGAATATCTGTCGGAAGAATCTGAGAATCCTTTGTGGTCGCCTGCGTACATCAGCATCAGCGAACTGTTTCGTCAGGCATCATCCCTGCAAACGGGAGATTCCATCAAGTTAGTATGCGATTTATATAAAGTATTCCGTCAAACAACGGGTAGCACGGAAACACTCGATGAGTTTTACTTTTGGGGTGAGATGCTGATAGCCGATTTCGATGATGCCGACAAGAATTTAGTAGATACCAATACGTTATTCAGCAACCTGAAGGACTTAAACGAAATAGCTGACGACTACGACTTTTTGGAAGAAGGGCAAAAAGAAGCCTTGGCACAGTTCTTCCACAATTTTTCTATTGAAAAAAGCACCGAACTAAAGCAACGCTTCACATCCATTTGGGACGCTTTGGGCGATATCTACACCCAATACAAAGCCCTGTTGGCCAGTCAGAACATCGCATACGAAGGAATGATGTACCGCAACGTGTACGAGGAGCTTGATGTACAGTCGCTGCCGATGGACCAATACGTTTTCGTGGGATTCAACGTGCTAAATAAAGTGGAGCACCACCTTTTCAAGAAATTACAGGATGCCGGGAAAGCCCGCTTTTATTGGGACTATGACCGGTTTTATCTGGAGAAGACTCCACACGAAGCCGGTGAATTTATCCGTCGCAACCTGAAAGATTTTCCTTCGGAACTTCCGCCCTCCTGTTTCGACAATCTGAATCGTTCCAAAGAGATTACCCTCATTGAATCGGCAACAGAAAACGGACAAACACGCTACTTGCCGCAATGGTTACGCCAAAACCTGACAGAAACAGAAAAAGAGACGGCGGTGGTTCTGTGCAATGAATCGCTCTTGCAGCCTACCCTGCACTCACTACCCGAGAACATACAGCACACCAACATTACCATGGGATTCCCCCTTTCCCAAACGCCGGTCTACAGTTTGGTCAATGCGCTGCTAACCCTTCACGTATCTGGTTACAACGTTCAGGACGGACGATATAAATATGCCGAGGTAGCTGGAGTACTGAAGCACCCTTACATCCAAGTGCTCAGCCCGGCGGCTCTACCCCTCTTGCGCACGCTTACCAACGAGAACCGATTCTATCCGCTTCCGTCGGAACTGACAACCGACGAAACATTGGAACTGATTTTCACCCCCCAAAGCACCAATCTGGCATTATGCGGCATGCTGGCAGAAATCATCAAGCAGATAGCCATGCACTACAAAACAGGCGCCGTACCGACCGACTCCACGTTCGACCAACTCTATCGAGAGTCTCTGTTCAAGTGCTATACCATGCTCAACCGATTCTACTCGTTGATAGAGAGCAAAGACCTCGAAGTAAAGCCCGATATGCTACAACGACTCATCACACGCGTATTATCCACGGCAAGCATCCCGTTTCACGGCGAGCCGGCCATCGGGTTACAAGTGATGGGAGTGTTGGAAACCCGTAACCTGGACTTCAAGAATCTGATTATGCTCTCGGTAAACGAAGGCCAGTTGCCCAAGAGCGGAGGCGATTCGTCGTTCATCCCCTATAACCTACGCAAGGCGTTCGGCATGACCACCATCGACCACAAGATTGCCGTGTACGCTTACTACTTCTACCGCTTGGTGCAACGTACCGAAAAGGCCACGTTCGTGTACAACTCCGACCCCAACGGACAAAACAGCGGCGAACCGTCACGCTTCATGCTACAACTCATTACCGAATGGGGATACCCCATCCATCGGAAATCGCTGGAAGCCGAACAGTCGCCACAGCCGTCGGAACCAATCAGCATCGAGAAAACCTTGCCCGTTATGAAGAGACTTCAGAACCGCTTCGATGTCAGAGTGAACAACAAGACCCTACTGTCGCCCTCTGCCCTGAACTGCTATCTGGATTGCCCGTTGAAGTTTTACTACAAATATGTAGCAGCCCTCTCCGCTCCCGACGAAGTATCGGCCGACATCGATTCTGCCACATTCGGTACCATCTTCCACGATGCTGCCGAGCACGTGTACAACGACCTCACCGCCCATGGGAAAGTAGTCAACAAAGAGACAATAGAAACTCTGCTGAAGAGCGAATACCGACTGCAAGAATACATTGATGATGGATTCCGCCGCCTGTTCTTCAACGTCCCTTCCAATGAGACGCCCCAATACAACGGCCGTCAATTGCTGAACCGGGCCGTACTGGTGAAATACCTCCAACAACTGCTGCAAAACGATTTGCGCTACGTGCCGTTCACGTTCGTCGGAGCAGAAACATCCGTATCGGAAGACATTGAGATACAAACGCCAAAGGGAATCATCCGCTCGCGCATCGGAGGAACCATAGACCGTATGGACATGAAAGACAACACGCTGCGTATCATAGACTACAAGACGGGCGGAAGCGCCGAAACGGCCAAAAGCGTAGAAGCCCTTTTCACTCCGGGAAAAGACCGTCCGAACTACATCTTCCAAACCTTCATGTACGCCTCCATCATCTGCCGCCAACTCCGGGAAAAGAATCGCCAGGAAAAAGTAGCTCCGTCTCTATTATACATCCACAGAGCCGCCAGCGATGACTATACTCCTGTGATACAGATAAAGGTAGACCCGAACAAGAGAGAAAAGACAGAAGTTACCGACTTCTCGGTCTACGAAAGCGAGTTTCGTGAGCATCTCAAGGAGCTGTTGGAAACGGTTTTCAACCCGGACATTCCCTTCACTCAAACCGAAACGGAAGAAAAGTGCCGATATTGCGACTTCAAGACATTATGCCGAAAAGACTCCAATGTAGAAGAAGAAAAATATTAACACCACGCAATCCGTTTTCCACATTATCTTCCCTCAAAAACCGTCTTGACGGCTTCTACAACCCCTGCTACAAGGGCTTGTAGAGCCGTTTTGAAAGGTCCCAAAATCTCCGTCCGGAAATTTAAAAAACGATAACGCAGAATTTAAAAACGTCCCGAGAAAATAAAAATCTCTCGAACCGTTTTTCAGCACTTCTCGAGGCGAATTTTTCTGTGCTCCAATATCTTTACAAAATAGCTCCCAACAAAGGATTTTCCCCCACTACACACACATTCAGAAAAAGTAAAGTAGACATTACAAAAACATTACTTCACAACGAAGCAGACTAAAATAAATGATTATCTTTGCATCGTTTTTCGGAAAACGACAATATATAATATGTGTATGCTGGCAATGAGCAAAAAGGCAAAATTATGGGCTTTTTCTTTCGCTTCCCTTATGACACTGGTTTTAGGGAACGCGTTGCACACCGTTACACCTTTACAATCCGAGAAACAACCGCTGACAGAAACACATTATATTCCGAAAAAAAATACCTTTGTTAACGCACATCATCCGAAACACACCACCCGTTACATTTATCTCTTAGAAAAAATACAGACCTGACCACAGACAGAAAGACAAGAAACATGAGCCGGGAGCAGCTTCATGAAGACTGTCCGGCCAGCATCAGCTATTAACTAACCATATTGTTTAGGATACAAACAAATCTAAATAACTTATGTTTTTTACATTTTTAATCACTGCAATTCTGACTGCGATAGCCCTTGTAGCTGCCGGTTTGATTATGGCCAAACTCATCGCCCCGCGTTCGTTCAACGCACAAAAGGGCGAAGCTTATGAGTGCGGTCTTCCTACCCGCGGCCGTTCATGGGTGCAATTCAATGTCGGCTATTACCTGTTTGCCATCTTGTTTCTGATGTTCGACATCGAAACCGTATTCCTGTTCCCCTGGGCATCAGTCGTAGGCGAAATCGGAACATACGCATTGGTAAGCGTTAGTTTCTTTTTGGTAGTATTAATCTTAGGCCTGGCTTACGCCTGGAAGAAAGGAGCACTGAAATGGGAATAAGTAAACCATCCATCCGCTCAATGAAGTACGAAGAGTTCAAGAACAACGATTATATCGAAAGTATGATCGAAGAACTCAAGAAGAACGGAACGAATGTAGTCCTCACCTCGTTGGACGAACTTATCGACTGGGGTCGAAGCAACTCGGTATGGTCCTTCCTTTTGGGTACCAGCTGTTGCGCCATTGAGTTCATGGCTTTGGGTGCTGCCCGTTACGACATGGCTCGTTTCGGCTTCGAAGTAACCCGAAACTCCCCCCGTCAAGGCGACGTATTGTTGGTACTGGGAACCATCACCCA
Organism: bacterium; assembly: GCA_963595925.1. Taxonomy (GTDB): domain Bacteria; phylum Bacteroidota; class Bacteroidia; order Bacteroidales; family Bacteroidaceae; genus Phocaeicola. Next base: position 21,262 of record CAVBJM010000026.1, read on the forward strand.
CAAGATGGCTCCGCTGATGAAACGCCTCTACAACCAGCTGGCCGAACCCAAGTACGTAGTAGCCGTAGGCGGATGCACCATCTCCGGCGGACCGTTCAAGAGTTCGTACCACGTAGTAAACGGCATCAACACCATCCTTCCCGTCGACGTTTACATCCCCGGATGTCCCCCGCGTCCCGAAGCGTTCTATTACGGACTGATGCAGTTGCAACGTAAGATGAAACTGGAGAAATTCTTCGGCGGAGTAAACCGGAAAGAAAAAGAAGAAAAAACAACAGAAGAATAATTGGATATGGATATAAAAGAAAAAATCTCTAAGATCGCTTCCGAAGCCACATTCACTGAACAGAACGACTTGATAGCCACCATCCCGGCCGAATCTTTCCGTAAGGTTGCCGAAAGCCTCCGTCACGACGCTGACGATGCGATGGACTATCTGCGCGACCTGGTAGGTATGGACTGGGGCGAAACTCTGGGAGTGCTCTATTACTTAGAGTCAACCGCGTCTCATCAGCGCATCACGCTCAAGACAGAAACTTCGGACAGAGAAAATCCGCTGTTGCCCAGCGTAAGCGACCTGTGGAAGACCGCAGAAATAAAAGAACGCGAAGCATACGACTTCTTCGGAATTAAATTTATCGGAAATCCCGACATGCGCCGCATCTTCTTGCGTGAAGACTGGGTAGGCTACCCCTTACGTAAGGATTACGACATGAAGTCGAACCCGCTGAAGTTGACCGATGAAGAAAACGCCGACACCACCGATGAACTGGAACTCGGAGCCGACGGCAAAATCATCAACAAGAAAAACATCGTGTTCAACGAAGACGACTACGTCATCAACTTCGGTCCGCAGCACCCGTCTACCCACGGAGCCTTGCGTATGCGTATCTCGCTGAAAGGCGAAACCGTAACTCACGTTGACCCCGTTTGCGGTTACATACACCGCGGTATCGAAAAGATGAACGAAAGCCTGACTTATCCGCAGACACTGGCTCTGACCGACCGTCTGGATTACCTCAGCGCACACCAGAGCCGTCACGCACTGTGTATGTGTATCGAAAAGGCTGCAGGCATCGAAATATCCAGACGTGCGGAATACATCCGTACCATCATGGACGAACTTCAGCGTATCGACTCGCACCTGCTCTTCTACTCATGTTTGGTGCTCGATATGGGAGGTATGACCCCGTTCTTCTACGGTTTCCGCGAACGCGAAATGATTCTCGACATCTTCGAAGAAACCACTGGCGGACGCTTGATTCAGAACTATAACATGATAGGCGGTGTACAGGCCGACATCCATCCTACGTTCCAAAAGAAAGTGAAAGAATTCATCAAGCACATGCGCAGCATCATCCACGAATATCACGAAATCTTCACCGGAAACGTGATAGCCGTAACCCGTATGAAAGGCGTAGGCGTGCTGAGCCGTGAAGATGTCATCTCTTACGGAGCTACCGGTGGTACAGGCCGTGCTTCTGGATGGGCTAACGACGTGCGCAAGCACCACCCGTACGGATTGTACAACGAAGTAGACTTCAAAGAAATCGTTTATACCGAAGGCGACAGCTTCGCCCGTTACATGGTACGTATGGACGAAATCATGGAATCACTCAAGATTATCGAACAACTCATCGACAATATTCCCGAAGGCGAATACCGTGTCAAGACAAAGCCTATCATCCGCATCCCGGAAGGTAACTATTCGGCATCGGTAGAAAGCAGCCGTGGAGAGTTCGGTGTATTCCTCGAAAGCCACGGCGACAAGACTCCTTACCGCCTGCACTACCGTTCTACTGGCTTCCCGTTGGTACATGCGCTTAACAAGGCTTGTGTTGGCGAAAAGATTGCCGACCTGATTGTTATCGGTGCAAGTATGGACTTTGTGATTCCCGACATTGACAGATAAACAAATAACAGAAATTCTAATGAACACTTCATTTTTAGATTATTACAGCATACGTCCGGTTACCAGTTGGATACACGATACTTTGTGCAGCGTTATGCCCGAAGCCTTGGCTATCTTCTTGGAATGTGTGGTAATCGGTGTAGTACTTATACTTCTTTACGCAGTGTTGGCTATCGTTCTTATTTATATGGAACGAAAAGTCTGCGCCGCTTTCCAGTGCCGTATCGGTCCTAACCGTGTAGGAGGAAAGGGTGGTTTGCTGCAAGTACCTGCCGACGTACTGAAGATTCTTACCAAAGAAATCATCCGTCTGAAGAATTCAGACAACTTCCTGTACGAATTGGCTCCCTATCTTGTAATCATGGGTTCTATCCTTACGTTCTCTTGCTTGCCTTGGCACAACGGCGCACAGATACTCGATATGAATATCGGTATTCTGTTCGTAATGGCAGCCTCTTCATTGGGCATCGTCGGTATCCTTTTGGCCGGCTGGAGTAGCGACAACAAGTACACCATGATAGGTGCCATGCGTAGTGGCGCTATGCTTATCAGCTACGAGTTGTCTATGTGTATCACCGTTTTGGCCGTAGTTATCCTCAGCGGAACGGCAAGCATCAGCGGCATCGTGGAAAGCCAAGCTAACGGATGGAACTTGTTCAAAGGTCACATCGTAGCAGTTCTGGCATTCGTAGCTTATCTGGTAGCTGGTAACGCCGAAGCAAACCGTGGCCCGTTCGACTTGGCCGAAGCAGAACAAGAGTTGATTGCCGGTTACCACACCGAATATTCCGGTCTGCACTTCGGTTTCTTCTATTTGGCCGAATACCTGAACTTGTTCATCACAGCAGGTTTCGCCACGACACTGTTCCTCGGCGGATGGATGCCTTTCCACATTGCAGGTCTTGATGCGTTCAACAGCATCATGGATTACATCCCCGGTTTCGTTTGGTTCTTCGGAAAAGCCTTCTTCGTGGTTTGGCTGCTCATGTGGATCAGATGGACATTCCCCCGTCTGCGAATCGACCAAGTGCTTACATTCGAATGGAAATATCTTATGCCCACTTCGCTGCTCATCCTCATCCTGATGGTAGTATGCAAAGTATTCGGGCTAGTTTTCTAACATAAACCAAAGACAACAATGAGTAAATTCAGTAATTACATAAACGGATATCTTTCGGGCTTAAGCAGTTTGCTTATCGGTATGCGCACCTCTGCACGCGTGTACTTCCGCAAAAATGTGACAGAGCAATACCCCGAAAACCGCCACACCACCCTGCATATTCCGGAACGCCACCGTGCCATGCTCGTCATGCCGCACGATGAAAACAACCAGCACCACTGCGTGGCCTGCGGCTTGTGCCAGATGTCGTGTCCCAACGGCACCATCAAAGTAACTTCGGAAATGGTGGAAGGCGAAGACGGAAAGAAAAGAAAAGTTTTGGTTAAATATGAATATGACCTGGGATGTTGCATGTTCTGCGAACTGTGCGTCAATGCCTGTCCGCACGATGCAATCCGTTTCAGCAACGATTTTGAAAATGCCGTGTTCGACCGTTCGAAATTGGTGATGAAACTTAATCACGAAGGTTCATCTGTCGTAAAAAAATAAATATATGGATATAACACTTCAACAAATAGTATTCTACGTGGTAGCAATCCTTATGGCCATCTTCTCCGTAATGACTGTCGCCACAAGAAGTATGCTGCGTTCGGCAACATACCTGCTGTTCGTCTTGTTCGGAACCGCAGCCATCTACTTCATCTTGGGCTATACGTTTCTGGGAGCCGTGCAACTGATGGTTTATGCTGGAGGTATCGTGATTCTTTACGTATTCTCTATCCTTCTGACACGCACCGACAAGATGATGAAATATCCCGTGAACAAAGGCAAGCTGGTAAGCGTGTTGCTTACTACCCTCGTAGGAGCGGCTTTAGTATTGTTCCTGATTTTCACCAACGGATTTGCGTTGGACACACTGGCCGGAAGCGAAGAATTGCCGGTTAAGGAAATCGGTCTTGCCCTTGTGGGTGCTGACAAATACCAATACGTCCTTCCTTTCGAAGTAGTCAGCGTTCTGCTGCTGGCCTGCATGATTGGAGGCATATTAATAGCAAGAAAAGAAAAATAACAGGGAGGAATTATTTATGGAAATACATGTTATTCATTATTTGGTAATCAGTACCATCATGTTATTTTGCGGCATCTACGGTTTCTTTATGCGTAAGAACCTTTTGGCTTTGCTTATCTCGGTCGAGCTTATGCTGAATGCCACCAATATCAATTTCGCCGTGTTCAACCGCTACTTGTTCCCCGGACAACTGGAAGGCCATTTCTTCACCCTGTTCGGTATCGCCATTGCGGCAGCTGAAACAGCCGTAGCGATAGCCATCATCATCAACGTGTACCGGCACCTGAAGCAGATACTGACCGATGACATCAGCGACTTGAAAGGCTAATCCTAATATGAATCAAACAAACAGATCATTCTTATGGAATATACAATTTTAATACTCGTGCTTCCGGTGCTCAGCTTCCTTATATTAGGATTGACGGGCATGTTCATGAAACACCGTGTGGCAGGACTCATCGGAACCGCTTCCCTGCTGGGAGTGACCGTACTGAGTTACCTCACCGCATTCAAATACTTTACGGCCGACCGTGTTGACGGGGTTTTCCAGAAACTTATCCCGTGGAATATCGAATGGTTGCCGTTCACCGACTCACTGCACATTGATATGGGTATCTTGCTCGACCCCATTTCGGTGATGATGCTCGTGGTAATTTCTACCGTCAGCCTGATGGTACATATTTACTCGTTCGGCTACATGAAAGGCGAAGTGGGATTCCAGCGTTACTACGCATACCTGTCGCTCTTCACCTTCTCAATGTTAGGACTGGTAGTCGCTACCAACATCTTCCAGATGTACGTATTCTGGGAACTTGTGGGTGTATCTTCTTATTTGCTCATCGGCTTCTACTACACCAAGCCCGAAGCCATCGCAGCCAGCAAGAAGGCGTTCATCGTTACCCGTTTCGCCGACCTTGGCTTCCTCATCGGTATCCTGATTTACGGCTACTACTGCCAGTCTTTCGGATTCGAGTTCAATGAAGCCGGATTCGCCAAGGGCGCTTTAATGCTCCCCACCGCCCTGTTCCTGATGTTCATCGGTGGTGCAGGTAAGAGCGCCATGTTCCCGTTGCATATTTGGTTGCCCGATGCCATGGAAGGTCCGACTCCTGTATCAGCCCTTATCCATGCCGCAACCATGGTGGTAGCCGGCGTGTTCCAAGTAGCCCGTTTGTTCCCGCTGTATATCGACTATGCACCGCACACCTTACACATCGTAGCTTACGTAGGAGCGTTCACCGCTTTCTACGCGGCAGCCGTAGCTTGTGCGCAGAGCGATATCAAACGAGTATTGGCATTCTCTACCATTTCGCAGATTGGATTCATGATGGTAGCGTTGGGTGTTTGCATGCGCGGACACGAAGGCAGCCTGATTGACAACCACGCAGGTTTGGGTTACATGGCCAGCATGTTCCACTTGTTTACACACGCCATGTTCAAGGCCTTGCTCTTCTTGGGCGCCGGATGTATTATCCACGCCGTACACAGCAACGAGATGTCTACCATGGGCGGACTTCGCAAGTATATGCCTATCACGCACATCACATTCCTGATAGCTTGCTTGGCCATTGCCGGTATTCCTCCGTTCTCCGGATTCTTCTCGAAAGATGAAATCCTGACAGCTTGCTTCCAGTTCAGCCCGGTTATCGGATGGATCATGACGATTATCGCAGGTATGACGGCATTCTATATGTTCCGCTTGTACTACTGCATCTTCTGGGGTAAGGAAAACAAGGAACTTCACAAGGCGCATACGCCTCACGAAAGCCCGCTTACCATGACATTCCCCTTGATGTTCTTGGCATTGGTTACCATCGTAGCCGGATTCATTCCCTTCGGACATTTCGTTTCTGCTAGCGGATTGGTTTACGACATTCACCTGAACATCCGCGTTGCGATAACCAGCATCGTGGTAGCTCTTGCCGCTATTGGTTTGGCTACTTGGATGTACGCCCGCGAAAGCCAACCGGTAGCCGATATGCTCGCTACACGCTTTGCCACCCTTCACCGTGCGGCTTACAAGCGTTTCTACATGGACGAAATCTGGTTGTTCATCACCAAGAAGATTATCTTCCGTTGCATCTCCACTCCGCTGGCATGGTTCGACCGTCACGTCATCGACCAGTTCATGAACTTCATGGCTTGGAGTACCAATGCAGCCGGCGAAACCGTTCGCCCGATACAGAGCGGAAAAGTTCAGAGCTATGCCATGTGGTTCTTGGGCGGAATTATCGTATTAACCGTGATTTTACTTTTAAACTAAGCAAACAATGAACATATTAAGTCTTTTCGTATTAATTCCTCTGCTTATGTTGCTGGGACTGTGGATTGCCCGCAACGTCAATCAGGTAAGAGGAGTGATGGTGGCAGGCTCAACCGTTTTGCTGGCGCTTTCCGCCTACCTGACCGTATCCTATATCGGGATGAGAAATGCGGGAGCCACTGCCGATATGCTTTTCACCGACAGCATCACCTGGTATGCGCCTCTGCACATCGCTTACTCGGTAGGCGTTGACGGTATTTCGGTGGTAATGCTGCTGCTGAGTTCCATCATCGTATTTACCGGTACTTTCGCTTCGTGGAAACTGAAGCCCCTTACAAAAGAATACTTCCTGTGGTTCACGCTCTTGAGCACCGGTGTTTTCGGTTTCTTTATCTCTACCGACCTGTTCACCATGTTCATGTTCTACGAAGTAGCCCTTATCCCGATGTACTTGCTTATCGGTGTATGGGGTAGCGGCAAGAAGGAATACGCGGCTATGAAGCTGACCCTGATGCTGATGGGAGGTTCCGCTTTCCTTTTGATTGGTATTCTGGGTATCTTCTACGGTGCCGGAGGCGAAACGATGAACATCCTTGAGATTGTGAAACATCAGATTCCGACCGAGATGCAGCGCATCTTCTTCCCGATGGTATTCTTGGGATTCGGCGTATTGGGAGCTTTGTTCCCGTTCCATACATGGAGCCCCGACGGTCACGCTTCAGCGCCTACGGCTGTGTCTATGCTTCACGCCGGCGTATTGATGAAACTGGGAGGTTACGGATGCTTCCGCATCGCCATGTACCTGATGCCTACCGGCGCCGCTATTTGGGGTGACTTCTTCCTGATTCTGACTACCATCTCGGTGGTTTACGGTGCGTTCAGCGCCGTGGTACAGACCGACTTGAAGTACATCAACGCCTACTCTTCGGTAAGCCACTGCGGTTTGGTGCTCTTCGCTCTGCTGATGATGACTCGCGTCAGCGCTACCGGCGCCATCCTTCAGATGCTTAGCCACGGTTTGATGACCGCCTTGTTCTTCGCCCTTATCGGTATGATATACGGACGTACACACACCCGCGACATCCGCCAGCTGAGCGGTTTGATGAAAATCATGCCGTTCTTGGCCGTTGGATATGTCATCGCCGGTTTGGCCAACCTCGGTTTGCCGGGCTTGAGCGGTTACGTAGCCGAAATGACCGTATTCGTCGGTTCGTTCCAGAACCACGATGTGTTCCACCGTGTATGCACCATCGTAGCTACGATGAGTATCGTTATCACTGCGGTATATATCCTGCGCGTGGTGGGCAAGATTCTGTACGGAACCTGCACCAACCCCGAGCACCAGAAGTTGACCGACGCTACTTGGGACGAACGCTTTGCGGTGATTTGCCTCATTGTGGCCGTAGCCGGATTGGGACTCGCTCCTTACTGGGTAAGCCACCTCATCAGCGGCAGCGTAGAACCCATTATTTCACAATTA
>CAVBJM010000026.1:29081-34398 GCA_963595925.1 bacterium
ATAACTTCAATATTTTCGATGCATGCAGAGATTAGTCTCGCGGTGATTCTAATCGTTCTGCTTTTGGCCGACCTTATCTTGAAGCAGCCCAACCACAAGGCTATGCAGAAGCTGGCCTGCGGACTGCTGGTGATACAGATTGCACTGAACATCATCCCCTCGTGCAACGACGCCTTCGGGGGCATGTACCATAACACCACGCTTAGCTCTGTAGTAAAAACCATACTGACCGCCGGCACACTGCTGGTATTCATGCAGGCCGACTCTTGGCTGAGCCGTGAAGACACCCGCCACAAATGCGGAGAGTTCTATGTGCTCACGCTGTCCACCCTGTTGGGTATGTACTTTATGGTTACCGCCGGAAACTTCCTGATTTTCTACGTCGGACTGGAATTGGCCAGCATCCCGATGGCTTGCTTGATTGCGATGGACAAATACCGCAAGGCCAGCGCCGAAGCAGGAGCCAAGTTCATCATGAGCGCCATGTTCTCATCGGCGTTAATGCTTTACGGCTTGTCTTTGATATACGGCACATGCGGTACGATGTACTTCGCCGACATGAGCGCCATGCTCTCAGGCACTCCGTTGCAGATTATGGCCATGGTGTTCTTCTTTGCCGGACTGGGATTCAAACTGAGTCTTGTTCCGTTCCACATGTGGACACCCGATACTTACCAAGGCGCTCCCACTGCCGTTACGGGATATCTTTCGGTTATCTCTAAAGGTGCCGCCGCTTTCTCGCTGATGGTTATCCTGATGAAGGTTTTCGGCCCGATGGTGGCTCAATGGAGCTTGTTGCTTTCGGTGGTTATCGTGGTGACTATCACCATCGCCAACATCTTTGCCATCCTGCAGTCCGACCTGAAGCGATTCATGGCTTACAGTAGTATCTCGCAGGCCGGATATATCCTGTTGGCCGTATTGGGCGATTCGGCTCAAGGCCTCTCATCGCTGGTTTACTACGTGGTGGTTTATATCGTAGCCAACTTGGCTGTTTTCGGTGTTATCAGCACCGTAGAGCAGCACAACGGCGGAACGGTAGAACGCGACTCGTACAACGGACTGTACAAGACCAACCCGAAACTGAGTTTCGTGATGACCATTGCCATGTTCTCATTGGCAGGTATTCCTCCGTTCGCCGGATTCTTCTCGAAATTCTTCGTGTTTGCATCGGCTTTCAACGCCGGCCACTGGCTGGTAGTGTTCCTGGCTTTGGTAAACACCATCATTTCGCTTTACTACTACCTGTTGGTGGTAAAGGCCATGTACATTACTCCGAACGACAACCCGCTGCCTACTTTCCAGAGCAGCACGATGGTACGCGCCTGCCTGTTTGTTTGCCTGATGGGAATCATCCTTTTGGGTATCAGCAGCTGCGTTTACCAGTTACTGAACGACAGCGCCGTGGCTTCTGTTTTCTAAGCCGCGCGTCTGCATAAAAACTACGGGTGTCCCCCCGATGCGAACGGATTCTTTCCGACGGCATCGGGGGGATGCTTTTTTCCCCGGCGAGGTTTTTAAAATCTCTCGCCGGAGAAAAAAAATCTCTCGGGACGAATTTTTTTTCTCCGTTAGCGTTTTTTTAAAACGTCGGGACGTTTTTTTATTCTCTCGGGACGTTTTCGGAAGGGTCCTGTTACGGGTTTCACAAAGAGCTCGGACACGCCGTAAAAATATCGGACTTTTCATCGCTTTCATAAACCGTTATCTGTATGTTTGTATAGTAAAATTTTACGCTTTTTTATAAGAAACAACAGGATTCCCGTAAAAAAAAGCAAAAAACAGGGGGGGGGTAATTTCTTTTTCTTATTTTTGCGTCACAAAAGGTATATATAGTATATATAAGGTGTATCGGAAAATATACACCACCGACATAAGTTTTGGGAAACATGAGCAGATATAAGATGATTCATCCGTTTCTTTTGTTGCTGGTGGCAATGAAATTGCCTGTCCATGCCGAAGAAAGAGAGCAATATAAACCATTGCCCGGCTATTCGTTTGTGTACGTTAGCGATGACCGGAAAGCTCAAGTCCCCGAAATCAGCGACTCGCTGTTCAACGCGTCGGCCAAAGGTATCCGCTTCGACGTAAACAGTGTCAAGCTCCGTCAAAACGAACCGTTTATCCGCCTTTACCTCAAGGAAATAGCCCCCTACTCCGCGAGAAAGGGTTGGTACTCCGCAAGATTATCATCAAGGGTGCCGCCAGTCCCGAAGGACCTTACGACAACAACTGCCGGTTGGGTATAGGGCGTGCGCAAAGACTGGTGGAATTCATCAACGGACAGTTCTCCAACGCTACCGACATGTCGATGCTGCAAACGGGCTTCATCTGCGAAGACTACGAATACCTGACCGTACTGATGGCGCAGGCCAACGATGCTGAGACCGCAGCCGTAAAACAAATATGGGACGACAGCAAGGGCGATGAAGCCTATTGCAAGAAAGCCCTCCAGAAGCTGAACGGAGGAAAGACGTGGAAACGCCTGCTGCGGGAATACTTTCCGCAACTTCGCCAAGCCCGGGTGATGATGTTCTTCGGAACACCCGTAGTGGCTGAGCCGCAGCCGGAAGCCGTCACGCCCGAAAAGCCGAAGTTGGCCTTCGACCATACGGTTCCGCCGCTGGTAATCCCTACATCGCCCATTACGCCCACGGCTCAAGAGCCGACCAAGCGGCTTCCGCTCATCGCCGTAAGAACCAACTTGCTGCACGACTTCTTCTATATGCCCAACTTCGGTTTCGCCCCATCGGGCAACATCCAGTTGGAGTACTTCCCCTGCACGGACATCTGACTTACAATGCCGGATTTACGTTCAGCAACCACCGGCATTGGTCCGACAGCAAGTTCTTCCAGATACGCGACGTGCAGTTGGAACTCCGCCGCTACTTTAAGGAAGGACATCCCTTCCGCGGCGCGTTCCTCGGAGCTTATGCGCACGGCTTCTGCTACGGCATCGGCTTCAACGAGACGAAAGGTTGGGAAGGCGAAGGTGGCGGCGCAGGCATCTCGGGCGGATATACCGTCCGGCTGAACCGTCGTGGCTCGTTCCGCCTGGAACTGACGGGTGCCGTGGGATTCTTCCTCTCGAAAAACGACCCGTATGTATACGGTAATCCCGTAAACGGAAACAAAGACGGAAAATATTATTACGACTATACCGGCTCGGCCAGCAAGTTTAAGAAACGCAACCATCGGTTCACGTGGTTCGGCCCGACCAACTTGGGCGTACAACTGACCTACGACATTATCTACCGCAAGAAAGGAGGCACGAAATGAAACGAATAAGAACCGTCGCCCTCTCGCTGGCGGCACTGTTGGGAGCGGCCACATCGTGCATCGAACCGCCGCTGAACCTGCCCAACGAAGAACTGCTCATGGAAATGCCTGTGGTGCAGGTGGACATGAACGTGGTATGGGGCATGGAAACCGATTGGAAAGCGGAATGGTATTACGGTTGGGATGAAGCAGACCGCCAACTGTCGGGCGATACCTGCTACACCATGCCGACAAACTACGAAATACGCCGCTACTACCTTGGCGAACAAGAAAACGGAGCGCATACACGCGACGGAATGGACGGATTCACCGTATTCGGAAACTCGTTCCGCCGCAACTACCAGTTCGGCTACTACGACATGCTGCTATGGAGTAACATTGACTCGTCCGACGGCACGCAGGTGCTCTTGATTAACGAATCGCAGCTTGACTCCATCACGGCCACCACCACAGCTACCCGAGGCATGATACGCAGCCGGGAGAACTCATCGGTTGTGGCTCTGTATAACCAGCCGGAGATATTCTACTCGGCTTACGAACGCAACATCTACATCTCCCGTAACTCGGCCGACTATGACTATTTCGACGAGACGGAGAAGGTATGGGTAAAGAAACTGCAAACCACGCTGAAGCCGTTGGTATACATCTACTTGGTACAAGTGATACTGCACAACAACGACGGACGTGTGACGGGCATTACAGGCGACGCCTCCATCTCGGCCATGGCCAGCGGAGCGACGGTCAACAGCAGGCATACGAACAACAGTCCGTGTATGGTGTACTTCCCCATGCGCATGAAGAAAGAACTCGACGTAAACGGAGAAACGGTAGACATAGCTGGCGGAAAGCTAACCACGTTCGGTCTCTGCGACATGGCCGGATACGAACCTCAGTCGCGCACCCAGTACGAGGGTAGCCGTACCGATGTAGACAACAACTTGTATTTCACGCTCCGCTTCAGCAACGGAACGGAAAAGACGTACAACTATCTGGTAACCGACCAATGCCGCGCACACTGCCACGGCGGCGTCATTACCATCCATATAGACTGTAGCCAACTTACCCCTCCCATCCCGGAATGGCAAGGCGATGGAAACATCTTCGTGCCCACGGTGGAAGATTACGAACACGTAGATTACGACATACTTATGTAGAAATAGAATTTATTTATATTAATACTTATTATTATGATAGAGAAAAGTTTCTTTTTGGCTGTCCCCGCCATCCTGATGACGGCATGCTCCAACAACTTTGAGGGCAACACAAACGAATATTCCTCAACATCGCAAAATGCTATCGGTTTTGAAATCATCAACCGTAACATTATCAAAGACTCACGCACAGGCTCTATGGATTTGCAAGACGCCGGCCACTACAACTTCGGTGTGTTTGCTTACAAGAACACTGACGGTGCCGCTCAACAGGAGGTGATGAACAACTACCTCGTAGGCTATGGTGACGCAACAGGTCAGAAAGGTTACAGTTTCGACGCTACCAACCAAACTACATTGGGCGAATCTAAATGGGCTTACGAGAAACTTGGCAACACCGAATACACATACAACGGCACTGACGGTTACTACACTGCAGATCAGACAGCCTATATGTCGAACAATGTCAACCAGTATCTGAAATATTGGGACTACTCATCGTCATCGGTTGATTTCTATGCGTATGCTCCTTACATCAACGGTGCAAACACTGCGACATTCAATCCGGCCAACAAAGTTCTTACCATCCCTGGCCTCGCACTTTCCGACGGCTACGATGACGCTTCGTTGCACGACTTCCTTTATGCTAACACGACCGTAGCAAAAGCAGGATACGATAATAAGGTGCAGCTTGCATTCAAGCGTATCGGCGCACAAATCCAAATCGGTTTCTATGAGAATATCGACGGCTACAGGGTAGAAATCCTCGACCTCAAGGAAGGCGTTAACGGCGTTTGCGCTACTCCGGCAAAACTGAACGCGGACGAAGGCACATATAGCTACGGTACTCTTTACCACAAAGCAGGTGCTACAGTTGATTTCTCTGG
>CAVBJM010000027.1:0-34201 GCA_963595925.1 bacterium
GCGCAGGCGGCTGTCGAAGAGTAAAGCGAAGAACTTGGATTTTAGGATACGAGGTGAGAACTTGGAATACAGGTTCTTGCCTCTGTTTTTTATATCTCTTGTAACATGACATAAGTTTCATTTTTATACGCTATAGGAGGATATAGCAGTGTTGCGCTTGTTACTGCGGCTTATCTGGTGGTTTGCCGATACTCACTTGGGGACATACCAACCATTTGCTTGAAGGTACGATTGAAATGGGGTACGTCGTTGAAACCACAACTATAGCAGCAGGAGGATACACTTTCGGAGGTAGATGTCAGTAGGTATTTGGCTATTTCGATGCGGTGGTTTTGCAGATATTCAATGATGGTCTTTCCTGTATGCCGTTTGAACATCGTACAGAGTGAACTACGGTTCATACCTATGTAATTTGCCAGTAGGTCAATGCTAAAGTCGTGATTGTAGTTGCAGCTAATCCAAATTTTAATCTTCTTTATCTTGTCTTCGGTGGAGTTGGGCATTTCAAAGCGGCCAGCCACGGTAAAGTTTCTATTTCGTTGGATAGAGATAAGTAATTGTAATAGTGATGTGATACGCTCTACTGCGGACTCATGTTCCATTCTGCGTAGGACGAAGGCGATTTTCTCACATTCAGAACGCTTGAACTTGATAGAGGTGTTGAGTTGCTCGTACCACTCTGCTATTTGACTGAATTCAGGCATGATATAGGACAGCCTTCTGAGTAAATTGGTTGGAAAAGATATTGTGATGTTCTCAATATTCCCGTCGGGGTCAGTTTTGTTGGGGGGTAAAAATCCATTGATGGGGCATTTCTGGAACAACCAATACCACCTCGCCCTCGCTGAAAGGTTCCTTGGTATCACCGAGGATACGATGCCCTTCACCGGAGATAATATACGACATCTCCCATGAATCCCACTGATGCAAATCTATTTGTTCGCAGGGTTTCAGTAAAACATGATCATAACTGATAGAATTCTTTATCATAACAATTGCAAGGATACGACAAATATTTCGAAAAAAACGACAAAGGAGCAAGGAAAGTATTGAATTATCTTTGTTGGCGAATCAAGTCCACATGAAATGTGTAAAAGTCCAATAACTAAAAACGTGAATTCTAAATATGAACAACAATATTTATCTTGCCTCTAAGCCTCGCTATGAAATCCTTGACGGGCTTCGTGGTGTGGCTGCCATACTCGTTGTGGTTCACCACCTGTTTGAAACTTATTTCCATACTGCGCCGGACCAACCAATCAATCACGGTTATCTTGCCGTGGATTTTTTCTTCGTTCTGTCCGGTTTCGTCATTGGTTATGCTTACGATGACCGATGGAATCGTATGTCAACATGGGATTTCTTTAAGCGGCGACTGATTCGTCTGCACCCAATGGTAATTTTCGGTACATTGATGGGAACTGCCTTATTTTATTTCAGCGATAGTCAGTCGTTTTATCTTATCAATGATACTCCGTGGTATATGTTGTTGATGGTAATGCTTTGGGCGTTCACTATGATTCCTATACCCACCAGTATGGATATCCGAGGTTGGGCTGAGACCAATCCACTAAATGGTCCCGTATGGTCACTGCAATGGGAATATCTGGCCAACATTCTCTATGCTGTCTTCTTTCGTCATTTTTCGAAGAAGGTACTCGCTATCTGTGTATTCTTGTTCGCTGTCATGACCATTATTCTATGTTTGAATATTGATGTGACAGGTTGGCTTAAAATTCGCCAATATGCATCCTATACCGTTATAGGCGGTTGGAGTCTCACATCCGACCAATTGCAAATAGGTCTCACTCGTCTTCTTTATCCTTTCTTTTGTGGATTGCTTATCTCGCGTATGGGCAAACAGATTAAGGTAAAAGGTGGTTTTTGGTGGTGTTCGCTGATGGTTGTGGTACTGTTGTGTATGCCTTGGATGGGGATGACTGAGACAGGCTATGGGCGATGGACAAACGGACTCTATGAGGCTGTGTGTATTCTTGTGTTGTTTCCGCTCATCGTTATGATAGGGGCTGGAAGCTCAGTGAAAGGCGGTAGGTCAGAAGCCATTAATAAGTTTCTTGGTGACATTAGTTACCCCATCTATATTACTCATTTCCCTTTTCTCTATATGCAGATGGCATGGGCGGATAAACATTAGGCAGCACCTCTTTCTACACACATCTTCGTGGCGGTGAGTGTTTTCTTTCTCTCCATCGCTGTGGCATATGCATCCTATAAGCTATATGATTTACCTGTACGTGAGTGGCTGAGAAAGAAACTTTTCCATACGTTCAAATATTAAACATTAATAAAAATGAGAGTTAACCACATCGGAATTAACTGCCTAAACATAGAGCAGACCAAACAATTTTTTATAAAATATTTCAATGCGCAAGAGTGGGCAGAGTACCGAAACCCGAAGACGGGGCTACATAGCTGGATGTTGCTTTTCCCTGTTGGTGATACAAGGCTTGAACTGATGTCGTGGCCAGATACTGCACCTACAGATTTTCATAAGCACGGGCAAGGTTTGGCGCATATCAGCATGAGTGTTGGAAGTCAGGAGGCGGTGAACATACTGACCCAATATCTTGAATCCGAAGGTTTCCAACGCTTGAGTGGTCCTCGTACAACAGGTGATGGCTATTACGAAAGTTGCATTCTCGGACCGGAAAATCTGGAAATAGAAATCACAATATAAGGATGTGAGCATAATTAAAGAAAATCGACACTAAGCAGAAACTCAAGTGTAATTGCTTAGTGTCGATTTTGTAGTGTAATTGCTGATGTATTTTACGGGCAAGATTACTTCCCGTATTTTTTTAACAGGCTATCTGTTACTTCATCACCAAGTTCCTTTGCCTTGTTCAGGTATTGCAATCCTTTTTCTTTCTGCTTTTGTTGAATCAGGGCGTAACCTAACATACGGTAAGCCGGAGCGTTGTTCTTATCTAAAGAGATGGCTTTCTCCAAAGCTTTTATCGCTTCATCCAGTTGGTTCACACGAATGTGTACGCCTCCTTTTTCTACCCAATATTCTGCATTTGCCGGGTTAATTTCTATAGCTTTATTTACATCGTTTATCGCTTGCTGAAACATGCGACACTGCATTTCAGCTTGCATACGGATGATGTAGAATTCAGCAGAGACTTGTCCCAACATAGAGTCATAGAAGTCATTGTAGTCTGCTACTGCTCCTCTAAAGTCGTTTGCGTCAGCTTTTACACGAGCGCGTTCGTAGAGGAACGGAGCTGCTTCTTGACCGTATGGCTTGGTATAGCGTACTACGGCGCTGTCTAATAGGGAAATTACTTCTTTCTTATCAGAGCCTTCGGTTAGTTCTTTGGCTTTGGCTGCTGAGAAAAAAGACGTGGCAGAAGCCATGGATGTTTTGTTTAGTTCGGAATAAGCGGTGAATGCATCAGCGTATTTTTGTTGAGCAAAATAGATGTCTCCTTGCAGTTGGTAGTACAATGGTTCTTTGCTGATATTCAGCGCCGTGTTCACTTCAGTTAGGGCACGGTTGTAGTTCCAGTCTGCATATGTTGTTTTGTCGCTCGTGTTCAACAGGTAGTTGTAGATAAGCTTTCCTATGGCATAGTGCGCTTCGTCTTTCTTCGTGGATACGTTAAGCAGTGTTCTCATGTCATCGGCAGCTAACTTGTTGCTTGCTTCATCACCTATATTCATGTAGAAAGAAGCGCGTCTCTGGTAGCCTTCCGTACTATTAGGATACTTGTTGAGGAACTCATTTAGTAGCAACAGATATTCCTCGTTTGTTAGGCGCGAACCGGTTACATATAGGTAGACAAGAGCTTGTGCTTCGTCTTCGGGTAGTCCTTTTCGAATGCCGATAGCATTGAGCGTATAGTCGGTTCCTGAAAGGGCGTTGATGGAAAGCCCCTGTGCATAGCCAACTCCGATGGCATATCCTTGTTTGGTACTTTCGTCTGCTCCTTTTTGTATGAGACCTATCACTTCTCCGTTCTCGTTCATTACAGGACAACTTACATTTTTGTCTGAAGTTTCCATGTTTAGAGTATAGTAGAACGACCCGTTTCCAATGCTGTCTATTTTTTCTATCGTGCCGCTTTGTCCGCTTGCGGCTTTCTGGGTGGAATAGGGGAGTAGATATACGGTTTGTCCTGTATGAGCCGGCTGTGTTATCGGTGTAAGAAATCCCGATTTCTTGTCGTATTCTGTCTTGAATTTCACTACATCATACATACTATTGGCTCCCATAATATATTTCACGGGCAATTCTTTTCCATCGGTGGTTACTACTACTGCATGGTCTGCTCCCTTAAAGAGCGTATAATCGGAAACTGCGGTTCCCGTTTCGTCGATATAGAATCCGTTTCCTGTATTTAAAATCTTGTTGTCTTTGCTGTAAGTTATGACAGAGAATACAGCTTTTCTTGCCTTGTTTGTCCATTTCGGCAGTTCCTGTGCAAATCCACTTTGCAAGAAAGCCGTGCAAGTGAGAAAGAATATTATTCGTTTCATCTGTAGTTCATATTAAGTTGTTACTTGTTTTCTGCAAATCCCCTTTGCTTTACGGCTTCGTAGATAAGAACGCCAGCAGCAACCGAAACGTTAAGCGACTCAATGGAACCGAACAATGGAATTTTAATCCATTCGTCACACAAGGCGAGATGTTCATAAGGTACACCGGTGTCTTCCGCCCCCATGATTATGCAAGTAGGTGATTGGTAATCGGCTTTGGTATAGTCATAATCCCCTTTTTCTGTAGCTGCAATGATTTTGAATCCGCTTTCTTTTAGGAATCTGATAGTTCCAGTTATATTGTTCTCCCTACAAACAGGAATGGTGTGTAACGCTCCAGCTGATGTCTTAATAGCATCGGCATTGACACTGACACTATTCTTTGTCGGGATAATGATGCCGTCTACGCCAGCGCATTCGCATGTGCGAGCGATGGCTCCGAAGTTTCTTACGTCGGTCAGTCCGTCTAGTAATACCAGAAGGGGATTCTTTCCTTGTTCATACAAGAATGGCACGAGGTCTTCTGTGTGCTGATAAGTGATGGGGGAGATAAAAGCTATCACACCCTGATGATTCTTCTTGGTAATTCGGTTAATACGTTCTACAGGAACTCGCTGTACGGGGATGAATGTTTCTTTCAGTGCGGCAAACAGTTCTTTCGACAAGTCGCTTTGGATATCTTTCTTTACCAAAACCTTGTCTATCTCTTTGCCGGCCTGAATGGCTTCTATTACGGCTCTTACGCCGAATATCATTTCGCTTTTTTCTGTCATATCGTGTATAAATCGTTTTCTTGTTTTACATACCTAATAGAGCTTTTGCATTGTTCATAGCCGCTTCGGTTAATGTTGTTCCGCTTAGCATATGGGCTATTTCGCAGATGCGTTCTTCCGAGGACAAGCGACGAATGTAGCTGTTTGTTCCGGTATCGGTATCTTCTTTGTACACTTTGTAGTGTGAACTGCCACGTGCTGCTATCTGCGGCAAGTGAGTGATACTTATTACCTGTCTGTCTTGTCGTCCCATATCTTGCATGATGAGTGCCATCTTTTCCGCAATGGAACCAGAAACGCCCGTGTCGATTTCGTCAAAAATGATGGTCGGCAATTTGACGGCTCCAGCAATCATGGCTTTCAGTGAGAGCATGACGCGGGCTATTTCTCCTCCAGAAGCAATGGAGGCTACGTTTTGTAGTTTCCCGTTTTTGTTGGCTGAGAATAAGAAGTTTACTCCGTCCATTCCGTTTGCATCCGGGTCTTTCCGTTGAGATAGTTCTACGGCGAATCTTACGTTTGGCATCCCTAATGGAATAAGTAAAGACTGCATATGTTGTTCGATGTGGTGTGCCGCTTGGGTGCGGAGTTTCGTCAACTCTTCAGCCTGCGACAATACACAGTTGTAGCTGTCGTTTTTCTTTTTGTTAAGTTCTGCAATCTTTTCATCGAAAGAGTCAATAGCGTCCAGCTTATTCCGATAGCTTTCTGCGATTTTTATAAGTTCTTCGATTGTCTCTACCTTATGTTTTTGCTGTAATGAGTAGATAAGGTTCAGACGTTCATTTGCAAAATTTAGTCTGTCAGGATTGAACTCTACTTCTTCTTCAGATACGGTAATGTCATGTGCAATATCTTTTAGTTCTATGTAGCAACTGTCTAGTCGTTCGTTCCATTCTCTTGCCGCTGGATATACAGCCGACAGATTCTGAAGTGTTTGCATGCATTCCTTGATGAAAGGGAGGATGCCGCTTTCTTCGCCATCAATTAGTCCGCCCACTTTATACAAACCCGCTTTAATGTCTTCTGCGTGGGTCAGTGTTTCGGCTTCTATCTCTAGCTCTTCCTGTTCGTTCTCTTTTAGGTTCGCTTCATTTAGTTGTTCCAGCTGAAAACGTAGATAATCTTCTTCTTGCTTGCAGCTTTCGGCTTTGGCAATGAAGTCTTCCAGTTCACGGCAGATAGACTTGTAGTTTCTGTAAGTTTGTTGGTATGCAGAGAGCTGTTCGGTGTCTTGGGCTAAAATGTCAAGGATATTCAGTTGAAATCCTTCTTTGTTCAGCAAGAGGTTTTGATGTTGGCTATGGATGTCTATTAGTTTTTCGCCCAGAACTTTCATTTGCGCCAAAGACGCTGGTGTATCGTTGATGAAGGCACGGCTTTTCCCTGAAGCGGAAAGTTCTCTTCGGATAATACATTCATCAGAGTCATATTCCAAATCGTTCTCTTCAAAGAATGGTTGCATTCCGTAATTTGAAATTCGGAAACTGGCTTCTACGATGCATTTCGATGCTCCGTTTTTGATGGCTTTTACATCTGCCCGTTGTCCTAAGAGTAAGCCTATGGCACCTAATATGATGGACTTCCCCGCACCGGTTTCGCCGGTAATAACGGAAAATCCGGATTCAAAACTGATATCCAGATTGTCTATCAGGGCATAATTTTGTATGTGGATGGACTGTAACATACGGATGTCTTATTGAAACAGAGACGAAAGTTTATTTATAATGTCTGTCGCTACTTCTTTTTTGGGTTTTAATTCAAAAGTAGTGCTTCCCGATTTGTCTATAATCGTAATTTTATTGGTGTCACATCGAAAACCGGCTCCCTTGTCATTGAGTGAATTCAGAACGATAAAATCAAAATTCTTTCGTTGTAGTTTGTCTTGTGCGTGAGTGGTTTCATCGTGGGTTTCAAGTGCAAAACCTACAAGAAGCTGGCTTTCGCTTTTAATAGCTCCTAAAGATGCCGCAATGTCTTGGGTGGGTTTCAGTTGTAGAATGAGATCGTCTTTCTCACGCTTTATTTTCTTTTCGGCAACGGTAGCAGGAGTAAAGTCGGCTACTGCGGCGCATAAGACGCCGGCATTGCATGACGGGTATATTTTTATGGCTGCTTCGTACATATCGGAAGCACTTTCCACGTTAATTCGATGTATGTTCGGATGGCTGATGTCAAGATTTACCGGACCGCTAATGAGAAAAACCTCCGCTCCTCTGGCTGCGCATTCTTCAGCGAGTGCATATCCCATTTTCCCCGATGAATAGTTTCCTATGAATCTTACGGGGTCAATGCGCTCGTAGGTAGGGCCGGCTGTAATTAGAATCTTTTTTCCTTTCAGGTCTTGTTCCGAGGTTAAGAAGCGTTTAACGGTTGCTGCTATTTTTTCAGGCTCTTCCATCCGTCCTTTTCCAATCAAATGGCTTGCCAATTCTCCGCTGGTAGGTTCAATAATATAGTTTCCGTATGAGCGCAAAATGTTCAGGTTGTTTTGGGTTGATGGGTGTGCAAACATATCCAAATCCATCGCCGGAGCAATGAAAACTGGAGCTTTCATTGACAGGTAAGTAGTAATAAGCATATTGTCTGCGATGCCATGTGCCATTTTCCCGATAGTGGATGCGGTTGCAGGGGCTATAACCATAGCGTCGGCCCACAGGCCAAGGTCTACATGGCTATGCCACGTGCCGTCTCGCTGAGTGAAGAAATCGCTGATGACGGGTTTGCTGGTCAACGCTGATAACGTGATGGGAGTTATGAATTCTTTTCCAGCAGGTGTTATGACGATTTGTACTTCTGCACCTTCTTTTATGAATGTACGGGCAAGTATCGCCGATTTATAGGCGGCTATACTGCCTGTGATGCCTAATACAATCTTTTTTCCTTTCATCTTAATGTTTATTTCACCATTCCGGTGGAACGTAACTTTATTTTGGTTAATACATTCTTTGTGTTTAGGGTGAAGTCGCCATTCAAAATCCAACCGTAATATCCTGGGTCGCGGAGAAGAACTTCTTCTACGGGCATACCTTTGTATTTTCCAAAGTTGAAGACTTCTACGTCGTTGTCATTCATTACGATTCGTCCTGCGAAGTCCACGTTTCGGCTATAGCTCGAGTAGTTCGACAAAAAGTCAACATCGTTTTCCAACACCTCCGGATATTTGTCTAATTGGGCTTTCAGAACTTCATACGTGGCACGAGTGTCGGCTTCGGCCGTGTGAGCGTCTTCCAGGTTTTTACCGCAATAGAACTTGTAGGCAGCCGAGAGGGTGCGTTGCTCCAGTTTATGGTAGATAACTTGTACATCAACAAACTTGCGTTTTGTCAAGTCTAAATCAATACCGGCACGTAGGAATTCCTCAACCAAGACGGGAACGTCAAAACGGTTGGAATTGAATCCTGCGATATCGGCTCCTTCAAAGTCTTTGGCGATGTCTTTGGCCACGCTTTTAAACGTGGGACAGTTGGCAACGTCTTCGTCATGGATGCCATGTACGGCAGTAGAAGCTTCGGGAATATGCATCTCAGGGTTGATGCGCATCGTTTTACTTTCTTCGTTTCCATTGGGGTATACTTTCAGGAAGCAGATTTCTACAATGCGGTCTGAATTTATGTTTGTTCCGGTTGTTTCCAAATCGAAGAAAATAATCGGATTCTTGAGATTTAAATTCATAGTTCGTTTTTTAGTCGTTAAGCATCATTGGCATAAGTAGCATCAGTAAGTCTTCGTTCTCTTCTTGTTCTTCGGGCACGATAACGCCTGCACGTGAAGGGTCGGCCAATTCAATGATGATGTTCTGACCGGAAATGTTATTGAGGATATCTATCAAGAATGATGATTTGAATCCGATGCTCATGGCATTCCCTTCATACTGGCAAGGAACGGTTTCTTCTGCCGAAGTCGAGAAGTCGATATCTTGTGCCGAGATATTCATGTGGTTTTCCGATAAGCTCAGTTTGATAAGGCTACTGGCTTGTGATGAGAAAACGGAAACACGGCGCAGTGCGCTGATAAATGAAGCTCGATCTACCGTGGCCTTATAAGGATTGTTTTGTGGAATTACGGAGTTGTAGTTGGGGTAACGTCCTTCGATGAGGCGGCATACCATTTGGTAATTTTCTAAAGTGAATACAGCTTTTCGGTCATCGAATGCAATATCAGCCTCGTTTCCTTCTTTCGAAAGCAAGTTCTTTAGAATATTTGCTGGCTTTTTGGGAAGAATGAACGCCGCTTTTTCGGATCCATGTGCGGCGAATGTCTTACAACGTACTAACTTATGTCCATCGGAAGCTACAAGAGTAATGTCCTCTGTGGTAATGTCGAAATAGATACCGTTCATGACAGGTCGAAGCTCATCGTCGGCTGTCGCAAAGATGCAACGATTTATGCCGTTCATCAAGACTGCCGACTGGATGCTTACTTTTACGGCGTTTGCTTCAACTTCTTGCGGTTGTGGATATTCATCGGCGTTTTGTCCCATCATTTTGTACTTTCCGTTCTGATATTGGATGGTAATTTCCAATGTGCTCAGATTGACTTGGAAGCTGAGAGGTTGTTCGGAAATCTCTTTGAGCGCTTCCAATAGAGTCTTCGACGAGATGGCGAATCGTCCATTTTCATCGAATTCGTTTATTTCAAGGCTTGTGGTCAGTGTGGTGTCATTGTCGGACGCAGTTATCTTTAGAGTGCCGTCTTGGAGCTCCATCAGAAAACAATCCAAAATAGGCATTGAATTTTTTGAATTAACAACGCGGCTAATCGCTTGTAAGCGGCCGAATAAAGCTGTACTTGAAACGATAAATTTCATGGCTGATATGTTATTTGTATATGCGTTTTTATTTGCCAAAGTTACGAAAAGATTGCGTAATACGAGCAAAAAAGCCTCTGAAAAATTAGTTTACTTCTTGGAAAAACCGTACTTTCGTAACCAAAATATAAAGAGAAGAGAAAAATGGAATTAGCAGGAAAAGTTATAGCTGTGCTTGAACCCAGAGGAGGCGTTTCGAAGACAGGCAATGAATGGAAAGTACAGGAATATGTGATAGAAACCCATGATCAATATCCGCGCAAAATGTGTTTTGATGTGTTTGGCGCAGACAAGATTCAGCAGTTTAATATTCAGATGGGAGAAGAGTTGAACGTTTCGTTTGATATTGATGCACGTGAATGGCAAGGACGTTGGTTTAACAGTCTCCGTGCATGGAAAGTAGAACGTGTGGGGACGACTCAGCAGATGGTGCCTCCTGTTGCTACTCCGGAACCGTCTAATCCCACTCCTTTTACCCCCTCAGATGGAGGCTCAGGTGGGGATGGTGACGATTTGCCATTCTAACTAAAAGAGAAGTTTAAAATGGGGCTGCACTCTGCATAGGTGCGGCCTTTTTTATGCCCTGTCGAAGCCGGTTTGAAAACGATAAGGGGAAATGAAAATCCGCTAACACGGAATTGTTTTCCCTGTTATCGTTTTTTTATTTTGATAACGGAGATTTAAATTCTGCGTTAGCGGATTTTAAATTTGTATTATCGTTTTTTGGGGGGCTCTTTTCCCTTTTATGTTATGAGTTCATACTCATCAGAAATTCGTCGTTATCTTTGGTTCTTTCCAGTCGGTTCTTTACATCGGTCATGGCTTCAACTGGATTCATGTCTGCCAGATATTTGCGTAGAATCCACATGCGATCCAAAGTCGTCTTGTCAAGCAACAAGTCGTCTCGACGGGTACTTGATGCATTGATGTTTACGGCTGGGAAGATGCGTTTGTTGCTTAAGTTGCGGTCGAGTTGCAACTCCATGTTTCCGGTGCCTTTGAATTCTTCGAAAATGACTTCGTCCATTTTTGAACCGGTATCAATGAGCGCGGTAGCTATAATAGTGAGTGAACCGCCTCCTTCTATGTTTCTGGCTGCTCCGAAGAAACGTTTAGGCTTATGTAGGGCATTGGCGTCTACACCACCAGACAAGACTTTTCCGGATGCGGGTGAAACGGTGTTGTAAGCTCGCGCCAGTCGGGTGATGGAGTCTAAGAAAATAACTACATCGTGTCCGCATTCCACCATTCGCTTGGCTTTTTCAAGTACGATTCCGGCGATTTTTACGTGGCGTTCGGCTGGTTCGTCGAATGTTGAGGCGATGACTTCCGCTTTTACGCTACGCGCCATATCTGTTACTTCTTCCGGGCGTTCGTCTATCAAAAGCATTATCATATATACTTCGGGATGATTTTCGGCGATGGCGTTAGCGATATCTTTCATCAGGATGGTTTTACCGGTTTTGGGTTGCGCTACAATCAGTGCGCGCTGTCCTTTGCCGATGGGTGCTACCAAATCTACGACACGAGCCGACAAGTTGTCGTTGTATCCCTTGCAAAGTTTGAATTTTTCATCGGGGAATAGTGGCGTGAGGTGGTCGAACGGTACACGGTCGCGTACCAATTCCGGATTCAGCCCGTTGATTTTCGACACCTTGACTAGAGGAAAGTATTTTTCTCCTTCTTTGGGAGGACGGATTGTTCCATCTACTACATCTCCGGTCTTTAGACCAAACAATTTTATCTGTGATTGTGAAACGTAAATGTCGTCAGGGGAAGATAAGTAGTTATAGTCGGATGAACGAAGGAACCCGTAGCCATCGGGCATGATTTCCAGCACTCCTGTTCCGTTCAGGATGTCTTCGAAATCGTATGCTTTTTCTACAGGCTTGGCAGGCTCTGTATTAGGTGTATTTGCTTGTTGGTTTGTGGCTGGTGTCTGCGCTGTAGCGTTTCGGTTGGGTTGGTTTTGATTCTGTTGGCGTCCGTTTTGTTTTTGGCTATTAAAACGTTGTTGACGCTGTTGGAATTTGTTGTTCCCCTGTTTATTGCTTTTTTCGGGTGTAGCAGTTGGAGGAGTAACCATTTTGGTCGCTTCGAATTTTCCTAATAACTCGGTCGGTAGTTCTGTTTTCTCCGATGGAAGATCTTCGATGGGGATAAATTCATCGTTGGATGCTTTCTCTGTAGAGTTGTCCGACTCTTTTTCTATGGCGAAAAGGGATGGTTCTAATACTTCAGTTTGGTTATCGTTAGAACTTTCAGTCTTTTCTTTTTCGATAGTCGCCTTATTTTTGCTTCCTGGCTTTCGTCCACGCTTAGATTTAGGCTTTTCTGTTTCGCTTGTTTCGTTGTTTGTTGCTTCTGTCACAAGGGGTGCAAGCTCTTCGGTGACTGTTGTCGTATCTAAAGAAGGTGTTATCGTGGTAAGTTGCGTATTAGGTTCTTCTACCTTTTGCGCTTTGTCTTTTGTGGCTGTATACACTTTGTTTACATCCTTTTTCACGCTGATGCGCGACCGTTTGCGGGGCTGTGTTTCCTTTTTGTCTTCATTGGTTTTTGCTGCAGCTTTTTTAGCAGCTTCCGCAATGGCTTGTTCATCTAGAATGCGGTATACTAATTCTTCTTTTTTTAGTGAAGTAGTTTTCTTTAGTCCCAACTCTTTGGCTATTTCTTGCAGTTCAGACAAATCCTTGTCATTTAATTGAATAATGTTATACATAAGTATAGTTATAATGGATAGGGTAATCAGATAAATTTGGTGTGAAAAAGCAACCCTCAGGTTTGCTTTTTGCATGAAAAGCATACAAATTTTTATCGTTGATTACGGATTTTAATGATTTTAATGGTTGGTTTATGCTGGAATAAAAGCGTTCATGTATATCTCTATGGCATGCTCCGCTAAATTTTACGTTGCAAAAGTATGACTTTTTATTGTAAAAACAAGCGAGGCTTCATTTTTTTTTCAATTTATAGGAGGGTAACAAGAAAAGTGGTAATTTTGTATGTATTATAACATAAAATAAAAGTGAATATATGAAAAAGGTATTTTTTACAGAAAAAGCTCCGGCCGCTATTGGCCCTTACAGTCAGGCAATTGAAGTAAACGGTATGTTGTTCTTGTCTGGACAAATTCCAGTAGATCCTGCAACTGGCGAATTTGTTCCGGGAGGTATTTCTGAGCAAACAACGCAATCGTTCGAAAATATAAAACATATCCTTCAGGAAGCGGGGCTTACTACCGCAAATATTGTGAAAACAACAGTTTTCTTGGCAGATATGTCTTTGTTTGGAGAAATGAACGCTGTTTATGCAAAATACTTCGACGGTGATTTCCCTGCACGTTCTGCTGTCGCAGTAAAAGCGTTGCCTAAGGGGGCTTTGGTTGAGATAGAATGTATTGCCGTACGTTGAAAAACGGTTTCGAATGAGTAATTGGTATGGGAAATGTTATTTCTGACAATCGTTTGCTTAAAAGGTGGAGGCTGATAGCGTGTGTCTCGGTCGCTCTTCTTTTTGTGTGTATTGCTATATACATATATAGATATGAGCCTTTTCGGGATAACCTTGAAGTGTCAGACGAATTAGGCGGAAATATATTTCCTGTAGCTATTCTTTCGACGGCTACTACAGGGGCGGAACTGATTCTTCCGCCCGATTCCAATTATATAGGGAATCCCAAGTCTGGAATAGTGGTTCGTGTAAAGAGCTCTTATGCAAACAGTAGACTTCGGCTGGAAGTATCTGAAACTCCATTCTTCTCACATTCAGTATCTGAGTTCGTTTTGCCTCAGGCTGGGACGGAATATTGGGTATATCCGGATATCGTGTGGAACTATGCGGCTTTGCGGGAGAATGTACAAGCGGTACCGTTGAGTGTGTCCATTTCAGGTGAAATGAATAAGCGTTCCTTAGGAAGTGTTGTATATACTTGTTCTGTGCGTAGCGTGAATGAATGTTTGCTTGGTTTTTTGGATTCGAAAATGAAATTTCGTGACACAGGAGAACTCTTTGCTGCTTATGTAAACGAAGACAATCCACAGATTGATGAAATATTGCGTGAGGCATTGAATACGCGTATTGTTAATCGTTTTTTGGGATATCAGAGTAAAAAGCAAGAGGTTGTAGACAAGCAAGTTTATGCATTGTGGTATGTGCTTCAGAAACGTGGGTTCAAGTATAGCTCTATTAGCAATACGAGTTTGTCGTCGAATATCGTGTTTTCTCAACGTGTGCGGACTTTCGATGATGCGCTTGCTTCCGCTCAGATAAATTGTGTAGATGGGAGCGTGTTGTTTGCGTCCTTGTTGAAAGCGATAAATATAAACCCAATACTGGTGCGAATCCCTGGGCATATGTTTGTGGGATATTACACCGATAGGGCGCATACCAATATTCATTTTTTGGAAACGTCAATGATTGGAGATGTAAATTTGGACGATTTCTTTCCCGAAGAAAAGTTAGATTCGGCTGTGGTGGGAAAATCACAGGAGCGGGTGTCGCAAATCGTATTCGAAAAGTCGAAGGAATATGCTACCCGGATTTATAAGGAGAACGAATCTATGATTCATTCGGGAAAGATAAACTATATGTTTCTTGAGATAGACAAAGCTATTAGGTCTAAGATTCAACCGATAGGGAAATAATAAAGCAAGATAATTAATATGAGTTTAAAATATATAGCTCCAGGAGCGTGGTTCTCGCTGGAATATCCGGCAGGATGGCATGAATTTGAAGATACGGAAGATTCTTTTTTGTTTTACAATCCCGATAAATGGTCTGGGAATTTTAGAATTTCGGCTTATAGGGGCGAAAAAAACAATTATGCGCCTGACTGCATGAAGGACGAGTTGCGTTGTGTGCCTGGGGCAAAGGTTGTGAAAGTAGATTCATGGGAATGTGTGTATTCTTCTGAAAGTTTTCAAGAAAATGGTAGTTGGTATACCACGCATATTTGGTTGACGGGCGAAGGAGAAATGTCGGTGGAATGCTCGTTTACAGTAGCTAAAGGTGAACCGGTACGGGTGGCAGAACAGATAATTGCATCGCTTTGCATTCGAAAGAAAGATGATGCTCCTTTGCATGAAATCATTCCTGTGCGTGTTCTGGAAATTAATGCCATTAACGAGGGCTTTGATTGGGCTGTTTCTAGTATAAAAAAGAGCTTGACAAAAGACTTTACGTCTGTTACTGCTGACATTAAAAATATCCAAAAGGTGATAGATGGCGATTTTTTGGACAGAAAGCAGAAACAACCGTGGGCTTGTCTGGGATTTGCTTTTTGCGCCATATTGTTTAATGAAATAGACGGTATGGAATGGGTTACTGTTATTGATGGATTAGATGAATATCCGGCATTGCGATTTGCGGAAACGAATGTGATGGTATATCCTGACAGATTAATATGGGATAAAATAAAAAAAGGAGTAGCTTGTAATCTGAAGGCGGAATATGAACGGATTTGCGCCGATGTGGAGTCAGTTCTTTGATAATGTTTTTAGTGGAAGTTTGAGATATGGTGCCATATTTGCAAGTGGAAAACTTGACCAAATCGTTTGGTGATTTAGTATTGTTTAATCAGATATCTTTTGGTATTGCTCAAGGTCAGCGTATTGGGCTGATAGCGAAAAACGGGAGTGGAAAAACTACCTTGCTGAATATCTTGTTGGGTAAGGAAGGGTACGATGAAGGCAGTATTGTTTATCGTCGTGACCTGAAGGTGGGGTATTTGGAGCAAGCTCCAATGTATCCAAGCGACTTGTCTGTGATAGAAGCTTGTTTTTGGCATGGGAACAGTACGGTTGAGTTGATAAAGGAGTATGAATTGTGTATGGAAACTCCAGGGAATCCAGGATTGAACGATTTGTTGGATCGAATGGAGCATGAGAAGGCTTGGGATTACGAGCAACGTGTTAAGCAAATTCTGTCACAACTGAAGATACGCGACTTTAATCAGCAAGTTAAGCATTTGTCTGGAGGGCAACTGAAGCGGGTAGCATTGGCTAATATCTTGATAACAGAACCAGACTTGTTGATATTGGATGAACCAACCAATCATTTGGATTTGGAGATGACGGAGTGGCTTGAAGGATATCTAAGCCGTTCTACATTGAGTTTGTTGATGGTGACTCACGACCGTTATTTCTTGGATAGGGTGTGCTCTGAAATTATTGAAATAGATAATCGGCAGTTATATTCGTATAAAGGCAATTATAGCTACTATTTGGAAAAACGTCAGGAAAGAATTGATGCGACAAATGCCGAGATTGCGCGTGCCAACAATTTATATAGAACGGAATTGGAGTGGATGAGACGTATGCCGCAGGCGCGTGGGCATAAAGCAAGATACCGTGAGGAGGCTTTTTACGAAATAGAGAAAGTAGCAAAGTCTAAGGTGTACAATTCTTCTGTAAAGTTAGATGTAAAGGCTTCTTATATTGGTTCTAAAATCTTTGAAGCAGACCATCTGTATAAAAGCTTTGGTGATTTAAAGATACTGGATGACTTCTCTTATATATTCGCTCGTTACGAGAAAATGGGGATTGTGGGAAACAACGGAACCGGAAAATCCACATTTATTAAGATACTAATGGGTATAGAGAAGCCTGATAGGGGGACGCTTGACGTTGGTGAAACTGTTCGCTTTGGGTACTATTCGCAAGACGGGTTGCAGTTTGACGAGCGGATGAAGGTGATAGATGTTATTACAGATATTGCGGAAGTAATAGAATTGGGAAATGGTAAAAAGCTCACAGCTTCGCAGTTTCTGCAACATTTTCTGTTCTCGCCAGAAACGCAGCACAACTATGTATATAAGTTGAGTGGAGGAGAGCGGCGTCGGCTTTATCTGTGTACGGTATTGATGAAAAATCCTAATTTCTTAGTGCTTGATGAGCCAACAAACGACTTGGATATTGTGACGTTGCAAGTGCTGGAAGAGTATTTGCAGTCATTTAAAGGATGCGTGATAGTGGTGAGCCATGACCGTTATTTTATGGACAAGGTGGTAGACCATCTATTGGTATTTGAAGGACAGGGTGATATTCGTGATTTTCCTGGAAATTATTCCGATTATCGAAATTGGAAAGCTGTCAGAGCTGAGCGCGAAAAAGAGAAAGTGAAGCTCGTGGAAGAGAAGACACAACGTGTGCGCTTGAATGATAAACGGCGTATGTCGTTCAAAGAAAGAAAAGAGTTTGAAAGTCTTGAACAGGAGATTGCAGCGCTGGAACTCGAAAAGAAAAATATAGAACAGGAGTTGTGTAGTGGTACGTTAAGTGTAGAACAACTTACCGAAAAATCAAAGCGCCTACCAGTACTGACTAACGAACTGGATGAGAAATCTATGCGTTGGCTGGAATTGAGCGAGATAGAAGGGTGAATCACTCTCTTAAGGAGAGATTCACGCTTTCTATATAATTCAATATGCCATTTCGTCCAGTCCCTTTTTCCGATGAAGAAACGAAATAAGGCGGGAGTTCTTCCCATTGCTCCTGTAGTGTAGTTAGATAATGTTTTACATTGGCGTTTAAATCCCTTGCCGATAGTTTGTCGGCTTTCGTGAAGATGATGGCGAAAGGGACTGCACATTCACCTAACCATTCGATGAATTCCAAATCTATTTTTTGCGGAGCGTGTCTGCTGTCTATTAATACGAAAAGGCAAGTTAATTGCTCCCTCTCCAATACGTAGTGTTCTATCAGCTTTTGGATTTGTTCCATCGTTTTTTTTCCGCGTTGAGCATATCCGTATCCAGGCAAATCTACCAGATACCATTCTTTGTTTATCAGAAAATGGTTGATGAGTAAAGTCTTTCCGGGAGTAGATGAAGTCATTGCTAATTTAGGCTGCTTGGTTAACATGTTTATTAAACTCGATTTGCCTACATTAGAACGCCCAATGAACGCGTACTCGGGTAAGTTGTTTTTGGGACACATGTCTGCTCTGGAATTGCTGACAATGAATTCTGCGTTGTTTATTTCCATGTTGGTATTATTCTTTCTTTCGCAAATGTAGGCATTTATTTTCATTTAGAGGGCGGGGCGGAAACTCTAATGCGGAATTTATGGATTCTACAATGCGATTTTATCGTACTCGTATTAATGGGAAAAAAGGAATAGTCTTTGTTTTTCTTGAATATTTACTTAATTTTGCTGCATTAAAGGGTATTTAAAGACTTGTGGTATGGAAAATAACCATATTATAATTATGGCAGGTGGGGTAGGAAGTCGGTTTTGGCCGATGAGTACTCCTGACAATCCAAAGCAGTTTATTGATGTTTTGGGCTGTGGTAGGACTTTGTTGCAGTTGACGGCTGATAGATTTGAGGGAATTTGCCCTCCAGAAAACATGTGGGTCGTTACTTCGCGTAAATATGCCGATAGAGTGAGAGAACAATTGCCACAGATTGCTCCCGACCATATACTGATGGAACCATGCCAGCGTAATACGGCACCGTGTATCGCTTACGTCAGTTGGAAGATTAAGGCTCGAAATCCGAAGGCGAACGTTGTGGTAACTCCCAGTGACCATGTAGTGATGAATCTGAAAGAGTTTAGTCGGGTTGTAAGGTCTGCTATGAAGTTTACCTCAGATTCGGACGCTATCGTGACGTTAGGAATGAAGGCCACTCGTCCTGAAACGGGATATGGTTACATTGAAGCTGATTTGTCAATGGCTTGCCCGTCTAATCAGGAAATTTATCGTGTCGATGCTTTTAAGGAAAAACCGCAGTTGGAAACCGCTCAACGTTATATCCAGAAGAAGAATTATTTTTGGAATTCAGGTATCTTTATTTGGAATGTGAATACAATCGTAAATGCGTTGAGAGTTTATCAGCCATCAATGGCTAAGATATTTGAAGGCATGCTCCCTTATTTCTATACAGAGAAGGAGCAGGAAAAGATAGACGAACTTTTTCCGATGTGCGAAAACATTTCAGTGGACTATGCCATAATGGAGAAAGCTGAAGAAATATATGTTTTCCCTGCTTCGTTTGGATGGAGCGATTTGGGAACATGGGGTTCTTTGCATGAAAACTCAAAACATGACCCGCAGAATAATGTTTGTATCGGAACGAACATAAAGTTGCATGAAACTCGTAATTGTGTGATTCATACCACGCAGGAGAAGAAAGTAGTGGTACAAGGCCTTGACGGATATATTATTGCCGAAAAAGATGATACATTATTGATTTGCCGTTTGGGTGAAGAACAGCGCATAAAGGATTTCGCAGACGAGTAACCGGCCGTAAGGCTCTTATTCACAAATCACGCCATAGGTGGTTTCATTAACCTTGACCAACTGAAATGAAGAAGTCGCTTCTTTCTGTATTTCTCCTGATTCTGCTCCTTACGGCTTGTGGTGGAAGCGGAAAGTCTGGCGCAAAGAATGCCGGCGGAGATACCATATCTTTACATTACGCCCAGTATCTTACTTTGGTTCGTTGCGAGGGTTATGTGAAAGCCGTATTACGTAATCCGTGGGATACGTTGAAAACATTGCATACTTATTTATTGGTGGACAGTGGATGTGCCTTGCCTAATCCTCTGCCTGAAGGCACGGTGGTACGGGTTCCCGTACGGAAAGCATTGGTCTATTCGTCGGTGCATTGCAGCCTCTTCTCGGAGTTGGGCATAGAGGATGCCGTGGCTGGGGTGTGCGATAGGCAGTATATTGCGTTGCCTTACGTGCAGGACGGTTGTAGCAACGGGCGGATTGTAGATGCTGGCAGCAGCATGAGTCCCGACATTGAACGGGTGATGGATTTGCGTCCCGATGCGATTCTGCTTTCTCCATTCGAGAATAGTGGAGGGTACGGACGGATAGAAAAGCTGAAGATACCGATTATAGAATGCGCCGAATACATGGAAACTTCTCCGTTGGGGCGTGCCGAATGGATTCGCTTCTTCGGACTGCTTACGGGTACAGCTGATAGAGCGGATTCGATATTCGCTGAAACCGAGCGGTCTTACCTTACATTGAAGGCGCGGGCAGCGCAGATGAAGCCTCGGAAGACGGTGTTCAGCGAGCTAAAGACTTCTTCTGCATGGTACGTACCAGGCGGAAACAGTACGATGGCAAAACTGTTTGCGGATGCCGGCGGGCAGTATATATTTGCCGACACACGGCAGAGCGGTTCGGTATCGCTTTCTTTCGAAACGGTGTTCGACCGTGCCCAGCATGCCGATGTGTGGCTAATCAAGTACAATCAGCCGTCTGACAAGACGTATACAGCGCTGAAAAAAGACTATGCACCTTATGCGCATTTCGATGCCTTCCGTAACCGACAGGTGCACGGATGTAACACCGGACGCATTGCTTTTTACGAGGAAACTCCTTTCCATCCCGACCGTTTGCTGGCCGACTTGATAAACATCTTTTATCCGGGTACACTGAAGGGGTACACTCCGAGATATTTCTTTAAATTGGCCGAGTAGCATGAAGCGTAGTCACGTGGTTTATGTCTTGGCGTTGTTGTTGACGGTTGGTCTGCTGATGGCGGTCAACCTGTTATTCGGTTCGGTAGATATCCCAGCCAGTCAAGTAATCCATATACTGTGTGGTGATGAGGCCGTAAAGGAGAGTTGGAAGTTTATTGTCTGGGAGTCGCGGGTGCCCCAATGTGTGACGGCGTTGCTCTGTGGAGCGGCACTGTCTGTTTCGGGGTTGATGCTACAGACCGTATTCAGCAATCCGCTGGCCGATTCGTCCATTTTGGGAATCAGTTCGGGGGCTAGTCTGGGGGCAGCGGTGGTGCTGCTGGTGGGTGGCGGAAGCCTGATGACGGGCGATATGGTCTTCTCGGGATTTTTTTCGGTGGTTCTTGCCGCGTTCTTAGGGTCTGTAGGCGTGATGGCTATCATCTTTTTTCTTTCTTCGTTGATAAAGGACAATGTGATGCTGCTCATTGCTGGCATTATGATAGGATATGTTACCTCATCGGTGATATCGTTACTCAACTTCTTCTCGACGGTAGAGGGGGTTCACTCGTTTGTTATTTGGGGGTTGGGCAATTTTGGCGGAGTGTCGTTGGGGCAGTTGCCGTGGTTTGCCGCCACGCTCTGTGTCGGACTGCTTTTGTCATTGCTGTTGGTGAAACCGCTCAACGCCTTGTTGCTGGGTACGAGTTACGCCGAGAACTTGGGAGTGAACATACGCCGTGTGCGCAACTCTCTGCTGGCCGTAACCGGACTGCTTACTGCGGTAACTACGGCCTTTTGCGGCCCGATAGCGTTTATCGGACTGGCTGTGCCGCATGTGGCGCGCCTAATGCTAGGCTCTTCCAATCACAATATACTGATGCCTGTTACGCTGCTTACGGGTTCGGCGGTAGCGTTACTGTGTAACTGGATTTGTATTCTTCCCGGCGAGCAGGGCGTTATCCCGCTGAATGCCGTGACGCCTATCGTAGGAGCGCCCGTCATCATCTATGTGATAGTGAACCGCCGCAAACTTCAATATTTCAATTAGCCGATGGAAAACGACGTGACAGTACTGACGGGAAAGGCCGTATCGGTGGGCTACATCACCCAGGGGCGGCAGAGGATAGTACGCTCGGGGTTGGACTTCAGCCTGAATAGAGGTGAACTGGTCTGTCTGCTTGGGGCGAATGGGGCGGGGAAATCCACCTTGCTCCGTACGTTAGCGGCTATACAGAAACCTTTGGGTGGTGAGCTGATGCTGGCCGGACGTCCGCTGAACAGCTATACAGACCGTGAGCGCTCCCGGTTGATTGGCATCGTGCTGACGGGGCAGACGCAGGCCGGAGGGTTAACCGTGCGCGAACTGGTTTCCTTGGGACGTCAGCCATATACCGGCTTCTTCGGACGGCTGACGAGGACGGACGAACAGATAGTCGATAAGGCTTTACACGATGTGGGTGTTGCCGATAAGCAGCAAAGGTATATGGCCGAGCTATCGGACGGTGAACGACAAAAAGTGATGATTGCCAAGGCTCTGGTTCAGGAGTGCCCGTTGGTGTTGCTCGATGAGCCTACCGCTTTTCTCGATGTGGTGAGCCGAATAGAAATCATGAATCTGCTTCATCGGTTGGCTGCGGATGAAAACCGAGCCATCTTGCTGTCTACTCACGATGTGGAGCAAGCGTTGTTACAGGCCGACCGCCTGTGGCTGATGCCCGAACGGGGAGGATTGCATGACGGCGTTACCGAAGATTTGGTGCTGGAAGGCCGGATGGACGAACTTTTCCCTTGCTGCGGAATACAGTTCGACAGGCAGTATGGCATCTTTTCGTCAAAGCCTTGCGGAGGACAACGGATACGGCTGAGCGTGCGGGACAGCGTGTTGGAGCATTGGACACGGAATGCCTTGCAGCGCAACGGTTGGCAGGTGGAATCCGGCGTTTCTATAGATGGCGACAGCCCGTTGCTCGAAGTGCGTTCGGCTACCGAACTCCTGCTTTGGGTAGGTGGAGAAACCGAGGTGTTTACCTCTTTTGGTCAGTTGCTCGAGAGGCTGAAAAATCCCTCGGAACGTTTTAAAAATCCCTCGCCGGAGAAAAAAAATCTCTCGGGACGTTTTTAAAATCTCTCGCCGGAGAAAAAAAATCTCTCGCCGGAGATTTTTCTCCTTCTCAAAACGAGGTCTCTATTTTACATTGTCGAGCTTGTTTCTGCTTGCTATATGACTGATAAACAGTTGTATACATGATGATATATTTCGCTGCGGATGTTGTTGAATCGGTCGTCAATGCTTTCCGCGCCTTTGAACATCAGGAGCAGAGGCAGTGTTGTGCCGTCGTCGTGATACGATGGCTGAAGATACGGTTTCTCGCACAGACGCAAACCGCATCGCTTGTAGAACCCGATGCGGCGCTTCGTGATTTCATCCTCTGGTCGTTCCACCTCCAGTATCAGGAGTCCGGAAAACAAGTCGTCCACCTGCTTCATAATCTCCTTTCCGTAACCTTTGTTGCGTACAGACGGCGAGGTGGCCAAATGCTCCACGTAGTGGAATCCGTCCAAACTCCAGATGGTGACGATGCCCACCGGCTGCGGATCTCCGGCATCCTCATCGGTAACCAGGTAGCAGCCGAAGCGGGCATTGCAGTCGGTGTTGTGGCGTTGCGCATGGTCGCTTCGGCGCTCTTCTTTGGGGAAGGCGCTGTGCAGTAGTTCCTCGGCGAAAGGGTAGTGCGGATGCCGGGTAGTAATGCGTTGCAGGGTTACCATTTCTCTTCGGCTCAGTCCGTATAAAAATGAATCATCTTCTGGAGCGCGCGTATGCAGACGGGGCAGAACTGTGGAGCCTCGTTTATCTTCATGCGGCATTCGGTTGTAGGGCGGTAAATGCCCTTTAGCGTATATCCGCCTCCCTCGTACACGCCTACCTTGGTGTAAAGGTCTTTTTCCTTTGTAGCCGGAGGGGTGGGGATGGGCGTGCCTTTCGGAAGCATGTCTTTCCACTTGGATTCGAAGTCTACCAGCGTAGTGATGTTCGCCTCCCAAGGCTCTACGCTGTAAGGATACTGTCCGCTAGGTTCGTTCTCGTATGCGTATTCATCGGCCAGGCCAGCAAAGCTGTGTCCGAACTCGTGAACCACTACGGGGCGGAACTTGGGATGATGAGCCGTGGTGAGCAGATAAGAATTGTAGATACCTCCTCCGCCATACGTATCGGTATTCGCCAAAATGATGATATGCTCATAAGGGATTCCGGCCAGCCAGTTGTGTATGGCTTTTACACTTCTGGTGGTGAGGTAGCGGTCGGAGTAAAACGTGTCGAAGTGTGAGCTTACGGCCGTGTTCTTCCACTGG
The DNA here is from genome assembly GCA_963595925.1 of bacterium. Lineage (GTDB taxonomy): Bacteria > Bacteroidota > Bacteroidia > Bacteroidales > Bacteroidaceae > Phocaeicola. Next base: position 23,865 of record CAVBJM010000027.1, read on the forward strand.
TTTTCGCGCGGGATGCTCACTCCGCTGTCTTTCGATGGACTGGCTACGGCCACTACGTTAAATTTGTCTTTCATCGACTTGAACGGTTCGTGTTCGAACAGTGCGTCGCAAGCCGTTTGCGCATCTTTGTAGAATACGTCCATCTCGGCCTCGGTATAACCTTCGGCCATGATGGCCAAGTCAATGCATTTGTCTTCCGAGCCGCTTTTAAGCAAGTAGCGGTGCGGCGTGATGTCGGCCGTCCCTCTTTGGTGGATAAGTATATCGTTCGGATTAATGTGGTGCGACAGGGTGGCCGATGTGTGGTGATAAACGTCTTTCAGTTCGATGGTGACGATGGCTTCCTGCTTGGGATAAGGCACTAGAAACGTGTTCTCGAATCCGCGTGTCACGTGCTTGGCTTCCTCCTCGCTTTGCCATTCCTGAAAAAGGCTGGAGAACGAGGTTCGGTAAATCACCGTACCCGTTTGACTGTCGGTCATTGTTATCTGTCCGTTTCCTTCGGCCGGAAACTGGTTGAGCGAGTGCCGCCGTCCGGCCCATCCGGGCAGTGAAGACAGTTCGTCTACCGAGATGTTTTGCGTTTTGGCGTTTCCGCTGAACAAATAGTCTATGCGCAACGTCTTGTTTATGAAGTATTGGTCGAAATCCTGTGCCCATCCTGAAGCGGGTATCATTCCGGCGGCAAGTAGAGCCGCTAAAAGAAGTCTTTTCATGCTAGTATCAATTTTTGTGCAAATATACGTATCTCGTTTTAAACGATAACCCATTGTGCGATAAAAGTGACGGTTTCTGGTTTGCATATGAAAGAATTATGTTACCTTTGCAAGAACCAATATAAAAACAAATAATGGGACATCATCAAATAGATAAATTGGACGAACAGATTCTGCAGTTGATAGCGGAAAATGCGCGCATCCCTTTCTTGGAAGTGGCAAGAGCCTGCAACGTTTCGGGCGCAGCTATTCATCAGCGCATTCAGAAGCTCACTAACTTGGGTATTCTGAAAGGTTCGGAATTTATTATCGATCCGGAGCGTATCGGATACGAAACGTGTGCATATATAGGTCTTTACCTGAAAGACCCCGAGCAGTTTGACAGTGTAACGGAACAGTTGCACTACATTCCCGAAGTTGTGGAATGTCACTTCACCACGGGACAGTACGACCTGTTTATAAAGATTTATGCGAAGAACAACCACCACCTGCTCACTATTATACACGATAAGTTGCAGCCGTTGGGGTTGGCTCGTTCAGAGACGATTATTTCTTTCCGCGAAGCCATCAAGCGTCAGATGCCTATTCAGAACCTGACGGATGATGACGAGCCGGATATGGATGAGTAACGAGCGCTTTTATTTCCGCTCGTAATCTACGAAACAATAAGGGTAGAGATGCTTTTCATCGGTAGAATGGCATTCTCTACTTTTTTCTTGCCAGTTTGTGAGGTCGATAACGGGGAAGAACGTATCGGCTTGTACCGTATCGTCTTCCACCTCGGTCACGCACAGGCGGTCGGCGATGGGCAACGCTTCCTCATAAAGGCTTGCTCCGCCAATGATATACACTTCTTCATCGGCACTGCAGTGTGCCAGTGCTTCCTGTAACGAATGAAAACACTCAGCGCCGTTGAACTCGCGTTCTGAACGGCTTAATACGATGTTGCGTCGGTTGGGCAGTGCCCCTTTGGGTAAGGACTCGAAGGTTTTCCGTCCCATGACGATGGTGTGCCCCGTAGTGAGAGCCTTGAAACGTTTCAGGTCGTTTGGCAACCAGTATAACAGTTTGTTCTCGAATCCGATGCCCCGGTTCTTGTTTATTGCTACAATGATGGAAATCATGATGTGGTGAATGTCGTTTATCTTTTAGTTTATACCGATACCGCTCCTGCAATGTGTGGCCACGGGTCGTAATTCTCCAGTTGGAAATCCTCGAACTTAAAATCGAAGATGTTCTTCACGTCTGGATTAATGACCATTCGGGGCAACGGACGCGGCTCCCTTGAAAGCTGCAAGTCTACTTGTTCCAAATGGTTCAGGTAGATGTGCGCGTCGCCCAGCGTATGGACAAAGTCGCCCGCCTTAAGTCCGGTGACTTGCGCCATCATTTGCAAAAGCAAGGCGTACGATGCGATGTTAAACGGGACTCCCAAAAAGCTGTCAGCGCTCCGCTGATACAGTTGCAGGCTCAGTTTGCCGTCGGCTACATAAAACTGGAAGAAAGCGTGACACGGCGGAAGGTTCATCTGGTTCAGGTCGGCTACGTTCCATGCGCTCACAATGATTCGTCGCGAGTTGGGGTTATGCTTGATGGTTTCTACCGCTTCGCTTATCTGGTCGATGAAGCCCCCTTGATAATCGGGCCAAGAACGCCACTGATAACCGTATATATGTCCTAAGTTACCGTCTGGGTCAGCCCATTCGTTCCAAATGCGTACTCCGTGTTCTTGTAGATATTTCACGTTCGTGTCGCCTTGCAGAAACCACAGCAGTTCGTATATGATGGATTTCAGGTGAAGTTTCTTGGTAGTAACCAACGGAAATCCGTCTTCCATGTTGAACCGCATCTGGTGTCCGAACACGCTGATGGTGCCCGTACCCGTACGGTCGTCTTTCCGTGTTCCTTCGGTACGTATGCGGTGTAAAAGTTCTAAGTATTGTTTCATGATGGAAAATCGCTGTTTATTTACTCTTGCTCTTGCAAAGGTAGGCAAAATCTTGTGGAAAACACGTAACTTTGCGTCATTATGATAATGGCTGAATCTATGAATCTACCTGCCGAGTTTGAAAAACGTACCCAAGGATTGTTGGGCGAGAAGGGTTATGAATCGTTCCGTGCGGCTTTGTCGGAAGACGTTCCTGTAAGCGTCCGTGTAAATACGGATAAGTATCACGGCTCTGTGGATGGCGAAGCTGTAGGTTGGTGTACTACAGGCTACTATCTTCACACCCGTCCCACCTTTACGTTCGACCCGCTTTTTCACGCAGGTTGCTACTACGTACAGGAAGCGTCATCAATGTTCGTTGAGCAAGCGGTGCGCCAATATGTACACCATCCGGTAGTGATGCTCGACCTTTGTGCGGCTCCCGGCGGAAAATCTACGTTGGCGCGTTCCGTATTGCCCGCAGGCAGTTTGCTAATAGCTAATGAGGTGATGCGAAACCGTTCGCAAATATTGGCGGAAAACCTGACGAAGTGGGGACATTCGGATGTAATTGTCACCAACAACGACCCGCAGGATTTCTCTGCTCTCCACGATATGTTTGATGTGATACTAACCGATGTGCCTTGTTCCGGCGAAGGGATGTTTCGAAAAGATCAGGTGGCGGTAGACGAATGGAGTACAGACAACGTAGAGTTGTGTTGGAAACGCCAGCGCAGTATATTGACCGATATCTGGGACTGCCTGAAGCCCGGCGGATTGCTTATTTATAGCACTTGCACATTCAATACGGAAGAAAACGAGGAAAACGTAGATTGGATAGCGCGTCACTTAGGAGCCGAGGTGCTTCCTGTAACGGTAGACGAGTCGTGGAACATTACCGGTAATTTATGGAACGGTAACTTCCCTGTATATCGTTTCTTACCCCATCGTACGGTGGGCGAGGGCTTTTTTCTGGCGGTACTCCGAAAGCATGGAGACGCCGTGGAGCAACCCATGGAAAAGCAGAGTAAAAAAGAAAAGAAGGGGAAAAACGCGAAAAACGCCAAGCCGGTGCTGACTGTTCCACAACATGTGAAATCGTGGATAACAGATGCGGAAAACTTTTCGTTTGAGGTAGAAGCGAACAGGGTTTTGGCTATAAAAAAGACTTGGAAGCCCGTATATGATTTGCTAAACCAACATTTGAAAATCCTTCAAGCAGGGGTAGAGTTGGCTGAGAATAAAGGGAAGGACTGGATACCACAGCATGCGTTGGCCTTGTCGGATGCGTTCTGTGCAGACCGTTTTCCACAAGCGGAGCTTTCGTATCAGCAAGCTGTCGCTTATTTACGTAAGGAGTCTGTCGTATTGGATGCAAGCGTTCCTCGTGGATACGTTTGCGTTACTTATCAAGGCATTCCGTTGGGATTCGTAAAGAATATCGGAAATCGGGCGAATAATCTTTATCCGCAGGAATGGCGCATTCGCAGTGGTTACATGCCGGAAGAAGTCATCTTTGCTTTAGGTTAAAACGCGTCAGAACGGTTTTCGAAACGTGCATCCCGATTTCCATTCTGAGCATCCGTAGGCAGTTCTTCCTTTCAGAACCGTTCCCTTTCCGCACACAGGGCATATAGTACCAATGATGGCATCCCCTTCGGGCGGTGTTGTGGTTGGTTTTGCCTGTGGGGTGGGCTTGGACGCAGGAACTGGGGTCCCTTGTGTGGTGGCTTCGGAGGCTTTCTTTCTGCTTGCCTTTTTTCGGGCGGCAGCTTTCTCTATCGATTTAGCCGGCGTTTCTTCAGGCATGACCGTTATGCGGCGGTTGGTGTTGTCGCTCAAAACACTGTACACAATATCCGTAACCATCTGCTTCAGTTCGTTCAGGAAAGTGGCGGCGTCGTATTTGCGGCGTTCTATTTCGCGTAACTTCTTTTCCCAAATACCAGTCAGTTCTGCCGACTTCAACAACTCTTCGTGTATCAGTTGGATTAGTTCCATCCCCGTAGGGGTCGCTATCAGATTCTTCCGCTCCTTACGTACATAATGCCGCTTAAACAAAGTTTCGATGATGGCGGCGCGGGTAGACGGTCGTCCGATGCCATTTTCTTTCAGAGCATCGCGTAGTTCATCATTTTCCACCAGCTTTCCCGCGGTTTCCATTGCCCGTAGCAAGGTTGCCTCGGTGTAAGGCTTGGGGGCTTGTGTCCATTTCTCGTTTAAATCGGGAGTGTGTGGTCCGCTTTCGCCGATGGTAAAAGTCGGCAAAGTACGTTCTTCATCGTTCTCTTTTTGCTCGTCTTGCTGCTCTTTCCCGAATACCACTTTCCATCCGGGATCCAGTATTTGCTTTCCGGTTACTTTGAATTCTACTTTCTCCACTTCTCCCAATATGGTGGTGGTGGAAAACTTACAGTCGGGATAGAATACCGCGATGAACCGTCTGGCTATCAAGTCGAATACCCGCTGCTCCATATCGCTTAATCCTTGAGGGGAAACTCCCGTAGGGATAATGGCGTGGTGGTCGGTTACTTTCGAATTGTCGAATACCTTCTTCGATTTCGGCAGCTTCTTTCCTGCCAAAGAGGCCGTAAAAGCTTCGTAATTCTTCAGCCCGGCTAAAATGTTTGGGCATTTGGGATAAATGTCATCACTCAGGAATGTAGTGTCAACACGCGGATAGGTGGCCACTTTCTTTTCGTAAAGCGACTGGATAAGTTGCAAGGTCAAGTCGGCCGAGTAGCCGAACTTTTTGTTGCATTCCACCTGAAGCGAGGTCAGGTCGAACAGTCGGGGAGGGGCTTCCGTTCCCTTCTTTGCCGAAACGTCTGTCACGGTGAACGGAGCGTTTTTTACCGTTTCCAAGAATTGTTCTCCCTCTTCTTTCTTTGTGAATTTACCTTTGGTTACACTGAATGTCGTGTCGCGGTACACCGTCTTGAGTTCCCAGTAAGGTTCCGGCTTAAAGTTCTCTATCTCCAACTGTCGCTTTACGATGAGGGCGAGCGTTGGGGTTTGTACTCTTCCGATGGAAATCACCTGTCGGTTTTGTCCGTATTTCAGCGTGTACAGTCGGGTGGCGTTCATTCCCAAAACCCAATCGCCTATGGCTCGGCTCAGCCCCGCTTCGTATAACGGTTGGAATTCCGATTGGTCTTTTAGTTTGGAAAAGCCTTCACGTATAGCCTCTTCGGTCAACGATGAAATCCAAAGTCTTTTTACCGGGCAGCGTGCTCCGGCCTTTTGCATAACCCATCGCTGAATAAGTTCTCCCTCTTGTCCGGCATCGCCGCAGTTGATGATGCTGTCGGCCTTTTGCATCAGTCCTTCAATGATATGGAATTGCTTTTCTATGCCTTCGTCTTTAATTAGTTTGATACCGAAACGCGGCGGTATCATCGGGAGGCTTCCTAAACTCCATGTTTTCCACGTTGGCGTATATTCGTGCGGCTCTTTCAGTGTGCATAGATGGCCGAAGGTCCACGTCACTTGGTATCCGTTACCCTCTATGTATCCTTCTTTTCTGTTTCGTGCTCCGAGAACTTCGGCTATGTCTCGCGCTACGCTTGGCTTTTCGGCTATGCAAACTATCATGATGCGGTCTTCTTGTTTTTATGGAAATGCAAAGTTACATAAAAAACTCGGAATGCCGTTTCCGGGCAGCGCTTATCGCAGAGTAAACGCCACGTAGCGTATGAATGCGGTATGCCTTGTCGGAATCGGAAAATAGTGTATCTTTGCCCATATATTTAATCATATATCGTATGATGAGAAGGATAAGGAAAATATTTATGATTGCTTTGTTGGGTTGCGGATTGGCTGCTTGTTACGATGAAAAGGCCGACATCGCATTTTTCTCAGGCGAACAGCTGATTGACCAAGTGGGAACATGTACCAACTTTGTCTGTCACGTAAATTTGGTCTTGGGAAAGAGGGAAGAAGCCAATATCGGGATAGCCTATGGAAAGGGCTTTTATCAGGCCGTTTCTTCGGATGTAAAAGTGGTAAAGGTAAATGTGAAAGACGACAGACTGTTACTCACAGCCGGAGGTTCGGAAGGCAATGCCGTGGTAACGGTAACCGATGATAAAGGAAATCAGGCTCAGCTCACGGTGGAATGCGTAAACGACGCAAATCCCTCGTAGCATCTTTCTTTCAGATATTCAGAATTAATAAGTCCTTAAATAGTAGAAACAAATGATTTCAGTAGATGGCTTGACCGTCGAGTTTGGCGGAACCACCTTATTCAGTGATATAAGTTTTCAGATAAACGAAAAAGACCGCATTGCCCTGATGGGAAAGAACGGTGCCGGGAAGTCTACTTTGCTTAAGATTTTGGCTGGTGTTCGCCCTCCTTCCAGGGGGAAAGTTGCCGCTCCGAAAGATTGTGTAGTGGCGTATCTGCCTCAGCATTTGATGACCGAAGATGGACGGACGGTGTTCGAAGAGGCTTCGTTGGCTTTCGCGCATCTGCATGAGATGGAAGCCGAGATAGAGCGGATGAACGCCGAACTGGCTACCCGTACCGATTACGAAAGCGAAGACTACATGAACTTGATAGAAAAGGTGGCAACCTTAAGCGAGAAGTTTTATGCGATAGATATGACCCATTTCGAGGAAGATGTAGAGAAGGCTTTGCTCGGGTTGGGCTTCGAACGTGAAGACTTTACTCGGCCTACCAGCGACTTTAGCGGCGGATGGCGCATGCGTATCGAACTGGCCAAGCTCTTGCTTCAGAATCCGGACGTACTGTTGCTTGATGAACCAACTAACCACCTGGATATTGAGTCGATTCAATGGTTAGAAGATTTCCTGATAGACAGCGCGAAAGCCGTTGTGGTTATCAGTCACGACCGCAAGTTTGTAGACCGCATCACCACCCGTACCATCGAGGTAACGATGGGGCGCATTTACGATTACAAAGTGAATTATTCACAATATTTGGTGTTGCGGAAAGAGCGCCGCGAACAGCAGATGAAGCAGTATGAAGACCAGCAGAAGATGATTCAGGAAACAAAGGATTTCATTGAGCGTTTTAAGGGGACATACAGCAAGACATTACAAGTGCAAAGCCGGGTGAAGATGCTTGAGAAACTGCAGTTGGTAGAGGTTGATGAAGAAGACACTTCCGCTCTGCGTCTGAAGTTCCCGCCTTCACCCCGTAGCGGTAGTTATCCCGTCACGATGGAAGGGGTAGGTAAGACGTATGGGGCGCATACCGTGTTCCGAAACGCTAACCTTACGATAGAGCGTGGCGATAAGGTGGCTTTTGTCGGTAGGAACGGCGAGGGTAAATCTACGTTGGTGAAATGCATCATGGGTGAAATACCGTTCGATGGAACGTTGACATTAGGGCATAACGTGCAGATAGGTTATTTTGCGCAGAACCAAGCTTCGCTACTGGATGAAAACCTTACCGTATTTCAGACCATAGATGATGTTGCGAAAGGAGAAATCCGTAATAAGATACGCGATTTGCTGGGAGCTTTCATGTTTGGAGGCCCTGAAGAGTCTATGAAGAAAGTTAAGGTCCTGTCGGGAGGCGAACGTACACGTTTGGCAATGATAAAGCTATTGCTTGAACCTGTCAACCTCTTGATATTGGACGAGCCTACCAATCATTTGGATTTGAAGACAAAGGATATTCTGAAACAGGCTCTGATGGATTTCGATGGAACTCTTATTGTCGTGTCGCACGACCGTGATTTCTTGGATGGATTGGTTACCAAGGTGTACGAGTTCGGTCATCAGAAAGTAAAGGAACACTTGTGTGGCATTTATGAGTTTCTGGAGTCTAAACGGATGGAAACTCTACAGGAATTGGAGAGGAAAGCCTAAAGCCGATAGCATAGAAAAGGCATTGAAAACATTCGGATAAGTTAGTCTGTTTTCAATGCCTTTTTTGTGTCAAGTAACAGAGTTTTTGGTTAGTAGATACCGAGAACGAAGTGGTAGATGTAGCTAATTCCCAATCCGGCAATGGTTGATGTAACTACGTGTACCATGCCCGGCATCATAAATGAGTGATTGAGCAGGTATTTGCCTATCACAGTCGTACCCGAACGGTCGAAGTTTACGGTTGCAATATCCGAAGGGTAGTTGGGGATAAAGAAATAACCGTATACTGACGGCATAACGCCGAGCAGTATCCATCCCTCAATGCCGAGCGAATAAGCCAACGGTAGCATGGCAACGACTACGCCGCCTTGCGAGTTGATAAGTACGGAAACGAGGAAGAAGACGATAGCGATGGTCCACGGCATGGCGCTGACTACGCCTTGCAACATTCCTTGTATCTCGGATATGTAGTTAGAGAAATACGTGTCGCTCATCCATGCGATACCGTAGATGGCAACCACTGCCACCATACCATTCTGCCATACGGCTCCCGAAACGGCTTTCTTGGGTTGAGCTTTGCAGAATATGATCATCAAAGCGGCGGCGGAAATCATCACAATTTGGATGAGGAGGTTCATCTGCAGTGCCTTGTGTACCGTCTCGGTGACGCCGGGTAGCACAACGCCAATCTTGGCTATTTGCTTTGCCGATGCCGTCACGCTTCCGCCTATTCCGCCGATGGCTACCGGGTCATCAGCTTTTATAGCCTGCACGGCTTTGTACGACGGCAGAATATCGTAGCCCAACATGGTGGCCACGGATATTATAACGATAATAAGAAGCGCTGTGAGGAATATGTACACGGCTCGTTTGCTCTCAGGGGCAATTTTCTGGCCGAGGGTGGTAGCGGTGCTGCCATAAACGTATTTATATTGTTCCGGGTCGGCGATGAGGGCCTGAAACTTCGGGTCTTTGTCCAAATCGAGTCCACGCTTCCAGCTGCATGCGATGGCGCACAGTATACCGATGATGCAGGCAGGTATGCAGAGCATGATAATCTGTACGTTGGTCACATGAAAACCGTTTTCGGTACTGATGGTAGAAAAAGCCATTACGGCTGCGGCGATAGGGGAGCAGGTAATCCCAATTTGGGAAGCGATACTTGCTATACCGCAAGGGCGTTCCGGTCGTATGCCTTTCTTCAGTGCGATGTCGCAGATGATAGGCATGAGGGTGTAAACCACGTGGCCTGTACCTACAAGGATGGTGAGGAAGAAAGTGGTGAACGGTGCGAGTAATGTGATGCGCTCAGGGTGTTTGCGTAATAGTCGTTCCGCAATCTGAATCATCCAGTCCATACCGCCCGAGGCTTGCAGAATGCCGGCACACGTAACGGCGGCGATAATAATATAAATGACATCGGTAGGCGGTGTGCCAGGTTTTAAACCGAATCCGAATACTAATAAGGCCAAGCCGATGCCGGAGATGGCACCGAGAGCCAACGAACCGTAGCGTGCTCCCACCCAAAGGGTAAGCAATACGATTGCCAACTGAATGATCATTATGAATGACATAGTTCTAAAAATAAAGATTTAAATTAGTTTGTTAATTAGGTTTAGGTCGGTCCTTAGAATCAACCCATTGATAGTGCTTTTCGCAAATGTACTGATATTTTTTAAAATTCAAAACAGAGTGTTAAAAAGAAAGAAGTTTATCAAACCGTTGAATGTAGCGGCATCGAAATCAGCATCTGCGGTTTCTTCAATAGCAGTTTGCGTGAAGCGCAGATTTATTTCTTCTTATTTGTTGTGAATCTAAATAATCGAATCTTGTAAGTGTCTCTGTTTGTATATGTT
>CAVBJM010000028.1:0-34057 GCA_963595925.1 bacterium
ATTCAGAACCACAATCTGACGCTCTAACCAACTGAACTATAGTCACCATGTTGGCCTTTCTTTCTAAAAGCGGTGCAAAGATAGGAATTATATTCCAAAGAACAAAGCTTTCGTGCTTTTTTCGATAAAAAAAGTACGAAAGCTTTCAACTGCTATTTATAAATGGCTTTTTTACCGGCCAATAGCGTATTCTTCATCAGCGAAACGATAGTCATAGGTCCTACGCCGCCCGGCACGGGAGTGATGTAGGAGCAATGTTCGGCCACCTCGTCAAACTTCACGTCGCCCGTGAGCTTGAATCCCGACTTCCGGGTAGCGTCGGGAACACGCGTTGTGCCCACGTCTATAATCACCGCGCCTTCTTTCACCATGTCGGCCTTCACAAAGTTTGGCTGTCCCATGGCAGCTATGATGATGTCGGCCTCGCGACACTCTTTTACCAGGTCTTTGCTGTGGCTGTGGCAGACAGTCACTGTAGCGTCGCCTGGAACGTGCTTCTGCATCATCAGCGCAGCCATAGGCTTGCCCACAATGTTGCTACGACCCAGTACCACACATTTTTTACCCGATGTCTCTATCTTGTAGCGGCGCAACAGTTCCATGATGCCGCTGGGAGTAGCCGACACGTAACACGGCAACCCGATGGAGAGCCGTCCTACATTGATGGGATGAAAACCGTCCACGTCCTTGCGATAGTCGATGGCTTCGATGACCTTTTGTTCCGAGATATGTTTGGGCAAGGGCAACTGTACGATAAATCCGTCTACATCGGCATCCTCGTTCAGTTCCTGAACCTTGGCCAAGAGTTCAGCCTCAGTAACATCGGCTTCGTAGCGAATCAGTGTGGACTTGAATCCGCAAACCTCGCAAGCCTTGACCTTTGCGGCCACGTATGTTTCACTTCCGCCGTCATGCCCAACCAAGATGGCAGCCAGATGCGGACGTTTGCCTCCAGCGGCCACTATAGCGGACACCTCGGCTGCTATTTCCTGTTTCACTTGTTCCGAAACAGCTTTTCCGTCTATTAATGTCATATCTTTCTTTTTCGTTATACGCTACGTTTCTTTGTATTCTCGTATCTGCAAATATAGGAAAAGTATTGTAGACCCCCAACGTTGATTCCCTGTTTTTCCGGGGCAAGTTATCGTACCACAGTTGCGGTGATAGTCGTACCACAACTGCGGTGATAGTCGTATCACAGCTGTGGTGATAGTTGTATCACAGCTGTGGTGATAGTTGTATCACAACTGCGACACGGAAACTTCGTCGGCCAAACGCAACAATTCGCTCCCCACAGAAAGGGTATCGGCTGGCGGTGAGACGGAAATTATTCGTATATTTGCGCATCTGAAAAACGAATCAAAATACACATCCATGATTAATTACGATTTGACCCAAATACGCGCGCTGGTATTCGACGTAGACGGCGTGCTCAGCACCGAAACCATCCCACTGCATCCCAGCGGAGAACCGATGCGCACGGTGAACATCAAAGACGGATACGCCCTACAGCTGGCCGTGAAATGTGGGCTACACGTGGCCATCATCACGGGCGGACGAGGCGAAGCCACACGCAAGCGTTATGAAGGACTGGGTATAGCCGATGTCTACATGGGAGCGGCCGTAAAGACAAAGGAGTTGACCCACTTCATGGAAAAATACCAGCTTCGCGCCGAAGAGGTGCTTTACATGGGCGATGACATCCCCGACTACGAAGTGCTACGCCAAGTGGGGCTACCGTGCTGCCCGGCCGATGCCGCTCCCGAGATAAAGGCCGTATGCCGATACATCTCCCACCGCAACGGAGGCTACGGCTGCGGACGCGATGTAGTAGAACAGGTATTGCGCGCGCAAGGCAAATGGATGTCGCACGAAGCGGCTTTCGGATGGTAACGAAACAATAACGGAACAGCATGTTAGAGAACCTGAAAAAATATCGGGTGGTACTGGCGTCCAACTCGCCTCGCCGCCGCGAACTGCTCACCGGGCTCCAGGTAGACTACCAAGTAAAGGTATTGCCCGACATAGAAGAGAGCTACCCCGATGGTCTGAAAGGGGAAGAAATACCCGTATTCATCGCCCGCGAAAAGGCCGACGCCTACAAGCCGACGATGGCCGACGATGAACTGATTATTACGGCAGATACCATCGTATATATAGACGGAGAAGTACTGGGCAAGCCCAAGGATGAAGCGGACGCCGAGCGGATGCTGCGTACGCTTTCGGGACGCACGCATCAAGTCATCACTGGCGTGTGTCTTACCACCGCCTCGTTTCAGCGCACATTCGCAGCAGTAACCGATGTGACCTTCGCTTCTCTTTCCGATGAGGAAATACGTTTCTACGTCAGTCGCTTCCGCCCGTTCGACAAGGCCGGAGCCTACGGCGTACAAGAATGGATAGGTTACGTGGGCGTAACGGGTCTGAAAGGTTCGTACTTCAACGTCATGGGACTTCCCGTGCAACGCCTGTATCAGGAATTAAAGACGCTTTAATCTCCCCGATAGTAATAAAGCAACGTGTGCCGAGCGATAAAATCGGCGTTACGGACCAACCAAGCATTGTCCCCCTCCCCCGACAGATTGAGGTCGGGAAGATAACGGTTCTGTAGGCAATACGTCAACAAATCGGGCGGACAGACTGTTTCTACAGATATCAGCCGGAAGGCTTCACTTCGTGCCACGTCCTTATCGTAGAGCGGATTCTTTGGGTCGGCGATGCAACGGCAAATGTTCTTGGCCAAAAGCACGCCTTTATCCGGACTGGTAAGAAGTACGAAATCCCTATCGCCCTTCAGATGGGGCAACGTATGGTTTTCGTCATCGGGCCAGCGCAACACACCGACCAAGAAGCGACGCAACGCATCGTAACCGTCCAGATAAGCCACCGCCTCTCCCCCTGTAGCCTCCGTAAAGCGGCGGTAAATCTCCCTATTTTGTTCCAGAACTTTATCCGGTATCCGAGGCGGCGTAGGACACAGTCCGCTTATCCGCTTCCATACCTCCCCCTCAGGAGCAAGCAATTCTATCCATTCATGCAGAAAAAGAGCCAACGGCCCAATGGGAATGATAAAGCGGTCGGTCGGCGACACGTTCTCGATATATGGCAGCATCGCCGGCTCAGTGAGGTAAGTATGCCCGAAAAGCCAAGTCAACTTCCCATCGGCTTCCTCCGCCGTTCTGTATCCGCTGAAAAATCCATCCAAGCATTCATTCTCGGGAGCTTCGGCATACGCCTCATCAACCAAGACAAACAAAGCATCGGCGCACCGCAAGATATCCTCCCGGAAAGGGTTCACATAAGGATGCGCATCGGGCATTTTCTGCAACGCATTCCAAATAATAAAACGCACATCGTCACGGTTCACTTCATCCGGCTCGTAGTCATCGCCCACGGAATAAAACGGAAGCCATGTGCCGTACAGAGCCTTGTGCTTACCGATGAAGCTCCGCCAAAGTCCCAGTCCCGAGATTTGGTCTTCCAGGTAAGCGGCCACATACAGGCAGATGTTCACACGAAACTCATCGCGCGTTTCCGTCAAGTCGCAAACGGCATATAGCTTCCGAGCCAACGCCACGAAATAATGGTCGGTAGACTGCACAGCCGTGTAAGGATGCAGGCGCAGCCAGTCGTTCAGATAAATACGAGGTGTTTTCATCGGCGGACTCCCCTCTTAAACCAACTTAAACCGCATACGGAAGATGCCGTCGTTATAATCGGAACTGATTATCTTAAACGTACCTATCTCTGCCGTGTTCGCCACGTGCAGCCCGATGCACAAACATTCGTCGTAATCCCCCACTCGCACCACTCGTACCGTTTCGGATGCTCCTTCGGGCAGACGTTTCAAGTCGAACCGCCCTATGGCATCGGCCTGCGTTATGTATTCGGTAGACACATCTAAGTGTCGTGCAATGACCTCGTTTACCGTCCGTTCAATGTGTTCTACATCTTCTGCCGAAGGAGCCTGCGGCAAGGCAAAATCCAGTTTGCTTTTCTTGCGTTCGATGTGCGCGGATACCGCTCGTCCGCAGCCAAACAGATTTACCATTGTCCGGTTTACGATATGTTCGCACGTATGCATGGGCGGATATTCCGCCTTATTGTGTTCGTTCAGTTGTGGTTGTTCCATAATTCGCTTCTGATGTTTTACGGTTCAAATATAGCGGAAATAAACGAAAAGGCGGAAAGACCGCAGCCCTTTTCCGAAAAAGGGACTCCGGCTTTCCGCCTTAAACCTTTAATATAGCATTTGCTCTATCAGATTCCGCTCAAACGCAATTTGTAATGCATATCCTTTTGAGGAACACGGTAAACAGGCAGGGTATTAACGTCCTGACCGCAGCTAGCGTTTCCTACACCACGCAAAGTAGCATCCAAATGAAGTACAATGTACGGACGCGCCTGAAGTTCCCACTGGTGTTGGGCTTCCATCAAGTCCTTGTCGGTGTAACGCAAAGCCGAGAACGATACTGTTCCTTCGGTGGTAATCTGTACGCCACGACCATCAGCATCGGTCAGACGGACACTGCGCAAGCCTTCACGGTTGCCAGTAGACTGCGGTTTTACGTAAGGCACAACCATTTCGTCTACGGTTGTAGTGTATCGGCCTATCAGGCATCCGTCATGACGGTCATTGTTGTTTTCCCACGGTCCGTAGGCGTAATAATCCACATGACTCAATGTCGAGTCAATTCCGCAAACCAAACCGCAACGGCGCAAATCGGCAGACTGCGGATGGAACGTAGCGTCAATATCCACAGTTCCATCGGGAGCAAAGATGTAAGTCAAGTCTGTTCCGCAAAGTGAGCCTTTGCGCGAAGTGATAACCTTCACCAGCTTTCCGTCTTTCTCTATCCGGCATTCGCCTGTTTCCGCCAGCCCGTTTTCGGTCTTTGTAAAGCGGTCGTTCTCAATCCAACGGTGATTGTCGTACAAGAAGCCATTGCCTTCGGTCACAATCTGCTTGCCGTTCATCACAAGCGAAAGCATCTGTCCGGTAGCACGACTGAACACAGCCTCTGTACGTTGGTTCTTCACCACAATTCTGTCGGCTTCCTCTTCTACGGCATAAGCCAACTTCTTCGAGCCCTTGCTCGACAAGGCAGCCATCGGCAATCGCGGTATCAGTTCAAACTGGGTCTGCGCCACGCAATGGCCGGCATCCGCCCACAAAGCATCGTTCTTCAAACATACAAACAAGTTCAGATAAACTTCTGCGCCCTTCTGTGAAAGTTTCTCCAAGTTCGCCTTATCGAGATTCAAACTGAGCTTCGCCGAAGATTCAGGCAATACGGCAGGCAACGAAAGGCTATCCACCAACACGCTCTGTCCGTCTGCTACCAACTCATAACGCAGGTAGAAATCTTTGGTCGAGATAAAGTCGTAAGTATTGTTTACGGTCAGGTCTACTTCGCCCGTCTTCAGGTCTTTTCCATCCATCACGAAACGAACGTACTGGAAAACGCCTTTCACTTCCTTCAACTTGGGCGATTCTTCACGTGTGGGAGTCAATATACCGTTGCAACAGAAGTTACCTTGGTGCGGTCCGGGGAAATCATATCCTGTACGGATGCGGTAAATGCCTTTCTTTATCTCTTTGGGTTCGTATATACCCTGGTCTACCCAGTCCCAAATACATCCGCCAATGGTTGCGGTACTGTTTTCGATGCAGTCCCAATATTCCTTGAGGTTACCGATGGCATTACCCATGGCGTGAGCGTACTCACAGATAAACATCGGCTTATCGAACGTATTCACGTGTTCATACATCCATTTCATGCCCGGATACATCTTGGAATACATATCGCTGAATTTTCCACCGCCATACGAAGCGCCTCCACGAGTTCCTTCGTAGTGTACAGGACGAGAGTCCAAACGCTTGGCTTCGTCGTAACAATAACGGAAATTCTCTCCGCCTCCGCTCTCATTACCCAAACTCCAGAATACTACCGACGGGTGATTTCTGTCACGGGTCACCATGCGTGTAATACGGTCCTTAAAGGCCGGAATCCACGATGGCATATCGCTGATAGACTGGTTGGCGTGGTCTTCCAAATCGGCCTCGTCTACTACATACAGTCCGTAATAGTCGAACATTGCGTACATTTTCTCATCATTGGGATAATGCGAAGTACGGATAGTATTGATGTTATTGCGTTTCATCAGCAAAACATCGCACAACATAGATTCCACAGGAACAGCACGTCCGTACAACGGATGAGTGTCATGACGGTTCGTGCCCTTAAAGAACACCTTACGGCCATTAACATAGACCGTAGATCCTTTTATCTCGATGGTACGGAAGCCGAACTTGGTAGAAAAAGCCATTTCATCTTTTCCGCCGTTGCGCTGCACCACGTGAACGGTGTACAGATTCGGAGTTTCGGCAGTCCATGGGAGCACCGAAGAGACCTTAAACGGTACGTCTACGGCAAATGTCTTGTCTGAAGCCTTGAAAGCGATTTCCTGTTCAACTTCGGTTATCGTCTTTCCGGCAGGACTCAACAGTCTGACCACCACGCCACGAGTGCCGCTTTTCCCGTCGCGATTGTCGAATGTAAGACGTACATTCATTGTACCGTCACGGTAATCGGATTCCGCATCGAGTGATGAAGTGATATAATGGTCGCGCAGACTAACCAACGGAGCACTGTAGATATATACATCGCGGAAAATACCGCTCATGCGGAACATGTCCTGACATTCCAGATAAGAACCATCGCTCCACCGGAATACCTGCACTGCCAAACGGTTCTTACCTGTGCGCAGATACGGTGTGAGGTCGAACTCGGCTACGTTGTTCGAGCCTTGACTATAACCTACGTATTTACCATTCAGATAAACCAAAGCGGCACTATAGATTCCACCGAAGTGGATAAACGTGCGCTGTTTTTCCCATCCTGCAGGCAAATCGAAGAAACGTACATACGAGCCTACCGGATTGATTCCGTAGTTCTTTCCGCCATCATTAAATCGTGGACGTGCATCAATGTAAGGCGGCGTATTGCTATGCGGATACTCTACGTTGCAATAGATGGGACGGTCATATCCCTGCATCTCCCAGTTGGAAGGAACAGGAATTGTCTCCCAAGAAGAAACATCGTAGTCTTCTTTATAGAAATCCAGCGGTCGTTGTGAAGGCTCCGACACGAAGTGAAACGACCAGTTGCCATTCAAGCTCGACACACTGGCACTCTTCGTGTCTACCCAAGGCGTGCGGTAGAAAGCGCCGTCGGCCAACATGGCTTGTTCCGATGGATAAGGTTTGAAAGTAGCGTGCCCTTCTTCCTTATTCTCGGCGAAACGGGTTTCGTCTTCCCAATAAACTTTTTCGCGTAGCTTGCCATCGGCCGTAATCTGCGACTGTGCAGCCGTACCTTCGATGGTAAATAAAGTCGTGTTTTTGTTAGCTACTTTCTTAGCGGAGACCAAACGCATATTTCCTTTGGCATCGCACGAAAGAATCAGTTCGGGACTATTGGTAGGTACCAACAGAAAAGCCTTTCCGCTCTTACGTATTGTCCACAACTGCGATTCATCAGAACCGTTGTTGTCGGCTAATCCCAACGTGTAGTCTGATTTGGCGTGAATGGCCTTGTTAGTAGCTGGTTCTATTAGGCGGTAGCTGCCCGAAAGCGGCGTTATGCTCCATCGACAAGCACTCTTCTTGTCGACCAAGCGTACATTGGCTTGTCCACCATTCGTTATAGCCTTTTCGGGGCATGTTGATGGAGAAACCGTATACCACTTATCCTTCGGAAAAAGCTCTTGCGCATAAAGGTGCAGACACGAAAGCAGACATACACCTATCAAACAAATGAAAAGTTTTTTCATGATACAATTTTAAAGTTACTAATTACACATCCTTCTTGTGTTTTTCCATATTCTCTGTGCAAATATAGCATTTTTCAGGAAACCAACAGGCAAACATTCCGCTTCTTTCTTATGCGAAAAATTCGCACAAGTCCGGGGCTTTGAATTGTATGGCATTACAAATTTACTTGTTTCCGAAACTCTTATTGCAGAGTTGCATTGCTACACCATCAGCCATAACCTCGAAGCCATGTCGCTCGTAAAAAGTTGCATTTTTGCTTTCCTCCGGCATAATGTTAATATAGAAAAAATCTGTGTAATGTTCCTTCGCTGTCTCCACCAACCGTGACGCTACGCCTTGACGCCAATAGTCAGGAGACACCAATAAATAATGAATAAATGCAGTCATGCCTCCATCATCAATACCCCGTATCAATCCCACCAGTCTCTCACCATCCCATGCCGACAACACATAAGAGGAATTCAACAATGCCTGATAAAGTTGAGTTGGGTATTTGCCTGACACCCATCCAATGGAAAGAAATAGATCTTCCACTTGCTCCTGTGTAAACTTGCGTTCCGTAGTGTATTCTATCATTGTTTTACGCTTTTAATATTTATGATTCTTTTCTAAACTCACTCGGCATCATCCCGGTCAATCGTTTAAAGAACTTTGCAAAATATGATGGGTCCTCAAATCCCAGTCCATAACCGATTTCCTTGACGTCAAGCGATGTGTGTTGCAATAGCCGCTTGGCCTCAAGCACAACTCGGTCGTTGATAATCTGAAGTGGAGAACGATGAGCGCTCTGACTTACATATTTCGTCAATGTCCTAACAGACATATTGAGCAGGTCGGCATACTCTTGTACAGTATGTACCCTGCGGAAATTCTGTTCAAGCAGTTGGCGAAAGCGTATCAATGTACGGTTGGCAATGTTGGAGACGTACAGTTTCGGCTCTTCCCCACGTTTACCGCTACGTTGCACTCTTATCAAGAACATACGTACCAAATACTGCATATAGTCCTTGTGGGCGAAAGCCTCCGTAAGCGAATACTCCCTATTCATCTCGGTCACGAACCCCATCAGCCTTTCAGCCTCCTCATTGTTTACTTTATAATAAGGTATGGAATCGTAGGCATTGAACACGTTATACTTCAAGAACACGCTCTCACTCGTCTCCTCGTCTGCTAGAAAACTGGCATTGAAGAGAATGACTACGCCCTCGTAATTCTCTTTTCCGTCAAACGCATGTATCTGACCGGGTGCCACAAAGAAAATAGTATTGTCCGAAACTGGATAATCCGTAAAGTCTACACGATGAGTGCCATTTCCATGCCGAAACCATATAATCTGATAGAACTCATGTATATGCGGCGACATCGTTCCACAACCGTTCTCGTGAAAGAATTCGGGCATAAAATGAAGTTCCAACTCAAGGCCGGAATGAACGTTCTCTTGTATCGAATAGGATGCCACCTCCTTTCTCTTCGTGCTGTTTCTTTCCATTGTGTGCGGTTTTATGGACTTTCCAAATGGTAAATTCCGTATTTGCAGTGGTAAAATTACTACAACTTTTCAAGCGAAAGAATAGTGAGCGCAAATTTACCATCTTCTCACTTGAATAAGCAACCATTCTTGCGTCGGCAAATATTAATCTTGCAACCGTAAAGTAAAACCACATAAATGATTAAGAACATGGAAAAAGTAAATGCTTATCTTCAGATTACTATGAAGATAAAAGAGAGCGACCGTCAAAGTGCGGCTAAAGTATATTTTAATTATCGCGAGCCGTTCCTCAACACAATTGAGGGGGCATTAACAAAGTCTTTACTCGTGCGCGATGAGGATGTGCAAGTACTTCATGGCTTCGACAGCAAGGAACATGCGGCCGCTTATCTGGAGTCGGAAATGTTTAAGAACGATGTAGCCAAAGGCTTATCACCTTACTTTCAGACCGCCCCTGAGATTCGCATTTTTAGCGTAATGGGGTAAAGCATACATTATGGCATTTGTTATAAAATGCTAGTAGACCGCCTTTATTATAGGGGCCTACTGGAACTACATATTCCAGCAGGCCCTTTGCTTTTTCATCGCTTCTATAATCTTATCAATAAAAATCCATTTATATTTTCAAAAATAATCTTTTTGATTTTACTTTGTTGCTTTAGCGAGGTCTTTTAACTATAAAATATCTTATACGCCAATAAGCGCCATCCTGTTAAGATGGTAATAAAAGAGAAGAAAAAAACTTTATTTTACATGATGATTGAAGATAATGACATCATTTTGGCCATTCGAGGAAGGACAGAAAAAGGATTTCGCCTCTTAATGCAAAAATACAAACAAACCATATATTGGCACATACGTAGACTGGTAGTTTCCCATGACGACGCACAAGACGCTACACAAGAAACTTTTATCAGGATATTCCGCTCTTTTGATAAATTTAGAGACGACAAGTCTTTTCGCAGTTGGATATTCCGAATAGCCACTAATGAAGCTCTTCGTTTGATTGACTCTCAAAAGCAAGAGCTAATATCGTTGGAGGCAGAAGAACAAGAGGCAAACAAAATCATGGCTGACGAGTATGTAGACTATACCAATTTGGAGGCAGTAAAATTACAAAAGGCTATACAATCCCTACCAACCAAGCAACAGGTAGCTTTCAACCTTAGGTATTACGATGAGCTCAGTTATGAGGAGATTGCCGAAGTGACAGAGTCTACTCCTTCTTCCGCAAAAATGAACTTCCATATTGCCAAAGAGAAAATTGTCAAGTATATGAATGCAAATGACTAAAATCAAAAACGTGATTATGAACAAGGATTTCGATTTTAATAAAATAGGTAAGCAAAATCCTTACACCACTCCAGATACCTTCTTTGATACTCTAGAGGAAGACATTTGGAAAAACGTGAAAAGGGATTATATGCGCCCAAAGGCATCCAAATTGCGAATTGTAATTAGAAGCGTTGCAACCATTGCAGCTACTGTTGCTTTAGTATTCTTTATCAATACAAAGTTCAATCAGCATAGCTCATACACTATCAATGATATAGACCAAGCTTTCAGCCAACTTAGTATCGATGACCAGACATTTTTACTCAACGTCTATCAAGAGGATATATTTATTCGTGAGTAAAAACATTAAGTTCGTTCAAGCAATAGAACAAGTTTAGCTTTTCATCAGCTAAAAAAGTAGTGCGAGCCAATAGTGAATAAACGCCACTATTGGCTCGCACCAAAGAAAGGCTCACTGAAGCCTCTCACATAAAAGAATTCAACAGGTTTTAGCAGTCATCAGAATTCGCTTGTAAAATGGAATTTGATATGCTTAAAATCGTTCTGTGCCATTTGAAGCACATAATTACTGTCAGCAAGGAACACATCGCGCCCCTCACGGTCTTTGGCCATATACTGATACTTGCGTTTCTTGAAAGCATCGAGTTCAGCTTCATCATCGCTCTCAATCCAACAAGCCTTATAAAGACTAATTGGTTCCCAGCGACACTTGGCATTGTATTCATTTTCCAAACGATACTGAATCACCTCAAACTGGAGTTGGCCCACCGTTCCGATAATCTTGCGACCGTTAAATTGGTTAACAAAAAGCTGTGCCACACCCTCGTCCATCAACTGGTCAATTCCCTTATTCAACTGTTTGGTTTTCATCGGGTCGGCATTCTCTATATATTTAAACATCTCGGGCGAGAAACTCGGCAAGCCCTTGAAATGCAACATTTCCCCTTCAGTCAACGTGTCACCAATCTTAAACGTACCATTATCCGGTAAACCAATGATATCTCCCGCCCAAGCCTCATCGACCGTGGTCTTGCGCTGCGCCATAAACTGTGTGGGCGAAGAGAAACGCATCGTCTTGTTATGTCTTACATGCAAGTAAGGAGTGTTTCGTACAAATTTGCCGGAGCAGACCTTACAGAATGCCACACAAGAACGATGATTCGGGTCAATATTAGCTGTAATCTTAAACACAAAACCGGTAAACTTCGACTCATCAGGCTGCACATCACGTTCCTCAGCCTGCACTGGGCGCGGACTCGGAGCAATTTCTACAAAACAATCCAACAGTTCCTGAACACCAAAGTTGTTCAATGCCGATCCAAAGAAAACTGGAGCAAGCTCGCCTTTCAAATATTCGCCTACCTGAAACTCGGGATAAACACCCTCTATCAGTTCCAACTCACCACGCAACTTTTCAGCCAACGGCGAGCCGATATGATTGTCCAAATCAGTAGAATTAACATCAACCTCCACCTTTTCGGTCACGACTTGCTTAGATGGCTGAAACAAGTTAAGCTTTTGCTCATAGATGTTATACACACCTTTAAAACGCGATCCGCTCTCAATTGGCCACGTAAGCGGACGTACATTGATAACCAGTTCTTCTTCCAACTCATCAAGCAAATCAAACGGGTCTTTCGCCTCACGGTCCATCTTGTTCACAAAGATAATCACAGGAGTATTCCGCATACGGCACACCTCCATCAACTTACGCGTCTGACTTTCTACACCTTTTGCTCCGTCTACCACAATGATTACACTATCTACAGCAGTCAGTGTACGATAAGTATCTTCGGCAAAGTCCTGGTGCCCGGGAGTATCCAAAATATTTATCTTATAGTCGTGGTAGTCGAATTCCATCACCGATGTGGTAACCGAAATACCGCGCTGCTTTTCTATATCCATCCAGTCGGAAGTAGCCGTTTTCTTTATCTTATTCGATTTAACCGCTCCCGCCACTTGTATTTGTCCACCGAACAACAACAGTTTTTCGGTCAATGATGTTTTACCTGCATCCGGATGGGCGATAATCGCAAATGTTCGTCTTCTTTCTATCTCAGGATTCATCTCTTTGTATCTATATGTTTTAGTTTTGTTCCAACAGTTGTATGCATGCCGCCAGACTATCTTCCCAATAAGGAATCTCCACCGCATACGTTTCTTTAATCTTTTTCTTGTCAAGTACCGAATAGTGTGGCCGCTTGGCCGGTGTGGGATATTCTTCAGTATGCAACGGACGCACCCGGCAAGTGGTTATCCCTGCTAAACGATGGATTACCTTGGCAAAATCGTACCACGAGCAAACGCCCTCATCGCTGAAATGATAAACACCAGGCACTATACCTTTCTGTAAAGCACGGTAGATAACATCGGCCAAGTCGCGAGCATAAGTGGGCGTGCCTATCTGATCAAACACGACACCCAAATCACTTCTTTCCTTTCCTAACCGAATCATCGTCTTCACAAAATTATTCCCAAACGAAGAATACAACCATGCTGTTCGTATTATCATCGAATTCGGGCAATAATGAATAGCCTCCTGCTCACCAGCCAACTTCGTAACCCCGTAAACTGACTGTGGACATGTTGTGGAATCTTCCTTATAAGGTGTACAACCAGTTCCATCGAATACATAGTCGGTAGAAATCTGAATCAAGCATCCTCCCCTCCGCGCAACGGCTTTCGCCAAATTACCAGGAGCTACACGATTCAATTCCTCGCACATTGCAGTATTGGCTTCGGCCTTGTCTACTGCCGTATAAGCCGCACAGTTTACCACTGCATCTATTTCAGATTGATCCACAAAGTGCATCACGGCATCTTCGTCACAGATATCTAGCTCGTCTTTATCGGTAAATATACAATGAAATTCCGGATACAATCCGGCCAAAGTCCTCATTTCATTTCCTAACTGTCCGTTGGCACCCGTTACCAATATATTTCTATTCATACCCATTACTTTCAGTCTAAATCCAACTCCCCAGCCTTGTCCTTAATATAATA
Organism: bacterium; assembly: GCA_963595925.1. Taxonomy (GTDB): domain Bacteria; phylum Bacteroidota; class Bacteroidia; order Bacteroidales; family Bacteroidaceae; genus Phocaeicola. The sequence goes on from CAVBJM010000028.1 coordinate 13,626, forward strand.
CCCGGCTAAGATAGCCAGCAAATCACTTATCACCTTTATGGCTTTCTGGGTATCTTCGCTTACTTCTTTCTTTTGCAACCTCAACATCAGCACTCCATACAAGGCATCGAAACATGTTTCCAATTCAGAAACATCTCTATCCGCTCCCTTTGCACGAAGTTCTACAATCAACGGCAACGCCTTGTAATAAGCAGCAGCATAATACGGGTACTTGGGTGACTTGAGTAATCGCAAGTGTAAATCAGTCAACCAAACAATGACATTCTTATTTATCTGCACATGTCCTTTCTGCATAACTCCTTCATCACGCATCATGTTGATTAAGTCCTCGTACCATTGGGTTAATTCACGTTTCTGTTCATCAGTAAGCGATGGATACGGATCGATAATATTTGACTTGATTTGCTGCATATCGAAGTGATAAGCCCGAAGCAAATCCTCTACCTGCCACATATAAAGCAAGTATTCAGTAATATTTTGTTTCTTTAATTGCTGAGAAATATACATATCAAGATAATGATTTTCCGGAAATAGTAAGCACAATACCTGCCACTGAAGCCACCATCACCACAATCCCTATTATTCGGTTCAATGTTCCAATACCCCGCACATTAAAACGGGTTCGAACTTTATTAACAAAGTAAGTGATGCCAAACCACCAAGAAACCGCCCCCAAAATAATCGCCCAATATCCTACCAACTGAAAGCCCAACGGACTTCCTGGCATGACAAATGAAAAACGGGCAAACAGTCCAATAAACAGAAATATAATCAGCGGGTTGGAAAACGTTACAAAAAAAGCGGTCACAAAATTATGCAGATACGTACCTCTTGTCGTGGAAGTGGGACGCAAAGATTTCATTGGATTGCTACGAAATGTATATACACCAAAGCAAAACAACATAATACTGCCTACAACCTGCAAAAACATTTGGTGACGAAGTATCAATTCATCCATAAAGCTCATGCCGTATCCCGTTATGAGCGCATAACAGATATCGCTCAAGGCTGCTCCCAAACCGGTAACGAAACCGAACCAACGCCCCTTGTTAAGTGTACGCTGAATGCAAAGCACCCCCACAGGACCCAAAGGAGCGGACACAACAACCCCTACAATGAACCCTTTCACCAGCAAATCGATAACAGTTACTTGTTCAATCCAATTCATGCTGCAAAGATGCTATTTTTTTACGAATCCTGCCATATTTAGCATTGAAATTCTTTCGCACAAACAGGCTTTTATATAACTTTGCACATCGTTTATGCAAATGCGTAAAAACATTATCAACAAATAAAAAAGTGCTATGATTCTATTTTTCAGAACCCCCGCAAAAAGCGTCATTGCCACAGAATGCAGCAATGAACCGAACTCTGAAGACATCAAGAAACTATGCTGGCTGTATAGCGACGCAACAGTTGAAAAAGAAGACAATTTAAAAGGTTGGTTCATCGGCCCGCGTCGTGAAATGATAACCCCATGGAGTACCAACGCCGTAGAAATTACCCAAAACATGGGACTTACCGGAATACGGCGCATTGAGGAATATTTCCCTGTAAAAAATGAAAAAGCAGACCATGACCCCATGCTTCAACGCATGTACCACGGCTTAGATCAACACATTTTCAATGTAGACATCAAGCCTCAGCCAATCATTTACATTGAAAACCTTGAAGAATACAATGAACAAGAAGGTTTGGCTTTGTCACGTGAAGAAATGGACTACCTTCTGAAAGTAGAAAAAGACCTTGGACGGAAACTGACCGACTCGGAAGTGTTCGGTTTTGCACAAATCAATTCAGAACACTGCCGACACAAAATATTTGGAGGAACATTCGTTATTGACGGACAAGAAATGGAATCATCTCTTTTCCAAATGATTAAAAAGACCACTCAGGAAAACCCCAACAAAATCATTTCCGCATACAAAGACAATGTGGCATTCGCCGAAGGACCAGTGGTAGAACAATTCGCACCACAAGATCACTCTACTTCAGATTATTTTATCATTAAAGATATAAAGACGGTCATTTCATTAAAAGCCGAGACTCATAACTTCCCTACTACTGTAGAGCCATTCAATGGTGCATCAACTGGTACAGGCGGTGAAATCCGCGACCGTATGGGTGGTGGTAAAGGCTCATGGCCGATTGCAGGAACGGCTGTATACATGACTTCATATCCTCGCACGGACGAAGGACGCGAATGGGAAAATGTTCTTCCTGTACGCAAATGGCTATACCAAACACCCGAACAAATCCTGATCAAGGCATCAAATGGTGCTTCTGACTTCGGGAACAAGTTCGGCCAACCGCTAATCTGCGGTTCAGTGCTAACCTTTGAGCATCAGGAAAACAACGAAAAATATGCCTACGACAAAGTAATCATGTTGGCCGGAGGTGTAGGATACGGCACAAAGCGCGATTGCCTGAAAGGTACCCCCGAAGCCGGAGATGAAATCGTTGTATTGGGAGGAGACAACTACCGTATCGGATTGGGAGGAGGTTCTGTTTCGTCGGTTGAAACAGGACGCTACTCATCAGGAATTGAGCTCAACGCCGTTCAACGCGCAAACGCTGAAATGCAAAAGCGTGCCTATAACGTGGTTCGTGCACTTTGCGAGGAAGACACGAACCCCATTGTATCCATCCATGACCACGGATCAGCCGGACACGTCAACTGTTTGTCGGAACTAGTAGAAGACTGCGGTGGGCTGATTCACATGGACAAGTTGCCCATCGGAGATGAAACATTGTCTGCAAAAGAGATTATTGCTAACGAATCGCAAGAACGTATGGGGCTACTTATCGAAGACGAAGCATTAGAACACGTAAAGAAGATAGCAGAACGCGAACGAGCACCGATGTACGTAGTAGGTGAAACGACTGGCGACCATCGCTTCGCTTTCGAACAAGCCGATGGAGTACGTCCATTCGATTTGGCCGTAGACCAGATGTTCGGCTCGTCTCCCAAAACCTATATGATAGACAAAACGGTTGAACGCCACTACGAAGATGTTTCTTATGATGTAACCAAACTAGATGAATACATACGCAACGTACTGCAACTGGAAGCCGTAGCTTGCAAAGACTGGCTGACCAACAAAGTAGACCGCTCGGTAACCGGGAAAATAGCCCGTCAGCAATGCCAAGGAGAATTACAGTTGCCGCTAAGTGACTGTGGTGTAGTTGCATTAGATTATCGTGGTAAAAAAGGTATAGCTACTGCTTTGGGACACGCCCCAGCAGCCGCATTAGCAAACCCTGCTGCTGGTTCGGTTTTGTCTGTAGCCGAAGCATTGACTAACTTGGTTTGGGCACCGTTGGCCGAAGGTTTGGATAGCGTTTCACTTTCAGCTAATTGGATGTGGCCATGCCGCGCACAGGAAGGTGAAGATGCCCGACTGTATACCGCAGTCAAGGCATTGTCTGATTTTTGCTGCTCGCTCGAAATTAACGTACCGACAGGAAAAGACTCGCTTTCAATGACACAGAAGTATCCCAGTGGAGAAAAGATTGTCAGTCCAGGAACTGTTATCGTCTCAGCAGGCGGCGAAGTGTCTGATATAAAGAAAGTTGTATCGCCTGTTATGGCTAATAAAGCAAAATCAACATTCTACCATATTGATTTCAGTTTCGACCAGTTACGTTTGGGAGGTTCGGCTTTCGCCCAATCGCTAAACAAGATAGGTGATGACGTCCCAACTGTACAAAATCCGGAATATTTCCGTGATGCATTCCTATCTGTTCAAGAACTTATAAATAAAGGGCTGATATTGGCAGGTCATGACATCTCGGCAGGTGGCCTTATCACCACTCTTTTGGAAATGTGCTTTGCCAACACCGAAGGCGGAATGGAGATAAATCTCGATAAGATAAAAGAGCATGATATCGTGAAAATACTCTTTGCAGAGAATCCTGGTATCGTTATTCAGGTGGCTGACAAGCATAAGGCTGAAGTAAAAAAAATACTGGAAGATGCCGGCGTAGGTTATATCAAATTGGGCGTACCAAGTGAAGAACGCCACATTTTGGTAACGAAAGATGATGCCACTTACCAGTTCGGTATTGATTACCTACGAGAAGTTTGGTACTCTACCTCATATTTGCTGGATTGCAAACAGAGCATGAACGGATGCGCCAAGAAGCGTTTCGAAAACTACGAAAAACAACCTGTGGAATATGCTATTCCAGCATCATTTACCGGAAAACTTTCACAGTTTGAATTGAATCCAGATCGTCGCACACCAAGCGGAGTGAAAGCAGCCATTATCCGAGAGAAAGGAACAAACGGTGAACGCGAAATGGCCTACATGCTATATCTGGCAGGATTCGATGTAAAAGACGTAACCATGACCGATTTAGTCAGCGGACGCGAAACACTGGAAGATATAAGCATGGTAGTTTACTGCGGCGGATTCTCAAACTCAGACGTACTTGGTTCTGCCAAAGGATGGGCTGGAAGTTTCTTGTTCAACCCGAAAGCAAAAGCAGCTTTGGACAATTTCTATGCACGTGAGGACACCTTGTCTTTAGGAGTCTGCAACGGTTGTCAGTTGATGATGGAATTAGGTCTCATCACCCCCGAAGACAAAAAGAAAGGCAAAATGCAGCACAACGACTCGCACAAGTTCGAATCGGCATTTTTAGGTGTTACCGTTCCTACCAACCGCAGCGTAATGTTCGGTTCTCTAAGCGGAGCTAAATTAGGTATTTGGGTAGCTCACGGAGAAGGTAAATTCTCGCTGCCATACCCTGAAAACCATTACAACGTGGTATTGAAGTACTCGTACGATGAATACCCAGGCAACCCAAATGGTTCTGACTACAGTGTGGCTGGTATAGCTAGCCAAGACGGTCGCCATTTAGCTATGATGCCACATTTGGAACGTGCTTGCTTCCCATGGGAAAATGCTTTCTACCCACAAGACCGCATCGAGGACCAAATCACTCCGTGGATGGAAGCCTTCGTCAACGCACGCAAGTGGGTAGAGGCTCATAAGAAATAAAGAACACCGATTTTAAATTTTACACAGTCCGTGTTCCGGGTTATGGAATGCGGACTATTTTTCTTAATCTTCCTCTTTCGCATGAACTTTTATATTAAATCATTTCTTGTCTTTTTCCGTATCGGACTATTTACCATCGGAGGAGGATATGCCATGATTCCACTCATCGAAGCCGAAATTGTAGACAAACAGAAGTGGATTTCGCGCGAAGACTTCCTTGATCTCATGGCTTTAGCGCAAACAGTACCCGGAATCTTTGCCGTAAACATTTCCATCTTTATCGGCTATAAATTACGCCGCTTTTGGGGAGCTTTCTGCATGGCATTCGGAACCATCTTGCCATCGTTCCTCATCATTTTAGCCATCGCACTGTTCTTCCAACGCTTCAAGGGAAATCAGGCAATGGAAAACATTTTTAAAGGAATACGCCCCGCTGTAGTAGCTTTGATAGCCGCCCCCACGTTCAAAATGGCTAAATCGGCAAAAATAAACCGCTACAACATTTGGATTCCAGTCGTTTCAGCTCTGCTCATTTGGCAACTTGATTTTTCCCCAATCTACGTAATCATTCTGAGCGGTTTGGGCGGATATCTTTACGGACGTTACAAGTCTAAAAAAGAGAAAGGAGGTGCCGCATGATATTCCTTCAGTTGTTTTACACTTTCTTCAAAATAGGATTGTTTGGATTTGGTGGTGGATATGCCATGATATCCATGATTCAAGGTGAAGTGGTTACACGGTATCATTGGCTCACATCACCTGAGTTTACCGACATCATCGCCATCAGCCAAATGACCCCAGGTCCTATCGGAATAAACTCCGCCACATACGTTGGATATTCAGCCGCAATAAACGCTGGCTACTCACATAGCATAGCCATTCTCGGCTCCACCATCGCAACACTTTCAGTAGTGTTACCATCGTTCATCCTAATGATACTAATCAGCAAATTCTTTCTAAAATATCAAAAGCATCCTGTTATAGCCTCAGTGTTCAGTGGTCTACGCCCCGGAGTAGTCGGGCTATTAGCTGCCGCTGCCTTGGTACTGATGAACGGAGAAAACTTCGGAACGGCCAACATTCAAGTTATCATCAGCATAATACTCTTTATTGGTACTTTTATTGCCTCTTACAAATTCAAGGTCAATCCAATACTGCTTACAGTTTTGGCCGGAATTGTGGGATATATCACATTTGGGTACATCATACCAACGTAACTACGGTTAGAAGTGTATGAACTCATTGTTTTTACTTCATTCGCATGTTTTGTATTCATGCTTGTCAATGCCTTCATCATAGGCATTAGCCATCTGCATGTAAGATGGGTAAACAAACGCTACGAACATTCACGGTGGATGATATTCGTAGCCATGTTAGGAATGGCTTTGCAGTATGCGCTGCAAATGGCTTTCGGATTTCGTGCTATGGGGGTCGACCTGGGGGCAGTAGTAAATATACTCTCAGGCAACAGAAAGCGCTAAGAGCTATGCTTTGGATGCTACAGTTGTTTCGTTGGCTGATGAAGCTTTCACTTCCGAACAAATTAAGGAGGCCGTTAAGAAAGAATTGGATGCGGGCAAGACAAACATCAATCTCATCCTGGCTCCCGATGCAGATATTAATGTATTAGAAGCAATAGGCTTGCAAAAGCTGGGGATTGCAGTATAAATCTAACATTGTTGGGATGCAATAAGATTCCTTCACAAGGATTCAGAAGCTGGTACATGCTAAAATCCTTAGCCCTCCCAGATGTTACAGAAATCGAAGAATATGCTTTTTTCGATTGTTCATGGCTTCAAAAGGTTGTTTTAGGCAATCTTACGAAAGTATATGGTAATGCTGGAAAGAACGGTATATTTGAATTGTGTGACACTAAAGATATCGACTTGGTCTTGTCAAAGGGCCAAAAAATCATGAATGGTAGCGACATTGGAGGAAAGTACTGTTGGACTCCTGATAATACTACTAGTTATAGCGGTAGCGATGAACACAAAGGAAGAAAGTTCCTCGGCTATGGGTTCAAATCTATTACATGTGGTTATCGCGTTCCTTGATATATAAACTGTTACACCCCTAAGCTGGGCAGGAGTATAAAGGTATTCAGCAAACATATTGTTACCCGCACTTCACGGGAAACGACAAGGTAGAATAACCAAATAAAATAATATGCCTATGAAAAAGTTTGTATTCATCGTGTTAGGCTTGATGATTTGCCTGACACAAACAATGGCTTCCACTAAGGGACGAAAAGCCATCAAGCAAAATGCGTCTGAGTATGACACCGTGCCGGCGACGTTACTTACAGATGCCAACAAACTCAAGATGGTCCATGCCGTCAAGGATTTGCAGGACGGACGTTTTTTCTACTTGGACTATACTGAGGACTATAAACTGAACGGCATTTCTGTTCTACGTCAGCGGGTATCTTGATAGTAAATAGAATGCGAGAGGTAGTTCACATGGGAGGAACGTATTGCTAGACTTCTGATAATGCTAATGGTTGTAGTGGTAGCGATAAACATAATGGAAGAGAATTTCTCGATTATGAGTTCATGGAAAGATATAAAACGAATTAGGGTGTAACTCATCGAGCTACACCCTAATTATCTATTTGTTATTATTGTCTATCTATACTCACTTAACCTCCTCAAAATCAGCATCTTGTATATTATCAGACCCACTCCCTGACGTTTGTCCGGCATTAGCATTTTGACTAGAATTTGCGCCATTAGATTGTGTACCCTGTGTACCTGTTTGAGAATACATTTCTGCACTCGCTGCCTGAAATGCAGTTTGAAGTTCTGTCGTTGCTGCATCAATACCTGCTAAATCTTGAGCCTTATGAGCTTCTTTCAGCTTCTGAAGAGCTGTTTCTATAGGAGCTTTCTTATCTGCTGAAATTTTTTCTCCAAAATCTTTTAGCTGATTTTCGGTTGTAAATATCAAGCTATCAGCCTGATTTAATTTATCAATACGTTCCTTCTCTTTTTTGTCAGCATCAGCATTTGCTTCTGCTTCAGCCTTCATACGATCTATTTCATCCTTACTCAAACCAGATGAAGCTTCAATACGAATAGCTTGTTCCTTTCCCGTTGCTTGATCTTTTGCAGAAACTTTCAATATTCCGTTAGCATCAATATCAAATGTAACCTCAATCTTAGGAATGCCACGACGTGCTGGAGCTATACCTGTTAAATTAAACTGACCAATACTCTTATTCTGAGAAGCCATTGGACGCTCACCTTGTAACACATGAATAGTAACTTCCGTTTGATTATCAGCTGCGGTAGAGAACACTTCACTCTTCTTACAAGGTATAGTGGTATTAGCATCAATCAACTTAGTCATTACTCCTCCCATAGTTTCAATACCCATTGATAACGGAGTTACGTCTAACAATACGATATTTCCTGCACCAGCCTCCTGATTCAATACTGCACCCTGAATAGAAGCTCCTACGGCTACAACCTCATCAGGATTAACTCCCTTCGATGGAGCCTTCCCAAAGAAATCTTCCACTAATTTCTGTATGGCCGGAATACGAGAAGAACCTCCAACCAAAATAACCTCATCAATATCTGCATTGCTCAATCCCGCCGCCGACATTGCATTACGGCAAGGCTCCAAACAAGCCTGAATCAAATTATGAGACAATTGTTCAAATTTGGCACGCGTCAAGGTCTTAACCAAATGCTTTGGTACGCCTGCAACGGGCATAATATACGGCAAGTTGATTTCCGTAGAAGTAGAAGAAGACAATTCAATCTTTGCCTTCTCTGCCGCTTCCTTCAAACGTTGCATTGCCATAGGATCGGTTGTAAGGTCTGCCCCTTCATCATTTTTAAATTCTTGAACCAACCAGTCAATAATCACCTGATCGAAATCATCACCTCCCAAATGGGTATCACCATTAGTTGCCAACACTTCAAATACACCGCCACCAAATTCCAGAATAGAGATATCGAATGTTCCACCACCAAGGTCGAATACTGCAACTTTCATATCCTTATTTGCTTTATCTACGCCATAAGCCAAAGCTGCAGCTGTCGGTTCATTCACTATTCGTTTGACATCCAATCCCGCAATCTGACCAGCCTCTTTCGTTGCCTGACGCTGTGAATCTGAGAAATAAGCAGGAACAGTAATTACAGCCTCTGTTACTTCTTGCCCCAAATAATCTTCGGCTGTCTTTTTCATTTTCTGAAGAATCATCGCCGATATTTCTTGTGGAGTATACAAACGCCCATCTATATCTACACGCGGAGTATTATTATCACCCTTTGCTACTTTATACGGCACACGGGCTATTTCTTTCTGAACTTGATCGTAGGTTTCTCCCATAAATCGTTTGATTGAATAAATCGTGCGCTGAGGATTTGTAATAGCCTGACGTTTTGCAGGATCTCCTACCTTACGCTCACCTCCATCTACAAAACCCACAACAGAAGGAGTTGTGCGCTTTCCCTCGCTGTTGGCAATAACCACTGGTTCATTACCCTCAAACACAGCCACACATGAGTTCGTTGTACCTAAGTCAATTCCAATAATCTTTCCCATAATTGTATGTTTTTTAATTTATTATCTAATATATTCATTCTGTAACACAGAAGCATTACGCTAATTATTAAACAAATGACATGCCATAATCTCTAACGCACCCAAATACTGACATTTTGTCCGAGTTAAAGTAACTTATAAACAGAATTACACCACTTTCATATCTCAGACCTATGACATTTCTACAAAAAGCGACAACCGATAAGTGCCATCTAAAGAATAACAATTAACTTTACCACACAAATTAAAAAGAGATACGCCATGGATGTAAAGATTGAACCAACCTGGAAGCAAGTGCTCACCCAGGAATTTGAAAAGGATTACTTCATACACCTTACTGATTTCGTACGCAGAGAGTACAGAAATGGAACAGTTTATCCTCCAGGAAAGCTTATTTTCAACGCCTTTAATCTTTGTCCTTTTAATAAGGTAAAAGTTGTCATCATCGGACAAGACCCATACCATGGACCGGGACAAGCCCATGGATTATGCTTTTCTGTAAATGATGGAGTACCTTTCCCTCCATCTTTACAGAACATATTCAAGGAAATACATGATGATTTGGGGAATCCAATACCAATAACCGGAAATCTCACCCGTTGGGCAAATCAAGGTGTACTATTACTCAATGCAACACTTACAGTACGTGCACATCAAGCCGGTTCGCATCAAGGGCAAGGATGGGAAGAATTTACTGATGCTGTTATACGCATACTTACTAATAACAGGGAGCATTTAGTCTTCATTTTATGGGGAGCATATGCACAAAAGAAAGGAGCTTTCATCAACAAAAACAAACACTTAGTTCTCACATCCCCTCACCCATCTCCCTTGTCAGCCTATCATGGATTCTTCGGAAACAAACACTTTAGCCGCGCTAACGCATATTTAATACAATACGGCGAAAAGCCCATTTTATGGTAAAAGAGAAATCAATACCATGTAACCTGACTACCCGTATTACTCCGCTTATCCCACTTCAAAGCATCCGTCAACATTGAAGAATTAGCACGTAGCGAAAAATTATACGAAGTAAACGGTCCAAAAACCAAGCCACAACTCATATTAAAACAGTGAAGGTCACGAGTAATATTAACTGTAGTCATTGACATCTTCTTTGAAGTAAAATCATAACCGCTGGAATAATTTACATTCCACCGGCTACCCATCTTTACATTCCCTGAAACATTAAGCGAATGTGTCAACGAGAACGGATAACGCATTGTTTTTTTGTTTATTTGCTTACTACGGTCTTCACGAATGCTATAGCTATAGCTTAAGCTCAAGCTCCAGGGCATCTTGAAAGCCAAATAACCATCGGAACTAAGTTGAGCTTCTGCTTGTTTACGGGTAGTCGGTACTTCTTTGCTTGAATCATTTTCTTCATCATCCCTGTCAGGATTCAAGTCTTCCTTCTTGTCCTTTCCCTTATCATCACCCTTTCCAAAGAGCTTTTTAAAAGTATCGTTATTTAAAGTATAAGAGAATGAACCGCTATAACCTTGAAAGCGCCCAAAACGTCCATACGACCATTCTGTTCTATCACCTTCCACCACATTCCCATTTTCATCGAATTTATAGGCATATGTAGCAAATGAAGCGTTCATGTTAAACGTTTTCTGTCCAAACTTAAAACGGGCATTCAGCGTCAAGTTACTCCAACGCTTGCGGGCTATATCATAGCTCAAACTTCCGGTCAAATCATCAATCAAGCTGATTTTCTTATATCCCGTTGTATCTCTATCCGAAGCCATTTTCATCTCCAGATTATTTTTTAAAGTGAAAGAAACATTCTGCGATACCCCCTTCCCCGGATAACCATACGGAGCACTTTCGTAAGGCGAATATTCCACCATTCGCACCTCACCATTAGTGTCTGTATAAGTATAAGTATCGTAATAACCGAAACGGGATTTCCCGAAATCTGGAGTATAGGTATAGCTTACCGACGGAGAGAACACATGGCGGATTACGATTTCCTTCTTCCGCATAAACAAAGGCTTATACATTCCATATAATTTGGTATCCATCGAAACAGCCATATTATAATCGTATACGCGATTGAATCCATTGATAGTATCGCGCGCCACCTGACGTGTATCCTGATTGTAGTATTGTTTCACCTTGCGAGTGTACCAACGCTCAGTATAGTTAAAAGATGGAGTTACATTAATATATTTGAAAAGTTGAAATGTTGCACCTACAGGAATATCATGTTTCATACCTGTTTTCCATTGTGAGAACGGAGTCTTGAATAACAGATTATCTTTGGTAGACACACTATTGGTAAATGTTCCAGTGTATTGCGTGTATATTTTTTCATACCAACGTTCATCCCCTGCCGCCTTCTTGCGTTTAAACGGATAGAAGCGATTCAGTGATATATTCAAGTCGGGCAAAGTCATATTTATAGATGAATCGCGCGTGTTTTGCGTAATGTTGAATGTACTACTTATTCGCAATCCAATATTTGAGAACGTGCGTGAATAGCTCACGCTAGATGCTTTGGTATTATTGCTATATGATGACGGATTATACAATGTACTTAAGCTGGACTTGTCATAACTACTGGTAGCAAAATTCACACTGGCCGAAAACGTACTGTTAGGATTGGCATGCGCATCTTGCTGGTGACTCCATTGGATACGAAAATCTTTCGATACGCTATAGTCTGGCATGTTTTTCTCCCCACTCTTTGTCACCAGATAACTGGCATTGAAGCTTCCACGAAATTTATAGCGAACATTATATGTAGAGGCAGCCGAGAGCCCCCAAGACCCCTTGGTATAAATTTCCCCCAACAACTTCAAATCCATCTTATCACTAATGGCAAAGTAATACCCTCCATCGCGCAGATAGAACCCCCGGTTCATTTCATCACCGTATGTTGGCATAATGAAACCCGAAGAGTATTTGCTATTAAAAGGGAAAAAACCAAACGGAATGGCAAGCGGCAACGGTACATCTTCCACCACCAACTGCCCAGGACCAAAAACCACATCTTTTCCAGGGCGCATCTTGGCCATTGATATTTTTAAATAAAAATGGGGATGATCATGATTATCGCAAGTGGTATATTTCCCATGACGAATATATATTTCATTATCCGGCCCTTTCTTAGCCTCATCACTCACCACATAACCTTCCCCTTGTTGCGTTACGATATTATTTATAAATCCTTTTTTAGTTTTAAAATTATAACGCATCACCTTCGATTCGTAAGGTGTTTCGCCGTCCTTGAATACAGGAGTACCGGTTTCCACTCCTGTGGTATCTGTCACGCCACGAGCAAAAACAGTACTACTATCCATGTTCATAGTAATAACTCCTGATGTTAGCTCTATATTCTGATAATTCACCTTTCCATCACCATACAAGTGAGCATACCCCCCTTTCGTAAAGACTATGGAATCACTCGCTTCATATACTACAGGCGCATCAAGTGGCTGTTTTTTATGTGCAGTATCCAAAGCCAATGAGTCCTTAACGAGTGAGTCGGTTGGTAAAGAATCAGCCCTTAAGCTTCTTTCTTCGGCACGTTGCCTACGCCCCTTAGCCCGCTGAGCCTCGGCATACAAAGAAAAGAAGCACCCCACAAAGAACAGGAAAGCAAATAGATATGTAGTTTTTTTTAGCGATGTCATTCATTCATCTTTTACACAATGCGGTGCAAAAGTAAGCAATATCCACCAATTATACGCAGAAAGCCCACCAATTAATGCATTTTTAAGACTACAAAAACAGTTCACACCAACGGTCAAAACGCATCGCTCCTTCATCTCCATAACGTGCCACACTCTTGCGGGCTTTCTCTATACTTTTCTCTTGATTCAATTTAGTTTTTGAGAAGAATTTATCAGCGAAGCATATCAGTTGCTCCTCCAAACTCACAGGACGCATATCGTGATGTGGAACGGGTAAATTCCGTTTCAAGATATCTTCTACAGAAAGACCTGCACCAGTATGTCGTTCACATACCAACGCATGCCTTGGGAAACCTTCGTTCCGTACTAACTCAGCCCCTAAATATCCATGACAAATATACGGATAACTACCGAAACAATATATCCCATCAGCATCGGTCAGATAGATGCCTATATCATGTAACATAGCCGCCTCTTCCACAAATGGCAAATCAAGATGTAATTCAGGATGACGGACAGCCAAACTTAAAGCCTTATCAGCAACAGAACGGCTATGATTCAGTAAAATATTTCGTAATTCATTCTTTTCTGGGTAATATTTATCTATGAGAGTCAACGGATTCATAACCTTTATTCTATATTTGCAATGAACAATTATGCAAAAATACGAATTAGAAACGAAATGTAATGAAACGATTCTTCATTTTACTGAGCATATCTTTCTGCCTTTGCAAAATTATCCCGGCTCAAATACGTATGGGGGCTGAACAAATCAAAACTTATCTTCCCTTATTACAAAACAAGCAAATAGGTTTAGTTATCAATCAAACATCAAGAGTTGGGAATACTCATTTAGTAGACACATTGCTATCGCTCGGAGTCCAACTCACTGCATTATTTACACCAGAACACGGCATACGAGGCAATGCAGATGCAGGCGAAAATATAAAAGACGGATTAGACACACAGACTGGCCTCCCCATATTTTCTCTTTATGGGAATCAAAAGAAACCGACCCCAAAACAATTAGAAAACACCGACATTATAATATTCGACATCCAGGATGTCGGAGCGAGATTTTACACCTATATCAGCACATTATACTATATCATGCAAGCTTGCGCAGAACAAAACAAAGAACTCATCGTAACAGACCGTCCCAATCCATGTGACTATATAGCAGGCCCAATATTAAACCCAAAATTCCGAAGCTTCGTAGGTATGTTTCCTTTGCCGATTCTACATGGATGTACAATTGGTGAACTGGCACAGATGATTAACGGCGAAGGATGGCTTGAAACTACCAACAAATGCAAGCTAACCGTTATCCCCATAACAGGATGGAAACATGGACAACCATACCAATTACCAATAAAACCTTCACCCAACCTACCAGACAAACTTGCCATTGCTTGTTACACTTCACTCTGTCCTTTTGAAGGTACATCGGTAAGCGTTGGTCGAGGCACATATCAACCCCATCATTTGGCAGGCAGTCCGTTTTTTAAAAGATATTTATCTAAATTACTCACTTATTTCCCAGGAACTGACACAACATCGTTCGTTCCAAAGTCACTAGTTGGATGGGCTAAACATCCCGTTCAAGAAGGCAAAAAATGCTACGGAATCAGATTTCACAAAGGCATTAATGGCGGATTTACGCTAAAATACGTGGTAGGTTTCTATCAGTTATACAAAAAAGCGAGACTGGAGGATAAGTTTTTCACCAATCCGAAGTGGTTCGATTTGTTAATGGGAACCGACCAGATAAGAAAAGCGATAATTGCCGGAAAAGATTATCAAGAAATAGAATGTAGTTGGAAAGAAGAACTTTCCAACTACATTCTATTACGGGACAAATACTTAATTTACCCCAAGTGACTACACCCTGTCCACTTTTTCGGAGTACAATCAGTTTTCGCCATACATACGAGCGCGCATCTCTTTAATATGTTCTGAAGTGATATACTCATCGTATTCCATCATTTTATCAATTATCCCATTCGGGGTAAGCTCAATGATGCGATTGGCTACAGTTTCGATAAACTCGTGGTCGTGCGAAGAGAACAACACGTTTCCTTTATAAGTTTTCAGGTTATTATTGAACGCCTGTATAGACTCCAAATCCAAATGGTTCGTAGGAGTATCCAATATAAGACAGTTTGCATTGCGCAACTGCATGCGAGCTATCATACAACGCATCTTCTCACCTCCCGAAAGCACGTTTACTTTCTTCAGAACCTCTTCGCCAGAAAAGAGCATACGGCCCAAGAAACCCTTCATATATACTTCGTTTCCTTCACCGAACTGGCTGAGCCAATCCACCAAATTCAAGTCAGCATTAAAATAGTCCGTATTATCCAGCGGCAGATACGCCGTGGTAATGGTCACACCCCAATTATAGTGTCCACCCTGCGCCTTGCGGTTGCCATTTATTATCTCGAACAAGGCAGTCATGGCACGCGGGTCACGACTCAAGAAAACAATTTTGTCACCTTTCTCAACGTTGAAGTTTACATCGTTAAATAACACCACTCCATCATCCGTCACCGCTCTCAATCCTGACACTTCCAATATTTGGTTCCCCGGTTCGCGTTCCATCTGAAAGATAATGCCGGGATATTTACGTGACGAAGGCTTGATTTCATCCACATTCAGCTTTTCCAGCATCTTTTTACGGCTCGTGGTCTGCTTCGACTTAGCGACGTTAGCAGAGAAGCGGCGAATAAATTCCTCCAACTCTTTCTTCTTCTCTTCAGCCTTGGCCTTCTGATTCTGCTGCTGACGGAGTGCCAACTGGCTTGATTCATACCAGAAACTATAGTTTCCTGCAAAGAGATTCACTTTTCCAAAGTCAATGTCAACGGTATGTGTGCAGACCGAATCCAAGAAGTGACGGTCGTGGCTCACAACTAATACGGTATGTTCAAAGTTGGATAGGTATTCTTCCAACCAAGTTACCGTATCCATATCCAAGTCATTGGTAGGTTCGTCCAACAACAAGTTGTCTGGATTCCCAAACAATGCCTGTGCCAACATCACACGTACCTTTTCTTTTCCGCTCAAGTCTCCCATCAGCAGATTATGCTTGTCTTCTTTAATACCCAATCCGCTTAGCAATATGGCAGCATCGCTTTCGGCGTTCCAGCCCTCCAATTCAGCGAATTTTTCTTCCAATTCCGCTGCACGAATACCATCCTCATCGGTAAAGTCTGCCTTGGCGTAAAGCTCATCACGCTGCTTCATGATATCCCAAAGCACCGTATGTCCCATCAGTACGGTATTAAGAACCGTGAAAGCATCGAACTTAAAGTGATCCTGGCTCAATACAGACAAGCGTTCACCCGGGCCTAAGGTTACACTTCCTTTCGTCGGGTCAAGTTCTCCTGATATAACCTTCAAGAAAGTAGATTTACCGGCACCATTCGCACCTATCACACCATATATATTACCATTCGTGAACTTCATGTTCACATCGTTATACAAAACTCTTTTACCAAACTGAACGGCTACGTTTGAGACTGTAATCATTTCTAATTCTACCTATTTTAATTAATTGTACGGCAAAGGTACAAAAAAAAGCCAACCTACACTCTTTTCATCTGTCAGTCTGACAAATATTCATTATTTTTGCAGCCATTTCAGAACACGACAACTAAAAGGCACGTTTTTTGCTGAGTGCCTTTCCGAATATTTATGTATAATAAAAAAACAACATATCAGATATGAGCAATAACAACGAGCATTTCGAATCAAAGGAACAAGAAACAAAAGACGAGTTCCAAGAGAAAGCAGCTGAAAGCACTGCAACCGAAAAACAAGCAACAGAAGAAAATGCCACAGAGCAACCCGAAGGAGCATCGAAAGAAGACAATCAGAAAGAGCTGACGGAAGCCAAACAGACCATCGATGAATTAAAAGACAAATATCTGCGGTTGTCCGCTGAATTCGACAACTACCGCAAACGCACCATGAAAGAGAAAGCCGAATTAATAAAGAACGGCGGAGAAAAAGCCATCAGCTCCATACTCCCTGTATTGGACGATTTAGAACGTGCGTTACAAAACATGGAAAAATGGGACGACGTAAAAGCCATGCACGAAGGCATTGACCTTATATACCAGAAGTTCTTAAAAGGACTCACCCAACAAGGACTGGAAAAGATGGAACCCATAGGCAAAGATTTCGACACGGATTTTCACGAAGCCATTGCTTTGGTACCATCTCCTTCAGAAGAAGAAAAGGGCAAGGTCTTAGACTGCGTACAAACCGGATACACTCTGAACGAGAAAGTCATTCGACACGCTAAAGTTGTAGTGGCACAATAATAAAGAAAGGAGCATACGTATGGCAAAAAGAGATTACTACGAAGTTTTGGACATTGCCAAAACTGCCACAGCCGACGAAATAAAGAAAGCCTACCGAAAGAAGGCTATTCAATATCACCCCGATAGAAATCCAGGCAACAAAGAAGCTGAAGAAAAATTCAAAGAAGCAGCCGAGGCATACGACGTCCTGAGCAACCCTGACAAAAGAGCACGTTATGACCAATACGGTTTTGCAGGAGTAGACGGCGCGGCCGGTGGAGGCGCTGGAGGCTTTGGCGGATTCAACGGACAAGGCATGTCAATGGACGACATATTCTCAATGTTCGGTGACATCTTCGGCGGACATGCCGGATTTGGCGGTGGAGGATTCAGCGGAGGATTTGGTGGAGGACAACCACACCAACGCAAATTCCGCGGATCAGACCTACGCGTAAAAGTTAAGCTTACACTCAAGGAGATTTCTACTGGAGTAGAAAAGAAATTCAAGGTCAAGAAATACGTCACTTGTCAACACTGCCACGGAACCGGCGCCGAAGGTACTGGCGCAACCGAAACGTGTCCTACCTGTCACGGTACAGGTAGCGTAACACGCACTCAACAAAGTTTCTTCGGCGTAATGCAGACCCAAACTGTATGTCCACAATGTGGCGGCGAAGGTAAGATTATCAAAAACAAGTGTAAGGAATGTGACGGCGAAGGCATTGTCTACGCAGAAGAAGTGGTTACGGTAAAGATTCCGGCTGGAGTGGCCGAAGGCATGCAGGTAACCATAAACGGAAAAGGAAACGCCGGAAAGCACAACGGAGTAAACGGAGACTTGCTGGTTGTCATCGAGGAAGAAGACCATCCCGAACTGATTCGTGATGAAAGCAACCTGATATACAACTTGCTTCTTAGTGTACCAACAGCGGCTCTTGGAGGCACCGTAGAAATACCTACCATCGATGGAAAAGCGAAAATAAAGATTGAACCCGGCACCCAACCGGGAAAAGTTCTCCGCTTACGCGGCAAGGGACTGCCCAACATCAACAGTTACGGATATAGCACAGGCACGGGCGACCTATTGGTAAACGTCAGCGTCTACATTCCCGAAACATTAACAAAAGAAGAGAAACAAGCTTTGGAACATTGGAAAGAATCGGAAAACTTTAAGCCGAACATGTCGCTCAAAGAGAAGATTTTCAAAAAATTCAAGAGCCTGTTCGATTAACCCAGATTCTATCGACTGAATATATAAGAAAAGGAACCAACGAGTTGAAACACACTCATTGATTCCTTTTCTTGTTTTATGAAACCGCCTTTACTTATTCAGTTCTATATAATACGCAATCCACTGCGAAGCCTTATCGCCTGTAAGTTCATATACTTCGGTAACAGGAGTATACAACAGCGAAGAATATTGGAACAACTGCAACGCGGCAAACTTCCCATCTTTCGAATAAATGCAATCCATCCGAATCTCACTCTGCTCGGCATAACAATTCAGCGCCTTAAAGCCGAATTTTTCGGATGCATCCTCCCACATTTCAAAGAACTTCTTAGCTTCGCAATGCAATGAAGATTTTTTTACCTCGCTTCCCGTAGCGGGATAAACCCAATGCGTAGCATGAAAACAAACGTAATACAGCGATACCAGTATGGCAACACAACCTACCAGCAACCCTAACGAACTCAGCATAGAGTCTGCCAGTCCGATAGCGTAAAACACCACCGCTACACCTATCACTAATGCAACAATCGACATTGCAACAACACGTACATTTACACATCTCTGAAGTTTTTCCACTGAAAAGTCTTGTAATAAATTCATAGTCTTAATCTTTTAGTTTTTATTGAATACATTTTTTCTGTTCACCTTACATTTCAGGCAAACACACACGAAACAGACAAGTCGACCTGCCGTCTACTTGCCGAAACACTAAAAGAAAGACTAAATAATGATATGCCTAATGCGGTAGACGTACAACGAAACATCTACCCCAGAACCTATATAATAGGTTACACAAGAACACAGTAATGACACGGCCTGCGCCCGCTGCAAGTATTGGGTATAGCTTTTTATCACTTCCCTGTTCCACTGTTGAAACAACTGCTGCAACGTACGCTGATAAATGTTAGAGACGCGCGTATGTGAATCGCTACCGGAATAAAGCAAGTCTCCCACAGGATTCGAGTGTACGAATTGATTTTGCGGAATAGACTTCCCATCGTCCGACAACCGACTACACGAAACAACAACTTCCTCGCCACATCCAGCCGTAGAGCATGAATGCAGCAAAACTCCCAGAACAGAGAGAAACAGGAAGAGCAGCAGTTTCTTCATCATAATCTATCGCGTCTATAAACGTTCATCAAGTGCAAAAGTAAACAAAAACCTGCGACAAGCAAATTTCACCAGCCATTTATCACGATATAATCGCGTTTTGGAACTTCGAAATCAACGAACGGAAAAACGCCTCGAGAGATTCTAAAAACGTCCCGAGGAATTTTTAAAACGTCCCGAGAGATTTTTAAAACGTCTCGAGGAATTTCAAAAACGACCCGAGAGATTTTTAACGCGCGTTATCGTTTTTTCGAGACCTCCAACACCCCCTCTACAACACCTTGTAGAGCCGATTCTTTCCGCCTACCCAGAAACAATAAAAGAACGTCTTCTATATTTTTTCAAAAAAGTGAAGATAGAACTTGCTATTTCGAAAAATATCCGTACCTTTGCACCCGTAATTGAGAAACACCTCAATTCACACAAGCCACATGGCCCGTTCGTCTATCGGTTAGGACGCAAGATTTTCATTCTTGAAAGGGGAGTTCGATTCTCCCACGGGCTACGGAAGGCTATATGATGGCCCGTTCGTCTATCGGTTAGGACGCAAGATTTTCATTCTTGAAAGGGGAGT
>CAVBJM010000029.1:0-31525 GCA_963595925.1 bacterium
AGTGGCCGGTGTAGAAGACCTCCACGTGCTGGGCGTGACCGTCAATGCCCGCTGACTACCGTGCTGCGACAAGACGATTTTTATTAATAACGAAAAATAAGAGAAACAAATGAAGAAACTGTTTTATGTATGCTTTGCGGCGGCTCTGTTTACCGCCTGTGATAATAACGATGACCCGCAACCCGAAGAAGGTTACGACCTGAAGGTGTTGACTTTTGAGGACTCCGACTATCAAGGCGACGCGTCCAACTATTGGACCAGGCTGGTAGACAGTCAGCAGTACGGCGGCAGCAAACTGTATGGCGACGACGCAAGCTCTTACGTGTGGGAAGACACGAAGAATACCTGTCTGAAATTTAACGGAATCACCGGCCAGTATAAGTATTCCTCGGGTGGTGAAGCCATCTCAAACTATACGAAGGAAATCTACCTGAACGCCGACTACACTACGCAGCTGGCTGTGCCTGTAAGAGGCGGACACAATGGCTCGAAGAATTTCTGCGTACACTTCGGATATGTATCCAACGCTACTTTCGAAACCGAAGGCTTGCAGTACCTGAGTTTCTCCGACGGGGTAGCGCGTGTGATAGACCATATGTATGTAATCCCTACATCTTACACCCTCAGTGTGGAGGAATATGGAAACGCTTACGCTTCTAAGCTGACCACTGGCGGGTGGCTTAAAATCGTGGCTTACGGAGTAGACGCGTCTGGCAAGCTGACGGGAACCGAAGAGTTCTACCTGTGTCAGTCTGGCAATTTGGTAAAAGATTGGACCAAGTGGGATCTTTCGTCGCTGGGTAAGGTAGCGAAGATTGTCTTCAATATGGAAGGTTCGGATGCTGGCGAATGGGGTCTGAATACTCCGGCTTACTTCGCTTACGACGACGTAGCCGTACGTTTCGACCGATAAGAATTTACAAGAAATCGACAAGTGATTGTACAGATTGGCTATTCCCCACATTATTATATAATATAAATCTGTAAATCGGGTAGAACTGTCTAAATCCCTCGCCAGAGAATAAAAATCTGCGGCGAGGGATTTTTATTCTCCGGCGAGAGATTTTTAAAACGTCGGGACGAATTTGAAATGTCTCGGGACGAAATGAGGCAGATGCCGGGTGAGGCGAAAAAAAACGGTGAAATGCCGTGCGAAACGGGAAAAAGCGTTATATTTGCTCTATAAACAAATCTAAAACATAAAAACGATTATCTCATGGAAAACGAAAACAAGAACAATCAGCTTCAGATAGAGCTTAAGGAAGACATCGCCAAAGGCACATACTCAAACTTGGCCATCATCAACCACTCACAGTCGGAATTCATTGTCGACTTCGCCAGCGTGTTGCCCGGTCTGCCTAAAGCTCAGGTGGTAAGCCGCATCGTGCTTACTCCCGAAAACGCCAAACGTCTGCTCTTCGCTTTGCAAGGCAACGTGATGCAGTACGAATCGCATTTCGGCGGTATCCAGCTGCCCGAACAGCAGCAGGCTCCCGAAGAAAAAGGTGGCAAAACATTCGTTCCGCCGTTGAGCGACTTTAAGGGAGAGGCTTAAAAAAATATAAAAAATCAAATTATAAGCCTGTTTCGCTGCTTTCGGTTGTGAAACAGGCTTATTTATTTGTGAAACAATTTGTAGGTAAAAAGATTATTTGTAATTTTGCAGCCCGAAATGTATAGTTTCGACAAGGATTGGAAAACAATAAACAAAATATAAAACAATAATTAAAAACAAACAAAATGCCTACTATTCAACAGTTAGTAAGAAAAGGAAGAACGGTTTTGGTTGACAAGAGTAAGTCGCCTGCACTGGATTCATGTCCTCAGAGACGTGGTGTATGTGTTCGCGTTTACACTACGACTCCTAAGAAACCGAACTCGGCAATGCGTAAAGTTGCCCGTGTGCGTCTGACAAACTCTAAGGAAGTAAACTCTTACATTCCGGGTGAAGGCCACAACTTGCAGGAACACTCAATCGTATTGGTACGCGGTGGTCGTGTAAAAGACCTTCCGGGTGTACGTTATCACATCGTACGCGGTACGCTGGATACCGCTGGCGTAGGTGGCCGTACTCAACGTCGTTCTAAATACGGAGCTAAGCGTCCGAAACCGGGACAGGCAGCACCTGCAGGAAAAGGCAAGAAATAATCGGTAGCCGAGTACAATCCTTAGAAAAGAAAAGTTATTAATTTCGTTTTGGTTTGTTGGAAAAGCTTTAAGGTTGAGTAAACGCTTCGGAGGAAGTGTTGAAGTAAACGCGATAACGCAGCCCCAAACTAAACATTATTTTCAAACAAAATGAGAAAAGCAAAACCAAAAAAACGCGTGATCCTTCCGGATCCGGTATTTAACGATCAGAAGGTTTCGAAATTCGTAAACCACTTGATGTATGACGGAAAGAAGAATACATCTTACGAAATCTTCTACGATGCATTGAACACAGTTGGCACTAAACTTCCGGGTGAAGAAACTTCAGCTCTTGAAGTATGGAAGAAGGCCCTCGAAAACATTACTCCGCAGATTGAAGTTAAGTCTCGCCGTATCGGTGGTGCTACTTTTCAGGTTCCTACTGAAATCCGTCCCGATCGCAAGGAGTCTATCTCGATGAAGAATATGATCGCTTTCGCTCGCAAACGCGGTGGTAAGTGTATGTCTGATAAGTTGGCTGCCGAAATCCTCGACGCTTATAACGAACAGGGTGGCGCATTCAAACGTAAGGAAGATATGCATCGTATGGCTGAAGCTAACCGCGCATTCGCACACTTCAGATTCTAATCAAGTAACAAATTAAAATAAGAAGGAACAAAATGGCTAAACATGATTTGCATTTGACTCGTAATATCGGTATCATGGCTCACATCGATGCTGGTAAAACGACTACTTCCGAACGTATCTTGTTTTACACTGGATTGACTCACAAGATTGGTGAGGTTCATGATGGTGCTGCAACCATGGACTGGATGGCTCAGGAGCAGGAACGTGGTATCACTATTACCTCTGCTGCTACTACTACTTACTGGAACTATGCAAGCAACAAGTACAAAATCAACTTGATTGACACTCCGGGACACGTTGACTTTACCGCTGAGGTAGAACGTTCACTTCGTGTATTGGACGGTGCTGTCGCTACTTATTGTGCAGTAGGTGGTGTAGAACCTCAGTCAGAAACAGTATGGCGTCAGGCCGACAAGTATAACGTACCCCGTATCGGTTACGTAAACAAAATGGACCGTTCGGGTGCCGACTTCTTCGAAGTAGTACGTCAGATGAAAGATGTGCTGGGTGCTAATCCGTGTCCTATCGTAATCCCTATTGGCGCTGAAGAATCGTTCAAAGGTGTGGTAGACCTCATTAAGATGAAAGCTATCCTGTGGCACGATGAAACAATGGGTGCAGACTACGAAGTAAACGATATCCCCGCTAACTTGGTAGACGAAGCCAACGAATGGAGAGATAAGATGTTGGAAAAGGTTGCCGAATTCGACGAAGCCTTGATGGAAAAGTATTTCGACGATCCTTCTACCATCACCGAAGAAGAAGTGCTCCGCGCATTGCGTGCCGGAACTCTGAAGATGGAAATTGTTCCGATGTTGTGCGGTTCTTCATTTAAGAACAAAGGTGTACAGACACTGCTCGACTATGTTTGCGCATTCCTTCCTTCTCCGCTCGATACTCCGAACATCGTGGGTACCAATCCTACTACCGGTGCAGAAGAAGACCGCAAGCCGGACGAAGACGAAAAGACTTCAGCTCTTGCGTTCAAGATTGCAACTGACCCGTATGTAGGTCGTTTGACTTTCTTCCGTGTGTACTCAGGTAAGGTAGAAGCAGGTTCTTATATCTACAACTCTCGTTCGGGTAAGAAAGAACGTGTCTCTCGTCTGTTCCAGATGCACTCTAATAAGCAGAATCCTGTAGAAGTTATCTCGGCTGGTGATATAGGCGCAGGCGTTGGATTCAAAGATATCCGTACCGGTGATACGTTGTGCGACGAAACCGCTCCTATCGTGTTGGAATCTATGGACTTCCCCGAACCGGTTATCGGTATCGCTGTAGAGCCTAAGACTCAGAAAGACCTCGACAAGTTGTCGAACGGTTTGGCTAAGTTGGCCGAAGAAGACCCGACCTTCACTGTTAAGACTGACGAACAGACTGGTCAGACAGTTATCTCGGGTATGGGTGAGCTCCACTTGGATATCATCATCGACCGTCTGAAGCGTGAGTTCAAGGTAGAATGTAACCAGGGTCGTCCGCAGGTAAACTACAAAGAAGCTATCACCAAGACTGTAGAACTTCGCGAAGTTTACAAGAAGCAGTCGGGTGGTCGTGGTAAGTTCGCTGACATCATCGTAAGCGTAGGTCCAGTAGACGAAGACTTCAAGCAAGGTGGTCTGCAGTTTATTGATGAAGTGAAGGGTGGTAACGTGCCTAAGGAATTTATTCCGTCGGTACAGAAAGGTTTCCAGACAGCCATGAAGAATGGTGTGTTGGCAGGCTTCCCGCTCGATTCGCTGAAGGTTGTTCTGAAGGATGGTTCGTTCCACCCGGTAGACTCTGACCAGCTTTCGTTCGAAATCTGCGCCATTCAGGCATACAAGAACGCTTGCGTTAAGGCAGGTCCCGTTTTGATGGAGCCCGTTATGAAACTGGAAGTAGTAACTCCGGAAGAAAATATGGGTGATGTTATCGGTGACTTGAACAAACGTCGCGGCCAGGTAGAAGGTATGGAAACCAGCCGTTCAGGCGCCCGCATCGTGAAGGCTATGGTTCCGTTGGCTGAAATGTTCGGTTACGTAACCGCTTTGCGTACCATCACTTCTGGTCGTGCTACTTCTTCAATGACATACGATCACCACGCTCAGGTATCTTCTTCTATCGCCAAGACTGTGCTTGAAGAGGTAAAGGGACGTACCGACTTGGTATAATCTCCGCCTGATATAAAAAGACAAGGCAGAAGCCGACGAGGGTTAGCGAATGACTCTTAACCCTCGAGCTTCTTCTTTATAATAAATTTATAAACAATAAATTTCTAAAAGACAAATGAGTCAGAAAATTAGAATTAAACTGAAATCTTACGACCACAACTTGGTAGACAAGTCGGCCGAAAAGATTGTGAGAACGGTAAAGGCTACCGGCGCTATTGTTAGCGGTCCTATTCCATTGCCTACCCACAAACGTATCTTTACTGTAAACCGTTCGACTTTCGTTAACAAGAAGTCACGTGAACAGTTCGAGTTGTCCTCTTACAAGAGACTGATTGATATCTATAGCTCAACAGCAAAGACTGTAGACGCTTTGATGAAATTGGAATTGCCGAGTGGAGTAGAAGTAGAAATTAAAGTTTAATCGATTAAAAAAGAAACTGAAATGCCAGGATTATTAGGAAAGAAAATCGGAATGACATCCGTTTTCAGTGCCGATGGTAAGAATGTACCATGCACTGTTATCGAAGCTGGTCCTTGTGTAGTTACTCAGATTAAGAGTGTAGAAAAAGATGGCTATGCAGCTGTTCAGGTAGGATTCCAGGAAATGAAGGAAAAGAACACTACCAAACCGTTGATGGGTCACTTTAAAAAAGCCGGAGTAACACCCAAGAGACACTTGGCCGAGTTCAAAGATTTCTCAGAAGAGTTGAATTTAGGTGATACTATCACTGTGGAACTGTTCAATGATGCCTCTTATGTAGACGTTATCGGAACTTCTAAAGGTAAAGGTTTCCAGGGCGTTGTTAAGCGTCACGGATTCGGTGGTGTAGGTCAGACTACTCACGGTCAGCACAACCGTGCCCGCAAGCCGGGTTCTATCGGTGCTTGTTCTTACCCTGCAAAAGTATTCAAGGGAATGCGCATGGGTGGACAAATGGGTGGTGACAGAGTAACTACTCACAACTTGCAAGTATTAAAAGTGATTCCAGAACACAACTTGCTTTTGATTAAGGGTTCTGTTCCGGGTTGCAAAGGTTCAATCGTAATAATTGAGAAATAATGGAAGTTAACGTATTAAATATCAAAGGTGAAGATACCGGAAGAAAAGTGGCGCTGAACGACGCTATTTTCGGCATCACTCCGAACGATCACGCTATCTATCTGGATGTAAAGCAGTTCATGGCTAACCAGCGTCAGGGAACCCACAAATCGAAAGAAAGAAGCGAAATCAGTGGTTCTACTCGTAAATTAGGCCGCCAAAAAGGTGGAGGCGGTGCACGTCGTGGTGATATTAACTCTCCGGTATTGGTGGGTGGTGCTCGCGTGTTCGGTCCTAAACCTCGCGACTACTGGTTCAAGTTGAACAAGAAAGTAAAAGCTTTGGCTCGCAAGTCTGCATTGTCTTACAAAGCCCAGGAAAACAACATTGTTGTAGTTGAAGACTTCACTTTTGAAGCTCCTAAAACTAAAGAATTTATAAATGTTGTGAATAATCTTAAAGTGGCTGGTAAGAAGTTACTCGTGGTTTTGCCAAGTGCAGATAAAAACGTATATTTGTCAGCTCGCAATTTAGAGCGCACAAATCTGGCAATAGCTTCTGCGTTGAATACTTACTCGGTATTGAATGCAGATACTCTTGTTGTGACTGAAAGCGCATTGAAAGCAGTAGAAGAAACCTTAATTAAATAATAAGGAGGCAGAAGTAATATGGGAATTATAGTAAAACCGCTCGTTACAGAAAAAATGACGTCAATATCCGAAAAGTCAAACCGTTTCGGATTTATCGTGCGTCCGAATGCTAACAAGTTACAGATTAAGAGTGAAATCGAAGCTTTGTATAACGTAAACGTCGTAGCTGTAAATACTATGAACTACGATGGTAAGAATAAGAGCCGTTATACAAAATCAGGCCTGATTAGCGGTCGCTCTAACGCTTACAAGAAAGCGGTGGTAACGCTGAAGGAAGGCGAAACTATTGATTTTTATAGCAATATTTAAATAAAAGATGGCAGTACGTAAATTTAAGCCCACAACACCGGGGCAGAGACACAAAATTATTGGTACTTTTGAGGAAATTACTGCATCGGTACCAGAAAAATCTCTTGTATACGGAAAACGCTCTACAGGTGGCCGTAACAACGTTGGTAAGATGACGATGCGCTACATTGGCGGCGGTCATAAGAAAAAAATCCGTATCATCGACTTCAAGAGAAACAAAGACGGTGTTCCAGCAGTGGTGAAAACAATTGAATACGATCCAAACCGTTCGGCTCGTATTGCTTTGCTGTTTTACGCTGATGGAGAAAAAAGATACATTATTGCTCCTAATGGATTGCAAGTAGGCAGCACGCTGATGTCAGGAGCGAATGCGGCGCCAGAGATTGGTAATACGCTTCCTCTCGAGAACATCCCCGTAGGTACAGTGATTCACAATATCGAATTGCGTCCGGGTCAAGGTGCAGCGCTTGTAAGATCGGCTGGTAATTTTGCTCAGTTGACTTCTCGTGAAGGTAAGTATTGTGTAATCAAATTGCCCTCGGGTGAAGTAAGACAGATTCTCAGCGCTTGTAGAGCTACCATCGGTAGTGTTGGTAACTCAGATCACGCACTTGAGGCGTCTGGTAAGGCAGGTCGCTCTCGCTGGTTAGGACGTCGTCCGCATAACCGTGGTGTTGTTATGAACCCGGTAGATCACCCGATGGGTGGTGGTGAAGGACGTCAGTCTGGAGGACACCCAAGATCGCGTACAGGTTTGTATGCTAAGGGCTTGAAGACAAGAGCACCGAAGAAACAGTCTTCTAAGTATATTATAGAAAGAAGAAAGTAATAACAACTGATTAATTGAGTAATTTATGAGTCGTTCATTAAAAAAAGGTCCATATATTAACGTAAAACTGGAAAACAAGGTTCTCGCCATGAATGAAAGCGGGAAAAAATCAGTTGTTAAGACTTGGGCCAGAGCTTCAATGATTTCGCCTGATTTCGTTGGGCATACAATTGCAGTTCATAACGGAAACAAATTCATTCCTGTCTACGTTACTGAAAATATGGTAGGACACAAGCTGGGCGAATTCGCTCCTACTCGTACCTTCCGCGGTCATGCAGGTAACAAGAAAAAATAAGACAGGACACTAAAGAAATAATAAAGTAATAAATAATGGGAGCAAGAAAAAGAATATCGGCTGAAAAAAGAAAAGAAGCCCTTAAAACCATGTATTTTGCAAAATTGCAAAATGTGCCCACTTCTCCGCGTAAGATGCGTCTCGTGGCTGACATGATTCGCGGTATGGAAGTGAACCGTGCGCTTGGTGTTTTGAAGTTTTCTTCTAAAGAAGCTTCTGCAAGAGTGGAAAAACTGTTGCGCTCTGCTATTGCTAATTGGGAACAGAAAAACGATCGCAAAGCTGAAGAAGGCGAATTGTTCGTAACTAAAGTGTTTGTTGACGGTGGAGCAACTCTGAAACGTATGAGACCGGCTCCACAGGGTAGAGGTTACAGAATTCGCAAACGTTCAAATCATGTGACTTTGTTCGTTGATTCTAAGAATACTAATGATAAAAATTAAGAATTAGATGGGACAGAAAGTTAATCCGATAAGCAATCGTTTAGGTATCATCAGAGGTTGGGATTCAAACTGGTACGGTGGCAAGAAGTATGGAGATGCTCTGTTGGAAGATAGCAAAATCCGTAAATACTTAAACGCTAGACTTGCTAAGGCAAGCGTTTCGAGAATCGTCATCGAACGTACATTGAAATTGGTGACTATTACCGTATGTACAGCACGCCCGGGAATTATCATTGGTAAAGGTGGTCAGGAAGTTGACAAGTTGAAAGAAGAGTTGAAGAAGATTACCGACAAGGACATTCAAATCAATATTTTCGAGGTTAAAAGACCTGAACTCGACGCTGTGATTGTTGCTAATAACATCGCTCGCCAGGTGGAAGGTAAAATCGCATATCGTCGCGCTATCAAGATGGCTATCGCAAATACTATGCGTATGGGTGCTGAAGGTGTGAAGGTTTTAATCTCTGGTCGTTTGAACGGTGCTGAAATGGCACGTTCTGAGATGTACAAGGAAGGTCGTACTCCGTTGCACACTTTCCGCGCTGACATCGACTACTGTCATACCGAAGCGTTGACAAAAGTAGGTTTGCTGGGTATCAAGGTTTGGATTTGCCGTGGTGAAGTTTATGGAAAACGTGAGTTGGCTCCTAACTTTGCTCAGACAAAGGAAAATAACCGCCCAGGAAACGGTAACAACGGCGGAAAGAACTTCCGCAGAAAGAAAAATAACAATCGCTAACGAATTTGAATTTTAGGAATTATGTTACAACCGAAAAAGACAAAATTCAGAAGACAGCAGAAGGGTAGTGCCAAAGGTAACGCCCAGAGAGGACATCAGTTGGCATTTGGTACTTTCGGTATCAAGTCTTTGCAGACAAAATGGATTACCGGTCGCCAAATTGAAGCTGCTCGTATTGCTGTAACAAGATATATGCAGCGTCAGGGTCAGATTTGGATCCGTATCTTCCCGGATAAACCTATTACTCGCAAACCGGCTGATGTACGTATGGGTAAAGGTAAAGGTAGTCCCGAAGGCTTCGTAGCCCCTGTGACTCCGGGTCGTATTTTGATTGAAGTAGAAGGCGTGTCTTTCGAAGTAGCAAAAGAAGCTTTGCGCTTGGCTGCACAGAAACTCCCTGTAACTACTAAGTTTATTGTAAGACGTGATTACGACGCAAGTCAAAATGCCTAATTGATATGAAGATTGCAGAAATAAGAGAAATAGCTACCAACGAATTGGCCGAAAGAATCCAAACTGAAGTTGCCAATTACAATCAGATGGTTTTGAATCATTCAATCTCTCCGCTGGAAAATCCTTCGCAGATCAAAACTTTACGCCGCACTATTGCACGTATGAAAGCAGAATTGCGTCAGAGAGAGCTTAACAAATAATAATGGTCCTCATGGAAGCTAGAAATTTAAGAAAAGAAAGAACCGGTGTTGTAGTGAGCAACAAGATGGATAAGACCATTACTGTTGCAGCTAAGTTTAAGGAAAAACACCCTATTTATGGTAAGTTCGTTTCTAAAACGAAAAAATACCACGCTCATGATGAAAAGAACGATTGCCAAGTAGGTGATACTGTTCGTATAATGGAAACTCGTCCTTTGAGTAAAACAAAGAGATGGAGAGTGGTTGAAATAATCGAAAGAGCTAAGTAATTATGATACAAGCAGAATCCAGACTTACAGTGTGTGACAACAGTGGCGCTAAAGAAGCTCTTTGTATCCGCGTTTTGGGCGGAACAAAGAGGCGTTACGCCTCTGTTGGGGATGTTATTGTAGTTTCAATAAAGAGTGTAATCCCCTCAAGTGATATTAAAAAAGGTGCCGTATCGAAGGCTTTGATCGTACGTACGAAGAAAGAAATCCGTCGTGCTGACGGTTCTTACATCCGTTTTGATGACAACGCTTGTGTGTTGCTGAATAACGCCGGCGAAATCAGAGGTAGCCGTATCTTCGGACCGGTAGCGAGAGAATTGCGTAATGCAAACATGAAAGTGGTTTCGCTTGCACCTGAAGTACTTTAATTTTGTAAAAGATTTAAGTAATGAGTAAATTACATATAAAGAAAGGCGATACAGTTTACGTAAACTCTGGCGAAGACAAGGGTAAAACTGGACGCGTGTTGAAAGTCCTGGTAAAAGAAGGACGTGCACTGGTGGAAGGTATCAACATGGTATCGAAGAGCACCAAACCTAGCGCAAAGAATCCTCAAGGTGGTATTGTGAAGCAGGAAGCCTCTATTCACATCTCTAACTTGAATCCGGTAGACCCGAAAACGGGTAAACCCACGCGTATCGGGAGAAGAGAAAGTTCTGATGGAAGAACATTTGTTCGTTATGCTAAAAAATCGGGAGAGGAGATTAAATAATGAGTACTACTGCTAGCCTAAAGAAAGAATATGCAGAGCGTATCGCTCCTGCTTTGAAGAACCAGTTCCAGTATACTTCAGCCATGCAGATTCCGGTGCTGAAGAAGATTGTTATCAATCAGGGCTTGGGTCTGGCTGTGGCCGACAAGAAAATCATTGACGTGGCCATCAACGAACTGACTGCCATTACAGGTCAGAAAGCTGTCGCTACCGTTTCACGTAAGGATATCGCAAACTTCAAGTTGCGTAAGAAAATGCCTATCGGTGTAATGGTAACTTTGCGTCGCGAAAGAATGTATGAATTCCTTGAAAAGTTGGTTCGCGTGGCTTTGCCCCGTATCCGTGACTTCAAAGGTATCGAAAGCAAATTCGACGGAAGAGGTAATTATACCTTGGGTATCCAGGAACAAATCATTTTCCCGGAAATTAATATCGACAGTATCACTAAAATTCTCGGAATGAATATTACCTTTGTAACGTCGGCCAATACCGATGAAGAAGGGTATGCTTTATTGAAAGAATTTGGATTACCATTTAAGAACGCTAAATAAAGATTGATAATATGGCAAAAGAATCAATGAAAGCCCGTGAGGTTAGAAGAGCAAAACTGGTTGCCAAATATGCTGAGAAGCGTGCTGCGTTGAAAGAAATTGTTAGAACAGGCGAACCTGCAGATGCTTTTGAGGCTGCTCAAAAGTTGCAGGATCTTCCTAAGAACGCTAACCCTATCCGCTTGCACAACCGCTGCAAGTTGACAGGTCGCCCTAAAGGATATATGCGCCAGTTCGGTATTTCTCGTATCCAGTTCCGTGAAATGGCTTCTAACGGTTTGATTCCGGGTGTGAAGAAAGCAAGTTGGTAAGAATTTCTTTTATTTATTAAATATTGTCAGGGTAGTCCTGATTAATTTAACGATTTATTTATATGACAGATCCAATCGCAGATTATCTCACCAGATTGAGAAATGCAATTAGTGCTAAGCACAGAGTGGTTGAAGTACCTGCTTCGAACTTGAAAAAGGAGATTACTAAAATCTTGTTTGAAAAAGGGTATATTCTGAACTACAAATTTGTAGAAGATGGTCCTCAGGGAACTATCAAAGTAGCTTTGAAGTATGATACTGTAAACAAAGTCAACGCTATCAAGAAGCTTGAAAGAGTATCTACTCCGGGTATGCGTAAGTATACAGGCTACAAAGACATGCCGAGAGTTATTAACGGATTAGGTATTGCCATAATATCTACGTCTAAAGGTGTGATGACGAACAAGGAAGCCGCAGAACTGAAAATCGGTGGCGAAGTTCTTTGTTATGTATATTAATGATAGGAGGATAAGCTATGTCTAGAATTGGTAAATTACCCGTTAGCATCCCTGCAGGAGTTACTGTAACACTGAAGGACAATGTAGTGAATGTAAAAGGTCCTAAAGGTGAATTGAGTCAGTTTGTAGATCCTTCCATCAATGTGGAAATCGCAGACGGACACGTGTCGTTGACTGAAAACGAAAACGCGTTGCTTGATAACCCTAAGCAGCGTCACGCTTTCCATGGCTTGTATCGTGCTTTGATTCATAACATGGTAGTGGGCGTATCCGAAGGATACAAAAAGGAATTGGAACTTGTGGGTGTAGGTTACCGTGCTACAAACAATGGTAATATCATTGATTTCGCATTGGGATATACTCATAATATCTTTATGCAGTTGCCGCCGGAAATTAAGGTTGAAACGAAATCAGAAAGAAATAAGAACCCTCTTATCATATTGGAATCTTGCGACAAACAATTGCTTGGTCAAGTTTGTTCTAAAATACGTTCTTTCCGTAAGCCTGAACCTTATAAAGGGAAAGGTATTAAGTTTGTTGGTGAAGAAATTCGCAGAAAGTCTGGTAAGTCAGCCGGCGCTAAGTAATTCACTTAAAATCGTATAATTATGACAACAAAAATAGAAAGACGAATCAAGATTAAATATAGAGTACGCAACAAAATTTCGGGTACAGCCGAACGTCCGCGTATGAGTGTTTTTAGAAGTAACAAGCAAATTTACGTGCAGGTTATCGATGACCTGAGCGGCAAGACTTTGGCTACAGCTTCTTCTCTCGGAATGGAAGCAATGCCTAAGAAAGAACAGGCTGCAAAGGTTGGTGAACTGATTGCAAAGAAAGCACAGGAAGCTGGTATTACGACTGTCGTATTCGACCGTAATGGTTACTTGTATCATGGGAGAGTAAAAGAAGTAGCTGATGCTGCTCGTAACGGTGGACTTAAATTTTAATGAATTATGGCAGTTAACAATCGAGTTAAGATCACTAACGATATAGAACTTAAAGATAGATTGGTTGCAATCAATCGTGTAACTAAGGTTACCAAAGGTGGTAGAACTTTCAGCTTTTCTGCAATCGTTGTTGTAGGAAATGAAGACGGTATTATCGGTTGGGGACTTGGTAAAGCGAGCGAAGTTACCGCAGCTATCGCTAAAGGCGTAGAATCAGCCAAGAAGAATTTGACTAAGGTTCCTGTTCTGAAAGGTACTGTACCTCACGAACAAACTGCTAAATTCGGTGGCGCAGAAGTATTCATCAAACCGGCTTCTACCGGTACCGGAGTGGTTGCAGGTGGCGCTATGCGTGCTGTCCTTGAAAGCGTAGGTATTACTGATGTCTTGGCTAAGTCTAAAGGTTCTTCGAACCCTCACAACTTAGTAAAGGCAACTATCTTGGCTTTGGGCGAAATGAGAGATGCTCGCATGGTAGCTCAGAACAGAGGCGTAAGTTTGGAAAAAGTATTTAGAGGATAAGGAGGTTGAAATGGCGACTATAAAAATTAAGCAAGTTAAAAGTAGAATAGGTGCTCCTGCTGATCAGAAACGTACTCTTGATGCATTAGGCCTTCGTAAAATGAACCGTGTTGCTGAGCACGAAGCTACTCCGTCTATCTTGGGTATGGTGGAGAAGGTAAAACACTTAGTTGAGATCATTAAGTAATATATTGTTAATAATAAAGATACTTGCAATATGAATTTGAATAATTTACGTCCGGCAGAAGGCTCTGTTAAAACTCGTAAAAGAATTGGCCGTGGTGCCGGTTCTGGTTTGGGTGGAACTTCTACGAGAGGACATAAAGGGGCAAAGTCTAGATCAGGTTATTCTAAGAAGATTGGTTTCGAAGGTGGCCAGATGCCTCTTCAGCGCCGTGTCCCCAAATTTGGTTTTAAGAATATTAACCGAGTAGAATACAAAGCCATCAATCTCGAGACGATTCAGAAATTGGCTGATGCCAAGAATTTGTCTAAAGTAGGTGTAGAAGACTTGGTGAATGCAGGTTTTATTTCTTCTAGCCAGTTAGTGAAAGTTCTTGGTAACGGTAGTTTAACTACTAAGCTCGATGTAGAGGCTAACGCTTTTTCTAAGAGCGCAGTAGCTGCAATCGAAGCCGTTGGTGGTAATGCAGTAAAACTCTGATTCAATGAGAAAATCTATTGAAACATTAAAGAATATATGGAAAATTGAGGATCTGAGACAACGGATCCTCATAACTATATTGTTTGTTGCAATTTATAGATTCGGTTCATTCGTGGTTTTGCCGGGTATTGATCCGGAAGGTCTTAATCAATTGCATCAGCAAACGAGTGAAGGACTTCTTGCTTTGTTGAACATGTTCTCTGGGGGAGCTTTTTCTAATGCTTCTATTTTCGCATTGGGAATTATGCCTTACATCTCTGCGTCTATTGTGATTCAGTTGTTGGCAATTGCAGTTCCGTATTTCCAGAAGTTACAGCGTGAGGGAGAAAGTGGACGTAGAAAGATAAATCAGTATACTCGTATCCTGACTATCTTTATTTTGATTTTCCAGGCTCCTTCCTATTTGATCAACTTGAAAGCGCAGGCCGGATCGGCTCTTGGTGCTTCATTAGATTGGACTTTCTTTATTATTACTTCTACTATCATCTTGGCTGCCGGAAGTATGTTCATCTTGTGGCTTGGAGAAAGAATTACAGACAAGGGTATCGGTAATGGTATTTCGCTGATTATCATGATTGGTATCATTGCACGTCTTCCTCAAGCTTTCTCGGGTGAATTCGTTTCCCGTCTTGCGTCTCCTGGTGCTGGTGGTATTATTATGTTCTTGCTTGAAATGGTAATGCTGATTGTAGTGATAGCTGCTGCTATCCTATTGGTACAAGGTGTGCGTAAGGTTCCCGTACAATATGCAAAACGTATTGTCGGAAATAAGCAGTATGGTGGTGCAAGACAGTATATCCCTTTGAAAGTAAATGCAGCAAATGTGATGCCTATCATTTTCGCTCAGGCTATCATGTTTATCCCTCTGGCTTTGGTGGGATATTCAAATGTTGCTTCGGCAAACGGTATAGCGCGTGCCTTTGTGGATCATACAAGTTTCTTGTATAACCTTGTGTTCGCTATCCTGATTATTGTATTTACATGGTTTTATACTGCGATAACTATCAACCCGAACCAAATGGCGGAAGATATGAAACGCAACAATGGCTTTATTCCTGGTATCAAGCCTGGTAAGAGTACTGCCGACTATATTGATGCGATTATGTCTCGCATCACGTTGCCTGGTTCTCTGTTTTTGGCAGTTGTTGCTATCCTTCCTGCTTTTGCTGGTGTATTTGGGGTTCAGGCTGAATTTGCACAATTCTTTGGAGGTACATCTTTGTTGATTCTTGTGGGAGTAGTTCTTGACACATTGCAGCAAGTGGAAAGTCACTTGTTGATGCGTCACTATGACGGACTGCTTACTTCGGGAAGAATAAAGGGACGTTCGGGAGTCGCAGCATATTAATTTGGATTTTAAGAATGATATTTCTTAAGACGGATGATGAAATAGAGTTGCTTCGGCAAAGTAATCTCCTGGTGGGGATGGCTTTAGCCGAAGTAGCTAAAATAATAAAGCCAGGGGTTACTACAAAACAGTTGGACATAGTGGCTGAAGAGTTTATCAGAGACCACGGAGCCGTTCCAACTTTTAAAGGTTTCCCAAATCCTTACGGACAACCTTTTCCAAGTTCAATCTGTACTTCGGTAAACGAACAGGTTGTACATGGTATTCCAAATGACATTCCTTTGAAAGAAGGTGATATTGTTTCGGTGGACTGCGGAACATTCATGAACGGGTATTGTGGAGATTCTGCATATACCTTTTGTGTAGGGGAAGTAGCCCCGGAAATTCGACAACTTCTGAAAGTGACCAAAGAGGCGCTTTATAAAGGTATAGAGAATGCCGTACATGGGAAACGTTTGGGCGATATCGGTTATGCTATACAGCAACATTGTGAATCGCACTCGTATGGAGTGGTTCGCGAGTTCGTAGGGCATGGCATCGGAAAGGAAATGCATGAAGACCCTCAGGTGCCGAATTACGGCAAGAGAGGTAACGGTGTCGCACTGAAGAAAGGCATGTGCATCGCTATAGAGCCAATGATTACGATGGGTGATCGGAAGATAGGTATGGAGAATGACCGTTGGACAATCCGTACTTTAGACCGTAAGCCTGCAGCGCATTTCGAGCATACGGTAGCGATAGGCCGGGATAAGGCTGATATTTTATCATCGTTTGAGTATATAGAGCAAGTTTTAGGAGATAAAGCAATTTGATATGGCAAAGCAATCCGCAATAGAGCAAGATGGAGTTATCGTAGAGGCATTGTCGAATGCAATGTTTCGCGTAGAGTTGGAAAACGGGCACGAAATAACCGCCCATATTTCTGGCAAAATGAGAATGCATTACATTAAAATTTTACCGGGAGATAAGGTAAGGGTAGAAATGTCGCCTTACGACTTGTCTAAAGGAAGAATTGTTTTTAGATATAAATAAAAAAGAAAATAAAGATATGAAAGTAAGAGCATCATTAAAGAAACGTACGCCGGAATGTAAGATCGTTAGACGTAATGGCCGTTTGTATGTAATCAATAAGAAAAATCCTAAGTATAAACAACGTCAAGGATAATTTATTATTTTTGCAAAAAAAATAATTTAGTATATGGCTATAAGAATAGTTGGTGTAGATTTGCCTCAAAACAAGAGAGGCGAGATTGCGTTGACATACGTATATGGTATTGGACGCAGTAGTTCAGCAAAGATTTTGGATAAGGCTGGTGTAGACCGTGACCTGAAAGTAAAGGATTGGACTGATGATCAGGCCGCTAAGATCCGTGAAATTATCGGTGCTGAATATAAAGTCGAAGGTGATCTTCGTTCTGAAATCCAGTTGAACATTAAGCGATTAATGGACATTGGTTGCTATCGTGGAGTTCGTCATCGTTTGGGCCTTCCTGTAAGAGGTCAAAGCACAAAGAACAATGCACGTACACGCAAGGGTAGAAAGAAAACTGTTGCAAATAAGAAAAAAGCTACTAAATAATAATTGTTGATATGGCAAAAAAAACAGTCGCAGCTAAAAAAAGAAATGTGAAGGTTGACGCGAATGGACAGTTGCACGTTCATTCTTCATTCAATAACATTATCGTTTCTTTGGCAAACAGCGAAGGCCAGATTATCTCATGGTCTTCTGCAGGTAAGATGGGATTCAGAGGTTCGAAGAAGAACACTCCGTATGCAGCTCAGATGGCTGCCCAGGATTGTGCTAAGGTAGCATACGATCTTGGCCTGAGAAAGGTAAAAGCTTACGTGAAGGGTCCTGGAAACGGACGTGAGTCTGCAATCAGAACAGTACACGGAGCAGGAATTGAAGTTACTGAAATCATTGATGTAACTCCATTGCCTCACAACGGTTGTCGTCCTCCCAAGAGAAGAAGAGTATAATAAAGATAACCTATTAGAATGAAACTTGATTTTGTTAAATAATTGGATTGCAATTCCTTTCTGTAATCGCGGCTGCAACAAATTAAGTTCATTATAACAATTAAATCAAGAAGAAAGATGGCTAGATATACTGGACCAAAAACTAAGATTGCACGTAAATTCGGTGAAGCAATTTTCGGAGCTGATAAAGTTTTATCTAAGAAAAACTATCCTCCCGGACAGCATGGTAACACCCGCCGCAGAAAAACTTCGGAATACGGTGTCATGTTGGCTGAAAAACAAAAAGCCAAATATACTTACGGTGTATTGGAAAAACAATTCCGTAACTTGTTTGAAAAGGCTGCAAGCATGAACGGTATTACCGGTGAAATCCTTTTGCAGAGCCTTGAATGTCGTCTTGACAACGTAGTGTTCCGTTTGGGTATTGCTCCTACTCGTGCCGCAGCTCGTCAGTTGGTAGGACACAAGCACATTACTGTAGACGGAAAGGTAGTAAATATCCCTTCGTTCTCAGTAAAGCCCGGCCAGGTAGTAGGCGTGCGTGAAAAGTCGAAGTCTTTGGAAGTGATTTCAAATTCGTTGGCTGGATTCAACCACAGCAAATATCCTTGGTTGGAATGGGATGAAAACTCTAAGGTAGGCAAGTTGTTGCACATTCCGGAAAGAGCTGACATTCCTGAAAACATAAAAGAACACTTGATCGTTGAATTGTACTCTAAATAATAATTAACTACATGGCGATATTAGCATTTCAAAAACCTGATAAAGTATTAATGTTGGAAGCGGATTCCAAATTCGGTAAATTTGAATTCCGTCCGCTTGAACCCGGTTTCGGTATTACCGTTGGTAATGCTTTACGCCGTATTCTTCTTTCTTCACTGGAAGGATTCGCGATTAACACAATCCATATCGAAGGTGTTGAACATGAATTTGCAACTGTTCCAGGAGTAAAGGAGGATGTCACTAACATTATCTTGAATCTGAAGCAAGTTCGCTTCAAGCAGATCGTAGAAGAATTCGAGAATGAGAAGGTCAGCATAACCGTAGAGAACGCTACTGTGTTTAAAGCAGGAGATATTGGTAAGTATTTGACCGGATTTGAAGTGTTAAATCCTGAATTAGTTATTTGCCATTTAGATTCAAAAGCAACTATGCAGATAGATCTTACAATCAACAAAGGACGCGGATACGTACCGGCTGACGAAAACCGTGAGTTCTGCACCGATGTGAATGTAATTCCTATCGATTCTATTTACACTCCGATTCGTAATGTGAAGTACACGGTGGAAAACTACCGTGTAGACCAGAAAACCGACTACGAAAAGTTGGTTCTCGAAATCACTACGGATGGTTCCATTCACCCGAAGGAAGCTCTGAAAGAAGCTGCCAAGATATTGATTTATCACTTCATGTTGTTCTCTGACGAAAAGATTACTCTTGAAACTTCAGACAACGACAGCAACGAAGAATTTGATGAAGAAGTATTGCACATGCGTCAGCTCCTGAAGACGAAACTGGTTGACATGGACTTGTCTGTCCGTGCCTTGAACTGCTTGAAGGCTGCCGATGTAGAAACATTGGGCGACTTGGTTCAGTTCAACAAGACCGATTTGTTGAAGTTCCGCAACTTCGGTAAGAAATCGCTCACTGAGCTTGATGATTTGCTCGAGAGTCTGAATCTTTCGTTTGGAACAGATATTTCTAAGTATAAATTAGATAAAGAATAAAAAATGAGACATAATAAAAAATTCAACCATTTGGGTCGTACTGCTTCTCACAGAAACGCAATGTTGTCAAACATGGCATGTTCTTTGATTAAGCACAAAAGAATCACTACGACTGTCGCTAAGGCTAAAGCTTTGAAGAAGTTTGTTGAGCCGTTAATCACAAAGTCTAAAGAAGATACTACTAACTCTCGTCGTGTCGTATTTAGCTACTTGCAGGATAAATTCGCAGTAACAGAACTCTTCAAAGAAATCTCTGTGAAGGTTGCTGATCGTCCGGGTGGTTACACTCGTATCATCAAGACTGGTCATCGTTTGGGTGACAACGCAGAAATGTGTTTTATCGAACTCGTTGACTATGATGAAAACATGGCTAAGGCAGCAGCTAAGAAGACTTCTCGTACTCGTCGTTCGAAGAAGGCAGCCGCTACTGAGGCTCCGGCAGAAACTCCGGCTACTGAAGCTCCGGCAGCTGAAGCCACTACAGAGGAAGCTCCTAAAGCTGAATAATTCTGTATTCCCCCTATATAATGAAGGGTGCATCATTGCGATGCACCCTTTTTTTGTGCCCGTTCGGATGGGGCGTTTTTAGGGAGAAGATGCCGTTATCCAAGGGAAAAACGTTAAATTCGCCGTATGAATCAGTGTTTAACCAAAAACATGCAATTATGAAAATCAGAAATCTTTTTTCTTTGTTGGTGGTAGCGGCATCGGTCACACTGGCCACTGCCCAACCTAAGCCGCGCCACACATTGTGCCCTACGCCGCCGATGGGCTGGATGACGTGGAACTTGTTTCAGGGTAACATCAACGAGCAACTCATTCGCGAAACGGCCGACGCGATGGTGGAAGGCGGTTTCCGTGATGCGGGATATAAGTATATCTTCATTGACGACATTTGGCAGGGAGGTCGAGACTCGCGCAACAATATCATTCCAGACCCCGCAAAGTTCCCGTCGGGAATACGTGCGCTGGCCGATTATGTACACGCCAAGGGGCTGAAACTGGGTATTTATTCCGATGCGGCTCAGCTGACCTGTGCCGGATTTACCGCCAGCCTTGGATTTGAGGAACAGGACGCTCGCACGTTCGCTTCGTGGGGTATCGATTATCTGAAATACGACTATTGCGATGCGCCCGAGGATAGCGCCACGGCACGGAAGCGTTACCGCACCATGGCCGATGCCTTGAGCCGTTCGGGACGTGACATCGTGCTGGGAGTGTGCGAGTGGGGACAACGCAACGCCGAGGATTGGTGCGCTCAGGTGGGCGGACAGCTTTGGCGGACGAGCTACGACGTGCGCGACATGTGGAAGGATATCGTTCACCGGGGTGGAATGGGAATCATTGACATTGTGAACGTGACTGCGCCCATCGCTTCGAAGACCGGCAAGACGCAATGGCCCGATATGGATATGCTGGTAGTTGGTCTGAACGGAAAAGGCGGCCCTTCGAGCCAGTTGGGCGGCGTGGGATGTTCGTACACCGAGTATCAGACGCAGATGAGTATGTGGTGTATGTTGGCGTCGCCCTTAACCATGAGCAACGATTTGCGTAAGCTGACAGAAGAAGACAAGCGCATCCTGCTGAATGCCGAAGCCATTGCCATCGACCAGGACGAGTTGGCCTCGCCGGCCGAGCGCAAGGTGATGACCGACGAGCGTCAGGTATTCGTGAGAGCGCTTAGCGGAGGACGTCATGCCGTGGCTATCATCAACACGGCCGATACCAAGCAGCAGGTGAACCTGCCGTTCGCATCGGTAGGGTTGGACAAGGCCTATGCCGTGCGCGATGTTTGGCAGCATAAAACCATCGCTTCGCACGCCAAGAAGTGGAAAGGCGTTTTGCAGCCGCACGAAACGGTGCTGCTCGTGCTCAGCGAGTAGTTTCAGACTATCGGCTTAAATCTCTCGCCGGAGAATAAAAATCTGCGGCGAGAGATTTTTATTTCGTCCCGAGAGATTAAAAAAACGTCCCGAGAGATTTTTATTCTCCGGCGAGCAGTTGGGGATATTCACAAACAGAAAGGCGTCCGCCAAGGGAGGGGACGCCTTTTTACATTCTTTTTACCTTTATTTTGATGTCAATCCTGAAATTTAATGGTTGTAGGCCGTTTCGCCGTGTTCGTAGATGTCGAGTCCTTCCTCTTCTACGCGCTTATCGGCTCGGAGACCAATCCATGAGTTGACTACCTTGAACAGGATAATCGTGACCACTGCGCTGAATACGATGGAGATGACCGTAGTCACTATCTGAATCCATAACTGATGCCAATCGCCGTAGAGCGCGCCTTGTACACCGTCTTCGCCCGTCACAAAGCGGGTGGCGAATACACCGGTCAGGATAGATCCCAAGATACCGCCCACACCGTGTACACCGAAGGCGTCGAGCGCGTCGTCGTACTTGAATTTCGGTTTAACCACCGCTACCATGAAGAAACATACGATGGGGGTGAGGATACCTATGCAAAACGCACCCGTCAAGTCGGCCGTTCCGGCTGCCGGAGTAATGGCTACCAGTCCGGCTACGGCGCCCGTGCAGGCACCTACCGTGGTAGGCTTCTTGTTGCAAACCCAGTCGATAATCATCCAGGTAATGGCTGCCGTAGCTGTAGCGATGTGTGTTACCAAGAAGGCGTTGGCTGCCAATCCGTCGGCTGCCAGTCCGCTTCCGGCGTTGAAACCGAACCAACCCAACCACAGGAACGATGTACCCATGAATACGAACGTTACGTTATGCGGAATGATGGGGTGTCCCACGCGGTAATCGTCGCGCTTGCCCAGCATGATGGCCATAATCAGAGCCGATACTCCGGCGTTGATATGTACTACCGTACCTCCGGCGAAGTCGATGGCTCCCATCTGCTGCAGGAATCCTCCGCCCCAAACCCAGTGAGCCATCGGGAAGTAAGCGATGATTTCCCACAAAACGATGAACACGATGTAGCCCGAGAACTTGATTCGTTCGGCGAACGCGCCGAGTATCAGCGCCGGGGTAATGATGGCGAACATGCACTGAAACATCACGAACGCCAGCTCGGGGATGTTTCCCGTGGTGAGCGTATCCAGCGTAATGCCGTGCAGGAACGCTTTTCCGAATCCGCCCATGATGGCCCCCAGCGGGTTGCCGCTTTCAGCGAAGCTGGTGTCGAAAGCCCAACTGTATCCGAACGCTACCCACAATACACTTACTACGGCCACGATAAACATGGTCTGCATGATGACGCTGAGCACGTTCTTGCGGCGTACCAAACCACCGTAGAAGAGGGCGATGCCCGGAATACTCATTAACAGCACCAAGATGGACGACATCAGAATCCACGCCGTGTTTCCGGTGTCGATGGTCTGCGCTGCCGTGTCTTGCGCATAGAGCGGTGAAAAGGAGCTGATACCCAGTAAAAAGGCACATGCCAAGCCTACCCTCGTAAGGGAATATCTCATAAGTTTGTCCATAAATCTCGTTTTTAGAAAGTTGTCGTAGTTTGTATTATTTCTCTTGTTCGGCGTTGTACAGTGCGATGTCTCCCCGTTCTCCGGTTCGGATTCGCACGGCGTCCTCTATCGGGATAATGAAGATGCGTCCATCGCCTATCTGTCCGGTACGGGCCGCTTTGGCAATGGCCTGTACGGTTTTCTCTACGTTCTTTTCGCGTACCACGATAGAAACCAAGATGCGTTCTATCGAACTGGTGTCGTACATGACTCCCCGGTAAATCCGGGCTTCTCTCGATTTTCCGATACCCCTCACGTCGTAATAGGAGAACCATTCGATGTCTGCTTCCAGCAGCGCCTCCTTTACTTCTTCGAATTTGCTTCGTCGGATGATTGCCTCAATTTTCTTCATGTTAATTGTATTTGTATTTTGTATTGCTGTTTGTTGTGTCGTATCGTTAAAAGTTCAGTCCCACCACAAAGTAGGCGTGTTCGGTAGCCGGATTCCAAATAGCCTCGGCGGATATGGGAATCGAAAACGAGGAAGTTATCTTCAGCTCCTTCGAGGTTTTCAGACTGATGTCGCACACCTCAAATCCCCTTGCGCCTTCCCGTCCATCGGACGTATAGTTGTAGTAGCTCGTTCCCCATGGGGTAACGCCTATCCCGGCCTCCCATTCCAGTCCGCCTAGACGGAACGGAGCCGACACGTTGAGGTAAGAAGAGTAAGCCCGTTTGTCGCTTGCGGTCCTACCGTCGGCCCCCGCAAAGTTTGTGGCCCAGCTTGCCGTGAGAACTCCAAAGTCGTATTCCGCGCGCGCCTCGAACACATGGTTGGTGTTTCTTGCGCCGTAATGGAAATATCCGCATCCTTCATCGGCCCATTGGTCTACGACCGAAACTGAGAGGCCGCCGGTGGTGTAGCCCAACTCCAGATTGACTTCTTTTACTCCGTTTCGGGAAAGTCCTGTAGTTCCCCACACGTTGAGAGAAATGCCTTTGTATGCGACCGTAACCGATGGCTGGATGCTGACTCCCTCCATACGGAGTCCTCGCCACACGTATTCGCTTACGAGGTCGGCTTCCAGGCTGGCCGTTATCTTTTCCTGAGCCTTTATGGTGCCCGGGAAGGCCGTGGTAGCCATCACGCATGTCAGTCCGGTTTTCGCTAATCTCTCCATGAACTTTCTCTTTGTTCGTTCTTTCTTTCTTTTGGTTGCAAAATTATAGATATTCATCGATTTGAGCTTCTATTTTGTCGTTTGATTTATCTTTTCGGTGACGGATGTTTCTGTTTGTTATTGTTTCGCCGTATTTCTGTTACAGATAGAAAGTTTA
Organism: bacterium; assembly: GCA_963595925.1. Taxonomy (GTDB): domain Bacteria; phylum Bacteroidota; class Bacteroidia; order Bacteroidales; family Bacteroidaceae; genus Phocaeicola. Next base: position 24,141 of record CAVBJM010000029.1, read on the forward strand.
TCTGTATGCGTGCCAGTCATTTTGTAACATGTCTTTCTTGATAGACGAACAAAAGGAAAGTATTCTTCGCTTGATAACTTTCCTTTTGTGTTGCGATTTGCTTGCTTTTGTGACTAAAAGTATTGTATTCCCCGGAACGGGAATCATTTTGCCTGCTTGCGCAGACACTGGCGTATCGCTTCGGCGGCACGCGTGGATGCTCCGGCTTCACCCAGTGTTTGGCGCATCTTTTTGTATTCCGTCAGCATGGTTTCCCGTTGTTGCCCGCCGGGGATGATTTTCCACAGTTCATGGCGCACGTTGTTTACCGTCATCCCGTCGGCAACCAGTTCGGTCACGACCTCCTTATCGGCAACCAGATTGACAAGCGAGATGTACTTCACTTTCAGGATGTGTCGGCGCAGGAACGAAACCAGCTTCCCCATGGCGGTGTAGTAGCATACCACTTGCGGCACATTGAATAAGGCCGTTTCGAGGGTGGCCGTACCCGAAGTGACCAAGGCTGCGCAGGAATGTTTCAGCAAGCGGTAGGTCTTTCCGAACACGATGTGCGTATCGCTTGCGATGTATCGGTTGTAATAATCGGGTTCGATGCCGGGCGCTCCGGCCACCACGAACTGATATTCGGGGAAGTCCTTGGCGGCTTCGGTCATCAGCGGCAGGTTGTCCTTGATTTCCTGCTTACGGCTTCCAGCCAATAGGGCAATGATGGGGCGTTCGTCCAACCCGTGTGCTTGTCTGAAGTCGGCGTCCGTTTCTTGGTCTGTGCGTAAGAATTCGGTCACTGCGTCTACGCACGGATTCCCCACATAGTGGATGGGGTACTGATGGCGGTGGAAAAACGCTATTTCGAAAGGCAAGATGGAGAACAACTCGTCTACATCGCGCTTGATGTTCTTGATGCGGTATTCCTTCCACGCCCAGATTTTCGGCGAGATATAGTAATACACGGGGATGTCGGTGTGCCGTTTGATGTACTCTGCTATCTTCAGGTTAAATCCGGGATAGTCCACCAGAATCAGCGCGTCCGGTTGCCAACGCGTCACGTCTTGCTTGCAGAAATCCATGTTGCGGAAGATGGTACGCAGGTGCAGCAGTACGGGAATGAATCCCATGTAAGCCAACTCCCGATAATGCTTTACACACGTTCCGCCCACGGCGGTCATCAAGTCGCCTCCGAAAAAGCGGAATTGCGCTTCCGGATCCAGCGCTTTCAGTGCGCGCATCAGGTTCGAGGCGTGAAGGTCGCCCGAGGCTTCGCCGGCTATCAGATAGTATTTCATACGTCGAAGTTCCAACTTTTTAGCTTGTCCATTACCTGATAAGCCGTGACGTCGACCTGCGTCGGGGTGATGGCCGCGTATCCGTTGTCCATCGCCCAGTGGTCAGTCTCTTCCGCTTCAGGTTCCAGGTTCTTGTATTCGCCTACCATCCAGAAGTAGTTGTTGAAGTTGGGGTGGTCGGCTTGCTGCAGTTCGTTCGTCCATACGCCATCGGTCTGTCGGCAGATTTTTACGCCTTTTATTTCGGCGGTGTTTGGGAAGTTTACGTTTAGGCAGATGCCGTACGGCAGTCCGTTTGAGAGTACTTCGCTTGCGATGCGTCGGATGTAAGGCAGCGTAGGCGTGAAGTCGGCGTCGGGGTCTTGGTTGCAGAGCGAGAAGCCGACAGACGGGATGCCTTTCAGGCAACCTTCGATAACCACTCCCATCGTGCCCGAATAGTGTACGTTCACCGACGAATTGTCGCCGTGGTTTATTCCGCCTATCACCAGGTCGGGCTTGCGTGGCACGAACGTGTGCAATGCTAGCTTGACGCAGTCGGTTGGCGTGCCGCTGCACTTGTATATGGTCAAGCCCGGCTCTTTGCGTACCAGATTGCAACGCAGCGGGGTTGTCGTGGTAATGGCGCACGAAGAACCCGAACGAGGTCCGTCCGGTGCCATTACTATCAGTTCGCCCAAAGGTCTTAATGCCTTAATCAATTCGTTTATGCCTTTCGCGTTTACGCCATCGTCGTTCGACAAGAGCAATAAAGGTTTCTGCTGTATCATGCTATATGTTTTGTTTTGTCTGTAAAGATACGGCAATTCTTTCGGTTAACCGCTATCGGACGTTACTGTTCTCTGCCTGTTTCAGCGATGAGTCGGCGGATGTTATCGTTGAAGTTGCGGTTCTGTTTCAGTTGTTCGATGCTGACGTGCATTCTCCATCGCCAGTAGTGGCGCGGATTGGCCGGGATGTTGATACGTTCGATGGCGATGTCCGGGTTGCGGAGCGATTCGTCTATCGATGTCCAGTCTTGCCACGTCAGGATGCACAACATCGACGGGCTTTCCAGATGCTTGCGTACGATTTCCTCGCATAGCCATCCGGGAGCGTGTTCGGGTACTTCGCCCCAATGTCCCAATACGTTGTGGTAAAACGCTTCGCTCACACGGGCGTCTTCCTCCCACCAGCCGCGCAGGCTCGACATGTCGTGTGTGCCGATGGTGCAGACCGACAGATATGGGTATTCCGAGGGGTGTCCGAACTGATACGATGGCGTTTTGGGCATCCGCTGGATTTCGAGCGAGAGTATCTGTAACTCTTTCATCACCCAAGGCACGCAGTCGGGCACCATGCCGAGGTCTTCGCCGCACACCAACATCGGAGTGCATTGTGTGAGCATCGGCAGTTTCTGCATGGCTTGCCGATACCAGAACTCGTTGTGCCGGTGATAATAGTAGTGTATGTAAATCCGGTTGAAAGCCTCCTTTTCCCTCTCGCTCAGCCGCAGGTAGGCGTATTCGTTTTGTACGCTGATGCGCGGATGATATTGGTCGGGATGGTCACGGTCGGGGATAAACAGCACGTCGTTGATGATGCCGAAGAGCTTGTCTTTGATGCCTGTAGGGTCTTCCCGGTCTTTGAAGTAGGCTTCCACTTTCCGTTGCGTGTCGAACTCCGGCTTTAGGGCGTACAGGTCGTGGTGAAGCGGACGGACGAAGGTTTCCTTTATCCGTTCGCACTCATCGCCGAACAGGATGTTCAGGATGTAGTCGTTTATGAACGGGCGGATAAGGTCTTCGCGGAAGTTGAGTCCGAAGCTCCGTATCTCGTCTTCGGTCATGGGGAGCGACGGGACGAACTGTCCCAAAAGTCCGTGGATGGAATGGATGGGGATTTCCCAAATACGGAAGAATCCCAGTATATGGTCGATGCGGTACGCCGTGAAGTATTCCGACATCTTTCGGAATCGTTCCTGCCACCAGCGGTAGTTGTCTTTGGCCATGACGTCCCAGTTGTAAGTGGGCATGCCCCAGTTCTGTCCGTTTACCGAGAACGCGTCGGGCGGTGCGCCCGCTTGGCCGTTCATGTTGAAGTATTGCGGTTCGGTCCAGGCCTCCACGCTGGTGCGACTGATGCCGATAGGGATGTCGCCCTTCACGATAACACCGTTTTCGCGTCCGAAGTTGCATGCCGCCAGCAGTTGCCGATGCAGCTCGTACTGGATGAAGAAATGGAACGCGCACTCGGTGTAATGCTCGCTTTTCGGACTGCATAGTTTGGCTACGGCCTTGGCGTCGTACGTGGCGTACTTGCCCCATTGGTGGAAGTCGGCCGTGTGGTTCGTGTCGCGCAACAGACAGAACGCCGCGTACGGGATGAGCCATTGCTCGTTCTTTCCGAAGAACTCCCGGTACTCCGGCGTCTGCGTCACGGCTTCTCCTTCTTGCTCGTAAATCTCTTTCAGATAAGCTCGCTTCAGCGTGTTTACGGCCTCGTAGTCCATCTGCGGAAGCGCGTTAACCCGTTTGCGCTCCTGTTCGTAAAACGCTTCGCGCGTCGCGTCTTTCAGTTGAGGCAGCTGGCGCAAGTCTACATACATGGGGTGGAACGCATAGATAGAGATGCTGCTGTACGGGTACGAATCGGCCCATGTGCCCGACATGGTGGTGTCGTTGATGGGCAGAATCTGAATGGCGCGCTGCCCCGTGTCGGCCGCCCATCCGATGATTTCTTTCAGGTCTCCGAAGTCGCCAACACCGAAGCTCCCTTCTGAGCGGAGTGAGAATACGGGGATGGCGGTACCTGCTATCCGGGTTTGCGGTTCGTGAAAGAACACTTCCGTTTCCGTGACCTGATACGTTTCTCCCCGTTGTAAGGGCTGGATGTGTACGGAACGGTTCTCGTGTGTTTCCCAGCGGCAGATGGCTCCCGTTTGGGCGTCTACTTCCACATATTTGAATTCGAACGGATGGGGAAGGAGTGAGGCGTCGACAGACAGTTGCCATACATTGGGCGCCACTTCCGTCATCTTCCGTGGACGGGTGGTCTCCCATTTTCCCAACGCTTCGCTGCTGCCCGACAGGCCGAGGCATTTACCGTGTACGCTCAGCTCCGGCGCCAAGGCACGGAACGTGATGCAGCTGCCTACGTTGTCCGACAGCACTGTGGGGGAGGCGAATGATGAGGCTTGAACGCCGTTGAACGCGCTACTGTAGCGGTAGTTGCCGGCGGGCAAGTCGCGCCAACAGTCGTCCGAGATGTAATGTCCTTGCTGCTTGTTGCCCAGATAAACGCGATGCGGAGTGCTTCCCTGTTCCTTGCGTACGCATTCGCCGTCTTTGAAGATGGCGTATCGGTAGGATAGGGATGTTTCCCCGTCGGGTTGCGGATAGTAGGCTTCGCCTTGCCATTCGATGCCGTTGCGGGTAGATAGTCTCAGCGCGTCTTTGTCGTTGTCATCGAAGAGGATGTAGACGTTTTCGCCCCACGCGGTTCTATATTCTATACGGAAAGTGAGTTTCATGTCTTTCGGAGATTTATTTCAGTTTCCAAATGTAAAGAATTAGCCCGGATAAGCGAAAAAAAACTCCGGAAACTTTTCGGCTTCCGGAGTTCTCCTCGAGTGTAAGATGCGAGGTTTAAATTTAAAATGTTAGAATATAAAAAGCGTTATGCGTCAATGTTCGCATAAGTAGCGTGTTGTTCGATAAATTCACGGCGTGGAGCTACATCGTCGCCCATCAGCATGGAGAAGATATAGTCGGCGTCGGCCGCGTTTTCGATGCTTACCTGCTTCAGAATACGGCTTTCGGGGTTCATGGTCGTTTCCCACAACTGTTCTGGATTCATTTCACCCAAACCTTTGTAACGCTGGGTGTGGATGCCGTTCTCCGAACCGTCGCCGTATTTCTGCATAAACGCGTCGCGGTCTTCGTCGGTGTAGCAATATTCGCTCACCTTGCCTTTCGAGCATTTGTACAGCGGCGGGTTGGCGATGTAGAGGTGACCGCCCTGAATCACCTCGGGCATGTAGCGGTAGAAGAGCGTCATGATAAGGGTGTCGATGTGGGAACCATCGACGTCGGCATCGGTCATGATGATAACCTTGTGGTAACGCAGTTTGTCGATGTTGGCTTTCTTGCTGTCTTCTTCGCCGTCCACTCCGAAGCGGACGCCCAGCGCCTGGATGATGTTGTTTACTTCATCGCTTTCGAAGGCTTTGTGCCACATGGCCTTTTCCACGTTCAGGATTTTACCGCGCAGCGGCAGGATGGCCTGGAACTGACGGCTTCGTCCTTGCTTGGCCGAACCGCCGGCCGAGTCACCCTCCACGAGGAACAACTCGCATTCTTCAGCCACGCGGCTGGAGCAGTCGGCCAGTTTACCCGGCAGTCCGCCTCCGCCCATCGGGCTCTTGCGCTGAACCGATTCGCGCGCCTTGCGTGCGGCTATACGCGCGGTAGCGGCCAATATTACTTTGTCTACGATGGTCTTCGCTTCTTTCGGATGCTCTTCCAGGTAGTACGACAACGCTTCGCCTACGGCCTGATTTACTGCGCCGCTCACTTCGTTGTTTCCCAGCTTGGTTTTGGTCTGGCCTTCGAACTGCGGTTCCGATACCTTTACCGAAATAACCGCGATGAGGCCTTCACGGAAGTCTTCACCCGAGATCTCTACCTTGGCCTTTTCCAGCGCTTTGCTTTCTTCGGCGTATTTCTTCAGAACGCGAGTCAACGCGGTGCGGAATCCGGCTTCGTGTGTACCGCCCTCTATGGTGTTGATGTTGTTGACGTAAGAGTGCAGGTTTTCGCGGAAACCCGTGTTATACATGATGGCGCACTCAATGGGCACGCCCTGCTTTTCGGTGTTCAGATAGATTACATCGTCTATCAGCGGCGTATTGCCGGCGTTGAGGAAGCGTACGAACTCCTTCACGCCTTCTTCCGAGTGGAATACTTCCTGCTTGTAGTTTCCGGCTTCGTCCTTCTCGCGCTTGTCGGTCAGAGTGATAGTGATACCCTTGTTCAGGTAAGCCAGTTCACGCATACGAGCCTGCAGGATGTTGTACTTGTATTCGGTGGTGTTGAAGATGCTGCCGTCGGGCCAGAATGTCTGTCGGGTACCGGTGATGTCGGTCGTGCCTACTTCCTTTACGGCGTACAGCGGCTTTCCGCATTCGTATTCCTGCTGGTAAATCTTTCCGTTGCGGAATACGTTGGTGGTCATGTGGGTAGAGAGTGCGTTTACGCACGATACACCTACACCGTGCAGACCGCCGGAAACCTTGTAAGAGCCTTTATCGAATTTACCGCCGGCGTGGAGCACCGTCATAACGACTTCCAGTGCCGACTTCTTTTCCTTCGGGTGCATGTCTACGGGGATACCGCGACCGTTGTCCTGAACGGAAATAGAGTTGTCTTCGTTGATGGTTACTTCTATATGGGTACAATAACCGGCCAAGGCTTCGTCGATGGAGTTGTCCACTACCTCGTACACCAAGTGGTGCAGACCTTTTTCGCTGATGTCGCCGATATACATGGCGGGGCGCTTGCGTACGGCCTCCAAGCCTTCCAGTACCTGGATGTTGCTGGCCGAGTAGTTGCTCCCGCTGCTTTGTGTCAGTTCTTCGCTCATTTTATCGTAATATAAAATCTGTATTAAACGTTCAAAGGTAGTGATTTTCCGTGAAACTTCCCGCACGTACGGGCATAAAAAAAGGCCGAATTAAACAATTCGACCTCATATCTCATTTCAAGCGTAGGCTTAAGCCAATTTGCTGATATGTGCAGCCAATTTAGACTTTAAGTTAGCGGCTTTGTTAGTGTGGATAATGTTGCGCTTTGCAAGCTTATCCAACATTTTCTGTACACTGGGGAACAAAGCTACGGCAGCGGCCTTGTCAGTAGTTTCACGAAGCTTTCTCACTGCATTACGCATAGTCTTAGCGTAATATCTGTTGTGAAGTCTTCTTTTTTCTTCTTGTCTGATTCTTTTAATAGATGATTTGTGATTTGCCATCTCGACTAATCTTTAATATTGTTCGTGATTCTGTTTATTATGTAGCCCGTGGGAGAATCGAACTCCCCTTTCAAGAATGAAAATCTTGCGTCCTAA
>CAVBJM010000030.1:0-30826 GCA_963595925.1 bacterium
GAGCACGTGATTTGTAATCTCGGGGTCGTTGGTTCGAATCCGACAAGAGGCTCATCCGAAACAAAACAAAAAATATTGTGCGATAGGTATATCATCTATCGCACAATGTATTTTTAGCGGTTTAAACCGCTTCTCAAAATCCCAAACGGAGAATAAAATTTCTCTCGCTCAATATTTAGATAAACCAAAACAAGTTATAATTCCAACCGAACGAGTTCACCATTTCCCATATGCGAAAGTTCGGTCAAGCGATCGGCGGGTATACCCGATACCACGGCACGTATCGAACGATTTATCAGCCCGTGGGCTACTACCAACAGTGTTTTTCCCTCATAACAACGGCGGATATACCGCACACATTCTTCGGCACGCCGATACAAGTCGTCACGCGATTCAGCATCCGGCGGAAGAGCGGAACGGTCTACGGAGTCAAGCGGTACCCCCGTCCAACTCCCCCAGTTTATCTCGCGAAACATCGGATTAGTCTCCCAAGGTAAATTTCTGTCACCTACCGCTAACTCTACCGTATCCTTTACCCGCTGCAAGTCGCTGCTAAGAACAGCATCCAGCGGAATCTCACGCAACTGCATACCCAACTCTACGGCCTGCCGCTGACCTTCGGCAGTAAGCCGCCCGGGCAAATGACCTTGAAATATCCTATTCAGATTTTCTTCCGTCTGCCCGTGGCGTGCCAAATAAACAGTAACCATTGACCTATCAGTCCGCCATCAGTTTGCGGTATCTCACACGCTTAGGCTCAACATTTCCCAAACGCTTCATCTTATTAGCCTCGTATTCGGTGTAAGAACCCTCGAAGTAGAACACCTCACTGTCTCCCTCGAACGCTAGAATATGTGTACAAATACGGTCCAGGAACCAACGGTCGTGACTGATAACCACTGCACATCCGGCAAAGTCCTCCAAACCTTCTTCCAAGGCGCGCAACGTGTTTACATCAATATCATTCGTTGGCTCATCCAGAAGCAGAACGTTCCCTTCTTCTTTCAGTGCCATAGCCAAGTGAAGGCGATTACGCTCACCACCCGAAAGCATTCCACAGAGCTTTTCCTGATCGCTGCCTGAGAAATTAAAACGACTCAGGTAAGCACGGGCATTGATATCACGGTTTCCCATTCGGATAAGTTCGTTTCCTCCGCTTATCACCTGATATACAGTTTTGTTCGGATCAATGTCTTTATGCTGCTGGTCTACGTAAGCAACTTTCACCGTTTCGCCAACTTCAAATTCGCCCTTATCTACATTTTCCAGTCCCATGATTAAGCGGAACAGTGTAGTCTTTCCCGCACCGTTCGGGCCGATAACACCTACGATGCCGTTAGGGGGAAGCATAAAATTCAGGTCATCGAAAAGCAACTTGTCGCCATACGCTTTGGCTACGTGCTTGGCTTCTATCACCTTGTTTCCTAACCGAGGACCATTCGGTATAAATATTTCCAGCTTTTCTTCCTTTTCCTTTACATCTTCGTTCAAGAGCTTATCGTAAGAGTTCAAGCGCGCTTTACCCTTGGCTTGACGTGCTTTTGGAGCCATGTGTACCCACTCCAACTCGCGTTCCAATGTCTTTCTGCGCTTGCTGGCCACTTTCTCTTCCATCTCCATACGCTTGGTCTTTTGCTCCAACCAGCTGGAATAGTTTCCCTTCCAAGGAATACCTTCACCTCTATCCAGTTCCAAAATCCATCCTGCTACGTGATCCAAAAAATAGCGGTCGTGAGTAACGGCAATCACCGTACCCTCGTACTGTTGCAGATGTTGTTCCAGCCAGTCAATGCTCTCGGCATCCAAATGGTTGGTCGGTTCATCAAGCAATAAGATGTCGGGCTTCTGCAACAACAGTCGACACAGAGCCACTCGTCGACGTTCACCTCCTGACAGGTTTTTCACCGGCTGATCTTCGGGCGGACAACGCAAAGCATCCATCGCGCGCTCCAACTTACTGTCCAAGTTCCACGCATCGGTGGCGTCTATCATATCTTGCAATTCGGCCTGACGGGCAAATAGCGCATCCATCTTCTCCGGGTCTTCGTAATATTCCGGTAGTCCGAACTTATTGTTGATTTCTTCGTATTCAGCCAATGTGTCGACAACTCCCTGCACGCCTTCCATCACGACCTCTTTCACCGTTTTTGTATCGTCAAGATGTGGTTCCTGAGCCAAGTAGCCTACTGAATATCCCGGTGAGAACACCACCTCGCCCTGGTAATTCTTATCCAGTCCGGCTATAATTTTCAGCAAAGTAGACTTTCCGGAGCCATTCAAGCCGATAATACCAATCTTAGCTCCGTAAAAGAAAGATAGGTAGATGTTTTTTAATACTTGCTTGTTGTTTTGGAATGACTTGCTCACTCCTACCATCGAGAAGATAATCTTTTTGTCGTCTGCCATATTCTTTTATTTTAATGTATATACGAGTTAAAAAAAACATTTTAATGCTCCTGCCAATGCCGGATAAAATAACTGTGAACCAGCAACTGATAAAGTAGTAAAGATACGCCCGAAACAACCGCAGCCACCCCATAGGTTTCCCACGGAAGCCAACCAGCGTATAAATCCTCCTCTATAGCCGCGGCCGAAATGCCAAGAATGAACCCCAAATGCCACAGTAGTTGGAACGTATGAAAGCCTGTTCCCCGCTCGCAGTGCATCGGAAGCAATATCATCATCCGTAAGCATTGCCCCAATGAGAAGCCCGTACCTAACCCAACCAGCAAGCCGCCGCCATACAACTCCACGCCTCTATCTGACGCCAACAGTACGGATATTCCGAACAAAGTAAGGACTTGCCCCAAAAGTATCTGCAAACGGCCGTTCATGGGTGCGGTAAACACCTCACGAATAATCAGATAAATGGCGAATCCACCAGCCAAACTCAAATAAAAGAATTGAGATGGGATAGCGAAAACGAGCGAACCTAAAGCAAAGCCTACCAACGCCAACATCACACCCGGGAATAGGGTGCGGAATAAGAAGAAACGATCCAAAGAACATAACGGCAAGTCGAGCGGAGCACGAAAACATACGCTTACCATCGAAACGAGGAAGGCTGCTCCCAAACACAATCCAGAAGACAAGTAAAGCAGTTGCGGGATTCCCAGATAATCCGTTCCGCAAACGCCAATCAGCAGTCCACCCAGTGTACCTAACAGCCCCGACCACGAGAATACGCGATTGGCCTCATTCCGCTTATGACTGGGAGTCACATCAATGACAAGCGTACTTCCGTTTGCCATCAGCGCAATGCCAAACAGCGCCCCTTGCACCATCCATAACAATACAGCCATCCAAAGCTCCGGAACATACGGGCTCACTACACCAGCCGCCGCCAGCCCTATAACGCTTCGTGTACACACGTGTTTGCGGCTGAACGTATCGACCAAATAGTTATTGAACATGCCGGGAAGAAACATTGCAGGAACAAAAGCGGCCACGAGCAAAGCAGCTTGAGACTCGGAGCATCCCCAATCGTTCGTTATCCAACGATAAAACATAGGGAATAACATGTACACCCCGATAAAAAGCAACGTATTGGCTGCTATCAGCAATGAAAAGTTCTTATTCCACAGCATCGGACAACCGTTTTTTAATACTGTTCACTTTCATTCGGGAAGTCGGAAGACTTCACATCGGTCACATACTGTCCGATAGCGTCGGTCATAACGGTATGCAAGTCAGCATAACGACGGAGGAAACGAGGACTGAATCCTTTCGACATTCCCAACATATCGGCAATAACCAACACCTGTCCGTCTACGCCTCCCCCGGCACCGATACCGATGATTGGAATAGTCAGTTCTTTCGCTACACGGGCAGCCAGTACTGCCGGAATCTTCTCCAAAACCAATCCAAAGCATCCGGCTTCTTCCAGCAAGTGAGCGTCACGAATCAGCTTTTCGGCTTCCTCATCGCCTTTGGCGCGCACGCCATACGTACCGTATTTATTGATAGACTGAGGCATCAGACCCAAATGTCCCATAACAGGGATTCCGGCTCCAATAATGCGCCGTACCGTATCAATGACCTCTTCGCCACCTTCCAACTTCAAGGCATCGGCACCTGTTTCCTTCATCATTCGGATGGCATTCTCCACGCCGGCGAAAGTCTCAGCCTGATATGAACCGAAAGGCATATCCACAATCACCAAAGCGCGCTTCACGCCACGCATCACCGAACGGCCATGATAAATCATCTGGTCTACGGTCATGGGAAGCGTCGTGACGTTTCCGGCCATCACATTCGAGGCCGAATCGCCCACCAATATCACATCCACACCTGCACCGTCTACTATTTGCGCCGTAGTATAGTCGTAAGCGGTGAGCATCGAAATCTTCTCACCGCGTTCTTTCATCTCTATCAATCTGTGAGTGGTCACTTTTCGCGTGTCACTCGAAAGATATCCTGCCATATTCTATGTGTTTAAAAATGTTATTATACGCTACAAAATTAGCCTAAAAGCCCGATTCGGCCAAGAAAAGCCTTTATCTTTTCGTTCCGGGAGGTTTCGGCCTCGCCCTTCCGCAGGGAATCCATTACCGCCCAATCCGCTGCCTTCGCTTGGACTCGACCGTCTGAAAGACTACAGAAAGGATAATCAGAAGTACTCCGCACCAAAAAGAACGGTTCACTTCGCTCCCTTCATTGAATATTATCATAGCAAAAACGATGCTATATATCGGCTCCATGTTATACGACAAGTTCACAGTGAAAGCCGAAATCGTACGCATGGCTTGCAGTTGAAAAAGAAATGGGACAAGCGTAAACACGGTGGCGAAAACGGGAATATACATCCAATCGTTCCCCATCAACGAGACTGACACCTGTGGATTGAAGTGCAAGTATGCCGGCATAAACACCGTAAGCGCCACGGCGCCTATCAGTAGTTCACGCAAAAGGAGGTCGCTGCTTTTAATTCCGGTTTGGTGTTGCAGTTGCTTCCCTATCACCGACCATAAAGCGTACAGCAATGTACAGCACAATCCGTAAGCGATCCCCAAGCGGTAACGCGAGTCGAAGCCGAAGATGAGCAAGATGCCCGTTACGGCTAAAAGACTCAATGCCACTTCACGCAAGCGAGGGCACCGATGTTCCGCTATCGCTTCTACAATAGACGTAAAGAATCCATCCATCGCTATACAGACCACGGCTATTGACACATTGGAGGCCTTGATACTGGCATAGAAGAACACCCAATGCGCAGCCAGCGTAACGCCGCTCAAAAGAAACTTTAGCCGATGGCCGCGCCAAGGCACTCTCTGCCCACTGCCAAGGCTCGTGAAACGAAGCAGAAGCCATAACGCAACGGAGGCTATCATCATGCGATACCATACAAGCGGCACCTCGGTAAGGTTTATCAGACGGCCGAAGATACCCGTACCTCCAGCCAAAAGAATACCTATGTGCAGACGCACATAGGCATTCTTCTTCAGATTAGCAATTTTGCTCATTCTCTTATATTTTCTTAAAGCAGAGCGTAGCGCACCATAAACAGGAGCGCAAGCACCACGGTACCGACGCTCAATTCGCGTACTTTCCCCGAGAATATATAAAGAAGTACATAAGAGATTACGCCAAGCAGAATACCGTCTGATATACTATACGCCAACGGCATGAAGATAATCGTAACGAAACATGGAATGGCGTCTTTATACTTGGTAAAGTCTATCTTGCCCATGTCTGTAACCATCATCACACCGACAAGGAACAGAGCCGACGCCGTTGCCACGGAAGGAATAGCCAAGAACAGCGGAGCAAAGAACAAAGACAGCATAAAACAAACGGCCACAACAAACGATGTAAGGCCACTGCGACCACCTGCGTTTACACCGGCAGCGCTCTCTACGAACGTTATTACGGTAGATGTACCGAGAGCCGCACCGACAGTAGTACCAACGGCATCGGCCATGAACGCTTTAGACAGGTTATGTATCTTACCGTTCTCGTCTACCATACCCGCACGGTTGCTGACGCCAATAAGAGTTCCGATGGTATCGAACATATCAACGAACAGGAACGTGAACACGCAGACCGCCATATCCAGAGAGAAGACGTTGCTCCAATCCATCTTCCACACAATAGGAGCAATGCTGGGAGGCATATCGAATATGCCAGTAAAATGTGTCACTCCAAGAGGAATGCCTATAACCGTAGTAACGATGATACCGATAAGCAATGCGCCCATGACGTTTCTTACAAGTAAAGCCGATGTTATCAGAATGCCGAAAATGGCCAACAGTACGGCTGGCGAATGCAAATCGCCCAGGGCTACGAATGTGGATCCGTTACTCACGATGATGCCGGAGTTCTTCAAACCGATAAAAGCGATAAAAAGACCGATACCCGGAGCTATGGCGCGACGCAAGGCAAGCGGCATGGCATCAACAATCAGGTTACGAAGTCCCGTAAGGGTTAGGATGATAAACAGAATACCCTCGATAAACACGGCCGTAAGGGCGAACTGCCAGGTATACCCCATTGTCAGACAAACGGTGTATGCGAAAAAGGCGTTAAGCCCCATTGCCGGAGCCAAACCAAAAGGCAACTTGGCATAGAAAGCCATGACAAAGGTGGCCAAAGCCGACGCTATAATGGTCGTAGTAAAGACGGCACCCTTGTCCATTCCGGCCTCGGAAAGGATAGACGGGTTCACCGCAAGAATGTAGGCCATCGTCAGGAAAGTTGTGATTCCCGCCAAGACCTCTTTGCGGACAGTCATCTTTGCTGGGTCAAAACCACGCAAAGAGTTTTGTAAGCATAATGTTAACGTTTTAATATAGTTTATTCACGAAAATCAGAATACGTATTTAGCTGCGATAGTGGGGTTAAAGAAGAATGTACGTTTGCCTTCGGTAGGCCAGATGAAATCGTTGGAGAATTCCCATTCGGTACCGAGGCTGAACTTACCGTGCTGCTTGTCTTTGTTCACAATATTGAACCAGAACTGAGGTTCAGTAATAAAGACAAGTCCTTTCTTCTGCGCTCCTGCATTGTCGAATCGGGGCGTATAGCCGTACCACAAATCGGCAAATCCGGAGAAGGTGCAGAGCCCCTTAGCAAAGGTGGTGCCCCATACGCCTGTAACCTGGAATCCGGGAACACTTTTCAGGGAACCTTGTTTCAGGTAGTGCTTATACATGGCCTGCAACGAGAACGTCTTTGCGAAATTCTCGTTATGCCAATTCCAAGCGGCACCCAGCAAGAAACACTGCTGATAGCGCGAAGAGAAGCCGGTGTACTTATTGCTTTTGAGTCCGCCATCGTATTCTATGTGGGCAGCGAAGTTAGAGCTCTGGAGTTCCTTGAACTTGAATTCACGAGAAATCTCCCAGTAAGCGGCGCCTACGCCGTCAGAAAAATAGTCCATATCGACGAAGAAATAGGTAGAACCAGTAGCGTCGGGATGAAACATTTCTACAGTAGTCGTTACATTGGGGCGGTCCGATTCCGAATTGGGATTCAGTGTACGCCCCAAATCGTAATGCAACTGTACGTTTACCTGCGCCATAGCTACTACGGCGAACATTGCCATTACGGCAGAAAGAAAGTACTTTTTCATGGTTATTGGTTATTGATTTTTCTAATTAATGCCCACGTTTTAAATTGTTTCTTTTCATAAAACGATGCAAAATTAGTTTAATCTTCGGTTCCGTCAAGAATATTTTTCATCTTTCCGTAACTAAAATCTTCAAAATCAGGCATCACCCACCGACACTTATCGGCTATGGCTTCAGCCGGATTGGTAGTGCTCAGTCCTACTACGGCCATGCCTGCCGCGTTTCCTGCCTCTATTCCGTGAAACGAGTCTTCAAACACTACGCAGTTCTGAGGCACGGTTTCGAACACTTCCGCCCCCAGCAGAAAACAGTCGGGCGCAGGTTTAGAACGGGTAAACATCTCGGCCGTAAGGATACGGTCTACCTGTTCCGACCGCAGTTCGGGATGTTTGGCGTACACGTTGGCCATTTTCTGCTCGTTCGAGCTGGTTACGATGGCTATCTTTACTCCGTTGGCACGAAGGTCTTTCATAAACCGTACTACCCCGGGCACGAACTCGTACGACATTTCCCGCTCAAAGCGGTTCAGCCCTTCGGTTATCCGTTCCTGCTCGGCCGTCATCCCGGCAAAGTACTTGTCATAGATTTGGGTCAGCGTCTGCCCTTTGATTATCGCCCCAAAGTGGGGAATTTCGGGATGGTACACTTTTCCCACTTCGTCCCAATACACCGTATACTGACTCTCGGTATCCATCACCACCCCGTCGAAATCGAACAGGGCTGCCACACGTTTCGTTTTGTCCATATATTATTATGTTTTAATTATCACTTACCGACTGCCCAAATAAAGGAACAGCATACCTATCAGCACGAGCGCCAAGTCGATGGCTTTGCTCTTAAGATTCTTCTCGCGGAACACCATGGCACCGAAAAGGAACGACACGATGACGCTGCCTCTACGTACCATGGAAACGATGGATATCATTGCACCGTCCATGCCCAACGCGTAGAAGTACACGAAGTCGGCCGCCGACAGGAATACCGAAATGAGAATAATGCACCAACTCCAGCGGAATGGAGCAGACGAATGCCGCTTAGGAAGCCACAACACCATCAGCACGCCTCCCATGATGAAGAGCTGATAAATGTTGTACCACGACTGCACCACCATGTTGTTGAATCGCGACATCAGATATTTGTCATACAGTCCGCTTACCGCTCCCAGTACAGCGGCCAAAACTATGAACCAAATCCAACGGTTATGCTTGAAGTCGATGCCTTCCTTCCGCCCCGACCGGCTGAGCATGAAAAAGGAAACCACGGCCATCACCACGCCCACCCATTGGTAAGCGTTCAGCCGCTCGCCGAAGATGAGCATTGCACCTACTAGCGTCATCACCGGACGGGTAGCGTTGATGGGCCCCACAATGGTGAGCGGAAGATGCTTCATACCGAAATATCCCAGCATCCAAGACGATAGTACGATAAACGATTTCAGCAGGATGAACTTATGAACCTCCCATCCCACACGGGGCACGTAGAACAACGTGTCGCACAACCATTCCGGGCGCAAGGCCGAAAGCAGAATAAACGGTAGGAATATCAGACTGGAGAACAACGTATTCAGCCCCAACACGGGGAGAACGGCGTTATTGTTCAGCGACTTTTTCTTAAAAACATCGTAAAAGCCCAGCAAAGCTGCCGAGCAGAAAGCCAACACTAACCACATGGTTCTTTTCTCTCTTTCCTTATTTGAAATAAACGGGGCAAAGATACAACATTTTCCGGTTCGGCAACCGATTTTTCGTCGCCGCATCCCCTACAGTTATCTCCCTTATTAAGATTTTTCTTTACGCCGATTTTAGCAAAATTCGCTCTCCATCCGCTTCCAAATCTCTCGCCGGAGAAAAAAAATCTCTCGCCGGGGATTTATGAATCTCTCGGGACGTTTTTTTAATCTCTCGCCGGAGATTTTTAACCCTCCTTCGGAAATTTTTCATTCACTGATATTCAATAGGTTACGAACACTCCACGGATATACAAAAACCCATCGAAGCCTCAACAGTCAAGATAAAGCAGAGATTACACGATTTAAAAAACATATCGCACATTTGGGAAATAATGCGTAATTTTGTCTTCAAACAAACAAAAAAGCAAACCTTATGGCAAAAGAACTTGAACTGAAATACGGCTGCAATCCCAACCAGAAACCGGCTCGTATTTACATGAACGAAGGCGAACTGCCCATCGAAGTGCTGAACGGACGTCCGGGGTACATCAATTTTCTGGATGCGCTGAACGGATGGCAGTTGGTAAAAGAACTGAAAGAAGCCACCGGATTGCCAGCGGCTACCTCTTTTAAACACGTCAGCCCGGCCGGAGCAGCTATCGGACTGGAACTGGACGAAACGATGAAGAAAATCTATTTCGTAGACAACTTGCCGCTCTCACCGCTGGCCAACGCTTATGTACGCGCCCGCGGCGCCGACCGCATGTCGTCTTACGGCGACTTTATCGCTCTGAGCGATGTATGCGACGAAGAAACGGCACGCTTCATCAACCGTGAAGTATCGGACGGAGTCATTGCGCCGGGATTTACCGACGCTGCGCTTGAAATTCTGAAAAACAAACGCAAAGGCACGTATAATGTCATCAAGATAGACCCCACATACCGCCCCGCCCCCATCGAACACAAGGAGGTATTCGGAATCACATTCGAACAGGGACGCAACGAAATCAAACTGAACGGCCCGGAACTGTTCGAAAACATCCCGACACAGAACAAGGACTTCCCCGAATCGGCACGCCGCGACCTGATGATTGCGCTCATCACACTGAAGTACACGCAGTCTAACTCGGTATGTTACGTGAAAGACGGACAAGCCATCGGTATCGGTGCCGGACAACAGAGCCGCATCCACTGTACCCGATTGGCCGGAAACAAGGCCGACATTTGGTACCTGCGCCAGCACCCGAAGGTAATGAATCTGCCGTGGGTAGAGAAGATTCGCCGCGCCGACCGCGACAACACCATCGACGTGTACATAAGCGATGAATACGAAGACGTTTTGGCCGAAGGCGTATGGCAGCAGTTCTTCACCGAAAAACCCGAAGTGCTGACACGCGAAGAGAAACGCGCTTGGCTGGATACCCAAAAAGGCGTATCACTCGGCTCGGACGCTTTCTTCCCCTTCGGTGACAACATAGAACGCGCGCACAAAAGCGGCGTAGACTACATCGCACAGGCCGGCGGCTCTGTACGCGATGACCATGTAATAGCCACTTGCGACAAGTACGGCATTGCCATGGCGTTTACAGGCATCCGTCTGTTCCACCATTAATCAAACGCCGCATCGTACTACACGATACATAAAACCAGAAGCTCCCGCACGAATCATCAAGAACCGTGCGGGAGCTTCTGGTTTTATGCGTATGCGCCTAAGTCCGTAGTTAGAACACGAACTTTAAGACGTCATTGAAGTTAGCCCAGATAAGCAGAGCGAACAGCAGAACCATTCCCACAATCTGAGCACGCTCCAAGAACTTGTCGCTCGGCTTTCGGCGCGTCACGATTTCGTAAATAAGGAACAATACGTGTCCGCCGTCTAAGGCCGGAATGGGAAGAATGTTCATAAAGGCCAAGATAATGGAAAGGAACGCGGTCATCTCCCAAAAACGTTGCCAATCCCATATCTTCGGGAAAATGCTTCCGATAGTACCGAAACCGCCCACGCTCTTGGCTCCTTCTTTAGTAAACACATACTTCAAGTCGCTTACGTAACCTTTCAGCGTTTGCACGCCCAACTGCACTCCGGCAGGGAACGAAGCGAAGAATCCGTATTCCACATTGGTTTCTTTGTAATCCAATATACCTCCCAATGCCTGAACCAAGAAGTCCTGATTGGTTTGCACGTCCACCGTGTCGCGAACTCCGCCGCGCGAATAAACCATCGAGAATGAAGCCGATGTTTTCTTGTCGACTTCCGCCTTAAGCTTCAAGATTTCCATCTGTTCCATGAAGTCATTCCATGAGCGCACCGGCGTTTGGTTCACGGCCAGTATGGTGTCGCCTTTCTGTATTCCGGCTTTGGCGAATCCGCCTCCGGCCAGCACCGAGTCGACCACGTTCGGCCGAAGCAGCGTAACGAAAGGAGGATCTTGCTTAGCCACGTCCAGCAGACTGACTTCGGGCATCATAATCTTCACCTCTTCCGTTCCGTTGCGCAACACCGTAACCTGATGAGCGTCTACCATGTCGCGAATCATATCCATATCGAAACGGGTGAACTCCTTGCCATCGGCACTTTTTAGGATATCACCATCGCGGAATCCGATTTCCTGCGCCGTCTCGTTGAACTTCATGCCGTAAGTCATATCCTTTAGCGCAATGTACGAATCGCCCCACTTGTACAGAATCATCGAATAGATAAACAGAGCCAAAAGGAAATTCATCAGCACACCGCCTATCATCACCAGTAGGCGTTGCCACGCCGGTTTCGAACGGAATTCCCACGGCTGCGCGGGTTGCTTCATCTGCTCGGTATCCATCGACTCGTCTATCATGCCGGATATCTTACAATATCCGCCTAACGGCAACCATCCTACCCCATATTCGGTATCGCTTCCTTTCGGCTTGAACTTGAAAAGCGAAAACCAAGGGTCGAAAAAGATATAGAATTTCTCTACCCGGATTTTAAACAACCGTGCAAAGAAAAAGTGTCCTCCCTCGTGTATGATAACCAACAGCGAAAGGCTAAGCACCAACTGAATGGCTCGTATTAAAAATGTTTCCATTTACTGTTTTGCGTCTTTTGTTTTATGGTTAATAAATCGTTTCTATCTCATTTTGTTAATTACCTTTTCGGCCGCTATCCGGCGTGCTTCAGCATCGGTAGACACATAGTCTTCGTAAGTAGGAGTCATGATAAACGGAACGTTCTGCATGGTTTCCTCTATCACATCGCTCATACCCAAGAAAGAGATTCGGTCGTTCAGGAATGCGGCAACCACTACCTCGTTGGCCGCATTTACGATACAAGGCATGTTCCCCTTACGGTGCAAAGCCTCGTACGCCAATGCCAAATTTCGGAAACGCGTCGTGTCGGGCTTCTCAAACGTCAACTCGCGGCACTTCATAAAGTCCAGTCGGTCGAACGACGAGCGCACACGCATCGGATAAGAGAATGCATATTGAATGGGTAGGCGCATATCGGGCACGCCCAGCTGAGCCTTTACCGCTCCGTCTTCAAACTCTACCATAGAATGGATAACCGACTGCGGATGTACCACCACCTCAATCTGCTCCGGTCGTACTCCAAACAGCCATTTAGCCTCGATTACTTCAAACCCCTTGTTCATCATCGAAGCGGAGTCGACGGTAATCTTTGCGCCCATACTCCAATTAGGGTGTTTCAGAGCCTGCTCTTTCGTCACCGTCTGAAGTTGCTCCATACTGAATGTGCGGAAAGGTCCTCCCGATGCCGTAAGAATAATCTTCTCTATCGGATTCTGCATTTCCAAGCACTGGAATATGGCCGAGTGCTCCGAGTCGACAGGCAAAATGGGAGTATGGTAGCGGTTGGCCAGCTCGTTTATCAGTTCTCCGGCCACCACCATTGTTTCTTTGTTGGCCAAAGCGATGGTCTTCCCAGCCCGGATAGCATTCATTGTAGGCTTCAGCCCGGCATATCCCACCATCGCCGTAAGCACAATATCTATCGGCTTCGCCTCCACCACCTCACAAAGGGCTTCCGCTCCTGCGTAAACCTTTATCGGAAGGTCGGCCAACGCCTCCTTTAAATAAGCGTATTTATCTTTGTTGGCTATCACCACGGAATCGGGCTGAAACTTACGCGCCTGTTCGATAAGCAAATCCACTTGGTTATTTGCCGTCAGCGTATAAGCTTCGTACAAGTCGGGGTGCTCTTCTATTACTTGCAGAGCCTGTGTCCCGATGGATCCCGTAGATCCCAATATCGCTATTTGTTTCTTCATTTCTTAAAAAGCAATGTATTTTTCAGGGTTAATAGGTGTTCCTTTATACCACAACTCGTAATGCAGGTGCGGCTTTTCGTTTTCCACGTTCGACTTTCCGACCAAGGCTATGGCTTCTCCGCCTTTCACCTTATCGCCTTCATGACAAATCAACGTGCCGCACATTCTGTATGTCGACACGAAATTCTGTTCGTGCTGTATCTGTATCACGTATTCCCATTCGGCTGTATAGGCAGCAAAGACGATTATTCCGTCTAAGTCGGCCAGAATGCTCTCGTGCGGATTGGCGGTAATCTCCACACCAAAACGGTTTTCCGATGGAGCAAAAGGTTTGGCCACAATTCCACGTACCGGACGGTGCAATACCAAGCCTGTCATGTTACTCTCTTCCGACACCGCAGTCAGGTTATATTGTTCTTCCGCTTCATACCGCTTGCGGAACTCTTCCTCTTCCTTTGATGCGGAAAGCAAATCGTCGGTACGCATCTGTGTAAGCGAGTCGATAGACTGAATGGTATCTGGCTTTATCTCTCCGCTCAAGATGTTTTTGATATTTGCCACATATTGGTCTTGTCGTTCCAACACCTTCTGTAAAGAATCGGCGCGCAAGGAGTTTTCTACTATCAAGGCGCGCGCATGACTATCCATATAACCAGGCAAGTAGTTGCGAAGCGGAGTAAATATAATGATAACCGCTGCAATCAGGAAGATAACGGCACAAGCCGACAGTAAGACGGAAAGGCCATTCAGTTTGGAGACATGAATCCCCACTACCTCTTCCAAGGTATTTTCGTTGATAACCGTCAGTTTATACTTAAACTTAAAGTTACGCCAAAACGCTTTACGACCTTTCTTCTTCATCCTCCGCTATGATATTAACCCGTCGGGAACGTCAACCATAAGCAACTTCGCCTTTTGGTCTACCCCAACAATAAATTCTTCGTGAGCCGGTAGCAACAATTCTTCGCCGTCCCGTTCGATAGCGAACAGCACGTTGAGCGTTGATTCGTCTACTGCGGTAACCTCTCCCAAATATCCATGCCGAACATCTTCTACCCGGAAGCCTACAAAAAAGTTCCACGATGAAATGCCGTCCTGTTCCTCCATGTATTTCTTCGGGAAATAGACCTCCACATTGGTGAGTCTGCGTGCGCGTTCGGCATCGTCTACGTCTTCGAACTTAACCAAAGCGACATTTTCCGAGCGGAAGCGGTATTCCTCCATAAAGAACGGAACCAGAATGCCATCGAGCAAAAGAATCAGATATTCACATTCCACACGGTCGAATATATCATCGGTGAAAGTAAAAGAAACTTCTCCCTTCACTCCATGGGGCTTATTTATCACCCCTATCTTGAATACGTCCTCTTTTTTAATCATGTATCAATCTTCTATACGGGTAATGCGTGCGCCTAAGGCCGCCAAACGCTGTTCTATATGTTGATATCCACGGTCTATCTGCTCAATGTTGTGTATATGACTAATGCCATCCGCACTCAAAGCCGCAATCAGCAAAGCGATACCAGCGCGAATGTCGGGCGAAGTCATGTTTCCACCACGCAGATGGAAGTTGCGATCGTGTCCGATGACCACGGCGCGATGCGGGTCACACAATATAATCTGCGCACCCATATCAATGAGCTTATCGACAAAGAACAAACGGCTCTCGAACATTTTTTGGTGAATCAGTACGCTTCCCTTTGCCTGTGTGGCCACTACCAGCATAACGCTAAGCAAGTCGGGAGTCAGCCCCGGCCATGGCGCATCGGAGATGGACATAATAGATCCGTCAATGAACGATTCGATTTCGTAATGTTCTTGACTAGGAACATAGATATCGTCACCACGTTGTTCCAAACGGATACCCAAACGCCGGAAACTGTCTGGGATAATGCCCAGGTTCTCGTAAGAAACGTTCTTAATCACCAGTTCACTGCCTGTCATAGCGGCCATCCCGATAAAACTTCCTACCTCAATCATATCGGGGAGCACTTGATGCTCACAACCTCCGAGCGTCTTCACGCCCTGAATAACCAACCGATTAGAAGCGATGCCCGAAATATGAGCCCCCATCCGGTTCAACATCTTACAAAGTTGTTGAATATAAGGTTCACAAGCCGCATTGTATATCACGGTTTCGCCCTCGGCCAACACGGCAGCCATCACGATATTTGCCGTTCCAGTAACTGAAGCTTCATCCAATAGCATATATGTTCCGCGAAGGTGTTCACCCGTAATGGTAAACAAACCCTTTTCCGCATTGTACGAAAAAGACGCGCCCAACTTCTGGATTCCCAAGAAGTGTGTATCCAAACGCCGACGTCCTATCTTATCACCCCCCGGTTTGGCTATCATCGCACGGCCAAAACGAGCTACTAATGGACCTACCAGCATTACCGAACCTCGAAGTTTGGAACACCGGGACAAAAACTCATCACTCTCTAAATAGGAGAGGTTTACCTCGTTGGCCTTAAACGAATATACACCAATCCCTTTCTGACAGACCTTTACACCCATATCGCGAAGCAACTGGATAAGATTATTCACATCAAGGATATTCGGAATGTTACTTACCGTAACTTCCTCGGCCGTAAGGAGTGTGGCGCAAAGTATTTCCAATACCTCGTTTTTCGCTCCTTGCGGAACGATTTCGCCGTGCAGTTTATGCCCGCCTTCGATTACAAATGAAGCCATAGGTAACGATGGTTTATGGTTGTTTTAATATTTTTTCTTCTGCTGGTTGTTATTCTGCTTCCGACGGTTCTGCGGTTGAACACGTTGTTCCATCAAATGTACATCATCTGCAGTCAACTTAATCTTCCCGTCCGACATTTCATACAAATCATCAAATATCTTCTGGTCTTCCACACCGTCTTTGTTCCAATTGATGTAGTCTAACTTCATGTGGTTTGCAATCAGTTTGGCCAATTGCAGTCTCTGCTCTTCGTCCTCGAAAGAAAGCGCAGTCTTTATCAAATCTTGCACAAACTGTCCGTAATGACGATAACGGATACGGCTTTGGGTATACGGAACATTATCAGGCTTGACCTCCAGACTCTCTTTTTTTACGATTTCTACCGGATAGTCAATGTCAAGTTTAAAATCCGACATAATGGCCAAATGATCCCATAGCTTATGACTGAAGTCTTCCACATCACGCAGTTGTGGGAACATGCTTCCCATGATATGGATAATCGTATTGGCACAACGTTGGCGTTCCGCACGGTCTTCTATTGTCAAACAATGATCGACCATATTTTGTACACTACGTCCGTATTCCGGAAGCGGCAATTTTCGTTGCTGGGTATTATATTCCATGATTATAACAGTTTTTTAGGGGTGGATGCTACGAACTCTTTCAAATAGAAAGGCTCGAAGTAAGCTACGTCTTTGAAATCGTTTGTCGCCATCGCTTTCTCTGCCAGCGGAAACATCCACTTGGCCAAAGGATGAATGTTTTCGATAAAGTGCGCATTGGGATGCGTCAACTTGTCTTTGCACTTATCGGCTCCGTTTCCGAAAAAATAAACAGGATGCTCATTCAAAAACTCGGCATACGAATCTTCAGTAATAATATCGGCTCCTATGTCACGACGAGGTTTCAACGCCCGGTCGTAAACGGCCGCATAGACTTCCATCCGACGAGCGTCTATCATCGGACAAAGCAATGCATCATCCGGCAAGTCTTCATGAAGAAGAATGGGTACCGACATCACTTCCAACGTAGGTAGACCTATCAATGGAATGTTACGCCCGTAACAAATACCTTTCGCCATCGACACACCAATGCGTAGTCCAGTATACGAACCAGGACCACAACTCACTGCTACAGCGTCCAATGGAATAGCATGACTTTCGATAAACGATAAAGCCTCGTCTACATACACTCCCAAAACCACAGCATGACTGGGACCTTTAAAATCTTCTTTCGTAAATATGGATGCGCCATCCTGACTGACGGCTACCGAACACACCTGAGTGGAGGTTTCAATATGTAAAATGCACGACATAGACTCAATCTCTTTAGATGATATAGCGTGCAAATATACACTTTTATTTGCACTCCAATTCCATAAATGTATTACTTTTGCAAAAAATTACAAGGCTTATGATACAATCAATGACCGGATACGGAAAGGCTACCGTTACATTCGGAGACAAAAAGATAAACGTGGAAATCAAGTCACTAAACAGTAAGGCAATGGATCTTTCCACACGTATCGCACCCATGTATCGCGAAAAGGAAATGGAGATACGTAATCTGATAGCCAAAACCCTGGAACGTGGAAAGGTAGACTTCTCTATTTGGATAGAAAAAGATGCCACCGAAACCGCCACTCCAATCAACACGGCTCTCGTTGAGAACTATTATTCACAGATAAAATCCATCTCAGAGAAGTGTAACATTCCGCTCCCTGAAGATTGGTTCGCCACACTGCTTCGAATGCCAGACGTGCTGACGAAAGTCGAAACACAGGAACTTTCGGACGAAGAATGGAGCGCTGCAGAAAAAGCTATCAAAGAAGCTATAAACCATTTGGTAGACTTCAGAAAACAAGAAGGCGCAGCTTTAGAAAAGAAGTTCAACGAAAAGGTGGACAACATAGAACGTCTACTGAAAAGCATTGAACCGTTCGAGAAAGAGCGTGTTGCAAAAATCCGCGACCGGATAACAGACGCTTTGGAGAAAACAATAAGCGTGGATTACGACAAGAACCGGTTGGAACAAGAGCTTATTTACTATATCGAAAAGTTAGACATAAACGAAGAAAAGCAACGTTTGTCGAACCATTTGAACTATTTTCGCGAGACCATGGCCGGAGGACACGGACAAGGAAAGAAACTGGGATTTATCGCACAGGAAATGGGACGCGAGATAAACACCACCGGAAGCAAGTCGAATCTGGCACAGATGCAGAACATCGTGGTGCAAATGAAAGACGAGCTGGAACAGATAAAAGAACAAGTGCTTAACGTAATGTAATGCCATGACTGGAAAACTAATCATATTCTCCGCACCTTCTGGATCAGGGAAATCAACCATCATAAATTACCTGTTGGAACAAAACCTGAACTTGGCATTCTCTATTTCGGCCACTAGCCGCCCACCACGCGGAACAGAACGCAACGGTGTGGAATATTTCTTCCTAACGCCCGAAGAGTTCAAGCAACGCATTGCCAACAACGAGTTTCTGGAATACGAGGAAGTATACGAAAACCGTTTCTACGGCACGCTGAAATCGCAAGTAGAGAAGCAATTGACTGAAGGTCAAAACGTGGTATTCGATGTGGATGTAGTAGGAGGATGCAACATTAAGAAGTTCTACGCTGACCGTGCTTTATCAGTATTCATCCAACCACCATCAGTAGAAGAATTACGCCGACGCCTAAACGGACGAGGCACAGATACTCCCGAAGTGATAGAAAGCCGAATAGCCAAGGCTGAATACGAACTAGGGTTTGCTCCACGGTTTGATGTAGTAATAACCAACGATAATCTAGAACAAGCCGAAAAGGAAGCGTTGGACGTTATCCGCCAGTTTTTAACCTCTAAATAACTTACAATTATGCCAAAGAACCCGAAAAAGCTCATGCGGATACTTATTATTACAAGCATCATCGTCGGGCTGATAGCAGTAGCCACAGCCATCGTGGCCTTAGGCATGAAAGAATATATCATCGCCACGGCTATGTTTCTCGTAGCCGGATGGCAAGTGATAAATGTACTAACGTGGAGAAAGAAGTATTGAAAAGAACCGGAATATTCGGTGGCACGTTTAACCCCATCCACATCGGACATTTGGCTTTAGCCAACTACTTATGCGAATATGGTGAACTAGACGAAATTTGGTTCATGGTATCGCCACAAAATCCGTTTAAAGTCGACCGTAAGCTTTTGGAAGACTCCATTCGACTGGAGATGGTAAAGGCAGCTGTAGCCGAATATCCGTATTTCCATGCTTCCGACTTCGAATTCTCATTGCCACGTCCCTCATACACGGTTGATACACTACACGCATTGTCGGTTACTTATCCCAATCGTCAATTCACACTGATTGTAGGAGCCGATAATTGGGCATCTTTTTCGCATTGGCGATCGCCCGAAGCTATACTCAGCCAGTATTCACTCATCGTTTACCCACGCCCAGGATATCAAATAAACGAACTGTCGCTCCCGAAAAATGTGAGAACGATACAGACACCGCTACTAGAAATAAGCTCAACCTTCATCCGCCAAGCCGTAGCTCAAGGCAAGGACATACGCTATTTCGTACATCCGGATGTATGGAGAATCATCACTGAAAGAAAGCTTTATACAGACTCTGAAACATGAGAACACCTACCGATAACATTAAACAGAACTCACTCAAGGCTTGGCTACTTGCCGCACGCCCCAAAACACTTACCGCTGCTGCCGTTCCGGTAATGGTAGGATGCGCATTGGCACGTATGTACGGATGTCTACAGCCTATACCTGCCACATTGTGTTTCCTTTTCGCCTTTTTGATGCAGATTGATTCCAACCTGATAAACGACTTGTTCGATTTTCTGAAAGGCTCCGACCGAGAAGACCGTTTAGGTCCCGAACGGGCATGCTCACAGGGATGGATTTCGGTAAACTACATGAAACGAGGTATCTGCCTTATTACCCTACTGGCCGCAGCTACGGGACTGACTTTATTGGTTTACTGCGGATGGAAAATGATTCCGGTGGGCATAGCGTGCATCTTGTTTGCCTTTCTTTATACCGCAGGTCCATACCCTTTGGCTTACCACGGATGGGGAGACGTGCTGGTATTGGTATTTTTCGGCCTCGTCCCAGTAGGATGCACCTTTTATGTGATGTCACACTCATGGAACTATACGGTCGGCATGGCCTCACTATCCTGCGGATTGGTTATAGACACCCTACTAATGGTAAACAACTTCCGCGACAGAGACCAAGATGCCATCAGCGGAAAGCGTACGTTGGTAGTTCGCTTCGGTCCGCGTATAGGCCTCTCGCTCTATTTCCTTTTGGGGCTTGCAGCTTGTTGGTGTTGTTTCACCTTTATCACTCAAGGCAAACTGTTAGCGGCTATCCTTCCGCAGTTTTATCTGCTTCCACACATGTTTACCGCATACCGAATGGCACGTATCAACAGAGGCCGACAGCTAAACGTCATTTTGGGAGAGACTTCACGAAACATATTCCTTTTCGGCATGCTTTTAACCGCCGGCTTGTGGTTGTGATAAAAAAATTGTCCCTCAATTCACATTGAAGGACAATCTACACAAACACAAAATAAAACACGACAAAACTATTATGCAAAAGCCGCTTTCCGTCCTTTATCGGGCGGAATTGTACTGATAAATATTCACATACACAGGTCAGTACAAATAAGCGCTCGCATACATTTTATGGTTAAAATTAGTTTTATTGTTTTATAAGACAAAGTTATTTAATCTTTTTTAATACATTCTTATTGAATGCCTTCTTCACGAAGCTTCAGCTGCCAATTCCAAGCTGATCGCAAAGTGTCTTCTATTGAAGAATCTGCCTTCCATCCCAACTCGTTGTTCGCATAAGACGGATCAGCCCAAACCTTTACGATATCACCAGCGCGACGGCCTACTACCTGATAGTTCAGTTTTACGCCAGTAGCTTTCTCGAATGAGTTAATCAGTTCCAATACAGAAAGACCGCGTCCGGTACCTACATTAAATACTTCAGCTTTCGCTTTCTGCTTGTCTTCCAAGATACGGTTCATAGCTATAACGTGAGCCTTTGCCAAGTCTACTACGTAAATGTAGTCGCGGATGCAAGATCCGTCAGGGGTATCGTAATCACCACCGAATACACTAAGTTTTTCGCGGATTCCGATAGCCGTCTGTGTAAGATACGGAATCAAGTTCTGCGGAACACCGTTGGGCAATTCACCGATAAGAGCCGATGGGTGTGCGCCGATGGGGTTGAAATAACGCAACTTGATGGCATGTATAGGAGAACCTGAAGCAATGGTATCGTCAATGATTTCTTCGTTGATTTGTTTGGTGTTACCGTACGGTGATTCAGCCTTCTTGATAGGAGCGGCCTCAGTTACCGGAAGAATGTCCGGCTGACCGTAAACGGTGCAGGAAGAAGAGAAGATAATGCCCTTTACTTGATATTTAGGCATCAGTTCCAAGATATTTATCAGCGAAACAAGGTTGTTGCGATAGTACATCAAAGGTTTCTGTACCGATTCGCCTACGGCCTTGCTGGCAGCAAAGTGAATCACACCTCTAATGCCGGGATATTTGGCGAACACAGCCTCCAAACCAGCGTAGTCCAAGCAGTCTACTTTTTCGAATGCGGGACGAATGCCGGTAATCTTTTCGATGCTGTCTACTACTTCGGCACGTGAATTGGAAAGGTTATCAACAATAACCACGTCGTAGCCGCTGTTTTGCAATTCTACTACAGTGTGTGAACCGATATAACCGGTTCCGCCTGTAACGAGTATTCTCTCTTTCATTGTCGTTTTTGTTTGTTTAAGGTAATATTATATATTCTGTGACAAAAGTAACCATTTCGGATAATATGCCCAAAGGTATTCTTTCCGTTTTTTCTGCATTTGACACCTTATAATCCAAAGAGTGTTGAAAGCCCCTTGTCTACTCCCGAAAAGCCCATGAAAGCCATGGCTAACAATCCGGCAGTAACTAAGGCGATAGACATCCCCTGCATTCCCTTAGGAATATTTACAAGGCTTAACTGCTCGCGTATGCCGGCAAAGACCGTAAGCGCCAAAGCAAAGCCCAATGCCGTAGAGAAAGCGTAGATTACACCGGTAAGCAAATCAAAATTATTCTGTATTACCAGTATAGCCACACCCAATATACAGCAGTTGGTGGTAATCAGCGGAAGGAAGACACCCAAGGCTTGATAAAGCGCAGGCGACACCTTTTTCAGGATGATTTCTACCATCTGTACCAAAGCCGCAATAACCAAAATGAAAGCGATGGTCTGAAGATATTCCAGCCCGGTAGGCACAAGTACAAATTTCTGTATGAGATATGTAACAATAGTAGACAACGTCAAGACAAAAGCTACGGCCGCTCCCATCCCCATAGCTGTTTCCACTTTCTTCGACACGCCCAAGAACGGACAAATGCCAAGGAACTGCGACAACACAATGTTGTTGACAAATATAGCCGTGATAAATATCAGTATATATTCCATAGTTATGAAGATTATGCTTTTTTCAAGCGGTTTACAATAGCAATGAGGTATCCCAGTACGATAAAGGCTCCGGGAGCCAATACAAAGATAAGCATACCGTAGCTTTCAGGGAAGATGGAACAGCCAAATACTTTTCCGGTTCCCAAAAACTCACGGACACTTCCCAACAAAGTCAAGGCGATGGTAAATCCCAGTCCGATACCCAGTCCGTCAAAGATTGAGGCTATCGGTCCATGCTTGGCGGCAAAGGCTTCGGCACGGCCTAAGATGATACAGTTTACCACAATCAGCGGAATGAACAGACCAAGAGTAGCGTACAGCGAGGGAACATACGCCTGCATCACCATCTGCAACACAGTCACCAGCGAAGCGATGACCACTACATACACAGGGATGCGTACCATATCGGGCACCAGATTCTTGATGCAGGATATCGCAAAGTTAGAAAATATCAGTACAGACATCGTGGCCAATCCCATACCCATTCCGTTTATGGCCGAAGAGGTAGTACCCAGCGTAGGACACATACCCAAAAGAAGCACGAAAGTGGGGTTCTCCTTTACGATGCCGTTAAACAATATCTTTAAGTTATTCATCATGACAAGTTCCTTTCTTTAGTTCTGATTTTGTTCTTCCTGATTCGCCCGTATGGAAGCTCCGCTTTGGGCATCCGTATTTACCTGTTGGCCATTCTGCGCGGAGTAAGCAGCATAGGCATTGTTTACCGCACGCAGAAAAGCTCTCGAGGTAATGGTAGAAGCGGTTATCGCATCCACATTACCACCGTCTTTCGTCACCGTCAGCGATTCCTTGCCCGGATTCATGCCCAAGATATTGCTCTTCTTGGGTTCTTGATACGTTTCAAATCCGAACAACTTTTCTATCAGGCTTTTGGTCTTGACTTGAGGTTTGAACCAGTCACTCGCTTTCGAACCCAATCCTGGAGTTTCGGAATGCTTCAGTACAGAGTAATCATTGATGTTTCCATCTTTGTCGAAACCGACCAATATAGTCAGCTTTCCACCGAAGCCATCGGATGTCGACTCAACTGCCGCCCCGATAAACTCTCCGCCTTTCGTTCCTTTGTATATCTTATACGAGACACCGTCTACCGATACGCTTGCCGAGTCGGCCACCGGTTGGTTGTCATACCCCTTAGGCATTACTGCAGCCAAAGCATCGTTCAGAGCCTTGGAGTTTGCTTCAGCTATCGGACCAGAAGTAGCTTTATTGATATAAGCCAGCAGTAATCCAGCTATCACGGCTACCGCTGTCAGCGCGGCCACCATATTGGTTAATGTAGATTCCAGTTTTTTCATTTCTTTACCTCCCCGAAGCGTTTAGGTTTACAATACATGTTGATAAGTGGAGTAAACGCATTCATGATAAGTATGGCGAACGACATACCTTCGGGATAAGCTCCGAAGAGACGGATTACGACCGTCAGGAAACCGATGGCGATGCCGTATATAACCATTCCCTTGTGCGTCATGGGCGAAGTAACGTAGTCGGTAGCCATAAAGATAGCTCCCAACATCAATCCGCCGGTAAACAGATGCACAAAAGGTGAAGCATACATTTCTGGATGACTCAGGTGCATCAGGCCTGAAAAGACAAATACGGTAGCGAAGATGGATACCGGGATATGCCAAGTAATGATTTTACGCCAAAGCATATATCCCAACCCTATCAGCAATGCAACCGAGCTGATTTCACCCAAGCATCCGGGATTGTTTCCGAGGAAGAGGCTCAGCGTATCGGGCAGTTTGTCCAGCGCCGATACATCGCCGTGAACGGCGGCTTTCATCAGTGATAGTGGAGTGGCTCCAGTTGAAGCGTCGGTATAGCTGGCTATCTGTCCTACCGACGGCCAAGTGGTCATCTGAACAGGGAAAGAAATCAACAGAAACACACGGCCTACCAATGCGGGATTGAAAGGATTGCAACCCAATCCGCCAAAAGTCATTTTTCCGATGCCGATTGCCACAAGCGAGCCGACAATAATCATCCACAACGGGAAGTTAGACGGCAGGTTGAAAGCCAACAGAACGCCGGTAAGTACGGCCGATCCGTCGGCTATGGTCGATCGATTGCGTTTCAATATAAACTTGGTGATGCTCCACTCGAAAAACAGACACGCAAGCACTGATGTCAGTGTAACAATGACTGCTCCCAGGCCGAACGTATAGAATGATACGAGCAACGCCGGTATCAAGGCTATCAAGACACCGTACATATTCTTCTGTACGCTGTCGGTGTTATGCACGTGAGGCGATAACGATATAACTAATTTGTTTGCCATAATCTTTAAACTTATTTTTTAGCGTTCCGGGCACGGATGATTCCGCCTACCGTGTTCTTTCCCAAACGAATGTAGTCCAACATCGGGCGATGCGACGGACAGGTGAACTGACACGAACCGCACTCTATGCACGACATGATGTGTTCGTTTTCTACCCGTTCCCAATCCTTGTGCGCCGAGCAGGTAGCCAGCAGATAAGGTTCCAATCCCATCGGACAAGCACTTACACACTTGGCACAACGGATACAAGGCTGAGGTTCGGCACGTCGAGCCTCAGCGTTACTGAGGAGCAATACGCCCGAGCTGCCTTTGCACACAGGAACATCAGTATTTATCAGAGCCTTTCCCATCATAGGGCCACCACCTATCACCTTTCCGGTATCTTCGGGCATGCCTCCGGCCGCTTCTATCAACTGGCTCATCGGGGTTCCCATACGGGTAAGGTAGTTCGACGGATTCTTCAGCGATTTACCCGTTACCGTCACCACGCGTTCAAACAACGGTTTGCTTTTCTGCACGGCTTCGTAGATGGCGTATGCCGTTCCCACATTCTGCACCACGGCTCCCACATGGATGGGGATGGCTGGAGGTGCCGGCACCTGACGTCCGATGATAGCATCTATCAGTTGTTTTTCGCCTCCTTGCGGATATTTCACTTTCAGCGGAACGATTTCGATGCCTGCATAAGTCTTGGCCTTTTCGGTCATCAGACGGATGGCATCGGGCTTGTTGTTTTCTATGCCGATGTATGCCTTGTCTACTTTGGCAGCCTTCATCAGCAGGGTTACGCCAACCAATATTTGCTCCGGTTTTTCCAACATCAGCCGATGGTCGGCCGTCAGATACGGTTCGCACTCTACGGCATTGATGATGACGCACTCGGCCTTGCATCCGGGAGGAGGCATCAGCTTAACGTGAGTAGGGAAACAAGCGCCGCCCATACCTACCACGCCAGCGTTCTTTATTTTTTCGATAATTTCTTCGGGGGTCAAGTCGCACTGCTTTACCAAAGCATCGCTGCGGTCAATGGTTTCTTCCCATTCGTCACCTTCCACATCGATGAAGATGGCCGGTTTACGATAACCGCTTGCGTCCCACACACTGTCTATCTTGCTTACCTTTCCCGATACGGAAGAGAAGATAGACGCCGACACAAATCCTCCGGCCTCAGCTATCTTAGTACCCACCTTTACCACATCGCCTCGTTTTACGATGGCAGTAGCCGGAGCGCCGATATGCTGCGACAGGGGAAAAACAGCCTGTTTGGGCAAGTCCAGCACTTCGATAGGCTTCTCTGCCGACAATTTATTTTCCTTGGGATGTACCCCACCTATTCTAAATGTCTTCACTGTTTATGTCTTTTAATTGTTTTCTACTGTGGTGTTTGCTTCTGCGGGTGCAGCTACTTTGCGCGGAGGGAAATTCACGGCTACGATGGCATGCTGCGTACATTCCATCTCGCACTTGCGGCAAGACTTGCATTTGGCAGGGTCGATATACGCCAGATTGTTTTCCAAGGTAATGGCCTCGAACGGACAAACCTTTACGCAGCGTCCGCATCCGATACATGCCACCGCGCAAGCCTTACGGGCTATGGCTCCTTTGTCCTTGTTTACGCAGTCTACATACACGCGGCGATTGTTTCTACCCTTCGGACGCAGTTCGATGATGCGGCGCGGACAACTCTTTACACAAGCTCCACAGGCCGTACATTTCGATTCGTCTACTTCGGGAAGCCCCGTTTCGGGATTCATCCGTATAGCTCCAAACTGACACGCCGACACGCAGTCGCCGCATCCCAAACATCCGTACGAACAACCTGTTTCGCCACCGTAAGTGGCATGGGCGATGGTGCACGACCGTACTCCATCATACTCCGTAAGGTGCGGACGGTGTTCGCAACTACCGTTGCAGCGCACCACGGCTACTTTCGGCTCCGAAGCTTCGGGAGCCAGTCCCAAGATATCCGCCACTTTTTCCATAACGGGTTGTCCGCCTACGGGACAAAGTTTGCCCTGCAACGAACCAGCTTTCACACAAGCGGCGGCAAATCCGGCGCAACCGGGGAAACCGCAACCTCCGCAGTTGGCCTGAGGCAGCACGGCCGTTACCTGACCGATGCGCGGGTCTTCGTGTACAGCGAACTTTCGTGAGGCCACGTAAAGGACTACGGCCGAAACCAGTCCGATAGCGCCCAATGAAATTACTGCTATTAAAATCACATCCATAAATAGATAAAGTTAGTTTTATTTGTTAGTCTTCCAATTCGAATGTAAATATACGGCTCAGCCTTTTCCGAGAGACATAAAGCACCAGATAGTAAGGTATCAAACAACATACAGACAGCAGAGCGGCTTCCGCTTCACGACCGGGATAAAAGTGCAGAACGGTGGCCAATGCCGTAACCAATATCAGGAAAGGCAAGACGAAAGCCAGCAGAACCGCCTTCAGCCCCATGCTTTCCTTGGCTACCAAAGTTACCTCGTCGCCAATACGGAAGTCCTTCCGTCCAGATAGGACTTCCACGCATTTTTCTTTCTTGTCGGAAACATGACAGGCGTTCTTCACACTGCAAGAGGCGCAAGCTGAAGTTTGGGTAATCGTTACTTTCAACACGTTACCGCTGATGCCGGATATAACTCCCCGATGCTTTAAGATGTTAGTCATACGTATAAACAGTACGATACAATTTCCGACAAAGATAAGACAATTTATCTACCGTTGTCAAGCGAATCTCCGACTTTTTGTTCCTTGCGCATACTGAATTCGCATCCGCAATACAATTGGTTGTAAAAACCGTATTCCTTGATGATGGCAATGCGCCGCTCGCTCAGTCCGCCTTTTCGCCAGTTCTGCTCCCACCAGGTTACATCGGGATAATCGCGCACCGCTTCCAGTCCGGCCTGATTAATCTGCTCCAGGCTCTTCCAGCGCGAAGAGGCCAGCGTAGTGGTGATTACCGAAAAGCCGTGTTCATGGGCGTAGCGGGCGGTGTCTGTCAGCCGCATACGGAAGCACTTCAGGCATCGTCCGCCCCGTTCCGGCTCCTGTTCCAAGCCCTTTACCGCGCAGAGCCACTCTTCGTGGTTATAGTCGGCATCTACGATATCCAACCCCAACGACTCGGCATAGCGTGTACATTCGTCTTTCCGTATGCGGTATTCTTCCGCCGGATAGATATTGGGGTTGCAGTAATAAATGGTGGGACGTATACCGTGATTCAGCATACATTCGATGATTGCCGAAGAACACGGAGCGCAACAGGTATGCAGCAGCACCCGATTGGCTCCTCCAGGCACTTCCAGTGTGAATTTCTTTTTCATACCACAAATTTACGCAGATTTGGCCGAACGGCAAAAATCCAACCCTCCTCTTGCAGGTATGAAACGAATGTATTTCCTTTGCGACCGAATTATTCACATTATTTTTTAACAAACAATGAAAGGAAACAATCAGAACAACAGTTGCGCCGTACGTTTCAGACGCTTCTCACACTGTTCGTACGCTGTTTTCCGTAGCTTGAAGATTCAGGTCAACATCGGGGTGCTTACCATTCCGACACTGCTTTTCGCGAACCTGAACGAGATTTCGGCACAGACCGAAAACCACGGCAACGAGAAACTGCACGAACTGGAGGAAGTGCAAGTTACGGGCAGCCGCGCACCGCTCACCGTGAGTCAGGCCGCAAGACTTGTGACTGTATTGGATCGCGAGGCCATTGCCAATGCGCCTGCGCAGAGTGTTAACGATTTACTGAAGTATGCCGTAGGCGTGGATGTCCGCCAGCGAGGCAATCTGGGAGCGCAAACAGACATCAGTGTTAGAGGGGGAACGTTCGACCAAATCACCATCCTACTGAACGGAATCAACATCTGTGACCCCCAAACCGGCCATAACGCGGCCGAATTTCCTGTAGACATTAGCGAAATAGAACGTATCGAAGTGCTGGAAGGACCGGCAGGACGAGTGTACGGAACGTCTTCCCTATTGGGAGCCATCAACATCGTGACCCGCACCGACAAGGAAAGCGGAGCGGCTGTGCATGCCGAAGGCGGTTCGTACGGATTCTTCAGCGGTGGTGGACACGTGAGCCTCGTAGGAAGCAAGTTCGCCAACCAAGTGTCGGGAAGCTACACACGCAGCGACGGATTCAGCCGAAACAAGGTCGGAGGACTGAACGCCGACTTCAAGAACGCCAAGGGTTTCTATCAAGGACGCTACTACGGCGAACAGGTCGACGTGAGGTGGCACGCCGGAATCAGCATGAAAGACTTTGGGTCGAACACGTTCTACGGAACAAGCTCCGATGACCAGTTTGAACACACACGCAAGTTCTTCACCGCCGTACAGGCCGAAACCAAAGGCAGCACGTATCACTTCAAACCTTCGGTGTACTGGAACCGGGGCGAAGACCGATTTGAATATTATCGGGGGAAAGGGGCAGACACTTACAACTTTGGACGTACCGATGTACTGGGTCTGAACCTGAACAACTATATCGAAACGTTTCTCGGGAAAACGGCTTTCGGAGCCGAGTTCAGAAACGAAGACATCATCAGTACCAAGCTGGGAGAGCCGCTCGACAATCCCAAGCACATACACGGCGTAGACCGCGACTACGCGAAAGGACTGAACCGCACCAACATGAGCTTCCACCTGGAGCACACGGTATTGTTGCCGCGCTTCACCGTGTCGGCCGGAGTCATCGCTACCAAGAATACGTGGGACGGCGAAGGTTTCCGCTTCTATCCGGGCGTAGACGCCAGCTACCAAGTGGCGCGCAACTGGAGGGTGTACGCCTCGTATAACACGTCGCTCCGTCTGCCCACCTTCACAGAGCTCTACTATACCATGCAGGGCTATCAGGCCGACAAGCACCTGAAAGCCGAAAAGATGCAGGCGTTCGAGGTTGGCGTGAAATACCTCACTCCCGGCGTGCGGGCTACCCTGAGCGCATACCGCAATCATGGCACCAACATGATAGACTGGATACGCGACGTGTCGCAAGGTGCGGACGCCCCTTGGCAGTCGGTAAACCACACCACGCTGAACACCACGGGAGTGGAAGCGTCCGTCTACGTAGACTTCCGCCACTACAAGGGCAAGAACGCTTTTGTGAAAGACCTGAACGTGTCTTATTCCTACATCGACAAGGACAAGAAGAGCGAACCGAACATCGTGTCGCAGTACGCGCTGGAGTATCTGAAGCATAAAGTCGTAGCGCAAGCCGACCTTCACCTGTACGCCAAGCTGAATCTGAACATATCCTACCGCTGGCAAGACCGTATAGGAAACTACTCGGTAGGAACCGAAACCGTTTCGTACAAGCCCTACACACTGCTGGACGCACGTCTCTCGTGGGACGCGCCGAAATATCAGCTCTTTGCCGAAGCGAACAATATCCTGAACAAGACGTATTATGACCACGGCAACGTGCCTCAACCCGGAATTTGGGTACGTGCCGGAGCCAAGTACCGCTTCAGCTTCTGACGATACAGAGCTGATTCTATCAACCGAAATCCGCTACCGCACCCCAATTCCCGGGGAAACGGTAGCGGATTTCCGCTTCTTTATTTGGTATCGTTCCAGATAACAAGATTTTATATTTTACACATTACAAGCGAGTTCTAAAAATCGCAACAAGCCAGTACAACATGGAGTACAATATGCAGTACAACATCTTTTAATTTCGTTTTCAAGCGTTTAACCCCAAAAGTGTGTAACGCAGTACAACATGGAGTACAACATCTTGGCGTTTTTCCACCTATTATATATATAAATAAAAGGATAAAAGTAAGGCAGATGTTTTTTCGGGAC
>CAVBJM010000031.1:0-29749 GCA_963595925.1 bacterium
TTAATGCGTCCCGAGAGATTTTTTATCGCTCGCCGCTGATTTTTATTCTCTCGCCGGGGAATGCTGATGACTCGCCAAAGGATGAGGTATAGACAAAGCCACCTCACATTTGGACATAAAAAAAGGAGTACCTCTGTACTCCAACCTTTGTTAACCTTAAATCTAATACCATGAAAAACACGATGCAAATATACGGACTTTACGAAAAGTCCACAAACAAGCAGAACGAATTCTTGCCTTTTATAACATTTTTTAAATAATCACTATTAGCCCGTACGGATATTTTGATTATGTCTGCAATATAATTTTCGAGAATCGCATCGAAAGTGTTGAATTGCCACTTCGTACAGTACAGTTCAATAAAAGAAGATTCGATTGAAGCCTACGCCGATTTGAAACATCCGAATACATCGGGGGTCAAGGTGGGTACCAGGCTGGAAATCATGACATAATGAAAGGCGTTTACTTGACGCTTGTCTTTGGCTTGTAAGAATCTCGCAATTCCAAATCCTAGCTAAGACTGGCAACGGTAGATGTCCCGAGGGGGGGGGGTATATCAACCGTGTGGTTTTATTGCAAGTTATCATTGTACCCTTTTGGGTACAGTGTGTTTTTACATTTATGTTCTGCACGGATTCGATTTTTCATATCGGCGTGGGCTCTGACGTTGTTCATTCTCTAGGATTGGGCAATGCGAGAGCCTTTACAAGTGGGATGAACAACAGGTAGGTTCCACGACAGGTCCACACCAAGCCGTTCCATCTCCTTGCGGTATTCAAGGTCGGTCATGCCATCCGTGTTATGCAGGAAGGTGTTTTTTTGAGCGATTCTTGTGCATATATAGAAAAGCTACCTTAGTTTCAACTACTATGGAGTAACGGATAAATGGGTAAATATATCAGTGCGCATCTATAATGACGATGGATACTTTTGCCAAAACAGCTTGTACATACACATTGAACCGGACAACCATTCCGCATCGTTTTTTGCAAGCCGTAACCTCAACAGTAGCTCGTGGCATTCTTTCGTAATACTGACGGGAAACACCATCGTTGGCGGAGAAAGACACTAAAAGATAATATAAAATATCATCAGCGGCAACTGACCCCATTGGGAAGCCAGTTGCCGCTGATTGCTTATATAATAGGTTAAATAAATGCTATTTAGCACATTCGCTTACGAACGGTCGGAGTACCTTTGCGGCAGGCTCTGCCGTGCGCATTGAGAGCTTGATGTCGCTTCCCATACCATTCAGTATAGAGAACTGATACTTCGGGTTAGTATCAAGTTTTGCCGCTGCATCTTGTGCCGCCTGACGCTGCGCATCGGTGGAGGCAGGGTTGACTAATGCTTGTGCGATGGCGCACATATCGGCTACCTTGTCAACATAAGGCTGCAACTCTGTCCAAAACAGACGGTCGGAAGCGTTGGAAGACGTAGCCATACCACTGAGTGTCTTGGCATCGGCCTGCAGGCTGGCAAGTTCGTCCAGCAAGTTTTTCGTAGCCTGGGCATCGGAACGATGAGCCTTCCACAGACGTATGCAGTTGGACAACGGCGTATTGGTATCGTAATAACGCACCTGAGGTAAGAGGCGGAAGGCAGCATCGGCACGTTTGCCGAAGATTGCATTCAGCGAAGCCATCCACGAAGCATCGTTGTCGAAAGCAGCGCGATGCCATGCATAGTCTGCTATACTGAAGAGGGCTATCTTACTGATTTCGCCCTGTTGCATGGGGTTGCTGATGAGCGTATTCACTCCCTTCAGGTCGGGATCAAGAACGGCGTTTCGGTCGATGTGAGCCTCGTCATCGAAGTTACGGTAAGTATCCAGAGGGAATATCTTGTTCATATCGTTATCGTTGCAAGGATAGTTCCACCACCAAGCCACATCACGTCCAAGCCATGAGCTGACCAGACTGGGGTCTTCGGAATTGGGCACCGTCCAAACGGCACGTCCGGTAATGTAGATACACACTTTCTTCGGTGTGCCACTCAGAGAGCGGAAGAAACGTTCACCCTGTTCGCGCTTCACCCACGAGTAAGCATAAAGCTGCGGTACAAAGTGGAGAGGCTTCACCGTGTCGGCGGCAAGAGCCTTACGGCCATTCCATTCCTTGTCGATTCGCTCCTGCAACTGAGTGAGGCGGTTAGCATTGAGAGCCAACGAAACAGAATCGGAAGGTACACCTACATCGTCTACAAATACACCAAACTGGCGGACACCAAGCTTGTGCATGAGACGCAACTTATCCATGATACGGTCGAGCACATTGTCCTGTGCAGGGTCGGTGAAAGCCGTTCCCGGATGGATAGCCCAGATGAAGTTTACTTTAGATTGATGGGCAGCATCGGTAAGCTGACGCATCATACCCTCGGTAAGCATTCCCACCTGTTGCTGTTTTGCTGTAATGGTTTCGGGATAAGCCTTATCCCAGAACTGCGAATGGTAAGGGTCGCTCTTGGCACCATACATATAAGTATTCATCTTATAACGAGCCATGAAGCGGAACAGGTCAGCCGTTACCTCCTCAGAGTACGGCACCCCATAATATCCTTCGATAACGCCACGGTACTGTGTATCGGCGTAATCGTAGATATCTACACAGGCAAGCTGACCACCGTTAGCCTGATCCAGCATCTGCTCAAGCGAAGCCAGACCGCAGAACACGGCGTCGGTCGTCTCACCAAGAATCAGAATCTCCGCCTGTCCGTTTTCCTGCCGCAGAGTGAGTGCGTGGCGGTCGTACTTAGGCTGTCCGAACACCTCACGCTTCAGACCGATGCGCTTTGCCTCGCGGTCGGCCAGGTCGTTACTGCCATTAATACCGAGATAAAGAGTAGCGGTCCCCTTTTGAGCCTTTTTGGCCACCACTGCGGTCAAGCCATGCTCGGTAAGTACTTCCTTTGCGCGGTCGATGGTATAACTGTCTATGCCTGCCCCGGCAACCACAGTCACCTGACCAGCCACAGCGACAAAGCCCTGACCGCGTTCCTGTTGCTGCGGTACGGGACGAATGTCGTAAACATTGTCCGCCACGGCCACGGCCGACAACAGACAGAAAAACAATCCCAAAATGTTTTTGCGTAATGTCATGCTATTTATATTTAGGTTAGAAAATTCTCCATAAAGCCACTCGCTATGCAAGAGACCTTTGTTGCAAAAATAGTTATTGCTTTCGGAACGCACAACGGTTGCCTACATTTTGTTCCAACAGACATTGAACACCATATTAAAAGAAAAAAGAGACGTTTTTCTTGTTTTTTAAATAAAAGTATTACATTTGCAGCCGAAACAAAAACAAAATAACAGAAAGCATGAAACGATTTGCGACATACTTCTTTTTTTACTTTTATTACTTTTACTTTAGCAATGAAGTGAAGCGGGAGTTCGCATACGTATAATAAGCAAGATAAACCAAACAATATTACGAATCCCGCTTCGACAAGAAGACGGGATTTTTTTATTTAAGACAAAAGTACGAATGAAAAAGATAGCCATACAAGGAGTTCCGGGGTCGTATCACGACATTGCCGCCCATAAGTATTTCAAAGGTGAAGAAATCGAGCTGATATGCTGCAACACCTTTGAGGAGGTGTTCGAGAACATCCGTCAGGACAGTAACGTGATAGGAGCCGTGGCCATAGAAAACACAATAGCCGGAAGTTTGCTGCACAACTATGAGCTGCTG
Organism: bacterium; assembly: GCA_963595925.1. GTDB lineage: Bacteria > Bacteroidota > Bacteroidia > Bacteroidales > Bacteroidaceae > Phocaeicola. The sequence goes on from CAVBJM010000031.1 coordinate 3,693, forward strand.
CGGGACAGCGGGACCACCATTATCGGCGAACATAAGTTGCGTATCAGTCACAGCATCATGTGTCTGCCCGACGAGGATTGGGAAGACCTGACCGAAGTAAACTCGCATCCGGTGGCACTGGCGCAATGCCGGGATTTCCTCATGCATCACCCCGAGCTGAAAGCGGTAGAAACAGAAGATACGGCGGGCAGTGCTAAAGACATCCACGAAAAGAACCTGAAAGGACACGCTGCCATCTGCTCGAAATATGCGGCAGACTTGTACAACATGAAAATCCTGCAGGAAGGCATCGAAACCAACAAGCACAACTTCACCCGTTTCCTTATCGTATGCGACCCTTGGAAAGCCGATGAACTAAAAGACCGCACGAAAGTAAACAAGGCGAACATCGTCTTCTCGCTCCAGCACAACGAAGGAAGCCTTTCGCAGGTATTGTCTATCTTTTCGTTCTACCACATCAACCTAACCAAAATACAATCGCTGCCCATCATCGGACGGGAATGGGAATACATGTTCTACGTAGACGTGATGTTCAACGACTATCTGAGATATAAACAATCCATCGATGCGGTAACGCCGCTCACCAAAGCACTGAAAATTTTAGGAGAATATGCAGAAGGAGAATCAACATTATAACATCCAGCCGGCCGACAGGTTGGCGAACGTTAGCGAATATTATTTCAGCCGTAAGCTGAAAGAAGTGGCAAAGATGAACGCCGAAGGCAAGAACGTCATCAGCTTGGGCATCGGAAGCCCAGACATGCCTCCGTCGGAAGAAACGATAAAGGTGCTCTGCGAGAATGCACGCCGCCCCGATGTACACGGATATCAGCCTACGGTGGGAATCCCCGAACTGCGTCAGGCGATGGCCGACTGGTACAAACGCTGGTATAACGTAGACCTTGACCCCGCTACCGAAATCCAGCCACTCATCGGTTCGAAAGAGGGTATTCTTCACGTCACGCTGGCCTTGGTAAACCCTGGCGACCAGGTATTGGTTCCCAATCCGGGATACCCCACCTACACTTCGTTGAATAAGATTTTAGGAAGCGACATCGTAAACTACAACCTGCGCGAAGACAATCATTGGCAACCCGACTTCGACGAGTTGGAACGGATGGACTTGAGCCGGGTAAAGATAATGTGGACCAACTACCCCAATATGCCAACGGGAGCAAACGCTACCATGCAACTGTATGAAAAGTTGGTAGATTTCGCACGCCGACATAACATCGTCATCGTAAACGATAACCCGTACAGCTTCATCCTGAACCGGAAGCCCATCAGCATACTGAACGTGCCGGGTGCTAAAGAATGCTGCATCGAGTTCAACTCAATGAGCAAGAGCCACAACATGCCGGGATGGCGCGTGGGAATGCTCGCCACAAACGCCACGTTCGTGCAATGGATTCTGAAGATAAAAAGCAACATCGACTCGGGAACGTTCCGTCCGCTACAGTTGGCCGCCGCACAGGCATACCACAATAGCGAGGCTTGGCACGAAGAAGCCAACATTCAGGTGTATAGCCGGCGCCGCAAATTGGCCGAAGACATTATGCGGGCTTTGGGATGCACGTTCGACCCCGAACAGGTAGGCATGTTCTTGTGGGGTAAGATACCCGACACATACGCTGATGTAGAAGACCTGACCGAAAAGGTACTGCACGAAGCGCGCGTATTCATCACCCCGGGATTTATCTTCGGAAGCAACGGAAAGCGATACATCCGCATCTCGCTTTGCGCCAAAGAAGAGAAGCTGGCCGAAGCTTTGGAACGAATAAACAACATTATCTAAATAAAGAACTAAAAAACTGATTACAATATGGAACTCGATTTACAACCCATCGAACTGGAAGGCGTATCGAATGAACGCCCCTTGGTAATTGCCGGACCGTGCAGTGCCGAAACAGAAGAACAAGTGATGAACACCGCCACCCAACTGGCCAACAAAGGCATCAAGATTTTCCGTGCAGGAATCTGGAAGCCCCGCACCAAACCGGGAGGCTTCGAAGGTGTAGGCGTAGAAGGCTTGCCGTGGCTGAAGCGCGTGAAGGAAGAAACCGGCATGTACGTATCGACCGAAGTGGCTACTGCCAAGCACGTGTACGAATGTCTAAAAGCCGGGATTGACCTTCTTTGGGTAGGTGCACGCACCACTGCCAACCCGTTTGCCGTACAGGAGATAGCCGATGCACTGAAAGGCGTAGACATCCCCGTATTGGTAAAGAACCCGGTAAACCCCGACTTGGAGTTGTGGATTGGAGCGTTGGAACGCATCAACGGTGCCGGTCTGAAAAGACTGGGAGCCATTCACCGCGGATTCTCGTCGTACGACAAGAAGATTTATCGCAACCTGCCGCAATGGCACATCCCCATCGAACTGCGTCGCCGCATCCCGAACCTGCCCATCATTTGCGACCCCAGCCACATTGGCGGCAAGCGTGAACTGATAGCTCCGCTCTGTCAGCAGGCTATGGACTTGGGACTGGACGGACTGATTGTGGAATCGCACTGTAACCCGGACAGCGCATGGAGCGACGCCTCGCAGCAGGTTACTCCCGATATTTTGGACTACATCCTAAATCTGCTGGTTATCCGCACCGACCACCAAACGACCGAGAACCTGCACGAACTGCGCCGACAAATAGACGAATGCGACAACGACCTCATGGAAATACTGGCCAAACGTATGCGCATCTGCCGCGAAATAGGTACGTTCAAGAAAGAGCATAACATGACTGTGCTGCAAACCGGACGATACAACGAGATATTGGATAAACGAGGCGCACAGGGTTCGCTTTGCGGAATGGACGCCAACTTCATCAAAAGCGTGTTCGAAGGAATACACGAAGAGAGCGTACGCCAGCAGTTGGAAATCATCAACAAATAAAAAAGGAGACAGCTATGCGCATCTTAATTATGGGAGCCGGTAAAATGGGCTCCTTCTTTACCGATGTATTGAGCTTTGAACACGAAGTGGCCGTGTACGACGTTGACCCGAAGCGACTACGCTTTATGTACAACTGCTTCCGGTTTACTGAGCTAAGCGAGGTGGAACAGTTCGCTCCCGAACTGGTCATCAATGCAGCGACGGTAAAATATACGCTTGACGCATTCAACCAAGTACTGCCCCACCTGCCCAAAGACTGTATCATCAGCGATATCGCTTCGGTCAAGACGGGCTTACAGGAGTTCTACGACAACTGCGGATTTCGCTACGTGTCTACCCACCCCATGTTCGGTCCTACGTTTGCCAATTTGGACAAGCTAAGCACCGAGAACGCCATCATCATCAAGGAGGGCGACCACTTGGGACGCATTTTCTTCAAGGACCTGTATCATCGGTTGGGGCTGAACATCTTCGAATACACGTTCGACGAGCACGATGAGACGGTAGCCTACTCGCTCTCCATCCCGTTTGTCTCCACGTTTGCGTTTGCCGCCGTCATGAAGCACCAAGATGCGCCGGGTACCACCTTTAAACGCCACATGGCTATTGCCAAAGGGGTAATGGGCGAAGACGACTTCCTGTTGCAGGAAATACTTTTCAACCCCCGCACCCCGGCTCAGGTGGAAAACATCCGCACAGAGCTAAACGAGCTTCTTGACATTATCAAGCACAAGGATGCCGACCGCATGCACGCTTTTCTGGAAAAGATTCGGAAGAACATCAAATAAAAACCAAATACCAATAAGAAAAAAGTGAGAAAGCCGCCTCGGGGGAATGCCTAAGCAAATCCCTGAGGCGGCTCTCTTTATGTATGACTCTGCGGACAGATTAGAATCTGTAACCAGCAGTCAGCACAAGACCTACGTTCTTCGGATCGGAGTTCTTAAACGGAGAAACCAAACCGTACTGGCAGTTCAGGTTAAGCAGGATATCGCCAAACTCTGCACCTACACCATACTGTATACCAGCATCGAAACGCTTTGCCTTAAGGCTGGCGTATTGATTGTCTGTAAGCTCGTTGAAGTTTTTGTCATCGCTGAAAATCTTCTTGCTGACAGAGAGCGAACCAGCTTTTGAAGTAATCTTACCGCCCAAGCCTACGCCTATATACGGACCGGCATTGACAACCAATTTTACTTTCTCGCCCAAAGCGAACTTAACTGCTGCCTGCAAGGGGATGTCCATATATACAGGTTTCATCTTACAGTCTACCTTACTATCATCGAGCTTTGCACCCTTGGCAGTAAACATCAGTCCAGACTGGAACGACCATGTTTCGTTGAACGCATAGTCCAAGCCTACACCTACGGTATAACCTGCTTTTGTAGACAATTCGTCTGCTTTTGTATAGTTATAAGCAGATACACCGGCGCGTACGTCGAATCTCACTTGTGAAAAGCCCGCTACCGAAACCAGTAACAGAGCCATTGCTAAAAATACTTTTTTCATCTTCTTTATAAGTTTATTAAGTCTTTGTTCTGAGGCTTTCCCCGAACCTCTTCATTTGTTTCTAAGGCGCATAGGGAAAAAATGCGCCCAGGTTCTCAGAAAGAACTGGACGCAAAATTATAAATCTTGTATAAGAAACACAAAGAAAAACCCGAATAATTGCTTAACTAACTATTTTCTCTTTGTTTTTTCCCAATATGTTACAGCAACTTAAAGCCCTTGGCTATGAAAGCCTCTCGTATCTGGTTCACATGTTCCTCGTTTTTGGTCTCGGTGGTGAGGTGAAGCACGCAGGCGTTTACCTTCTCGCTGTCGCTGTTGCGCTCGTGGCGAACCTGTATGATGTTTCCGCCCAGCTCGGCTATGATGTTGCTCACGGCTACCAACTGACCGGGTTTGTCGTCAAGCTCGATAGCCAAGGTGTAGATGCGTCCGCTCTTGGTCAAACCTCGCTGGATAACGCGGTTCAGTATCGTAACATCGATGTTTCCACCACTCACCACGCATACGGTTTTCTTTCCCTCAATGGGCAGTTTCCCAAACATGGCTGCAGCCACACTGGCGGCACCGGCTCCCTCGGCCACCATCTTTTCGCTCTCGATGAGGTGGAGTATGGCAGCGCAAATCTCGTCTTCTGTTACGGTTACGATTTCGTCTACATACTTCGAACAAGTCTCGAAGGTCAGCGAGCCCGGAGCTTTTACGGCTATGCCATCGGCTACGGTCGAAACCGAGTCCAGTGTTTCCTGCTTGCCGTCGCGCAGACTGCGAACCATACTGGCTGCACCGAGTGCCTGCACGCCATATACCTTGATGGAGGGGTTGAGCGACTTGATGGCGAAAGCGATTCCTGAGATAAGTCCACCGCCACCTACGGGTACAATCACCGCTTCCATGTCGGGCAACTGTTCCAGCAGTTCCAGTCCGATGGAGCCTTGTCCGGCTATCACGTATTCATCGTCAAAAGGATGGATGAACGTATATCCGTATTCATCGCGCAAGCGGAGAGCTTCCTGATAAGCGTCATCGTATACGCCGGGTACCAAGTTTACCTCAGCTCCCAGTCTCTTGGTAGCTTCCACCTTACTAATAGGAGCGCCTTCGGGTAGACAGATGAGCGACTTGATGCCCATGGCTGTAGCGCCGAGCGCTACACCCTGCGCATGGTTTCCGGCCGAGCAGGCGATGACTCCCTTTGCCTTTTCCGCTTCGGAAAGCTGGGAAATTTTGTAGTATGCGCCGCGAATCTTAAACGAGCCGGTCTTTTGCAGACATTCGGGCTTCAGGTATATGTCACTTTTGGGGTTGATTTTAGGGGCGTGTACAAGGTCTGTTTTACGGATTACCTTGCTGAGCACATAACGTGCTTTGTAGAAATTATCCAAATTCAGCATAATATAATAGCTTTTATTTGGGTGCAAAATTAATATATAGTATGCCAAAAATCTCCGGCGAGAGAAAAAAAATTCGTCTCGAGAGATTTTAAAAACGTCCCGAGAGATTAAAAATTCGTCCCGAGAGATTTTTTTTCTCCGGCGAGAGATTTTGACGGAGACTTCCGGCGCGTGAATATACTGCGTACGTCTGTTTTTATAGTACATTAACCTGTAAATACAGACTATTACACGCCTTTTAACTATCAGATTCGAGAAATGTCTTAATTTTGTAAGAGCAACGAGACTAAACAAAAACGTGTCTTATGGAAAAGAGAAACAAAGATAAAGAATTACCCAAAATAGACTTGCCGCAAGACTGGCTGGTGGGTACCGGCATCAGTAAGGAACTGCTAGCTTCGTATACAGACTTTCCGTGTCAAATCAAGTCGGAGATATTCGTGCTCTGCATGAGCGGAGAGATAGAGGCGTCGACCAATCTGAACCGTGTAAAGGTAAAGCCTTACGACTTCGTGACGCTTCAGCCCGGAAGCATTATCCAGATACACCGCGTGGAAGGCGAGCTGGAGCTGTACATTGGCGGATTCTCGTCGAAGTATATCGAACAGGCGCCTCTGGCTACTCCCAATCTAAGCTCACTGTACACCAGTTTGGGACGTCCCGTGGTATCGCTCCAACCGGAAACGGCCTTGCTGCTGAAAGACTATTTCGCATGGCTCATCCGTGCGCAGGAATACTTGAGCGATGGCATTCAGAAGATGTTCGCCCCGTTTCTGTTTAACGACATTCATGCCGCGATTCAGCTTTTATACAACCGGAAAGGTACAGACGACTCGCACGAGCAAACCCGGAGCGAAGCCATCTGCAAGAACTTCACCCAACTGGTGATGCAAAACTATAAGTTCACCCGCAACGTTTCATGGTACGCGCAGAAAATCGGGATTACGCACGCCCACCTGTGCACTACCGTCAAGCAGTCTACGGGCAGCACGTGTATCGAGATTATCTCGCGCATGGTGATTATGAACGCCAAGGCTCAACTGAAATCCACGACGCTCACCATACAGGAAATCTCCGATTCGCTGAACTTCGCCAACATGTCTTTCTTCGGAAAATACTTCAAGCGATACGTAGGCATGAGCCCGTTGGAATATCGGAACAAGGGGTAAGAAGTACTTACCCCTACTCCGGCAATTCTACTACCCCTTTCTTTTTCTTTCCGTCCATCTTCACCGTCAAGGGCTTCGGGAACCGTACCCAACGAATGTACTTCGTTTCGTCTACCGCCGGCATGGCATCCAGCAAATCCTGCCGACAGATACCGTCGTTCATATAGGCGTTTACGGTGAAATATCCTACCCCGAACGATGTCAGGTTCTGAAAGAAATGCGTTCCCTGACTGGGGTCTACCCGATAGTTGGTGAGTCCGGCTTCTACGATGACCCGCGCCGCCGAAATGTTCGGCCACTTCACGGGAACTCCCAACCAAGGGTCACTGCTCCCCCATCGTCCGGGACCTACCAGCACGTAATGTTTTCCTTCGTCCAGGAAACGTTTGTTCCACTTCTCTATATCGTAAGCCACCAGCTGGTTGTTCGATGCCGAATAGCCTTCGGTCTTCACATAGATTACGTCCTGCATGTCGTCCATGACACCTTGTCCCAACGAATTGTCGCTCTTCAGCAAAATACGTTCCTCAGGAATCTCGTCTAAGTTTTCGTTTAGGTCGGCCTTCATGTCTACCATCGGACGTATCTGCAGCAGATAGAACACACCCGTCTTCTCCCGACTATTGATGTTCACCGCGAACTCAATCTCCACAGGACGTCTCATCTCGCCCTGACCGTACTTCTGCACCAACTGCAGGATGCGCGGAAGCGGAAACACATCGTGCTGAAGGATGTTGGCAAAGGTGATAACCTTTCTGCCTCCCGGATAAAGGCCGTCGCGTATAACCATGTCGTACGGATCGTAAGTAGACGCGATGTAGTTCAACGCCCCGTCGGCTTCGGCTTCTTTTACCGGCAACTTCAGCAGGTTAAACCCGTCGTCTAACGAGAAATTGTCTCCCGTATTCTTCAGGTCGAGCGCATAGAAACGGGTCTGTGTCTCGCGAAGCGCAATCTCCAGCTCGCTGGTCTGAAGCACTTTGTCCGGATGATACGGACAAACCCTCAACGTCATTCCTCCGTCTACGATATACTTACCCAATCCCAACGCCAGGCTAACCACTCCTTCTTCGGCCTGCTCGTCGTTTATCGGGTAATAGTTTACCGAACGGGCCACCCCCGAAATGGATGGGTAATAACGGTCGCCATACTGCGTTCCGACTACCTCTTGCAGAATGACGGCCATCTTCTCCTGGTCGATGACGTTGCTTGTAGCCTGCATATACGCCTTGCTGTCTTTATAGTAAACCGAAGCGTACACACCCTTGATAGAATCGCTCAGCATGCGCAGCATCTCGTACTTATCCTCCAGATACGGAATCATGTAAGTAGAATAGATTCCGGCAAACGGCTGGTAATGGGAGTCTTCGAGCAAGCTGGACGAACGGATGGCAATGGGAGCCTTCACCACATCGAAGAACGCGAAGAAATCTTCCACCAATCGGTCGGGCAACTTGGCACGTAGGAACGCGCGCAATATCGTCTCGTCGCTCACATCGCTGAGAGCCAACTGATACAGGTTGTTGGTGTCCATAAACTCGTCGAAGATATCGGTACAGAGCACCACCGTCTTCGGAATAACCACCGACGCGTTTTCAAACGCGTCGAACTCGGCGTGGCGTTTCACCATCGTATCGATAAAAGCCAGTCCACGCCCCTTTCCGCCCAGCGACCCGTCGCCTATACGCGCGAAATTGGAGTAGCGGTCGAACCGTTCACGCTTGAATACGGCCACTACACCCTGGTTCTTCATCTTTCGGTACTTTACTATGGCCTCGAAGATAATCTGCCGGTGGGCATCGATGTCTTGTAACGACTCCCACGTGATTTGCTTCAGAAATTCGGCTACGGGGAATATGGCCCGGGAGTACAACCAGCGCGACACGTGGTTCCGACTGATGTGATACAGGAACGAGTCAGACGGAATGGTGAACACCGCATTCTGTAAGTCCTTCAGGTTATGCACACGCATCACTTCCTCCATCGTATTCGGATTGCGGAACACAAAGTCGCCGAAGCCGAAATTCTCCGATACGGCCTCACGCAGGTCAATGTTCATCTTCTTGGAGTTCTTGTCTATAAACAGAGCATCGATGTGCCGGGCAAACTCCCGGTTCGACTCCTCGGCCGACTCCAGTATCAGTGGCACGAACGGATCGCGGCTCCTCACCTCGGTCAGAAACCGTATGCCAGCCTGCGCGTCGATAGCTCCCTCACGCGGGAAACGGGCATCGGATATGACACCCAATATATTGTTTTGGTATTTCTCATACAGCTCCACGGCCTCCTCGTACGAGCGAGCCAACACGATTTTAGGACGTCCGCGCATGCGCAACGTACGCTGGTGCTCGTTCAGCGCCTCGGTAGCGAACTCCTGGCTTTGCCGCAACACGAACTTGTACAGATTGGGCAGCACCGATGAATAAAACCGAATGGAATCCTCCACCAATAAAATCATCTGTACGCCCACCTCCTTGATGTCGTGCTCCAAGTTCATCTTGTCTTCTATCAGCTTGATGATGGAAACCAGCAAGTCGGTATTCCCCAACCAACAAAACACGTACTCAAAGATGCTCAAGTCTTCGTGTTCCATGCGCTCCTTGATGCCGTGCGAAAAAGGCGTCAGAACTACCAGCGGTATACGGGGATATTTCACCTTCACGTGTCGGGCAATGTCGAACGTATCGCTGTTATCGGTACCGGGCATGCAGATTACCAAATCGAACATGGTGTTTTCCAACTGCTTCCAGGCATCGTCTTCGGTAGACACCTGGGTAAAGCGCGGCGGATACCGGAGGCTCAGGTTCATGTACTCGTTGAAGATTTTCTCGTCGATGCGTCCATCGTCTTCCAGCATGAAAGCATCGTATGGGTTGGCCACCAAGAGCACGTTAAAGATACGCTTCGTCATCAGGTTCACGAATTGCGTATCTTTAAAATACAGTTGGTTCAGTTTCAGTTTACTAAGCATGGATATTTACGTTTGGCAAGGAACGGTGTCCTTTCATAGTTGGCGTAAATATAGCGAAAAAACGGAGGACGGAACGGGTTTCAACGGAAAATTACTCCTGATATCCTATCGCATCCAGCAACTGCTTAGAATTCTCTACGGGTGACGTTATCAGTTCAGGCAGGTTATACGTCTTCAGAAACGTATCGTAAAACGAGGGATCCTTCTGCGGCAGTACAAATGGTTTGTCGAACCGCCCTGTTTCCGCATTGAAATGGGCGAAATATGGACGTGCGCAACCGCCATCCATCCGTTTACTGCTGAAAACGAGCCACCGGCCGGATGACGACCACGTATGAAAGCTCTCCACATCATCGCTGTTTATCTCGTCAATACGGCGTACACTGCCCGTACGCAGGTCGAGGATGTACAAGTCGGACTCCCGATGCCAAATGGAAAAGTTACCGTAATCGGCTACGACAAACACCACGTACCGCCCGTCGGGCGACACACGCGGCAAACTGACTGAATGACGGGTAGCACTTGCCCCATACACACACTCCGGCGTGCCGAAGCTACACGTAGCCTCATCGAAACTCACGCGCCACAAGTCGTATCGCAAGCTATCCAGCGGAGTGCCTGCCTTGAAAGCATTACCACGGCAGAAGTAAAGCATACGTCCGTCGGGACTCCATGTAGGGAATGTTTCCATCGCATCGTCTCCACTGAGAAGGTCGGATGTGATAATCTTGTCTTGCCCGATATCGTACACTCCCAAGTCGGCAGCAAGGTCGCTCACTTCTATGGGTTTCTGTCCGCTGGAGTGGAAGAACTGCTGAATATCGTTCATCGAGAAAGCGATAAAGCGTCCACTGGGATGCCATCCGGCATAAGTGGCTCCCATCTTCACGCTGTCGCACCTCGGGTTTACCTTCTTTACCTTTCCGTCCCAGCTAATCAGTGTACCGGAGTTCTTTCCACGCACGTGAATCATCATCTGACGGGTAGAATTACGGTTGAACGTGTGGCAGTTTACACACTGCTTACCGAACGAACGGTTGTCCAGTATCGGTATTTCTTCGTAATCGGCAAGGTTGCGCTGATAGATGCCCACTTCGTTCCATAACTCGTAGCCGGGATAAATCAAACGATAAGCCAAATAAGCATCGATGCTATCGGAACTTATCTCATTGCTTACGGTTCGGTATTCGGTCCACTTGCCGTTACGCTTTACACCGATGGCAATCTGCATTCGGTCTCCACGGTTCTCCGTCAGCATCCGTTGCCATTTCTTCAGGGGAATCCGCACATCGTTGTCGGTAGAAACGGAGCGAAAATACTCCTTCCCGCCAGCCGTCATCACCACTTGATAAGCATCGCCCGGCTGGTCTATGCGGAAATTGGCCGGAGCGATATTCACAGGAAATGTCACTCCCGAATAATCGGGAAACATCTGTATCGCTGCATCTGAGCGGATATCGGCCTTATCATATCCCCCTGTGCAAGACACGAGGGCAAACATCGTCCACACTGCGGCTAAAGCCGCTACGCTGAATTTCTTCTGAATATAATGCATCGTTTTATCTCTTTAATCTTTCTCCACGGACATAGTTTACATAATACCAATAGGTGTTTCCGAACTCCGCACGCAGCGCCGCCTTGTTGCCTTCCGTAACAAGTTGCAGGTAACGTTGGAAACGCCTTCGTACTTCGGACGACACTTGCCAATCGGAGTCATCACCATCTATCAACTGAAAGACCACTAAAGCTTCTTCAAAGATTCGTGGCATCTTCGCATAAAAGCGCCTGTAATCTTTCAGATTCTCCACGAACCCATATAAGTTGCCTTTCAACAGAAGGTAGCATTGCAGATACTCGTACACCATGCGGTTCTGCGAGTCTTTCTGTAAGACAAACTCCAGGTTCGGCGCCAAGTTCAGCACGTTAACAAAGTCGGCCTTTTCGGGCTCTTCCGTACTGAAAGCGCGCAATCCGTCTATATGCCCGCTCTCTACGCAAGCCTCCAGACGGTCAGCTTCACTGCTGTAGAAAAGGCTCTGTCGGAGTCTGGCGATGTACTTGCGCGCCAAAGTCTTGCGTCCGTTCAAGATGCAATACTTGGCCAGATTGATAAGGCGCGGAGCCGTCTCGCCCCACACTACCATCGCCTCGAACTCCCAGTGTTGCGCATCGTTGATGCACCCTAACTGTTCGGTCAGGTAATGTCCGAACTCCGTTTCACGCGTACGGCTGCGCCACGGGAAGAAAAGTGCTTCAGTCCCCATCTTCGGCTGGTAGTCGAATAAGTGGTCAAGCAGTTCGTTACGGTTGTAAAGCGCCAAATTGCGAAAATAGAAGATAAGCGGATTGGTCTGAGACCGATTATCAAGATAGCGCGACGTGTGGTGAAGTACATCGTCCCACCGATGTTGGTCTATGGCTTGCTGCGCCTTTATCATGCGAAACTCACTGATGGAGAATGTGCGCAAGAAGCTATAGCCCGTTACTCCGCCTATCACGACAACAACTGCCGATGTAACAACCGCATACTTCCAACCTTTCAGCCCCGATGGTTTTACCGTTTTGCCACGCCTGTGAAAACAGAGCACAAGCATCCAAACAACAACCAACACTACAAATGTCCATACTACCGGGGCGAGCGTATGGGCAAGCGATGCCGACCAAACCCAAAGCACCAACGAGGGAATAAACGACAAGCGCAACAGGTCTTCACGCTGAGTCAGCGAGGTGAAGACGCGCCACGTCATGAGATACACCGCCGTAAGTAACGATGCCATAACCAAACTGCCCATCAGCGGATAATGAAAGAACTGTACCAAGAAAGCGGTCAGGTATTCCGTCAGACTGTGATGATGGAAGTATTCGGCGGTGTAAAGAAACAGGCTGTGCTGCTCGTTGTAGTAAAGCACATGCGAGAGGAGATCGGTATAAGAAACAAAATACACAGCAAAGAGTACAATCGCCAGCCAGTAATGAAGATACTTTCTCATTGTCGGAAGAGGTTTGGAACTTTATTAAAACGCAATAGGTTTTCTTAATAGCTTATAAGCGTGGTTAAGGTAGACAAAACTTGGCAGAAGACAAAAAAAGAGAAGGAAAAAGAAAGGAGTGTGCGGTAACACACCCCTTTCTATAGGATTCAGAATAGAACTTTTTCCCGTTTCTTTTCGGGTCTATCAATAACCTGTATTCTGTTTCAGTTTCGGATTCAGGTCTATTTCTGTTTGCGGAATCGGGTAGACATAGTTGTGGTCAGAGTATTTGCTACCTGCCAACTCTACATGTTTTGTACCTACATACGGAGTGAAGATTCCGTCTTCGAAAGTATACACCATACTGTGATACTTGCGGTTAAGCACTTCCTTGGCATCACCCCAACGACGGAGGTTCCACTTACGTATCGGGCCTTCGAGGGCGAATTCTACACGCCATTCGTTCTTGATACGTTTCAGCAAGTCGGCCTTCGTAGCGCAGTAAGTAGCTCCTGCAGCGTCAGTGTTCTGCAAAGCCGGCATACCTACACGGGCACGTACTTGGTTTACAGCATTGAACGCTTCGGTACACAGCGGATTCAGGTTGTTCATAGCCTCAGCGTAAGTAAGCAATACTTCGGCGTAGCGGATGATGACTTCGTCCTTACCCATATCCCAACCAGTGGAAGAAGGGTCGATAGACGGGTCAAGCCACTTCTGCTGATAGTAACCGGTTTCGGTAGCGTCACCGTGACAACCGATACCCGTATTGCCGCTAATGCTCTTGTCGGGTGCCACCTTTATCTCTACATCATACATGGTTTCACCGTGATGAAGAATGTTCACTTCCAAACGCGGGTCACGGTTTACGAACGGATTTGCCGGGTCGAATGTCGGCGAAATCTGACGACCGGTAGGATTACCGTTTGCATCGCGAGCTATTACGCCCGCATCGCTCGATTCGTAAATGGGATAACCGTCTTTGTCTTCGAATGCGTCAACCAAGTCCTGTGTGGGGTCCATACCACCCCATCCCTTTGTGGGGAAGCATTCCCAACCTATCAGGTAATTGGTCTTGTCGGGAGCATTGTACTGGATGAAGAGAATGTTTTCCTTGCATCCGTCCGATTCTTCCCAAAACAGGTTAGCATACTTGCCGGTATTGTCCTTGTCCCACAATTCGTATTGGCCAGAATCCATGATAGCCTTAGCCTGATTGGCAGCTGTTTGGTTGTCGCCATAATACATAGCGGCACGCATCTTTATCGCTCTGGCTGCACCTTTGGTAATGCGTCCGTAGCTTGAAGCGTCCCATTCTTCGGGCAAGTATTCGATGGCCTTGTCCAGATCGGACATCACCTTGGCATACACTTCTTCGCGAGTAGACTGAGCGATATCGTTCAGGTCAGTAATCGTCAACGGTTTGTCTACGTACGGCACCGAACCGTATGCCTGAATCAGGTTCCAGTAGATATAGCCGCGGAAGAAGTAAGCCTGTCCTTCCAGTTTCTTGCGTGTAGTTTCGTCCAGCTCCATGCCGGCCATTTTTTCTAACGCCAAGTTTGCCTCACGGATATAGGTATACTCTGTACTCCAACCGTAGTCTTGCGGGTCGTACACACCTATCGCCTCATTACCGGCAGCCCACTTGATACCCATGGTGGCATCATCAGTATTGATTGCTTCGTCTACCGAGAAGCCGAGGTAATTATACATGTCACTGACATACATCTCGGCATCTGTGCTATTCTGCCAGAAGCTTGCGTCAGAAAGGGCTTCTTTCGGCGCTTTGTCCAGGAAATCGCTGCACGATGAAAACGCAGCCACCCCCACAAATGCCAGTGCTATATTGAATATCTTATTTTTCATTGTTAGTACTTTTTTTAGAATGTAAGTTTAAGACCGAGAGAAATCTTCCGCACGTTGCTGTAAGACCATCCGCGTGAGTTGCCCGCTTCGGGGTCAAGACCTTTGTCCAGTCCGGAGATGGTGAAAAGATTCTCGCCAGTGATATATACCTGTGCGTACGACAAGCCGACATGGTTAATCCACTGTGTCGGAAGGGTGTAAGAAAGCATCAAGTTCTTCATGCGCACATACGAAGCATCCTGCAACCAATAAGTAGACATAACGTTGTTAGTCTGCGATGAAAGAGACAGGCGCGGGAATGTACCGTTAGGATTCGATTCGCTCCAGCGATCCCAGTGCTTGTTCAAGCAAGACGCACTGTTATAGAACGCATAAGAACTTTCACCGTTATAGTAACGCTTCGTGTCGAATGCGCCCTGAAGAAGTCCGCTCAACTCAAAGTTCTTATAGCTTACGCTAAAGTTGAAACCACCGGTCCAGTTCGGGAACTGGTTACCGATAATCTGACGGTCACCATCGGCAGTAATCTTACCGTCGCCGTTCAAATCCTTATAGCGGATGTCGCCCAACTTTTCGTTACCTGTACGCTTCGGGCCGTTGTCCAGTTCTTCTTGAGTACGGAACAGTCCGTCGGCTACATAACCGTAGTAAGAGCTGATGGCGTATCCTTCCAAGTTCCAGATGTTGCTGTCGCTTGTAGGACCTTCGGTTCCGGCCATATCCAGAATCTTGTTCTTGTTGTAAGCCATATTGAGCGATACGTTGTAGCTCCAGTCCTTACCGATGCGGTTGTTATGACCGATGGTCAATTCGAAACCGGTATTCTGCACGCTACCTACGTTCTGTGCCGGAGCGCTCAAACCGATAACGCCCTGCAGTGGCATAGAAAGAAGCATATCGTTGGTCTTCTTTTTATAAGCCGAAAGCTCCATTGTAATCTTGTTGTTCAGGAATCCGGCATCGAGTCCTGCTTCGTAGTTGGTTACGGTAGCCCATTTCAGCTTGTCGTTTACCAAGCGGCTTTCGTACGCTGTAGAATAAAGCGTGTTGTTAAACATGGTAGAACCATAAGAATAGGTAGCCACGGCCGGATAAATGTCGGTCATTTCCTCATTACCGGTCTTACCCCAACCCAAGCGCAGCTTCAAGTTGCTTACCCAGTCTACTTTCTTCATGAACTTTTCTTCCGAAATACGCCATCCGGCCGAGAATGCCGGGAATGTACCCCAACGGGTAGCTTCCGGGAAACGTGAAGAAGCATCACGACGAATGTTGGCTTCGAAAAGATACTTGCCTGCATAGTCGTACTGCAAGCGTCCGAAGTAAGACAAACGCGTCAGCTCGTTACCGCCACTGGTATTCTTCTGCGATGAAGAGTCGAGGGTGTTCAACGATTCGTCGAGGTTGTTGTTACCACCGCCCTTACGTGAAGCGGTTACATAATGGTAACGTACATCGTACGATTCCATACCGGCCAAAATGGACAGGTTGTGGTCGCCGAAGCTCTTGTTGTAGTTCGCCAAGATTTGTCCGGTGATGTAGTCGTAGTTATAGTTGTAGTCATAACCTTCGCGCTGACCGGACGAGTATGTACCGTAACCCCAAGTCTTCTTAAAGCCCAATTGGTTTTCTTTCCAGTTGCGCCAAGAGTAAACGCCCTTAATGCTCAAGTCCTTGATAGGTTTTACTTCGGCCGAACCAATCAGGAATATTTCCTGGTCGATAGTCTTCTTCCAACCGGTTTTGTCGCGGCCTTGAACAGCTACCGGGTTATCCACACCTACATACTTGAAGTTGCCGTCTTCATCGTAAACAGGATCGGTAGGATGCGAACGGGAGATACCCTGCACTACCTGCGTATATCCGCTCCAAGAGTCCTGCTTGGTGCCACGGTAACCAGAGGCGTTCAGTCCCAAAGTTATGTATTTGTTTATTTCGGAAGAGATGTTCATACGGGCATTGAAACGGTTGTAGTCAATGTCTTTTGTCACACCGTTCTGATTCAGGTAACCGAGATACATATTGTATTTGGTCTTCTCGTTACCGCCGTTCAATGTCAAGTTATGCTGATGTTCGAAACCGTTTCCAGTAAGCGCTTCCTTATACCAGTCGGTGCTGGCTAACTGACCGGTACGGTACGCTTCTACCGTTTCGTCGGAGAACGGTTTGGTAGCTCCCGGGTGATCGTTCAGGTAAGCTTCGTTGTACAGAGTGGCATAGCCGTAAGCGTCTACGAGGTCGAGTTTCGCCAACAGCGAAGACCACGAGAGTGTGGTGCTGTAAGAAACGGAGGTCTTTCCGGCCTTTCCTTTCTTGGTGGTAATCAAGATGACACCGTTAGCAGCCTGCACACCATAGATAGCAGCCGAAGCGGCATCTTTCAGCACTGTTACCGATTCGATTTCCGAAGGATTGATAACGTTCATCGAACCCGGCACACCGTCTACGATTACAAGTGGCGAAGCGGAGTTCACCGAGTTCTTACCGCGTACGGTAATGGTTGCGTTCTGGCTACCCGGAGCACCCGATGTCTGCACAGCGGTTACACCCGGCATTTCACCTGCCAAAGCCGAAGAAAGGCTACTTACCGGACGTGAAGCGAGTTTCTCGGCGCTAACCGAAGACACGGCACCGGTCAGGTTTTCCTTTTTCTGTACACCATAACCTACCACTACGAGTTCGTTCAACTGAACGGCATCGTCTTCGAGCACTACAGAAAGGTTTGGTCTGGCCTTTACTGTTTGTTTTACATAGCCGATGTAACTAATCTCGAGCTCGGAACCTGCCGGTACGTCCAACGTAAAGTTACCGTCTACATCGGTCACGGTACCGGTTTTTGAACCCTTTACTTTTACTGACGCGCCAATGATTGGGTCGCCATTTGCATCTTTCACAGAACCTTTTACGGTTTGTTTCTGCTGACTGCCTGCAAGCAGGCTGGCCGCAACATGCGATTCCGAAGCAACAGTTTGGTTAGCAAGAACTTGTCCTACACCCCCTACTAGCAAAGCGGAAAACATGAGAAGCCGTGCATTTGTAAAATAGGAATTTTGCATAAACATGCTTGTCATTTGTGGAGCTAACTATTGGTCTGCATTGCGGGCATAGCGTCCGTTACCCACAATCAGCGTAAAACATTCTCTACAAAAGAGAACGAATCACCGGCTGCAAACCTAACGCTTTTATTTAATAAAATAAAACGTTCTTAGAACTTTTTTATCGTGGGGGGGGGTATTTTAACGGGAACCGCCCGTTTTTAATAAAAGCGGGCGTTGCTTTCTTTCCACTAAGCGTATTATCTATATACGGATGGAACATAAAAAAGGTTTGACCTGACAGCACATGTATACCATCAGGCCAAACCACTATATTTACAAAGAGAAGAGATGTTTCCCCAATTAAAGGCTATCGCCGAAGTCCTCGCGGAACTTCTCTACCAACTCCTCTTGCCAGTAGCCGATTTCTTTCAGACGACCGAAGAAGAAACGCAACACGGAGGGTTCTTCTACCCACTGCAGACCGCCGATAAGCGAGCGGTTGTCCCAAAGCCATTTCACACGGTCGGCTACATACTTCAACTGCGAGAGGGTGTACACACGCCGAGGCACTGCCAAACGCATCAGCTCCAGTTCGGCAAACGGTTCTGTCCCGTCGGGGTTACGCTGTTCCGAGAGAGTACCACGCTCCATACCGCGAATGCCTCCTGCCAGATAAAGGGCTGCCGCTACGGCTCCGGCCGGATACTGATTGTGAGGCATATCGGGCACAAAAGCCCCGGCGTCCAAGTGACATCCCAGTCCGCCTGCCGGCAATACTACGGGCACGCCGTAATCGTCCAACTCCTTGGCCAGATAGTTGATGAACTCCGGTCCTTGGCTCAGGTATTCCATGTCGAGCGACTCGTAGAGTCCCTGCGCCATCGCCTCCATGGTGCGAACGTCTATACCGCCGTAGGTAAGGAATCCTTCGTAAAGCGGAATGAATTCCATCATCTCACGGGTGTACTTGGGGTCTTTCGAGGTAATGATACCGCCCTTGGCGAAACTCAGTTTGCGGGCAGAGAAGTAGATGATATCGAAGTGGTCGGCCAGCAAGTGGTAAATGTCGCGCGGCTCCATATACTTGCAGCGTGCCTCGCGGGTCTTCATGAAGTATACGTTATCCTGAAGCAACGAAGCGTCGAGTACCGACTTCACGCCCATTTCGTGGCAGATGTCGGTCACGGCCAACATGTTCTCCAGCGATACCGGCTGTCCGCCTATCAGGTTCGTACCCGATTCTACACGCACGAAAGCCACCTTATCGGCTCCCAGCTCCTGAATACGCGCACGCAGGTTCTGCAGGTTGAAGTCGCCCTTAAACGGGTCGTCGCTCTGCGGCAACAAGCCCTTGGCGTCAACAAACTCTTCCACCGTACCGCCCAGACGGGTAACGTGTGCCTTGGTGGTGGTGAAATGGAAGTTCATCAGCGCCACCATGCCCGGTTTTACGTAGGCTTCGGCCAGGATGTTCTCGCAAGCGCGTCCCTGATGGGCGGGCAACACGTTTTCTGTTCCGAATACTTCTTTTACCGCCGCCTTCACACGGTTGAACGTTTCCGATCCGGCATACGAATCGTCGGCACGCATCATGGCGCCGAACTGCAAGTCGGACATACCGTTCACACCCGAGTCGGTCAGCATATCCATGTATATGTCTCTGTTCTGAAGCAGGAACGTATTGTTTCCCGCTTCCTGAATCTTTTTCAGACGATCTTCTACCGGCAGAAGCGAGAGCTTCTGAATCATTCTTACCTTGTGCATTTCGAGTGGCACCTGGTTCGCACTCTTATAGAATTTTACAGCCATTGTTTTATGATTTTGTAATTCATAGTATACGCTTCCGGATACGCTCGTCCGAAAGCTTCCGGGCGTAAAGATATACGCCGAAGAGCGCCATAGCAGGATATATATTCGGGCTATATCTACCACTTTTACAGATTTCGGCAAAACGTACCATTTTTACGTACCATTATTATCGTAAATACCAAAAATTACCGTTATTTGTACCAAAATTACCATCCGTATGAAACATATTCAGGTAGAAAGCATCGAACAGTTCAACCATTATTTCCACCAGCCTACCCACCATCCGCAGGTGAGCGTAGCCCGTCTGCAGGACGCCGACCTCTCGCTCTTCGAACCAACCGACTTCGGCATGTACTGCGTGGTACTGATGGAGGTGGACTTCGGCGAACTGGTGCTGCGAGACACCTGCATGCGCTACCGGGGCGGCACCATGTTTACGATGAAACCCGGCGATGTGGTTTCGATGAATCTTGACTCGCGCGTAAAACCGCACGGCTGGATGCTGGCGTTCAGACCGGAGCAACTCAACGGCACGGGGCTGGGACGAGATTTCTATATGTTCAATTTCTTCGACTACAAGGTGGCCGAGGCACTGGAACTGTACGACACCGAGCGACGGGTCATCACAAACTGCTTCAACAACATCAACACCGAGCTGCAGGCCCCCGACGACGAACTGACCAGCCACATGCTACGCTTGGGCATCGGGCAGCTGCTCACATTCTGCCGCCGTTTCTACGACCGCCAGTTCGACACCAAAGACCTGCACACCTCCTCCCTGGCCAAGCAACTGAACCGGATGATAGACGACTACCTGTCGGACACCTCGAACAAGCTCCGCACACTGGGTCCGCCTACCGTGGCTTGGTGCGCTGAACAGTTTCACTTCACGCCCAGTTATTTCGGCGATGTGATACGCCGCGAAATGGGCGTCACCCCACAGGCTTACATACAAGACCGGTTGATAGACAAGGCCAAGTCGCTGCTGGCCGATGAACGGCTCACCATAAACAGTGTAGCGGCCAGTCTCGGTTTTACCTATCCCAATCACTTCGCCCGGCTCTTCCGGCAGAAAACGGGGGTCTCTCCTACCGATTTCCGTAAGCAGATAGCCAAGGGCTGACGCACCCCGAAACGCCCGGCGAGAGAATTATTTTCTCCGGCGAGGAATTTTTAATCACTCGGAACGAATTTCAAATCGCTCGCCGGGGATTTACCAAGTACACTATCTCTTAAAAACTGAAAAGGATGCGGACGCTTTTTTTGCTCCAAAAAAACATCTGCCTTACTTTTATCCTTTTATTTATATATATAATAGGTAGGAAAACGCCAAGATGTTGTACTCCATGTTGTACCGCATTACACACTTTTTGGGTTAAAGGCCTGAAAGTGAAAGAAAAAGATGTTGTACTCCATGTTGTACTGGCATGTTGCGATTTTTGGAACACCTTAAGGATAAATAAATTGCAAAACTTCGTTATTTGGAATCGTACTAAACAAAAAGGGCATCCGCCGTTGTGGCGAATGCTCTTCCGTAGTGTTGGGCTACCCGGATTCGAACCAGGAAAAACAGGACCAGAATCTGTTGTGTTACCATTACACCATAGCCCAATGTCAGTGTCAACCGAGCCTACGGCTCAAATTTGACGGTGCAAAGGTACAACAAAATCGGAACACAACAAGTTTTCGGGCGTATTTTTTCGAAAAAAATACAATTGTAAGGCAGAATTAAGAGGCTTTTTTCTCCTAATATACCGAAAACCAAGTATCTTTGCTTCCCATAATTAATACAAGTTAGAATGAACGAAACAAAAGAACTAATAAAGAATGTAATAGAAGGAATTCAGGAAAAGAAAGGGAAGGGCATCATCGTAGCAGATTTAACGCAAATAGACGACACTATCTGCGACTATTTCATCATCTGTCAAGGTAATTCGCCCAGCCAAATATCCGCCATCGTGGATTCGGTAAAAGACACGGTGCGCGAAAACACAGGCATCAAACCTTACGCCATCGACGGACTGAGAAACGCACAGTGGGTTGCGATGGATTATTCGGATGTAATGGTACACATCTTCTTGCCCGAAGAACGCGAATTTTACGATTTGGAGCACCTGTGGGCCGACGCGAAACGTACTGCCATCCCCGACATAGATTAAGCGTACCATACGAAACTAAACCCATAAAAACCTATGAACGAAAATTTCAACAACAATAAACCCAAAATGAACATGCCGCGCCCCAATCTGACTTGGCTATACGTAATGATAGCCTTGGTGTTGGGATATCTCCTGTTCTTTCAGGATGGAACTTCGATAGAAAAGGAAGTATCGTACACCGAACTGCGCAACATGATTTCCAAAGGCTACGCCAGCAAGGTAGTAGTAAACTCCGATGACAAGACGGTAGCTATGTATGTGAAACAAGACCACATCGTAGACGTATTTAAGCAGAACAGCGAAAAGGTCGGAAAAAGCCCGGCGGTATCGTCGGAAATCGGTTCGACAGACGCGCTCGAAAAGTTTCTGGACGAAGAGAGAGCGGCCGGACACTTTACTGGATCGTTGGAGTATAAAAAGAGCCAAAACTACTTTGGCGCCATATTTTGGAACTTCGCTCCACTGTTGTTCCTGATTATCTTCTGGATGTTCCTGATGCGCCGCATGAGCGGTTCAGGAGGTTCGGGAGGACCTTCCGGAATGTTTAACGTAGGACGCAGCAAGGCACAGGTGATAGAGAAGAAAGCCGCAAACCGGATTACGTTCAAGGACGTAGCCGGACAGGCTGCCGCCAAGCAGGAAGTACAAGAGATAGTAGACTTTCTGAAAGACCCTCAGAAATACACCAAGCTGGGTGGAAAGATACCCAAGGGTGCGCTATTGGTAGGCCCTCCGGGAACCGGAAAGACTCTGTTGGCCAAGGCTGTAGCGGGAGAAGCAGACGTTCCGTTCTTCTCCATGTCAGGCTCCGACTTCGTGGAAATGTTTGTGGGAGTAGGAGCATCGCGCGTGCGTGACCTGTTCCGCCAAGCGAAAGAGAAATCGCCCTGTATCATCTTCATCGACGAAATAGACGCCGTAGGACGCGCCCGCGGAAAGAATCCCAACATGGGTGGAAACGACGAACGCGAAAACACGCTGAACCAGTTGCTGACCGAAATGGACGGCTTCGGAACGAACAGCGGCGTGATTATCCTGGCGGCCACCAACCGCGCGGACATTCTGGACAAGGCATTGCTGCGTGCCGGACGTTTCGACCGTCAGATATACGTAGACCTGCCCGACCTGAACGAACGTCGTGAAGTGTTCGGAGTACACCTGCGTCCGCTGAAGCTGGACGACACCGTAGACGTAGACCTATTAGCACGCCAGACACCGGGATTCAGCGGAGCCGACATCGCCAACGTGTGCAACGAAGCTGCCCTGATAGCCGCACGAGGCTCGAAAGAATCGGTAGGCAAAGACGACTTCTTGGCAGCCATCGACCGCATCGTGGGTGGACTGGAAAAGAAAACCAAAGTAATGACTGCCTCAGAGAAACGTTCCATCGCCCTGCACGAAGCGGGACACGCCACCATCTCGTGGTTCTTGGAACACGCCAATCCGCTGATAAAAGTCACCATCGTTCCGCGAGGACGCGCCTTGGGTGCGGCTTGGTACTTGCCCGAAGAACGACAGATTACGACCAAGGAACAGATGCTGGACGAAATGTGCGCCACCTTGGGCGGACGCGCAGCCGAAGAGGTATTTATCGGCAAGGTTTCTACAGGAGCGATGAACGACCTGGAGCGCGTCACCAAGCAGGCATACGGCATGATAGCCTACGCCGGCATGAGCGACAGGCTACCGAACCTGTGCTACTACAACACCGAAGAATATTCGTTCAGCAAACCCTATAGCGAACACACGGCCGAACTGATAGACCAGGAAGTACAGAAGATGATAGCCGAACAATACACGCGCGCCAAAGACTTGCTGAAACTTCATCAGGACGGACACGCGCAGTTGGCTCAACTGCTGATAGACCGCGAAGTAATATTCGCCGAAGACATGGAGCACATATTCGGAAAACGTCCGTGGGCTTCCCGTTCGGAGGAAATCATGGCGGAAGAAAACAAGGCCACCGAAAAGACTGAAGACGAACCCGCAAACAACGAAAACCATGAACAGTAATCTGATAAAACGAACCATTACCGGTGTGGTATTCGTAGCCCTGCTGGTAGGATGCATATTGGGTGGTCCCATATCGTTTACAGCGCTTTTCGGAGCGATAACGGCACTGACCATCTGGGAGTTCGGAAGCATCGTAAATAAAGCCGACGGAGTACGGATAAACCAACGAATCTGCGTACTGTCGGGCGTATTCCTCTTCTTGAGCTTCGCCTACGTAGGACTGATGCCCGGAATGGATGAGGTATTCATCCCCTACCTGTTCCTGATGATGTATCTGCTGATAAGCGAACTCTACGGGAAACGGAAAAACCCGATAAACAACTGGGCGTATGGCATGATGAGTCAGGTGTACATCGCACTGCCGTTCTCTATGCTCAACGTACTGGCCTACCACAGCGTAGCGACTGGAACTGCCGACATCCCCACGTCTTCGTTCAATCCGATACTGCCTCTGTCCATCTTCGTCTTCACGTGGGTGAACGACACGGGCGCCTACTGTGCGGGCATGCTGTTCGGAAAGCACCGACTGTTCGAACGCATCTCCCCCAAGAAGTCGTGGGAAGGCTCCATCGGCGGAGCGGTAGCCAGTATGATAGCCGCGGTTGTTTTCGCCCACTATAACCCGTTTATGACGATTGGCCAATGGATCGGGCTCGGACTGGTAGTCGTGATATTCGGCACCTGGGGCGACCTGACCGAATCTCTCCTGAAGCGCACGCTTGGCATCAAGGATTCGGGAAATATCCTTCCCGGACACGGTGGCATGCTGGACCGTTTTGACAGTACACTGATGGCCGTTCCCGCCGCAGTGGTTTACTTATACGTCATGAAGCTGATAGCCGCATAAGCACAGTCTTAAAATATGAACGGCGCAGACTCCTCATCGCTGGGGAATCCGCGCCGCTTCTTTTTGTTGCACACACCGTTTATAGCGGATATTCATCGAACGCATAGAGTACGGTAGACAGGTATCGTTCGCCCGTATCGGGCAAGATAACTACGATGTTCTTGCCGGCATACTCAGGCTGCTGCGCCAGCTGCAAGGCAGCGAACGCTGCGGCACCCGAAGAGATACCTACCAACAAACCTTCCTTAAAGGACAACTCCCGACTGGTACGAATCGCATCATTATCTTTCACGCGGATAATCTTATCAACCGCTTCGCGACGGAATGTCTTGGGAACAAAACCGGCTCCGATACCCTGTATCTTGTGCGACCCGGGTTGTTCTCCCGACAAAACAGCCGAACTATCCGGCTCTACAGCCACCGTTTCGATGTTCGGATTCAGCAGCTTCAAGCCCTCGCTTATACCGCTAATGGTTCCGCCTGTACCTACACCGGCTACTACCACGTCTACCTTACCGTCTGTATCGTTCCATATCTCCTTGGCCGTAGTACGCACATGCGCATTGACGTTAGCCAGATTCTCAAACTGCTGCAGGATAACCGCACCCGGCGTAGACTCTTTCAGCTCGTTAGCCTTTTCTATCGCCCCTTTCATACCTTTGCTTCCCGGTGTAAGCACCAGTTGTGCACCGCGCGCTTTCAGCAGGTTCTGGCGCTCCACGCTCATGGTTTCAGGCATTACCAAGATGGCTTTATACCCTTTTACAATGGCTACCCACGCCAATCCCACGCCCGTATTTCCGCTGGTAGGTTCAATAATGGTAGAACCCGGTTTCAGAAGTCCCTTTTGTTCGGCGTCTTCTATCATTGCGAAAGCGATGCGGTCTTTCACGCTTCCGCCCGGATTGAAATATTCCAGTTTAGCGATAACGGTGGCTTTTGCCTGATGGTCTTTAGCTATTTTTCCTATCTCCAGAAGCGGAGTGTTTCCGATAAGCTCGGTCAGTTGTTTTGCAATCTTTGTCATAATGATATTCCTTTATTTTGTTTGATGCAAAGGTAGACCAACACCGAACGGTAGACAATACCACAGATGTGGTATATTGCAAAAAGAAAGGAGACGCAAACCGAAGTTTACATCTCCTATAGTTGCGGAGGCCTGACTCGAACAGACGACCTTTGGGTTATGAGCCCAACGAGCTACCAACTGCTCCACTCCGCGATATTTCCTTAATTCGAGTGCAAAGGTATGCTTTTATTTTCAGAAAAGCAAGCGTTGCACACGAGATTCTTTATATTATTTCAGAAAAGATGCTTTTCTAAAACGGGAAAACCTCGCACCAACGATGCAAGGTTTTCTCGGTGGGCGTTGACGGATTCGAACCGCCGACCCTCTGCTTGTAAGGCAGATGCTCTG
>CAVBJM010000032.1:0-28235 GCA_963595925.1 bacterium
AGACGTTTTTTAAATCTCTCGAGGCGTTTTTTTATTTTCTCGGGACGTTTTTTTGCTTCCGCTAACGCCTTGTATTTCATGTGCTTTTGTCTTTCTGAAAATGGCTCAATGCGAATAGAATAATAAAATGTCGGATTGGAAGTAACACCAAGAGGCGTTTCTGTTGTCTTGATAGAAAGCTTTAATAAATGACAACAGTTGATAACAAAGACATCGTGAAGCGATGGTTGCTGAAAGAACTTAATGGAACAATCAGCGAGGAAGAAAAATCTGACCTGCAAACATGGATAAATGCTTCGGCGGAGAATGA
Organism: bacterium; assembly: GCA_963595925.1. Classification (GTDB taxonomy): domain Bacteria; phylum Bacteroidota; class Bacteroidia; order Bacteroidales; family Bacteroidaceae; genus Phocaeicola. The sequence goes on from CAVBJM010000032.1 coordinate 311, forward strand.
AGCGTTGGCTCAGCGTATTCGTTCGGCTCGTTTTCTAAAGCAGGCTATTTTGGATAGAAACGAAAATAAACAAAAGCATACGTGGAAAGCCTTGGCGCATCAAATAAGTTACGTAAACTTCTTGCATATTGGTCGATGGGCAAAGATGGCGGCTGTAATTATCGTATTGTTGGCTTGCGGATGGATGTTTACTTTCTATATGCAGCGTTATCTTGATTCTAAAGTAGCTAATATTACGATACCTGCTGGAGCAACAAAGGCCATACTATATGATTACTTGAACGATTCGGTTTATCGTCTACCGGAAACCGCCGGATTCGTCTTTGACCTTGACCAATATAACCGCTTGAAAAAAACGCAAGAGAATGATAACGAGGGAAATGCCTGCCGACGCATTGTCGTGCCTCGTGGAGGTGAATACCTGATACATCTATCTGACGGAACTTCCGTTCATTTGGGACCTGAATCGGCAATAGACATACCAGTAGCCTATTCGGCCGAAAACAGAAACGTGAAAATCAGCGGACAGGCTTATATGGATGTGCACACCGATTCAGTACATCCTTTTCATATCCATACATCGAACGTTGAAATATGTGTAACCGGAACACTGCTGAATATAGAGGCTTATTCCGATGCTTCATGTACGTTTGTTTCGCTTGAAAGAGGGAAAGTGGAATTGCATGCCGGTGCAGCCTCGTTTACTCTCCCTGTGGGACGAACTGCCTCCATTGGGAAAGGTCAACAGATAACGCTTACCTCCGATAGCTTGGCTGAGCATATAGCGTGGCACAATAGTCGGTTAGTTTTTTATAATCGGAGTATGAAGGAAATCATGACGCAGCTGTCTCGCTGGTATGATATCAGTGTGGAGTTTGGCGATGAACAGACAGCGCAATCGCATATTACCATGGATGTAAGCAAATATGAAACTTTTAATCAATTGAGTAATGACATAGAGAAAATGAACGAGCTACAATTCAAAATCAGAAAAGGGAACAGAGTATTAATCACTGAAAAAAACTTAGACCAATAACCTATGAAAAAAAGTGCTATTTTACACGGTGCGAAACGGATGTTTCTGTTCGTACTGTTGTGTTGCAGTCTTACCGCTGTGGCGCAAACCTCGAAGAAGGTCACGATGCAACTGAACAATGCAACGCTAAAAGAGGTGTTTGTGGAGATTAAAAAGCAGACAGGAGTGGGCTTTATGTATAGCAACAAGGCCATAGCTGCATTGCCGCGCAAAAACTACAACTTCCAACAGGCGTCTATTCAGAAAATACTGGATTACGCATTGGCTGGGAGCGAACTGACTTATGAAATAGAAAACAACCACAACATTATTATTCAGCGGAAGCAAGGAGAAAATGTTATGGGTACAGTATTTGACAATACAGGAGAGCCATTGGCGGGGGTATCCATTTATCCCGTAGGAACGAAGGCTGTGAAAGGAGCGGTGACCGACATTGATGGAAACTTCTCTTTCCCGTCAAACGGATTGAAAAGCGTAAAGTTACGCATCGCATTTATCGGAATGAAAGAACAAATCCTTACATGGACGGGGAAGCCGGTACATGTAACTCTATCCGACGATTCGCACGCTATAGGCGAAGTTGTGGTTACCGGTTATCAGACTATCGACCGAAGAAAGGTGACTGCTTCTATCACTTCTGTGAAAATGGAAGATGTTCTGATGCCTGACATGACTACTATCGATCAGGCATTGGAGGGACGAATCCCTGACTTGCTTTATATTCAGAACTCGGGTGAGGTCGGAGCCACAGCCCGTCTGCGTGTACGCGGTACTTCTACATTGGTAGGAAATCGCGAACCGCTTTGGGTGCTCGACGGATTCCCTTTGTCTGATCCCGTGAATGTTACACCTGAACAACTGAACGACCCTGACTATATCAACTATGTGGGGAATGCTATCTCCGGTATTAATCCGCAGGATATTGAGCGTATCGATGTGTTGAAGGATGCTGCAGCTACCGCCTTGTATGGTACACGTGCTTCGAATGGCGTTATCGTGGTAACTACCAAGAAAGGGCATGAAGGCAAACCTACCATTCGGTACAATACGAATATCAAATATACTCGTCGTCCGCGTTATTCAGACCATGCAGTCAACTTGATGAACTCTCAGGAGCGTGTCCAGTTTGGTAAGGATTTATGCGACTTGCATTATGTGTTTCCGCAATATATGCCTATGGTGGGATACGAAGGCGCATATTACCGTTACGAAACGGGACAAACAAAATATAACGATTTCCTGAACGAAGTGCAACAATACGAAACGACCAATACCGACTGGTTCGATTTGCTTTGTGAAGATGCCGTGACACACTCGCATACACTTAGTATTTCGGGAGGTTCAAAAAGCACGCGTTATTATACTTCGGTGGGATATACGCGTGAGGGCGGTACGGTAAAAACTGAATTTGTAGACCGCTACACAGCTTCGATGAACCTGAACAGTGAGATAAACAAGAACCTGAAAGCGAATTTCCGCGTAAACGCAAACATTCAGAAAAAGAATCACCTTCCCAGTGATGTAAAGGTATTGAACTATGCTTACGAAACCACTCGTGCGCTTCCTGCTTACAACACAGACGGGTCTCTGTATTACTACAAGAAACACGGTTATAGTGTAGGAAATACTCGTAAAACCAATACACTGTATGACTATAATATCCTGAACGAGATGGAGAATACTTCAGATGACTATTCGGGAAATACGTTCAGCACAAACGGTGAATTAGTTTACAACTTAAAAAACATTGTAAACTTCACATTGGGCGCATCGTATAGTCGTAGTTCCACCAATCAAAGTACTTGGTACGGCGAAAAGTCGAACTATGCTGCAATCCTAAAAAATGGGGAGGTAGACGATATTCCGCAGACGGGAACTACAGGATACTGTGAATTGCCTTATGGAGGTATTTACAATACAACGAACACAACAACAGAGAGCTTTACCGGACGTATTCAGGCCAACGCTCATTATTCCTTTGGGAAAGACAAAAAACACATGATAACGTCTACCTTAGGATACGAAGTCAGCACTTATCGCTCAAACGGAATATCTGATCAAACCCGTGGCTATTACAAAGAAAGAGGAATGCAGTACGCCACAATGGAAGGTGATGATTTGGATAGTTATCCGTTGTATAAGAATTGGTTGGCCGAAGGCCACCGGACTCTTTCCGCAGCAAAGACCAATACGCTCTCCGGCTACTTGACAGTAGCATACGATTACAATCGGCTTTTTACGGTCAGCCTGAATGGGCGTTTTGATGCGTCAAACAAGTTCGGTAGTCGAAGCAACGAAAAGTTTCTGCCCGTATGGTCGGTTTCCGGACGATGGGGTGTCAAGGAGACTTTATTTAAGGACTCAAAAGTTGTAGACAACTGGATATTCCGTATGTCATACGGGAAAACAGGTAATATGTTAGATAATGAAACTCCTAATATGCTCATCCGACGAGGAACTATGGATGCCTATTATGGTGAAAACGTTTCCACCGTTTCTGCATTTCCGAATCCGAACCTACGCTGGGAGCAGACCAGTACCACTAACTTTGGTACAGAATTGAGCCTATTTGAAGATCGCTTGCAGTTGACAGCCGAACTATGGTTCAAGCATACTACTGATGCTTTCTCTACTATCAACATTGCTACTGTAAATGGAAAGTCCAGTTATAAGATGAATAATGGTACGATTGATAACCACGGATATTCTTTGTGGTTGGCTGGTTATCCCATCCGTACGCAAGACTGGGAACTGTATCTTGCTACCTCTTATTCATGGGCAAGTAACACGGTAAAGTCAGGTACCAACGAGAACTATAGCTTGAATGATTATCTGAACGGAACGGCCATTGTCGATGGTCAAGCTATCGGAACGTTTTATTCATATAAGTACTTGGGATTGAATCCTTATAATGGAATTCCGATGTTTGATGATTATCAAGACCGTCGCCATTTGCTTATGAACAAGAAGTTGGCCGAAATCATTCCGTTAGTGATGACTGCAAGTGGCAATCGTGACCCGAAACTTACCGGATCGTTCTATACCACAATAAAGTGGAAGCAACTGTCGTTAAATATGAACTTCAATTATCGTATCGGTTGTAAAGTGAGACTATTTAACCTTTATACTCCGATATCTTCAGGAGTGTCTTCCGACAAGAATGTACGAAAGGAATTTGTTGACCGTTGGATGAAACCTGGTGATGAAAAATACACCGACATACCGGCTCTGTTGAGTCCGAGCGATGACAATTATCAAAGCACCATGAGTCACTGGTCTAATGGCGAATCGGCCAAGGTAGTGGAAAAGATTCCGACTTTTGCTGGAAACATCTGGTCAATGTATGACAATTCAGACCTTCGGGTGGTATCAGGCGATTATCTGCGTTTGAGCAACTTGCGTTTGGCTTATCGCTTCAAGCGTCAGCAACTAAAGAAAACACCGTTCAAGTCTTTGGACTTCAGCCTTTCTATGACGAACGTGTTTACCATAGCCTCAGGCAAACTCAACGGACAAGATCCGACACAGGCTAACTCTACAACCATCAATATGTCGCTTCGTCCAGCTTATACTTTTGCAATGAATGTATCATTTTAAACGAAACATAATATGAGAAAACAATTATATATCGTCACGCTGTTATTGGCAAGTATGTTTACAGAAACGTCTTGCAGTGACTTTCTGAGTGCTTATTCGCAAGACATGATTGTAGCTCAATCGGTCAGTGATTTGGATGAAGTATTGTTGGGTGATGTCTATATCAAGAGTTATCAGGTGTCTACAGGTCCTTCGGGTAGTCGCTCTGCGGGATTTTTCAATGTCCTGGATGATGATATCAGTACAGGTACAGTAGGAACCGAAACCAGTAAGACATGGGCTGATTGTCTGGCCAGTATTTTCGGATATTATGCTTGGCAGTTGCGTGTGGGAAGCAATTACAACGCTTCTTACTTTTCGGGTGATAATGCTACGTGGGATGACCTGTATACCCGTATCAATAAGATAAACATCATACTGGATGAAATAACCGATTTGCCTCACGAAACAGAATCGGACTATGCGGCTTATTATCGGGTGCAGGGTGAGGCGTATTTCTTGCGTGCGTATTTCTATTTCATTTTGGCCAATCTGTATGGCGATGCTTACGAACCAGCGACTTGTGCTTCGAAACTGTGTGTGCCATTGAAGTTGACCCCATATATAGAACACGACAACGATAAGGATACGCAGTTTACAAGAGCAACCGTAAAAGATGTGTACGAACAGATTGTTAGTGACTTAAGTGTAGCAGAGGAATATCTAACCAAAAGTCCACAGAATAGCAACCATCGCTTACATCGTGCCTCGCTCGAATCAGTAGATTTACTGTTCAGTCGTGTATATCTGTTTATGCAAGAATGGAAAATGGCGGAGCAGAAAACAAACATCGTATTGGAAAGCCCGAATTGTGAATTAGCCGAGTTGAATAGCTTTGATGACGGAAAGATATTTCTTACCCGTGACAATGTTGAGATATTGTTCTCGCAAGGTCCAAACAACTTGTCAAGCGAGAACTTGTTTACAGGTCGTCCGGGGGACTTCTGCGTTTCGAAAGAATTGTTCGATATGTTTGGTGATGATGATCGTCGAGCTTCTTGTTTCTTCGGAAAAGCCACATTGAGTGACTCTATTACGCTGGTGAACAAATATGAGCGTGGAAGTATCGTTTCGCACATTTCTGATGTCTATACGTTGCGTGCCGCTGAAGCTTACTTGAATAAGGCTGAGGCTTGTGCCATGCAGGGTAAGGATGAAGAAGCCTGCACCTATCTGAACAAGTTGCGTGCGAAACGTATTTTGGGATACGTTTCGCAAAGCTACAGTGGAGAGGAATTGGTACAGCAAATACGCGATGAACGCCGTAAGGAATTCTGCTTCGAAGCGCACCGTTGGTTCGACCTCCGTCGATATGCAGTGTCGGATCCATATCCTTACTCAAAGCCTATAGTACACGTATATAGTGCTTGCGGTTCGAGTGGTATTTCGTACACAGAGACATATCGTTTGGAAGAGCATGACGATGCTTATACTTTTGCTCTTCCTGAATCTGTTGTCAAGTTCGATGTGATTCCTATGGAAGACAATCCTCGTGTGGCTCGCAAGCCTGTAAGCAAGACTAAACCGGGAGAAGAAACTACTGAAGACTGATAAACATAAAGAATAGAAATCATGAAAACGAATATACATTACATATTGTTTGGCTTGCTTATCCTATGCCTTTCTTCATGTGGCAAGGAAGATGCCTTAGAGAATAAAATAGATTTTACCTCGCCTTACGTGATAGCCGATAATCCGAATGATGCGATACAACATCATCGGTACACTATTTATGAGAAGTACGGCATTCCTGTATTCTTTAATGATACCGTATCTTCTACCCTTACGGGACAGAATTACGATGGAACTTCCATTTATCGGTATGAGACCTTGGATTTCAACTGGAGCTTTTCTTCTCACAATAAGAATAAAGTGTATTATAAGTTTAAATACATGGACGATAAGGCGGAACAGGAAAAAGCCCTTGAGTTTGTAGAAGCCTTTCTTGAGAAGGCTTCACAACCCATGCGTCCGTTTTCTATTTTCCTGCCTGCGACCTTGACCATTACATCAAGCAGCGGGACGGAAACTCCTGAATTTTATACAGGATTCCGTACATTGATAATTCCCAATGTACAAGATATAGCAGAGGAAGATATTGCTGCCATTTCATCCAAGATATTACGTTCAATGGTCAAGGCGAAAGTGAAACAGGCGGAAACGGTAGTGAATAACTTTGCAGATGTGTCGAACAAGAACAAATGGTATAACAAGCCTTGGGTAATAAGTGGAAACAATGGTGGTTTAGGATGCGTTTGGGGTGTACAGCATAAAGGATCTTATTGGAAACCTGAAGTGTTGTTCGATGACGCAACCATGGCAAATTATCTTTCTGTATATTGGTCTACTAATGTAGCAACAGAAGAGGAATACATAGCCGAGCGTACGCTTATATTTGAGCAAATCGGGCAGTTTGGATTCATTAGCGGGAATGTAAAGGATAAGATGAGTCAGGTGAACAGTCCAAGTGATGCGAACGAAGACTTGGAATATTATCTGGATACAATGCTCTCAATAGGGAGTGAAAATTTCTTGAATCGCTATGGAACTAGCTCTATGGTTATGAAGAAATATAATATCCTGTCCAATTACATTTCAGGTGAATTAGGAGTAGAGTTTTAACCCAACAAAAACTGGAATTATGAAACCAAGAACTTTAATAGGAATACTTTTGGGACTTTTCATCGTATCAGGATGTAGTAAAGAAGAAGTAAATTCTGTAGACGAATCACAGGTGAAACGTGTTGAAGACTTTACTGACCCACGTGATGGTCATGTTTATCGCTGCGTACAGATAGGCAATCAAATATGGATGATGGACAATCTGAATTATTTTCTAGACGGTGGTGTTACACAAGGGTGCTATACATGGGGACAGAGCAAGTTTTCTTTGGATAATTACACATTGAGTCAATCGGCTTTCTGTACGGTGTATAATCAATTGACTGACCGTGAAGAATATCAGGACTATAAGGACTATATTTCATTCTACACCTCAGGGTCATATTCTCAGGAAAACTTCATAAAGGTGTTTGAGTTTTGGGATAATCAGTTCTATTTGGATATTTTGGCTGCGGTGCAAGCGTATATTGCACAACTTCCGGTAAGCAATTATACTTATTACGAGACAAGTGTGAACAATTATTATTCCAGTAAATACGGTTTACTCTATTCGCTTGATGCAGCTCGTAAGGCCGTTCCCAATGGATGGCGATTGCCATCGGATGCAGATTGGATGAAACTGGAGGCTACTTTAGGTATGTCCGAAACAGAAATATCCGAAATCAACAGTTGGCGTGGTGAAGGGTGTGGAACCTGTTTGCTTCCAGGTGGTGTCTCACAGTTTGAAGCTCAGATGGGCGGATGCGATGCTTATACGGCTGTAGATTATGAGTGGATTCGAAAAGATGAATGTGGCTATTATTGGACAAATGATGAATGGACGGAGGATATCTCCACTTCCAGTGTCAGCGAATCAGATAGTAGTGAATCTGGTGATGACGATAGTGCGCAGAGCGTCGTTCGGGAGGCGATGATTAGACAGGTAGCAATCTTCTCTACCCGTATTTGGAGAGGAAGCTCTCGTGTGAACAATAAAGATCGCGATGTGGCTTATAGTGTGCGTTGTGTGAAAGACGTAAAGTGAATGAATAAAAAATAAGCATAAAGATGAAAACTGAAATTAGGGTTTTTGTGTTTTTGGAAATGTTATTGTTGGCCGTGTGTCCTGTAGTTTATGCAGGACACGGCGTACAGAGCACTTTTTCGGAAACCTCTAAAATTAAGTATGTATACTCCATGGAAGAGGCACAACGGTTGGCAGACCAGCAAAAGAAGCTGATATTCTGTAACTGTTATGCTCGTTGGGCTAATCCTTGTATCGGAATGGATAAGTTCGTATTCTCTGATTCAGATTTCGCAGGATATATGAACGATACATTCGTAAACTTGTTTATAGATATGAAATCGGAGGAAGGTAAGACTCTGGCTAAGAAATATGGAATACGTAGCTTCGCTTATTATTTGATATTGGATAGTAAAGGAGAAGTCGTGCAGCGCATAAGTGGGGGAGGGGCTCTTCCAGAATTTGCTAATAGGGTGAAGGTGGCGTTGAGCCCAAAGACTTCGCTTGCTGGAACACAAAAGAAATACGAAAGCGGAAAATATTCTAAGAAGGATTTGTACAACTATCTGTATGCGTTGAATGTGGCTGGTTCTGACTCGTTGTTTAGTATTTTAGGAAAAGAGTATATGTCTTTGCTCTCTGAAAGGGAGTATAGTGAAAAGAAGAACTGGATATTTGCCCGCTTATATAGGAATCGGGACTGCAACTATTACCGATACTTGATAAAGCATAAAACCGACTTTGTTGCATCAAATGGTACGAAGGCTGTTGATAATTATTTGAGCTCACTGTTCTCTTCCGAGGTGTTGGGGTATGCTACGGGGGATACAGAGTATAGTGTCGAGCGTATGGCTAAACTGAAAGAAGAGATGAAGGAGGCATTACTTCCGGATACCTGCATCGTGGCTGTAGTATGTCAAGTAGGGCAGTTGAGGGGAGAACGGAAATATCACGAGCTTTTGCAATATATGGAACAGAGCGCTCATTATTTCAATCAGCAGATGGGAGTGCGTTCACTCGTTGAGTCTAGTTTTAATTTCCCAAATCTTAGTTCTGATGTTAAAGAGGAACTGATTGCGTATCTGGAAAAGGCAGCTTTACGTCCTACCGATAGCGAACCAGGCAAGTTAAACAAACTTATAACGCTCATTAAAGAAGGGTATAAAGGTATTACTTTCGAACATGGTTCTTTCTGTGAAGTATTGCAGAAGGCCAAGGAGAAGCATAAGCTGGTTTTTATTGACTTTTATACATCGTGGTGTGGACCATGTCGTGTCATGGCGAACTCAGTTTTTCCCAGAGAAGATGTCGGGGAATTTTTTAACGTTCGCTTTGTTAGCCTTAAGGTTGACGCAGAGAAAGGCGAAGGCGTAGATTTGGCTAAACGATATCAGGTTCAGGGATTTCCAACAATGCTTTTTCTAGATTCTGACGGCAATGTGTTGTCTAGTCTTTTAGGGTCCAAAGCACCGGACGTATTTATAAAGGAAGCAACAAAGGCTTATGAATCGATAACTGTTCACTAATGGTTCTGAAATATACTGGATTTATGGCTATATTCCAAGTGGGGAATATAGCCCTATTTTTATCTTAATGCTAAACGTTTAACGGATGCCGATAATTGTTTATTAGTCATTCTTATGTATTGGTGACGTTGAAATAATGTGTATAAATAATGATTGTAGTGATAAATTGTAATGCTTTTTACTATTTTGTGTGTTAGATTGAAACTTGTGGAATTTGTGATGAAAAACATCTGCTGTTTTTATTTTGCTTGATTCAAAAAGACGTAATTTTGTATCGTCTTAAAACAAAAGGATATTAAATATCTTATTATTGTTTCAAAAAGATGCTTTTGATGCTTCTTGTGAAGATGGCGTTTTATAGAGCTACGTTTCTTTGGAATGGGATATAGGATATTGTTTTATATAATTATGTAGAGTGATTGTAGGTGTCCTTTGTTTTTGAATTGAGAAAATTAAAACGATTTAGATAGTAACAACTAATTTATTGAGGTATTATGTCAACATTAAGATTTAGAGTTGTAGAAAAAGCGTTTCAGGCTAAGCCCTTGGAAGTGCCTGTTCCGGCTGAACGTCCGAGCGAGTATTTCGGAAAGTATGTGTTCAATCGCGAAAAGATGTTCAAGTATCTTCCAAGTAATGTATATGCCAAGTTGGTAGACGCAATGGATAACGGCGCAGCTCTTGACCGTAGTATAGCTGATCAAGTGGCTGACGGAATGAAGCGTTGGGCGAGTGAATTGGGAGCTACCCATTATACGCACTGGTTTCAGCCTCTGACTGAAGGTACGGCTGAGAAGCATGACGCATTTGTTGAACACGATGGTAAGGGAGGAATGATGGAAGAATTTTCTGGAAAACTTCTTGTTCAGCAGGAACCAGATGCGTCTTCGTTCCCTAATGGTGGTATCCGAAATACATTCGAGGCTCGTGGTTACAGTGCGTGGGATCCATCGTCTCCTGTTTTTGTAGTAGATGATACGTTGTGTATTCCTACTGTGTTTATCGCCTATACCGGTGAATCTCTTGACTACAAAGCTCCTCTATTGAAAGCTCTTCGAGCTGTAAATAAGGCGGCAGTGGATGTCTGCCATTATTTTGACCCGAAAGTGAAGAAGGTTGTAGCTTATTTGGGTTGGGAACAGGAATATTTCTTGGTAGATGAAGGTTTGTATGCTGCTCGTCCTGATTTGTTGCTTACTGGGCGTACATTGATGGGACATGAGGCATCGAAGAATCAGCAGCTTGAAGACCATTATTTCGGTGCAATACCTACTCGTGTGGCTGCATTTATGAAAGATTTGGAAATCCAAGCATTGGAGTTGGGGATACCTGTGAAAACACGTCACAACGAGGTTGCTCCTAACCAATTCGAGTTGGCTCCGATTTTCGAAGAATGTAACTTGGCAGTAGACCATAATATGCTTATCATGTCTCTGATGCGTAAGGTTGCCCGTACGCATGGATTCCGTGTTTTGTTGCATGAGAAACCGTTCAAAGGTGTAAACGGTTCAGGTAAGCACAACAACTGGTCACTAGGTACAGATACAGGCGTATTGTTGATGGCTCCGGGAAAGACTCCGGAAGAAAACTTGCGCTTTATTACCTTTATTGTTAATACCTTGATGGCGGTTTACCGTCACAACGGATTGCTGAAGGCTTCCATTATGAGTGCAACGAATGCTCACCGTTTGGGAGCTAACGAAGCGCCTCCTGCAATTATTTCGTCTTTCTTGGGCTCGCAGTTGAGCAAAGTGCTTGACCATATGGAAGACAGTGCAACAGACGAATTGATTTCGTTGGGTGGAAAGCACGGTATGAAGCTTGATATTCCGCAAATTCCGGAATTGCTGATTGATAATACAGACCGTAACCGTACTTCTCCATTTGCTTTCACCGGAAACCGTTTCGAATTCCGTGCTGTCGGTTCGGAAGCTAACTGTGCCAGTGCAATGATTGCTTTGAATACTGCTGTAGCTGAACAGTTAGTTGAGTTCAAGGGAAAAGTAGACGCGTTGATTGAAAAGGGTGAGCCTAAGATTTCGGCTATTATTCAGGTGGTTCGTGAATATATTAAGGCTTGCAAGCCTATTCGTTTCGACGGTAACGGTTATAGCGATGAGTGGAAAGAAGAAGCGGAGAAACGCGGATTGGATTGCGAAACCAGTTGCCCGTTAATCTTCGACCGTTATTTGTCTGATGAAAGCGTGAAGATGTTCGAATCGCAGGGAGTTATGACAAAGGTTGAGTTGGAAGCCCGAAACGAAGTGAAATGGGAAACTTATACCAAGAAGATTCAGATTGAAGCCCGTGTGTTGGGCGACTTGGTAATGAATCATGTCGTACCTGTGGCTATCGCATATCAAAGCAAGTTAATAGACAATGTATATAAGATGAAGTCGTTGTTCCCGGAAGACGAGGCGATGAAGCTGAGCGCGGAAAACATGGCTATCATCAAGAAGATTGCCGAGCATACTACATATATTAAGGAACATGTAGACGAGATGGTAAATGCGCGTAAGGTTGCCAACAAGATTACAGAAGAACGCGAAAAGGCAATCGCTTATCACGATACTATCGCTCCGATGCTTGAGCAGATTCGTTACCACATCGATAAGTTGGAACTGATTGTAGATGACAAGATGTGGACATTGCCTAAATACAGAGAGCTGTTATTCATTAGATAAATCATTAGATTACCTCTAATTTTTTCTTATTGGTTGTTTGATGAAGGGTTCGGATCGTCCGTGAGGATGATTCGGACTCGCTTTTTTATGCGATGGGGAGTTAGACTTCTATGGCAGGTAACCCGTTCCGTCTGTGAGTGAAGAACGATACTTTTTAGAAAGTGTTTTATTTGATACCGGTGCCGCCGAGATGTTTCGGCGACGTCGGTATAGATAAGCCGATGAGTCTGTTACTTGATAATGCGGTAATAGTCGGCTTTGCGTGGCTTGGTCGGAGCGGCTTCACCATCGGGATAACCGATGGAGAGTGCGCCTATACCCATCAATCCATCGGGCAGTCCCCATGCTTTCATCAGGGCTTTCCCTTCTTCTGTGCTGAACATTTCGCGCTCGCGGTGAATCCAGCAAGATGCCAGTCCGATGGTGTGGGCGGCAAGCATCATGTTCTCCAAAATACAGCTACCGTCTTGTATGGGGTTGTGTGCATCGGTTGGTGCAAAAACCAATATATAGGTAGGAGCATCGTAATAAGGGTTTGATGTTACTCCCATAACTTGGGCGTTCATCCGTGCCAATGTGGCACGTGTGTCGGCGTTTTGTACGGCAACGATGAACGGTGCTTGCATGCCTCTTGATGTGGGCGCGTATGTTCCAGCTTCTAAAACGGTCTGCAGTTCTTCGTCCTTAATTTGCGTAGGCAGATACTTGCGGCAGCTTCGCCGTGTTTTGATGATTTCCAGAAAATTCTTATCCATAAGTATATTCCCTCCTGTTAATGTGTTTAATATAACTCTTTAATGTCTGCGTCTTTGTAGTAATGCAGTAGGATTTCGTTGTACTGATAGCCTTTTTCTCCCATTACGGCAGCGCCTATCTGACAAAGTCCTACGCCGTGTCCCCAGCCGGCGCCAATCAGTTCGAACCAAGCCGGTACGCCGTTCTCTTCGGGCCCTTTGTCTACTACGAAAGCCGAGCTGAACAAGTGCGTGTCGGACAGTGTACGGCGTATCTCCAATTCTTTCCCGATAGTCAGTGTCTTCTGTGTACCCACTATTTTCAGTTTGCAGATACGTCCAGACTTTCCTCTTTCTACGGGTACAAGGTCTACGATGTCTCCGTAATCGCATTTCGTGTTGTTGCGGATGAGGGCGGATAACTCTGCTTGTGTATATCGCACTCGCCAGCGGTAGAAGTTTGTGGTCTCCTGGTCGTAGTTGTTCAGGATTTGCGCGATGATACTCTTTTCGTTGGTATTGCAGAAGCTCTCAGGGGCGGTTCTAATCCATTTGTCTGCTTCCTCTTCGATTCGCAGGTCGGGTAGACGATTGTTGGTGATGAGGTCGCGTATGGCGGTGAGGTACGGATAACTCTTGTTCTCCCAACAGGTGTCGAATTCTTCGGTAATGCCGCCACAGCACTTCGAAAAGCGCGCGTCGCAGATTGCGTTCTTGTACATCAGTACTTGTCCGCGCGTAGCTTTTACGGCCTCTTCTACGCTCTTGCTGGTGGCCTTGGTGATGCCTTGGTATCGCTGGCAGTGGTCATCGGCACAGACATCGAAGATGGTGTGGTCTTCGCGGTCGTACCAGCGGATGTATTCCGTATCTGTTTTTATGAACGAGAAGAATCCTTTGTCTTTCTTGCTCAGTGCTTTCCGCTTCCCTATTTGCGCCAGTAGCCAGCTGCGTGAGATGACGGCATGAGCTTTCAGAAACTCGATGGACGATGCGGAGTTCATTTCTGATGAGATAACGCTTACCAAATAGTCTTCCGCCGGAAGCAGATTGATGGCGGTAATCCGTCCTTCATATACCACCAGTTTCAGTGTGCCGGTGAAGCTTTGGGTTTCCTGTCGCTCCCAATGGAAGTTTATTCCGATGGTAACATCGTATAGCGAGAAGAAACAGTCATCGTTCAGCGGAGTAAATGTGAGTTCGCGGTACACGTTATTGTTCCACAAGATGCCTCCTTCTTCGAAGGACACGGTCTGTTCACCGGTTACGGTTTCGCCTTTAGCCAAGAAGTGGGAGTTAAGAGTAAAATGTATTTCCTGCGCGTTGACAATGCCTACGCTTATTTCGGGTTCTTTCATGTCTTTGTATGATGTATTTGTGGGTCCTTATGTCGGTTATTTGTTCTCGGTTTCCATGCCGGAGGAGGGATATCCTACTTCTGCCAGGATGTTTTCGATAAGTTTAGCGTTGACGCGGAGAAAATCCGTTTCACGTATAGTCACGATATGTCCGGCCATGTCCAATGCTCCGGGACTTGTCAAAATCTGTTCGTCTCCTTCTTTGCTGTAACATTCCGGGCGGTGCTTTCTGCGTGGAATATACACCCGTACGGTTCGGTCGTTCTTTGCATCGTACCATGCCAGCATGTTGAATCTAGGTTCAGCCTCTCCGTTATGCAAGGGGAGTGAACGGAAGAATTCGTTGGCCAATGTGGGCGCAATCTGGAACGAACCGTCGGTGATGAACACTTGGAGACAGCAAGGGTAGTCCGATACCGAATAGCTTCGGCATCGATGCCCGTCGGGGGTTTCGGCGTGTCCCGTTTCTGTCCAGGTCTTCATGTCAGACTGTTGGATGAGGTGTACCAACGGGAGTTGTTCTCCGCTTCCGGCTTGGAAATGGAAATGGTCGGGAGCGGAAGCTCCGCAGCTTGCTCCGTTGTAGAACAGTACCATCGGCGACTCGGCGGGCAAAGCGGCATCGCGGAATGTCGTATGCATCCAGCTCAGAACGCTGCCTACCAACTGACTGTCTACTTTATCTGTCAACTGTTGCAGGCGGTGAGCTTCCGAAGATATGGTAAGGTGTCGTTCAATGATAGGGTATGGATTGGCGCGTACGCAGAACGTTTCGCCACCCAAGCGAACCGTGAGCGCCATCTGTTCTTCGGGTTTGTTGCCTGGACAGAGAAAACACGGGCGACGTTCTATCGAAGCCTTGTCTGTCTGTGCCAACGTGGAACGCTTGCGCTCCGCTAAGTAATGCTTGATAAAGCCTGATTCGGTAGCAAGGTGTCCTTTGGCATCGTTTACGTTTTTCTGCAGCAGAGGCCATGTTTCCATGTTTAGCCCGATGAAGTCGGACACGCTGAAGCGATGATGTTTCGAATACAAGGCCTTCAACTGTTGCAATGCGAATCCGGCGTTCAGTTCTTTTCGGATATTTATTTCGCGGGTGCGCAGACTGTCTTTGTAGTCATTGTTACGGTTTGTCTTTTCCGTGCTGAGGGCTGCGTCGGAGTTCCCTTCCCATCTTCGGCACAGATATAACACATCGTATATTCGGCCGATGGTATGTTCGCGAGAGAATGCGAGCCCCAAGGCGTAGTCCTCGCCGTAGCTTGTGTTCGGAATGCCGATTTCCCGCAGTAGCGGCGTGAAGAAAGCGCGTGGTGCGCCCAGTCCGTTGATGCGGAGGGCGTTGTTGTGTCCGTTTTCGGGTGTCCACTCTTTGTGGTCGATAACGCCGGGTGGAAGGGGCTGTAGGTTGAAGTCGGTCATTTGATACGAACCAATGACCATGGCGCACGATTCGTTGTAGAACTTGTTTATGACGGTCTGCAAGGTTCGTGGGCTGCTGTAAAGATCGTCGCTATCCAACTGGACGGCAAACCGTCCGCACTTGGGATGATTTACTCCTACACTCCAGCATCCGCCTATCCCCAAGTCTGTGCGTTCGGGCACGAGATGTATCAGGCGCGGGTCGTCCGAAAGTTCGTTGATAATTTCCGTAGTTCCATCGGTAGAATGATTGTCTATCACGATGACATTGAACGGAAAATCGGTTTCTTGCGCCAAAGCCGACCGTATGGCGTCGGCAATGGTTCGCACACGGTTTCGCACAGGGATGATAACCGACGCTTCGTATTCAAACCCTTCCGCGCTCAAGTCCGTCTTACGCTGAACCGGCTCCAGGAAAGCTCCAATTTGTTTCAGATAATGGGTAAATACCGCTTCTCGTTCTATCTGAACCGACCTGTTGCGCGGGTTTACGTAGTCGAACTGCTTTTCGCCCGAAAGTCTGGTATCATCTTGTTCCTCGGAGTAGAGGTTTTCACGGATATGGAACAGGGTGGCGTGATGCGACAACTCAAGTCGCAGGGCGTAGAGGGCTGAATATTGCCAACTGGTATCTTTCAGTGCGCTGACGGCCTGCGCAAAGGCATCGCCCTTGAATAGGAGCAACGGTCCGAAGTCGAAATCGTCTCTCACACTTCCCGTTTGATAGTCGCATACGGGATGGCTTTTCAGTTCGTTTGCCACCCGTTCGCTACGGTCGGCGTAAACCATGGCGCAGTCGTAGGCCGAAAGGTAATCGGCCATACGCTCTATGGCGTTGTATCCTAACCGCATGTGAGTATGCTTGGTGTAGAGCAATACATGATTCCCCTGAGCCAGATGGCTTATCTGCGTCAGAGCCGAAGTCTGTTCCATCGTTCCGATGGCCTTTGCGGTACAGTTCTCTATATGGATGCGGTTCGCTTCTTCTTCCTCGGCGCAGAGCAGGTATATCCGGTCTACCAGCGCGCATTTTTTCAGTTCACTGACGGTTTCCCCGGACAACGCTTCGTTTTCGTAGGGTACGAAGCAAGTGATGTTTCTTTTCATTGGGTTAGATATTTCTTAAAGACAAAGATAGGTAATATATACCGTTTAACCCAATGGGGTAGGGCAAAAACTTCTGCGCCCAGCCCGCAGGGTTTCACGTTTCTGTTAGAGAAATTCCTGATAAATCGTCGCGAAGTTTCCGTGTCACAGTTGTGGTGATAACCGTATCACAGCTGTGGTGATAGTCGTATCACAGTTGCGGTGATAGTCGTACCACAGTTGTGACACGGAGACTTTAATAATACGCTTTATACATTTTGCCTTTGCACGGTCAGCACTTTTTATTACTTTTGTACCTTAAAGACAAACAGAAACGGATAAAGAAAATGAGTGAAGCGAAAATTCCCCTGTTGGGCAAGAATCCGCAGGAAATGCAGGAAATCGTGTGTGGACTGGGGATGCCTAAGTTCACGGCCAAACAGATTATGATGTGGCTTTACGACAAGAAGGTATCGTCTATTGACGAGATGACTAATCTGTCGGTAAAAAACAGGGAACTTTTGGCTGAACGGTACGAGATAGGAGCTTCGGCTCCTGTACACGAAATGCGGTCGGTAGACGGTACGGTAAAGTATCTGTTCCGCACTCCCGAAGGAAACTACATCGAGTCGGTGTACATACCCGATGCCGATCGCGCCACCTTGTGTGTTTCTTCGCAAGTGGGTTGCAAGATGAATTGCAAGTTCTGCATGACCGGAAAGCAGGGATACGCCGCCAGCCTAACGGTGGCTCAGATTCTGAACCAAATATATTCCATCCCCGAACGCGACACACTGACCAACGTGGTATTCATGGGAATGGGCGAACCCTTCGACAATTTGGACAACGTGCTAAAAGCCCTTGATGTTCTGACCTCGGACTACGGATATGCATGGAGTCCGAAACGCATTACGGTCTCGACGGTAGGGCTGAAAAAAGGCTTGGAACGTTTCCTGGAAGAAAGCGATTGCCACTTGGCCGTAAGCCTTCATTCGCCGATTCCATCTCAGCGCGGTGAATTGATGCCGGCCGAACGGGCTTTTTCTATTAAGGAAGTGGTGGAAACACTCCGCAAATACGACTTCAGCAAGCAACGGCGTCTCTCGTTCGAATACATCGTTTTCAAAGGACTGAACGATGGAATCCCTTACGCCAAGGAATTAATCAAACTCCTGCGCGGGTTAGACTGTCGCGTCAACCTAATCCGTTTTCATGCCATACCCGGTGTGGACTTGCACGGCACCGATATGGAAGGGATGTTGGCGTTTCGAGACTATCTCACGCAGCACGGCGTGTTTGCCACGATACGCGCTTCGCGAGGTGAAGACATCTTTGCCGCCTGTGGCATGCTCTCTACGGCCAAGCAACAGTCGGAAAAGGAGAACTAACATATTTATAGCAGAAAGACAATAAAACCAAGATATATCATGGAAGATCGAAAAATAAAAGTGGGAATAACCCACGGAGACATCAACGGCGTGGGCTATGAAGTTATACTGAAAGCCTTTTCCGACCCGATGATGCTCGACTTATGTACGCCAATCATTTACGGGTCGCCCAAAGTAGCGGCTTATCATCGGAAAGCGATGGATATACAGACTAACTTCAGCATCGTGAACTCTGCCACAGAGGCTCAAGACGGTCGTGTAAACATTGTGAACTGTACTGAAGAAGAACTAAAGGTGGAACTGGCAAAGCCTACCGCCGAAGCGGGACGCGCTGCACTGGCCGCATTGGAATTTGCAATGGGCGAATACAAAAACGGCTTGTTCGACGTGTTGGTCACAGCCCCCATTAACAAGAATACCATCCAGTCTGACAACTTTCATTTCCCCGGCCATACGGAATACATCGAAAAGCAGGCGGGCGAGGGAAACAAGGCGTTGATGATTCTGCTGAAAGACGATTTCCGTGTAGCCTTGGTTACCGGACACATCCCAGTAAGCGAAATATCGGCCACCATTACAAAGGAACTGATAAAGGAAAAGGCGACTATTTTTCATCGCTCGCTGAAGCAGGACTTCGGAATCGACAGTCCGCGCATCGCAGTATTGTCGCTCAATCCACATGCGGGCGACGGTGGTTTGATGGGCTCGGAAGAACAATACGTGATAACTCCGGCTATCGAAGACCTGGTACGTCAAGGCATACAGTGCTTTGGCCCGTATCCTGCCGACGGCTTTATGGGTTCTGGAAACTATTCGCATTTCGACGGCATTCTGGCAATGTATCACGATCAGGGTCTGGCGCCATTCAAGGCGCTTGCTATGGACGAGGGAGTAAACTATACCGCAGGCCTTCCCATCGTTCGTACGTCGCCGGCACATGGCACCGCCTACGATATAGCAGGCCAAGGCGTGGCTTCGGAAGACTCATTCCGTCAGGCCATCTTTGTAGGGATAGATATTTTCCGTAACCGGGTACGCGAAAAAGAAATCAGTGCCCGTCCGTTGCGCAAGCAGTATTACGAAAAGCGCGATGACAGCGACAAGCTGAAGTTGGATGCCGTAGAAGACGATTTATAGTCTGACCGGAAAAGTTAAACAGACATTCTCTTATATTCCGCCGGGGAAGGACTTCCGGCGGTTTTTTTATGAAGTTATATAAATGATATGAAAACAAAACAAGTTTCTTTGGTAGATAGTCAGTACAGAGTGCCCTTTGTGCTGGTTACTTCCCTTTTCTTTTTGTGGGGATTCGCCCACGCCATACTGGATGTGCTGAATAAGCATTTTCAGGAAGTTCTCGAAATATCGAAAGCTCATTCTGCATTTATCCAAGTAACCATGTATATGGGATATTTCGTTATGGCCATTCCGGCAGGACTGTTCATTAACAGGTTTGGTTATCGCAAAGGCGTGGTGTTCGGTCTGCTGCTATACGGAGTGGGCTCGTTGCTCTTTATTCCCGGCCAGCATTACGGTTCGTTCAACGCTTTCCTGTTCGCGCTGTTTGTGATAGGTTGCGGATTGACGTTTCTCGAAACGGCAGCCAATCCGTATGTCACCGAGCTTGGAGCGAAGGAGACGGCTGCCAGCCGACTCAATTTCGCGCAGTCATTTAATGGGGTAGGTTGTATTTGCGCCCCTATATTGGCCGGTCTGCTGCTCTTCTCCGATGATTCAGGGCATAGTAACGGAAATGTAGCTTTGCCTTACGTATGTATGGGAGTTGTGGTGCTTATTGTAGCGCTGGTCTTTTCCCGGGTGAAACTTCCGGAAATAGAACACGACGTAGAGGTGGACGATGCGGGACATCAGGTTGGCCTATGGGCGCACGGGATGTTTGTTTTCGGCCTTGTAGCGTTATTGGCTTACGAAATCGCCGAAATATCCATCAATAGTTTCTTTATCAATTATGTGGTAGAACAAAAGTGGATGAATGCCCGTTATGCATCTGTTATCCTTTCATTCGGAGGTTTAGGCTTGTTCATGGTAGGACGCTTTGTAGGTAGCTGGATAATGCAGCGTGTGCGTGCTGAAAAGATGTTGTTTTGTTGTGCTACCGGCACCATGGTTACCACGGCCGTTGTGTTGCTCAATGTAGGCTACATTTCATTGGTTGCTTTGCTTTGCGGCTATGCATTCGAAGCCATTATGTTTCCGACAATATTTGCTTTGGCATTGAAAGGATTGGGACGTCATACCAAACGCGCCTCTTCTTTCCTGATGATGTCTCCCGTGGGAGGTGTGATAGGGCCGTTGCTGATGGGATATGTTGCCGACAAAACTACTATGGTTACGGCGTTTCTTGTTCCCTTAATAGCCTACGCCATTGTGTGGATGTACGCCCGTAAGTCGGTTTCCCGTTTGTCCTGAAAACGGCAGTGACGGACTATTTATTAATAAATAAATCCTCCTTGCATTCCCATATCTCGGGATGATGCAAGGAGGATTTTACATTTTACGTTGCCGTAAGGCTTTATTCCTTATTCGGTAGTTGTATATCCAGTTCTTCAGTCGGTTCGCCCGTGTTGAAGATGGAGTCGTTCAGCATAAGGGCGATGGAGTCACTGTCGGAGTAGTGCGGTATGTAAGTGTTGCAGTCCCACTGTCGGTCTAATTTCTCTTTCGGATTGCCGAACTTGGCGATATAATGTGAAGCCAGCTTCTTATCGGCCAGTACCTTTTCCATGAAATAACCGAATACGGGCAATGCCGTTCGGCTTCCTTGACCAAGTTCTCCCGTGCGGAAGTGTATGCTTCGGTATTCACCTCCTACCCAAGCTCCACCTACCAAATTGGGACTTACGCCTACAAACCAGGCATCCGAGTGGTTTGACGAAGTTCCTGTCTTTCCACCGAATTCTGTTCCTTTATCGAAAATACGGAAGCGCCACAAGGCTTGCGATGTTCCTCTAGGGCAAGTAAGTCCGCCTCTCAGCATTTGTTGCATGAGGTAGGCACTGGCGTAGGGAACGGCTTCAGTCTTTTGGGGATTCGCTTCGTATATCACTTTTCCGTTCTTGTCTTTTATACAGGTTACCAATACGGGGTCAATAGCTGTTCCATCGTTTATGATGGTGCCATAAGCCGAAACCAATTCCAACAACGAAACATCGGACGCTCCGAGGCTAAGGGCTGGAGTTTCGTCTAAAGGGGTCTTGATACCCATCGCTTTAGCCGTGCGTGCGATGCGGTCTATTCCTACTTCGTGAGCCACGTTGGCCGCAATGGTGTTTACAGACTGTGCAAAAGCTACTTTCAGCGACATGGTGTCAAGCGTGGCTCCGCCATTGGCGTTGTGCGGCATCCATATTTTCTTCTCTCCGTTGTCTATAACTTCCCATGGGCGGTTTTCGTCTACTCGTATGTCGCATGGAGAAAGACCTTGGTTCATGGCCTCTGTATATACAAAGAGTTTAAAAGTGGAGCCGGGTTGTCGTTTGGAAAGCACTTTGTCGTATTTCCATGACTGGAAGTCGATGTCACCCACCCATGCTTTAACTTCTCCCGAATGTGGGTCAATCGCTACGAATCCGCAGTGCATGAAGCGTTCCATGTAGCGGATGGAATCCAACGTACTGAAAGTGGTATCTTTTATGCCTTGCTGATAAGTGAATACTTTGCAGCGGTGAGGGATGTTCAGGTAATGGTTGATAGAATCAGCTTGTCCAGCGAACTTCTGTTTCAGGTAAGCGTAGTCAGGGGTGCGTTTGGCCAGGTCTTCGATGAAGTTGGGTATTTCTTCTCCGCTTTTGTCGCGCCACGGATTCTGATTGCCCCAATGACGGTCAAACTTCGTCTGTACATCGTTCATTTGCTTGGTTACCGCTTCTTCAGCATAGCGTTGCATGCGGCTGTCAATGGAGGTGTATATTTTCAGTCCATCGGAATACAAGTCAATGTTGTTTTCCTTGCACCAATCTTTTAGCGAGGCCGCTACCGCTTCGCGGAAATAGAGGGCATTACCCGTATAATTGTTTTCTTGTTTATACTTCAGCGTAACGGGTATCTTACGTATAGAGTCCAGTTGCGTTTGATTGATGAAATGATGTTCGTATAACTTGCCAAGTACCACGTTTCGTCGGGCTAAACTGTTTTTCGGATTGATGCGCGGATTATAGTAAGTGGTAGCTTTCAGTAGTCCAATGAGCGTGGCGGCTTGTTCTACGGTCACTCTGTTGGGAGTGGTGTTGAAATATGTATGGCAAGCGGTTTTAATGCCAAAAGAATTGCTTCCGAAGTCTACCGTGTTGAAATACATGGTAAGTATTTCCTCCTTGCTGTACAACATTTCTATTTTTACGGCTGTAATCCATTCCTTAGCTTTCATCAATAACAGCTTCACTCCCGGTATATGGCCGAATATGCCCATGGAGTATTGCGAGCGAACCTTGAACAGGTTCTTTACCAACTGTTGGGTGATGGTGCTTGCACCTCGGGCATCACCGTGGGCGATAAAGTCTTTAGCTGCTGCAAAAACACCTTCAAAGTCAATGCCGAAATGTTTGTAGAAGCGTTCGTCTTCTGTATAAACCAATGTCTTTATCAAGATGGGGGAGATGTCTTCGTAGTTTACAGGCGTACGGTTTTCGGAATAGTATTTTCCGATGAGTTTCCCGTCGGAACTGTATATTTCGGAAGCAACATGCTGAATAGGTTCCTTTATATTGAACATGCTGGGCGACTTACCAAAAAGCCAGAGAAAGTTCATGTCTATAAGGATGAGCATTAAGACCAATGCGCTGACGCATGTAGCGAATACCATGCCGCACTTTCCATACCATGGCAGACGTTTGAATGTGCGTAGATACCAATGGTAGCCTTGACTGGTTCTTTTCTTTAGCCAGCAGAATATCTGTTTGGCTAATGTCATGCCCTTTCGGACATAGACATTTAGATTTCGTGGTTTAGCCATGCGTCAATCAGTTTACGTGCAATACTTAGTTTCTTAGGAATTTCGGGCAAGTTGTTTCTGCTGAAGAAAGCACCTGCGCTCAACTCTTCGTCCTGTAACTTGATGGTGCCGCTTTCATATTCGGCGTAATATCCCACCATTATGCCGCTTGGATAGGGCCATGGCTGGCTTCCGAAATACTTCAAGTTTCGGATGCGGAGTCCCGTTTCTTCCATCACTTCGCGGTGTACGCATTCTTCCAGCGTTTCACCGGGTTCTAGGAATCCGGCAACAAGTCCTTTGAATGTACCACGGAAATTCCGGGCATGTACCAATAGGATTTCATCGTCTTTCTTTATCAGTACGATGATGGCTGGTGAGATACGCGGGTAAAACTCTTGTCGGCACTCGGGGCAACGTTTGGCGATGGGACCAACCTGCGTAGTGGGTACTCCGCACATGGGGCAATAGCGTGTGTTCTTGTCCCAATTCAATATTTGCGAAGCTTTACCGGCACGCTGATACTCTTCCAACGGGAGTACGTCGAATGAGGCGCGTAGGTCTTTCATCATGCGTGGCGAATCCTCATCACCCGGCATAGGAGTATGTAAGGCATAGGTCTTGGCCACATGTCCGTTTATCGTTCCGATGGTATGTACGGTACTTCCTACGGGAATTTCAGTAGGAGGCAGGATGGAGTATGGTATGTGATATCCATCGTCTTTTTTCTCAATGAGAACTTGGCCAGTGTAAAACACAAACCATCCGCAAAGTTTATCTGTTTCTGTATTCATATAAGATTAATTATGCAATACCTTTCATGGTGAGTTGAATGCGTTTTCGTTCGTAATCAATGCCTATTACCCGTACCCGTACATGCTGGTGAAGACGGACTACGGTTGTGGGGTCACTTACGAACTTATCGGCCAGTTGGGATATGTGAACCAATCCGTTCTCTTTGATGCCGATATCAACGAAGCAACCGAAGTTGGTGATATTCGTAACAATGCCGGGCAGTTCCATTCCCTCGTGCAAGTCATCGAGCGTGTGTACGTTATGGTCGAACTCAAAGGCTTGTATTTTCTGTCGGGGGTCACGTCCGGGTTTGTCCAACTCTTGCAAGATATCGGTCAATGTGGGAAGCCCTACCGTTTCGGTCACGTATCGTTCTATGTTGATTTTTTCGCGCAGCGACTTGTCTTTTATCAAGTCTGTCACCGAACAATTTAAGTCTTTGGCCATCTTTTCCACCAAGCCATAACTTTCCGGGTGGACGGCTGAATTATCAAGAGGATTTGCTGCATTGGGGATGCGGAGGAAGCCGGCACATTGTTCAAACGCCTTAGTTCCCATACGTGGAACTTTCATTAACTCTTTTCTGGATGAGAAAGGACCGTTTTCTGTGCGGTAGTCTACGATGTTTTGCGCCAACGTAGGTCCTAGTCCTGAGACATAGGTGAGTAGGTGTTTGCTAGCTGTGTTTACATTAACTCCTACCAAGTTTACACAACTTTCCACCGTCTTGTCCAGTGATGCTTTTAGTTTGGTTTGGTCTACATCGTGCTGATATTGTCCAACTCCGATGGATTTGGCATCTATTTTGACCAATTCTGCCAACGGATCCATCAGACGGCGTCCGATGGAAACTGCCCCTCTTACGGTAACATCGTAATCGGGAAATTCTTCACGGGCTGTTTTTGAGGCTGAGTAAATGGAAGCTCCGTCTTCACTTACTACAAAAACTTGTACGTTATGGTCGTACCGTAGTGAGGTAACAAACTGTTCTGTTTCCCTGCTGGCGGTTCCGTTTCCGATAGCGATGGCCTCTATTTGATATTGTTCCACTAACTTCTGCAGCTTACGTGCAGCCATAGCCGTTTCCGCTTTAGGTGGATGCGGATAGATGGCTTCGTTGTGTAGAAGAACGCCTTGCGCATTGAGACATACAACCTTACAACCGGTACGATATCCTGGGTCAATGCCCAATACTCGCTTTTGTCCTAGCGGTGGAGATAATAAGAGTTGTCTGAGGTTTTCAGCAAATACCTTGATGGCTTCATCATCGGCCTTTTCCTTACTTATTGCGGCAAATTCCGTCTCAATGGCAGGTTTAAGCAGTCTTTTGTAAGCATCGGTTATAGCTATGGACACCTGTTCGGAACATTCACTTGTTCCATGTATGAATAGGCGGTCAAGACGATTGGTACATTCTTCTTCATCAACAGGCGTAATGCTTATTTTCAGAATGCCATCGGCTTCTCCGCGTCGAATCGCAAGCAGCCTGTGTGAGGAGCATTTCTTTAAAGGCTCTTCGAAGTCGAAGTAATCGCGGTATTTCAGAGCTATTTCATCAGATTCTTTCTTCCCTTTAATCACTTTTGCGCGGATGACAGCCTGACGGGTGAATTGGTTACGTATGGCATTTCGGGCACGTTCGTCTTCACTTACTTGCTCTGCAATGATGTCACGGGCACCTTTTAAGGCATCTTCTTCATCCTTTATCTCTCCTTTCACAAATGTGCGTACCCGGTTTGATAAGTGGTTTTCGCATTGCATGAGTAGTAGCGTAGCCAAAGGTTCTAACCCTTTTTGGCGAGCTGCTTCTGCACGGGTTTTTCGTTTGGGTTTGAACGGGAGGTAAATGTCTTCCAGTTCTGTAGAATTCCAACATTGGTTGATGCGCTGCTTAAGTTCTGCGGTCAGTTTCCCTTGTTCCTCAATGGTAGACAAAATGGTTTCTTTCCGTTTGGACAGTTCTGTCAGTTTTTCGTATTGGTTATGAATTTCACCAATTTGCACCTCATCCAAACCACCAGTCGCTTCCTTTCGGTATCGGCTGATGAAGGGAATGGTAGCTCCACTTTGAAGTAGTTTGATAGTGTTCTCTATGCGATGAACCGGCAGCCTGAGGGTTGCTGATATCATGGGGCTGAATGATTCCATTGAGCTGTTTGTTTTCGTCTTATAATGCGGCAAATTTAGGCAAATAAAGAAGAAGGTGCATAATAATAATGTCGTAAAATAGGTTCTGTAAGATATAAATACGCAAAAAAATATCCGTCTCCCCACTCTCTTTTCAAAAGAGAGTGGGGAGACGGATATGCTGTACATGCGACTTTTATATGCTTATGCAATTATTCGGTACGGATGGACTGATGTCCATCAATGGGGAATGGCTTTCCAGTCCATGCCTTTTGTGATGTCCAAGGTTCGGCCGGTTCTGTCCAAAATGGATGATTAGCAGGTAAACCTAATGGCATGAATACCAGTGCAGTCATATATAAACTTCCATTGTTTGTGTAATAATTGGCCAATTCGGGCTGATGTCCAGCAAAACCAAGACGCAAGAATCCGTCTGCATCGAAATTACCATCTACTGCGAACATATTTTTCATAACTGCAGTTAGTGCACTACGAACCTGTCCGTTGGTGATATTCTCAGGTAAACCATATTTCCAAGCTGCCAAAGCCAGCGTCTGGAAAGCTCCCATGCGGTACACTACCGATCTGCCAAATGCAGGGTAGGTACCTTCAGGTGAGATTAATCGCTCCATGAATGTATTGAAACGCTGCATTCGTTTTATGGCCAATGTCGTTTTTATGGGAGTTTGGAACTTATGGGCTTGGCACACTTCCAAAACTTCTATTAACATGGGGTGCATTACGTAGGAATTATAATAATCAAGTGCCATCTCTGGCCCGTCGGAATACCATCCATCACTCAAGTACCATTCGTTCATCTTGTTTAAACCAACAGACAGGGCGTATTCATCGGCTTCTTCGCCTACGCTCATTAGGAAGGCTTCTACCATGGCGCGAAACAGAAGCCAGTTATTGTAGGCCGGCCGGATGGTACGCAGTCCTTTGAAGCAGTCTATGTAACGTTTTTGGGTAACCTTGTCTAGTTGCTCCCAAGTAGCTTCTGGTGCACGTAGGAAACTTTCCGCCAAATAGGCTGCGTCTACTAGCATCTGTGTAGTGATTCCTTTCCAATACAGACGGTCTGGACTGGCAGGATCTACAGCGTTTTTGTATGATTGGATAGCCCAGTCGTGTAACTGTTTGCGCTGTTTGCCTTCAGGAGTACCGTCATCAGGAAGTGCAATCCATGGTGTAATACCTGCCATCAATCTTCCAAAAGCCTCCATATAGCAGACTTGTGTTTCACGTCCATCCCAAGTAGGGCTTAATTCTACATTCATGTTCTTTTGTAGCTCTCCCTTACTCATGTTTTCCAGTATTGGCCGAGCTATTTTGTAGCATAAATCAGCCCACTGCTGACGATCGGTTGTTGGTGTTTCAACTTTCTTTTTGGCTTGTATGGGATTTAGGCAACAAAGAGCCATAATCCAAAGCAATAAGATTGATAGTTTATTGGTCATAATGTTGTTATTTATTAGGTTTTAGAAATAAGTTAATTCGGCGCTTTAATGCTTCCAAATAATAATAGTCTGCATAGTTTAATGGTACATCTATTTC
>CAVBJM010000033.1:0-27148 GCA_963595925.1 bacterium
TTATATATATAATAGGTAGGAAAACGCCAAGATGTTGTACTCCATGTTGTACCGCGTTACACACGTTTGGGGTTAATCGGCTGAAAACGAGCTGAAAAGATGTTGTACTGCGTGTTGTACTCCATGTTGTACTGCCGTGTTGCGATTTTTGGAACGCGTTGATGGATAGAGGAGTATGGAATCGCATTATCTGGAACGGGTATAGATAAGGCGGATTGTACGATAACCAAAATCGGGATGGATGCGCAATGGCTTTTTTAAGTTTTATATAGAGAAGAATACAGAATAAATTCGTATTTTTGCCCCGACTATGAGCAGAATTTTAGCGATAGACTACGGAAAAAAAAGAACGGGAATAGCCGTGACAGACCCGATGCAGATTATTGCCAACGGGCTGACTACGGTAGCTACACACGAGTTGATGGACTTCCTGTTGCAGTATGTGCAGAAAGAACCCGTGGAACGCATCATCGTGGGACATCCCAAACAGATGAACAACGAAGATTCGGAAAACATGAAGCGCATCGTTCCGTTCGTGAATCAGCTCAAGAAGAAATTGCCCGATATGCCGGTGGAACTGGTAGACGAGCGGTTTACGTCCGTTTTGGCGCATCAGGCTATGCTGACGGGCGGATTGAAGAAGAAAGAACGTCAGAACAAGGCTTTGGTAGACGAAATCAGCGCTACCATCATCCTGCAGTCTTACATGGAATCGAAAAGGTTTAAAATATAAAACGAAAGAAATATGATATTACCCATTTACGTATACGGACAATCGGTGCTGCGCGAAGAAGCGAAAGATATAACTCCCGACTATCCCAACTTGAAAGAACTGATACAGAACATGCACGAAACCATGGAACGTGCCGATGGCGTAGGATTGGCTGCGCCTCAGGTGGGACTTCCCATTCGCTTGGTGGTTATTGGGCTGGACTGTATGGCCGACGACTATCCTGAGTTTAAGGATTTTCGCCGTGCGTACATCAATCCGCGCATCGTGGAGCTGGGAGACAACTTGGTCGCTATCGAAGAAGGCTGTCTGAGCTTGCCCGGAGTACACGAGAGCGTGAAACGTCCGGATAGGGTACACGTAACTTACCTGGACGAAGACATGAATCCGCACGATGAATGGGTGGACGGATTTTTGGCGCGCGTGATGCAGCACGAGTTCGACCACTTGGACGGAACGATGTTTATCGACCATTTGTCTCCGCTCCGCAAACAAATGATTAAAG
Source organism: bacterium (assembly GCA_963595925.1). Classification (GTDB taxonomy): domain Bacteria; phylum Bacteroidota; class Bacteroidia; order Bacteroidales; family Bacteroidaceae; genus Phocaeicola. The sequence continues at coordinate 1,236 of CAVBJM010000033.1, forward strand.
GGAAACTGAACACGATGCTGAAAGGCAAGGCCCGTTGCTCTTACAAGGTGAAAACTGTTAAATGACCCGACGACTCCTATACATATTGTGTGCGGTATGTTGGCTGCCGGTGGTAGCCTTTTCGCAGATAAACACGGAAAGGGTGATGACCATCGGTCGGAATGCCTTGTATTTTGAGGACTACGTGCTTTCCATCCAGTATTTCAATCAGGTTATCAACGCGAAACCTTATCTGGCTGAACCTTATTTTTATCGTGGTTTGGCCAAGATGAATCTGGATGACTTCTCGGGGGCGGAAGCCGATTGCTCGGAATCTATCGAACGTAACCCTTTCGTGCCGAACACTTATCAGGTACGAGGCTTATCACGCATTCATTTAGATAATTTCAAGGGGGCTATACAAGATTACGAAAAGGCGCTGAAGCTGGATCCTGAGAATGTAAGCCTGTGGCACAACTTGGCTTTGTGCCGCATCAAAGACAAAGACTATGCTTCGGCAAAGGCGGATATTGATACGCTGATTCGCATCTCGCCACGTTATACCGACGCGTACCTGATGCGTACAGAAGTGTCGCTGAAGCAGAAAGACACGCTGCAGGCCATGTCGGATGCCGACCACGCCATCGAGATAGACCGTTACAATGCCGATACGTGGGCTTCGCGCGGAATGTTGTTTCTGCAACGGCAGAAATACAAAGACGCGGAGTCTGACCTGACAGAAGCTATCCGTCTGTCCGTACGCAATGCCGGACTGTATATCAACCGTGCGTTGTCACGCTATCATCAGAACAACCTCCGCGGAGCAATGAGTGATTACGACATTGCTCTGGATATGGATAAGAACAACTTTATCGGACACTACAACCGCGGTTTGCTGCGGGCGCAGGTGGGCGATGACAACCGTGCGATAGAAGATTTCGACTTTGTGCTGAATGTCAACCCGGACGATATGATGGCGGTATTCAATCGCGGTCTGTTGCGCGACAAAACCGGTGATTACCGTGGCGCTGTGGCCGACTATTCGAAAGTGTTGGATGAATATCCCAATTTCTTAGCTGGATATCAGTATCGTGCGCAGGTGCGCCGTAAGATGGGTAACTTGCGCGGTGCCGAAGAAGATGAATTCAAGATACTGAAAGCCCAGCTGGACGCGCAAAACGGCAAGACGAAGAAGCAGACCGCTTCGGCCGATAAAACCCGAAAGAAGTCGGATAAGAACATGGACAACTACCGCAAAATCATGGTTGCGGACAACGAAGAAACTGCGACTAAGTATAAAACCGACTATCGTGGCCGTGTACAGGATAAGAATGTTACCATCCTGCCGCAACCGATGTTTGCCCTTACTTACTATGAGCGTACAGACGATGTGAAACGTCAGATTAACTACAATAAGTTTATCGATGATTTGAACAATCTGCATGTACTGCCGCATAAGTTGCTTATCACGAACAATGAAACTTCGCTTACCGAAGAGCAGGTCAAGCTGCATTTCTCTTCCATCGATGAGGAGACGAACCGTATCGTGAAAGCGGAAGACAATGCGTTGCACTATTACGCCCGTGCGTTGGACTTCTATCTGGTACAGGATTTCGATAACGCCCTACGCGATTTGGATAGTGTTATCGTACGGAAGCCCGATTTCTTCCCGGCGTATTTTACCCGTGCCGGCATTCACTACAAGCAGTTGGAATACAAACGTCGCAACACGAACTACGAGCTGGAAACGGATGTTGACGCCAAGTCTGTTCAGGTTCGGGGATTGGATTATGCGGCCATTCGCAGCGATTTGGACGAAGTAATTCGTTTAGCTCCCGATTGCGCTTATGCCTATTATAACCGGGGTAATATCCTTGCGGCCATGAAAGACTATCGTGCGGCTTTGGTCGATTATAACAAAGCCATTGAACTGGACTCCAAGTTCTCCGACGCTTATTACAACCGTGGTCTTACCAACGTATTCTTGGGTAACAACCGCGAGGGAATACGCGATTTGAGTCAAGCCGGTGAATTGGGAATCTTCTCCGCGTATAGCGTAATCAAGCGTTTTACTTCCGTAGAAAACGAATGATGGGGGCGGTGTCAATAGATGTTGGCGATAAAAACCTCCAGCAATGAGGTTATTCAAAAGTTTTATGTACTTTTGCGATTCGAAAAAAGAAAATTAATACATATTTTGTAATTATGATTAAGATAACTTTTCCTGACGGCTCCGTACGTGAATACAACGAGGGAGTCACTGGTCTGCAAATAGCAGAAAGTATTAGTTCGCGTTTGGCGCAGGATGTGTTGGCCTGCGGCGTGAATGGAGAAACTATTGATTTGACGAGACCAATCAATGAAGACGCTAACTTCGTACTGTATAAGTGGGAAGACGAGCAAGGCAAACACGCTTTTTGGCATACCAGCGCCCATTTGCTGGCTGAAGCTCTGCAGGAGTTGTATCCTGGCATTCAGTTCGGTATCGGACCTGCCATCGAAAACGGATTCTATTACGATGTAGATCCGGGCGAAGCGGTGATAAAGGAAAGCGACCTTCCTGTGATTGAAAAGAAAATGCAGGAGTTGGCTGCGAAGAAAGAAGCGTTGGTTCGCAATAGCGTTTCGAAAGAAGATGCTCTGAAGATGTTCGGCGAAAGAGGCGAGACTTATAAGTGTGAGCTGATTTCCGAACTGGAAGACGGACATATCTCTACATATACCCAAGGCGCGTTTACCGACCTTTGTCGTGGTCCGCACTTGGCTTCTACTGCTCCCATTAAGGCTATCAAGCTGTTGTCGGTAGCCGGCGCTTATTGGAGAGGACAGGAAGACCGCAAGCAGATGACTCGTATTTACGGTATTACCTTCCCGAAGAAGAAGATGCTGGACGAATACTTGGTTATGCTGGAAGAAGCTAAAAAACGCGACCATCGTAAGATTGGTAAGGAAATGGATTTGTTCATGTTCTCGGATACCGTGGGTAAGGGACTCCCGATGTGGTTGCCGAAAGGTACTCAGTTGCGTCTCCGTTTGCAGGATTTCTTGCGTCGCATCCAGGCTCGTTACGACTATCAGGAAGTAATGTGTCCGCCCATTGGTAACAAACTGTTGTATGTTACTTCGGGACACTATGCCAAGTATGGCAAGGACGCCTTCCAACCTATTCATACACCGGAAGAAGGCGAAGAGTACTTCTTGAAACCGATGAACTGTCCTCACCACTGTATGGTGTATAAGAACTCTCCGCGCTCTTACCGCGACCTGCCGTTGCGTATCGCAGAGTTTGGTACGGTTTGCCGTTACGAACAGAGCGGTGAGTTGCACGGATTGACCCGTGTACGTAGCTTTACGCAGGACGATGCGCATATCTTCTGCCGTCCCGACCAAGTGAAAGACGAGTTCCTTCGTGTGATGGATATTATCTCCATCGTGTTTAAGTCGATGAACTTTGAAAACTTCGAAGCCCAGATATCTCTCCGTGACAAGGTGAACCGCGAAAAGTACATCGGTTCTGATGAAAACTGGGAGAAGGCCGAGCGTGCCATTATTGAGGCTTGTGAGGAAAAGGGCTTGAAGGCAAAAGTGGAATACGGCGAAGCTGCATTCTACGGTCCAAAGTTGGACTTCATGGTGAAAGATGCCATTGGCCGTCGTTGGCAGTTGGGTACCATTCAGGTAGACTACAACTTGCCCGAACGTTTCCAGTTGGAATATATGGGGGCTGACAACCAGAAGCATCGTCCCGTTATGGTTCACCGTGCTCCGTTCGGTTCTATGGAACGTTTCGTGGCTGTGCTGATTGAACATACCGCAGGTAAATTCCCGTTGTGGCTTACACCCGACCAGGTGGCTATCCTGCCTATTTCAGAGAAGTACAACGAGTATGCCGACAAGGTACGCATGGAACTGAAGAAGTCCGATATCCGTGCCATCGTAGACGATCGTAACGAGAAGATTGGCCGTAAGATTCGCGACAACGAGATGAAACGTATTCCGTATATGCTGGTAGTAGGCGAGAAAGAAGCCGAAAACGGTGAAGTGTCCGTTCGTAAGCAAGGCGAAGGGGACAAAGGCTCGATGAAAATCGAAGACTTTGCGAAAAATATTGCGGAAGAAGTTCATAATATGATAAATAAGTGGTAACTTTGCAACCGTTTGTGAAAGTTGTCTATCGAGATAACTTTCACAAACGACTTGAATAATCAAAAAAGTAACAAACGTTTAAAAGAAAAACAAACTCAGGAAGATTAGTATTTAATGAAGAATGACAGTTTAAAAGGGCAACATCGAATCAATGAACAGATTCGTGCCAAAGAAGTCCGCATAGTAGGTGATGATATCGAATCAGCAGTATATCCCATCGGTCAGGCCTTAAGAATGGCTGAAGAACACGAAGCTGATTTAGTGGAAATTTCACCGAATGCTGTTCCTCCCGTTTGTAGAATCATTGATTATTCAAAGTTTCTTTATCAGTTGAAGAAACGTGCGAAGGAGCAAAAGGCAAAGCAGGTTAAAGTAAACGTCAAGGAAATACGTTTCGGACCGCAGACCGATGAGCATGACTACAACTTTAAGTTGAAACATGCGATAGGTTTCTTGCAGGATGGCGATAAAGTGAAAGCTTACGTGTTCTTTAAAGGACGCTCTATCCTGTTTAAGGAACAAGGAGAAGTGTTGCTGCTCCGCTTTGCCAATGACTTGGAAGACTATGCGAAAGTGGAACAAATGCCGCTATTGGAAGGTAAGAGAATGACAATCGCTCTTGCTCCCAAAAAGGCTGGAGCTCCTAAGAAACCTGCGGCTACTACTGCTAAGCCAAAGGAAAAAGCGCAGGAAGCTACTAAGTCGGACGATAACGAAGAATAAAGAGTGCGTAACGCGCCGGTATAGTGCGTTGCCACCTACGTTTAATCATAATTAAATTTATACAAGATGCCAAAGATCAAAACTAACTCCGGTTCTAAAAAAAGATTCGCTCTTACCGGAACAGGTAAAATCAAGAGAAAGCACGCTTTTCACAGTCACATTCTGACTAAGAAGACTAAAAAGCAGAAAAGAAACCTTTGCCACATGGGTTTGGTAGACAATGCCAACTTGACTCAGGTGAAAGAACTTCTTTGCATGAAGTAATCTTTAAAGCGCGTAAACGTATCATTTAAATTATTAACCGAATGCATTAGCTTCAAGTCCGGTTGTGAAATATCGGCGCTATCATTCAAAAAAGAATTAAAACTATGCCAAGATCAGTAAATCATGTTGCTTCAAGAGCAAGAAGAAAGAAAATTTTAGGTTTAACCAGAGGTTATTTCGGTGCAAGAAAGAATGTATGGACCGTAGCTAAGAATACTTGGGAAAAGGGTCTTACTTATGCTTACCGCGACCGTAAGAACAAGAAACGTAACTTCCGCGCTTTGTGGATTCAGCGTATCAACGCTGCCGCTCGTTTGGAAGGTATGTCTTATTCTAAGTTGATGGGTGCATTGCACAAAGCCGGAATCGAAATCAACCGTAAGGTGTTGGCTGATTTAGCGGTTAACCATCCTGAAGCATTCAAGGCTGTAGTAGCTAAAGCTAAAGCAGCTTGATTTTTCCGAATTAAGACGGACTGAAATAAGTGGGGAGGCTCATTGACTGAGCTTCCCCTTTTTTGTGTATCGGGCTTTATTTTTCGGATTATTGTTTGCGCTTTCACTGAAAAGCCTTATATTTGTCATAGAAAAAATGAAGCCGCACTTGCAGAATCGGGAAACTCATCAAATTTTTAAGAAATACCGAGAACAGCTTCATCTTCCAATGGCGGGCCACGCCTTCGGGTAGCTTTATGCCGGTGGATTACAAAGGAGGAGGGCACTCAAATCATGTTTTTCGGAGTTTCGTCACGCCTCGAGTGCGGCTTTTTAACGATATGAAAGCGAAGAATCGGCTGTCTGTTTGGATAAGGGTTCTTCGCTTTTCTTGTGTATGACGTCGGCGATGTCTTTTTAGTAGGAGCGTATGATTTTTTATTTTTCGGGAACAGGTAATTCACACGGAGTAGCCGAGGAACTGGCAATCCGTTTGCATGATGAGGTTTGCAATCTGGCCGATGTGGCAATGGGGATGGTTAGTCCGATGACTTGGACGGGGCACGAAACGTTAGGTTTTGTTTTCCCCGTGTACGGTTGGCGTCCGCCATCGCTTGTGCGCGAGGCTATCCGTATACTGTCGGTATCTGTCCCTCCCAAGTACTTGTTTTTTATCTGTACGTGTGGCGATGATACGGGCAAAACGTCTCGTGTGTTTTCACGCTGGCTGGATGAAGTTGGACTGCATTGCGATGCAGGTTTTTCGGTGACAATGCCGAATACTTACGTTTGCTTGCCCGGGTTCGATGTCGACTCGAAAGCGGTGGAACGTCAGAAATTGGCCGATGCTCGGAAGCGTATAGACGAGATTGTCGGGCGGATACGTGTTGGTTGGAAAGGGATGGATTGCCACGAGGGCGGCATGCCTTGGCTGAAGACGTATGTGCTTTATGGATTTTTTAGCAAATTTCTGATGTCGGCCGGGCCATTCCATGCTACAGCCGATTGCATTTCATGCGGAAAATGCGAAGTGGCGTGTCCGCTGCATAACGTGAAGTTGCGCAACGGTCGTCCGGAGTGGGGACGTAACTGCGCGATGTGTCTGTCGTGCTATCACCACTGTCCCAAGCATGCGGTGGCTTACCGTAAGCTGACGCTGCGCAAAGGCCAGTATGTGTTCCCTATTGCCTGGTGGAAGGCAGAGCGGGAACAGTAGCCTCTATCCGCTGTTCTACATCGTCGGGCAGACGGGAAAAGAAGTCGTAGCCCGTCTCAGCTTCCACTTGGTCTACGCTGACCATGTATTTCTCCAAGGTTTGATGGTGTGCCTTGTTTTCGAACAGGAAGCCCATGGCGATGGGATTTTTGCGGTTGTAGATAAGTACCACTTTAAAGAAGCGGTCGGGCACAGCGATACGGTGTTGTCCGATGCGCTCAGGGTTCTTTCGGTCGTAGATAGGTCCGCAGGCGATGTACACCGTGCCGTATTTTCTGGCCCATCCGCGGCACGCTTCTTCCAAGTCTCCCCAGTCATCACGGTTCAGCTTTCGGTTTTGTGGGCAGATATTGCTCATGTAAAACGATTCTTCCATGGCCTGCTCGCTCCATTTCATATCGGCAGCGGGAGCCATGTGTCCGCGGTCGTAGCCCGAGTTGGTATAGTCGAAGTGTTCGGCTCTGGGCTCGGGTAGTTCAGGATCGGGCATGAACTTGTTCTTCCGTTCTTCAGAACCTTTCGTTTCTTGGCGGGTTAGCTCCCACGCCACCCAGTGAGGCGTTTTGTACGCGTTGTTGTACGATACGGTATATCCCGTGTGACGGATGCGTATCTCCTGTCGGTTCTGCAAATCTACGGGGATTTCCAGACGACTGCTTATTTCGGTCTTTGTACTTGCGGTTTGCTGGGGCGTAACGACTTCGGTAGCGGGTGTAGTGCTTTCGTTGGCCGAACCTTTGCTTTGGAAAAGCAGCAGTGCGCCTACGATAAGTACGGTGAGCAGTAGAAACCCGGTTACGGGGCTGTAGAATATTCGCTTGTTGTTCATGTGTGAAGGAATCATGTAGTTTACGGATGCAATATTCGGGAATATTTACCGTTTCCGCAAGTGGTGCCCGTTAAAAAAGTATTGGGCCTTTGGCGATGAAGTTTCCGTATCGCAGTTGCGGTGATAGTCGTATCGCAGTTGTGGTGATAGTTGTATCACAGCTGCGGTGATAGTTGTATCACAGTTGTGGTACGAAGACTTTCCGGCCGGGAACCGCCTATTTTGTATTATGTGGGGATTTGCCTATCTTTGTGGGAAATAAACAAAAAAACGTAAAAAGGAATCACGATATGTCATTTCAAGCAACGAAAAGAGAGTGGGGCGAACTCTATACGTTCTTTCGCCTGTTGGCCGATGGTTATGTATACGCAGGAACTGCGCAGGCGCAGAAAAACGAATCCCTTCGTCTGCCGGTGGCGATGATTCAGCGTGAAGAACACGACGGGACGCGGCAGTACATCATCGAGGATAACCAAATCCGGGTGAAAGGGGAGAACATCGATCGACTCTTCCCGCGCGAGGATTTCCAGACCGTGTCTGAACTGATTCTGCAGGGCATTCGCCAGAGTCGGGAAGACGATGTGACTTCGCCCGATGGGGTGGAGGAGTTTTTGGACGAGGTGGCCATCTTCGACTTGGAAGCCAAGACCGATGACCGCACCGACTTTAGCGTGGCTTTTTACAATGTCGATGCGCCGCTTACGGGATTTACCGTTCGTTCGCGCTTGGGGCAGATGTTTCCGTTGCTTGACGGCGGACGCGCGGCCAACTTCAAATTCGAGCAGACCGGCGTGCGTTTTGCTACTCCTACGGTGAATAAAATCAACGCCGAGGGAGATGAAGATGACGTGCTGAGCCGTATGCTGATGATAGAACGGCTGGGCGGAACGCTTAAATACAACGATGTGGCCGACAAGATATTCCGCAGCAACCTCTCGCTCATCGACCTCCACGCCGGCCGTATGTTTGCCGAGATGGTGCGGCTGATGTGGTTAGACGGTGTGACCCGTATATCCGACTTGACGGAAGAAATCAAGAAACTCAATCCGCTAAAGATAAAGGACGAACTGATAACCAAACACGGCTATTACGAATATAAAGTAAAGGAACTGCTATTGGCGCTGGCCGGGGGAATGCGTCCAGCCAAACTCTACAACGGCGTCGAGTCGGCTATAGCCGGCATGCTGTTCGTTACGGGTGAAGGCGAAGTGCTCTGTTATCGGCGTGCCGACCGGCAAACATTCGCCGACTTTCTGTACGGGAACACCCGTCTGGTGAAAGGCTCGACCGAGAAAGACAAGTACGGCTATTTGGAACGCGAGAACGGGGCTTATTACTTTAAACTCAACTTCAAGATAGAACTTCAGAAACGCTGATGTTTGCTTCGGAATGAGTATATTTGCGCTACTTTAATTCTTTAAATATATGACTAAGAAAATACTTTTATTGGGTTCCGGCGAGTTGGGCAAGGAGTTTGTCATAGCTGCCCAGCGTTTGGGACAGTATGTCATTGCCTGCGATTCGTATGCCGGCGCACCTGCCATGCAAGTAGCCGACGAGTGTGAAGTGTTCAGTATGCTCGACGGTGAAGCCCTTGACCGGGTGGTAGAAAAACATCATCCAGACATCATCGTGCCCGAAATAGAAGCCATCCGTACCGAACGTCTGTATCATTTGGAAAAAGAAGGCGTACAGGTAGTGCCCAGCGCGCGTGCCGTAAACATTACCATGAACCGCAAAGCCATCCGCGACCTCGCAGCCAAGGAATTGGGACTGAAGACGGCCAAGTATTACTACGCCAAGTCGCTCGATGAACTGAAGGAGGCCGCCGCAAAGATTGGTTTTCCCTGTGTCATCAAGCCGCTCATGTCATCGTCGGGCAAAGGCCAGTCGGTAGCCAGGTCGGCCGACGACCTGGAACATTCGTGGACTTACGGATGCGAGGGCAGCCGCGGAGACATTAAAGAATTGATAGTAGAAGAGTTTATCCAGTTCGATAGCGAGATAACGCTGCTTACTGTAACGCAGAAGAATGGCCCTACGCTATTCTGTCCGCCCATCGGACACGTACAGAAAGGCGGCGACTACCGCGAGAGCTTCCAACCGGCGCACATCGCCCCCGAACATTTGGCCGAGGCTCAGCGTATGGCCGCTAAGGTAACGGAGGCGCTGACCGGATACGGAATTTGGGGTGTGGAATTCTTCCTGAGCCACGAAAACGGCGTTTACTTCTCCGAACTTTCACCTCGTCCACACGATACGGGTATGGTTACGCTGGCCAACACGCAAAACCTGAACGAGTTCGAACTGCATCTGTATGCTATCCTCGGACTTCCCATACCGGGCATTACGCAGGAGCACATCGGAGCCACAGCTGTAATACTCTCGCCGATAGCCAGCAAGGAACAGCCGCGTTACCGTGGCGAAGAGTTGGTCTGCTCGCAGCCTGACACGTATCTGCGCATCTTCGGCAAACCTTATACCAAGCTGAACCGTCGCATGGGCGTGGTGGTTTGCTACGACAAGGTAGGAGCCGACCTGGACGCTCTGCGTACCAAGTGCAAGGCTTTGGCCGAAAAGGTAGAAGTATATTGATACCAAATAAAAAGCGCGCCGGAATCCATCCGGCGCGCTTTTCTTTACTGAATCCCGATGGGATTTAGTCTATTTCTTCATCGGCTTCATAACCGCCCATCTCGCGCAGAGCGTTTTTCAGCATAACGTACTGCTGGAACAGGTGGTTGATAGGCACTTCATCGTTCGTGTAGTCGTGCATCGGGCTCTTCAGGAAGAAGCTCAAGAAGCGTTGGATACCGAAACGTCCGGCACGTGCAGCCAAGTCACTCAGCAAAACCAAGTCCAAACAAAGCGGAGCGGCCAAGATAGAGTCGCGGCAGAGGAAGTTAATCTTAATCTGCATCGGGTATCCCATCCATCCGAAGATGTCAATGTTGTCCCAGCCTTCCTTGTTGTCATTGCGTGGAGGATAGTAGTTGATGCGAACCTTGTGATAATAATCGGTATAAAGGTCTGGTTGGTTTTCCGGTACCAAGATAGATTCCAGTGTAGACAGCTTGCTCACTTCCTTGGTGTGGAAGTTGGCTGGTTCGTCAAGAACCAAACCGTCGCGGTTACCCAAAATATTGGTAGAGAACCATCCCGAGAGACCCAAACAACGAGTACCGATGATGGGGGCGAATCCCGACTTAACCAGTGTCTGACCTGTCTTGAAATCCTTTCCGGCGATAGGCATCTTGGTCTTTTCAGCCATTTCCCACATGGCGGGGATATCTACGGTCGTATTGGGTGCACCCATGATGAACGGAGCGCTCTCGGCCAAGGCTGCATAGGCGTAGCACATTGATGGAGCCACATGTTCGCGGTCGTCGGCCTTCATTGCCTTTTCCAGTGCGGCAAGGGTTCCATGAACCTCTTCACAAACCGGTACGTATATTTCGGTAGACGCTGCCCACAATACCACGATACGGCTGCATCCGTTCTTCTCTTTGAAATCGCGGATGTCCTTTCTCAAGGCTTCCACCATGTCCCAACGGGTAGCGCAGTCCTTTACGTTGTTTCCGTCCAAGCGTTTAGCGTAGTTGTGGTCGAAAGCCGCTTTCATCGGAACAATCTTTTCCAGTTCGTCTTTCACCGGATTGATATCCTTCTCTTTCAAAACTTCGGCGTTGATAGCCGATTCGTAAGCGTTGGCAGGATAAACATCCCATGCGCCGAACACGATGTCCTTAAGGTCGGTGATGGGAACAATTTCGTTGTAATGAAGATATTTCTTGTTGGCTCCTCGTCCTACACGTATTTTGTCGTATTGAGTCATTGAACCTACGGGTTTTGTCAACCCTTTGCGAGCCATCAGAACGCCCGTTATAAAAGTAGTCGCTACAGCGCCTAATCCAACGCACAACACACCGAGTTTTCCGGTGGCTGGCTGTACATTTGTTTTTTCCATTTTAATGTTTTTTGTTTCGGTTTATGTTTAAAACATAGTATACACTTGTGTTTTTCTAATTCGTAAAGTTACAATTTTGTTTTTAAAGGGCAATTTTTCTTCTGAAGAAATGACGGATAAAACGAAAAAGGGGACAATTTATCTGCTAAAACGCCTAAAAAAGCAGATTAATCGCAAGAAAAAGTGTGAAATATCAGTTGAAATGTCTGGATGGGTTGGGAACATGTCTATCGAAATTTCGGGTAAAAATCAAAATAGAAACGTTATCTTTGCACCGATTTTTGTCTAACAATAAGAAACAGAAGAAAACGAAAATGAACAATATCTGCTGCATCGGGCACATCACACTCGACAAGATTATTACGCCCAAGCAAACTGTGTATATGCCGGGAGGCACATCGTATTATTTTTCACACGGCATTCGCCATTTGGAGCATTGGAAAAACTATCAGTTGGTAACGGCTCTGGCCGAAACCGAAATGCGTGCCGTAGACGAACTGCGTGAAAAAGGATTGGAAGTTAAGGTGTTACCCAGCCGCCATACCGTATATTTTGAGAATGCTTATGGCGAGAACCAAAATGACCGCAAACAGCGTGTCTTGGCCAAGGCTGACCCATTTACCGTAGACGAACTGGAGGACGTAGAGGCGCAGTATTTTCATTTGGGTAGTCTGCTTTCTGACGACTTCTCGGTCGATGTGCTGAAATATCTGTCTCAGAAAGGCAAACTCTCGGTTGATGCACAGGGCTATTTGCGCGAAGTGCGTGGCGAAAAGGTGTATGCCGTAGACTGGGCAGACAAGCTCGAAGCTCTGAAGTACGTTGACATTCTGAAAGTGAATGAACACGAAGCCGAAGTGCTGACAGGGGAATCCGATTTCTTCCGTGCCGCGTCTTTGTTGGCCGAATGGGGCGTGAAAGAAGTGGCTCTTACACTGGGTAGCGAAGGCTCGCTGATTCATGCCGAAGGCAAATTCTATAAGATTCCGGCTTACCCGCCACACGAAGTTACCGATGCTACCGGGTGTGGAGATACCTACATGTTGGGATACCTGTATAAGCGCAGTCAGGGAGCGCATTATACCGAGGCTGGTTGTTTTGCCGCTGCGCTTTCTACGGTGAAACTCGAAAAGTCGGGTCCTTTCTGCGGAACAGAAGCAGAGGCTCTTAACCTGATAGCTCAAAGTCCGCTAAAGGCTCAAGAAATCTGATATACCTTATTATATATAGTGCAAAGCCACGCCGATGTCTTTTTACGAAGAGTTTCAGCGTGGCTTTGTTCTGTTAAGAAAGTCGGAATACATACTAATAAGTAGGTATTGTTACGTGCTTTTTTTGTCTGGCCGAAATGGGTATGAGCGCTGCTTTGTCTTTGTAAATTAGTAGATTAACGCTTTTTATGATAATAAGGAGTGTGATTGGCTACCTATTAATGGGTAGTATGTTGTACAACATATTTCATAACTTTTAGGTATTGTACACATTTTGTGTTGCGTCTAACTTTGCATCGGAAAAAGATAAAAGACAAATGAAAGCAACAAAAAACATTTTTCTGACAACAGCGTTTCTCTCGGCCGCTACCATGCCACTATTGGCAGCCGAACCGGAAACAAATGAAACTAAAGCAATTAAGGTTGAGGCTCAGGCCGAACCGGAAGGAAAACTGGAGCAGATAACTTCAGATGAAGACTACCGGAAATTCCGTTTCGGAGGTTACGGCGAAATGGTCGGCACGTTTATGGATTACGGCAAGAACCGTTTCTCGGGTGCTGACTATGGAAATACCAGAGAGCATAGAAGTACCATCGCAATTCCCCGATTCGTCTTTGCATTCGACTATAAGTTTACTCCGAAATGGATTCTGGGAGCAGAAATCGAATTCGAAGCAGGCGGTGTAGGTATCGAACAAGAGATGGAAAGCGCACCGGGCGGTACAGAAAATATGGAGTATGAACGTGAAATGGAAAAGGGCGGTGAAGTAGCTTTGGAGCAATTCCATATTACTCGCTTGATTCATCCGGCATTCAATATCCGTGCAGGTCACATGATTGTTCCTGTAGGACTTACCAACTCTCATCATGAACCGATTAACTTCTTCGGCACGACTCGTCCCGAAGGTGAAACTACTATTATTCCGTCTACATGGCACGAAACAGGTGTGGCTGTATTCGGTACATTCGGCAAAGGTTATGCCAACTTCGATTATGAAGCGATGGCTGTAGCCGGCTTGAATCCGGATGGTTTCGGTGTGATGAACTGGGTGCAGGGCGGTAAGCAAGGTCTGTTTGAATCCGACAACTTCTCTTCTCCAGCTTATGTAGTACGTTTGAATTATAACGGTGTGCCGGGATTGCGTATCGGTGCATCGGCTTACTATTGCCACAACGTGCTGAAGAATGCCGATAAAGAGTGGAAGTATTCAGGCATTGACCGTTCGGCCTTGAAGATTTTCTCGGTAGACGGGCAATACAAGAACTCATACGTTACCGCACGCGCCAATGTGATTTGGGGTAGCTTGGACAATGCTACGGCTATTGGTAACGTAGTGACCGGTAATCGTAGCAATACCAATAACTATCCTACAGGTACACGTCGTCATGTAGCTAAGGGTGCATTGTGCTACGGTGGTGAAGTCGGTCTGAATATTAGCAAATTCTTTCACTCGCAACGTTGTCCGGTGATTTATCCGTATGTACGTTACGACTATTACGATCCGAACCAGAAGGTTGACGAAGGAAAGCAGACCCGTTATAGTATCCTGCAGGTTAGTAAATGGTCGGCCGGTTTGAATTGGTACGCTTTGCCTAATTTGGTTGTAAAGGCCGATTACGCTACACGACAGATTGGTACACAGAAAGTGTTTGGTTCTACAAAGTATAACAGTGAAAGCGAATTCGCCATCGGTGTAGCTTACATCGGTTGGTTTACTAAGAAGTGAAACATATAAATCAAAATCATAATTAATAGGTATGAAAAAGAATTTTTTACTGGCAGGAAGTTTCCTGATGGGAGTGTTGATGGCATTTTCATCGTGCAGTAGTGACAAAAGTAACGGCGCAGAAGAAAAGAAGGCCGCAGGCGAATCTTTTACTTGCATTGAGCAGATTATTGACGGTTGCTCCGATATCGCCAACGAAGTAGGTGAAAGTAAAATAGGTGAACCTCGGAGTTTGTATGCAGCAGGTAAGACAGAAGAAGCTCTTTACGCAGTAGAATCGTGGTATAGTCACCACTCTCGTGAAGACTATTCTAACAATATCCTTTCTATCCGTAACTCTTACTTCGGTACTCGTGACGGAAAAGTTTCGGCAAACTCGCTGCATGCATTGATAGGAAAGAACAATGCATCTTTGGATACAAGAATTGTAGATGCAATAAATGACGCTTATGATGCGATAATGGCTATTACAAACCCGTTCCGTGACCACATCAATAGCACTGCAGCTGGTACAGCTCAGGAAAAGTGCGCTGATTTGGTAGATATCTTGGATGAACTCAAGACTTACATGGAAGGAACGGAAGCTGTTAACCAGGACGATGTACTTGCTCCTATCATAAACAACTATGTAGACAATGTGGTTCTTCCTACTTATCAGGAATTGAAAGAACAAAACGCCAAGCTGTATGACATGGCGGTTGCGTTTAAGGCTAATCCGAGCGATGAAACTTTTGGGGCGGTAGCAACCCAATGGTTGGAAGCACGTACTCCTTGGGAAACCAGCGAAGCATTCCTCTTCGGTCCGGTAGACGATAAAGGTCTTGACCCGAATATGGATTCTTGGCCTTTGCAGGCAAATGACATCGCGACAATCTTGGAGTCTGGTAACTTCGATGATTTGGACTGGAGTGACGGTGATGACGATGCCGCTATTGAGGCAAAGCAGGGTATTCGTGGTTTCCATACATTGGAATTCCTGACTTTCTATAACGGGGTAGCACGTACGATGAACGATGTGGCTAAAGGTACCGGTAACCAACACTTGATTTATGGTACAGGTAATGCTGCTAGCTGGGCTAACTACATGGTGCAAGTCGCTGCTTTGCTGAAGAAAGACGCTTCTGACCTTTATGACTATTGGACTAAAGAATACAAGAACGGAAAGAGCTTTGCTACAATGTTCAAGGAATTCGATTTCTAATCGAATCTGCAGAACATAGCTTCATAAATAATAAATAAGGAAAGTAAGTTGGGCGTATTGTCCAGCTTACTTTTGGCACGTAAAGCCAACAGAAAAATAACAGCGTCACCTTTTCTGTTCTCACTTAAAATAAAGGAATGATGACTAACATGAAACTAAAATACATATCTCTGGCATGTGTGCTTGCCGTCTGCTCCTCGTGTGAGGATAACGATGGCATCGATGTACAGGACGTAAGCATTCCGGGAGGCTATGCCTTGTCGGCTGGTACAGCAACCGTTTTTACCCGGTCTACTTTCGCTTACGATACGCAGGCCGACTGGGTAAGCGGCACTTATGCCACGAGATTTAACCGGGGAGACCGTATCTATAGCGATATCAACTTGACGACCGATACCGGATTGGGTCCCGTATATGCTGGCTATTCTTGCGGTAGCTGTCACCGAAACTCGGGTAGGACCAGCCCTGCTACTTGGCAAGGTGGTTCGGGGACTACCGGCTTCTCGTCTATGCTGATTTACATTACCCGTAAAAACGGCTCTTTCTTCCCCGATTATGGTCGTGTACTGCATGACCAAAGCATACAGGGCGTAAAGCCCGAAGGTAAGCTGAAAGTAACATGGACTTACGAAGACGGACAGTTCCCATTAACCGATGAAGACAAGGCCGATGGTATCACCGAGGCTGAGACCTATCAGCTGGCTTTGCCTCATTATCAGATTACGGAATGGTATACCGATGGTACCAAGAATTATGGCACTCCTACTCCCGAGGCTGTAAAGCCCGAAGACCTGAACATCACGGTACGCATCCCGTTGCGTCACGTGGGTATGGGACAGATGATGTCTCTTGACCCAACTGAGATAGAAGCCTTGGCTGCCAAGAGCAACTATCCCGAATACGGCATCAGCGGACGTTGTAATTACGTAACGGAAAAAGGCGTATATGCTTTGGGCGTTTCAGGAAACAAAGCCCAGCATCAAGACTTGACCGTGGAACTCGGCTTCTCCAGCGATTTGGGCGCTACAAACAGCCGCTATCCCGAAGAAATCTGCGAAGGCCAAAGCCAGATGCAGGGCGGAAGCATGATGGGACTTTCTTATGACCAACTGGACGTTTCAACCGAAGACATGGAAAACGTAGACCTGTACATGCAGTGTTTGGGCGTTCCAGCACGTCGTCTGGGTAGTACAGGGAAAAGTGTGAAGTATGGAAACGAAACCATCACCGAAAGAGAATTGGTAACTATTGGTGAGCGTAACTTCTATAAAGCTAAATGTCATCTTTGCCACGTAACGACGTTGCACACCAAGCCACGCGGTTCTACACTGCTGAACGGTACGCATATTCCTTGGGTAGGCGGACAGACCATTCATCCTTATTCCGACTTCTTGTTGCACGACATGGGCTCGGAAATCATGGGCAAAGGTCTGAATGACGATTACGTGAGCGGATTGGCTCGTGGAAACGAATGGCGTACCACTCCGTTGTGGGGTGTAGGTTTGCAGGAAAAGGTAAACGGACATACTTACTTCCTGCACGATGGACGTGCACGTAACTTTGTAGAAGCTATCATGTGGCACGGAGGCGAAGGCGAGGCTTCGAAGAACCTCTTTAAGAACATGAGCAAGAAAGACCGCGATGCATTAATCAAGTTTTTGGGATCATTATAATAACGAAAAAGAATCATGAAAAAGATAATAACAGTAGTTGCCCTTTCCTTGTTGCCGATAGGCATGATGGCGCAACACGAAGAAGAGAGTGAGAACGGTGTGGTTTCATTGGCCGGAAGAGAAGGCTTTACCATCCAAAGCAAGAAAGGTGACTTTGTATTCAAACCTTATATGTTGGTACAGACCAGCGGAAACTTCAACTGGTATGACGATGAGGGACTGGACAAGGCGTATAATCAAGACAATGTTGAAAACTCCGGCTTCGCCATCCCGTACGCCGTATTGGGATTTACCGGAAAGGCATTCAATATGGTAACGTTCAACCTTTCTATCAATGCAGCCAAGAGCGGCGGACAACTCTTGCAACAGGCTTGGTTTGATGTGAAGTTCAAAGAAGCGTTGCAACTTCGCGTGGGTAAGTTCAAGACTCCGTTCTCGCACGCTTATCTGACTACATTGGGCGAAACGCTGTTTCCGCAGATGCCTACTTCACTGACTACTGCCACCATCATGCCTTACACGCTGAACGCCGTGACTCCGAACATTGGAACAGGCTTCGACTTGGGTGTGGAACTGCACGGATTGGTAAAAGACAAATTCGGTTACGAAGTTGGTTTGTTTAACGGTACAGGCGCTTCTGTAAATACCGCTACGAAGACTATTAGCGACGATTGGCACATTCCTTCGTTGCTCTATTCCGGACGTTTGACTTATATGCCTTATGGAGTGATGCCATCTACACAAGGTAACCCCAACCGTTTGCACGAAAAGAAAATGTTGATTGGTGTTTCTGGTTCGGTTAATGTAGAAAGTGAAAACGAAAGTACAAACGATACACGTGTAGGATTTGAATGGGCAATGTTGTACCACAAATGGTATTTCGCAGCCGAAGCATACTGGATGAACGTAGGCTTTACAAAACGTCAGAAGATAAACGAGCACTACAACTACATAGGCGGTTATGTACAGGGCGGTTACTTTGTAGCTCCTCGCCTTCAAGTAGCAGCCCGCTATGACTTCCTGGACAGAAACAGTACAGGAAAAGACGGTTTGCTGAATATGCCTGCAGTAGGAGTGAACTACTTCTTCAAAGGCTGTAACCTGAAGTTGCAAGCCATGTATCAGTACATCGGACGTACCGGCCACGATACTCAGCTGGATCGCGACAACGACAATTTGGGATTGGCCACACACTCGGCTACCGTACAGTTGCAATACGCATTCTAATAACCTAAAAAGGAAAGGGAAGCGTAATCAGACGCTTCCTGTTCCTCTAAAATTCAAGTATTCCTTTTATGAAGAGAAAAAATATATGTCTTTTGCTTAGCCTCTGTTTGGGCTTTCTCTTCTCATCTTGCGATGAGGGACGTATTGAAGAAAAAGAAATTGTTATACCGGAAAGCGGATTTACTCTGAAACTGACGGGCACGATATCCGGAGTGAGCACATGGTCGTCGACTTACGAACTGGCCTTGGCTGGTTTGACTTCCGACGGTTCTGTGAGCATGTACCGAATTATTGAGAGCGACGGCGATGTTTCCGTTGACCTGACTGGAATAACCGAAGACATTGCAGAGGTGCAGTTGTGCATTATGGAGCGAGCTTCTCGAAAGAGCGTTATCGCTTTTCAGGAGATAGAGCAAGACAATTTCAATGTGGAAGACAATGTCATTAAGATGGATGTTGGAACTCTGGATATCAGCATGTACAATTCCATCCAGAAGTATATATTCGATGACAAATGTATTTCGTGTCATGGCTCGCAGGGCGTTGCTCCTCGCGGACTGTTCCTTACATCGGGAAAGAGCTATGAAAACTTGGTAAACAAGGCTTCGAAGTCGAACCCGGACTATCTGCTGGTGAAACCTGATAATGCCAATAGCAGTTATCTGCCGCTTATATTGAGCGAAAACGGCCATTTGGGGCATAACCATGTCGATATGTTGGATGCAAGAAAGAGTTCCGACTTGGTAGCGCTTATCAAGAACTGGATAAACAACGGAGCGAAAGAATAATATGAACTGAACTTATACCGGCTCTTATACCACAGGGAGCCGGTATCAATACACATTACTTTTATGAGCAACAACAAGCAACAACAGACAATAAAGAGACTGGAGAACGCATTGATTGAAATCTCCCGATTTGAGGTGAAAGGCGGAGTAACCGAATACCACGTAATGGTTCACGCCACACATCCCGAACAAACCTATATAGAACAACAAGATGCGGTACTGAACGCTTATTACAATCTTTTGGAAGATGAACTGAAAGGAGCGATTGCCGTATTCAAAAGATATTTTCTCAGCGATTCGGCCAATCAGGTGAATACCCTGTTGGCTGCCGTTCCCGAAAGCTCCACCTGTGGATGCTCGGTGGTGGAACAACCGCCGTTGAACGGAACGAAAATTGCTTTGTGGGTTTACTTGCAGACCCAAATGGAACCTTCAACTTTGTCCAACGGGCTATTTGAAGCCAGTCACAACGGATACCGTCACTTGTGGGGAGGAACTGCGTACAATCATGCGCAAACTTCCGAATTCCAAACCCGGTTGCTGCTGAAGGATTATGTGATGCAGCTCATCGAGGCGGGCGGACATCTGGCTAAGAACTGCATTCGTACCTGGTTCTTTGTACAGAATGTAGACGTAAACTACGCCGGCGTTGTGAAGGCTCGTAACGAAGTGTTCGTTACGCAAGGCTTGACTGAGAAGACTCATTATATTTCGAGCACGGGCATTTGCGGACGAAACGCCGACCCGTCTGTACTGGTTCAACTTGATACGTACGCGGTGATGGGGCTGCAGGAAGAACAGATACACTTCTTGTATGCGCCTACGCATCTCAACCCGACTTACGAATACGGTGTAAGCTTTGAGCGCGGAACCTATGTGGATTATGGCGACCGCCGGCAGGTGTTCATCTCCGGCACGGCCAGCATCGACAACAAAGGCAATGTGCTTTATCCGGGAGACATACGCAAGCAGACACACCGCATGTGGGAGAACGTAGAAGTCTTGTTGGCCGAGGCTGAAATGAACTTCGACCACATCGGACAGATGATAGTTTATTTGCGCGACGTGGCCGACTATCAGGTAGTGAAAGCCATGTTCGACGAACGTTTCCCGAATACTCCGAAGGTGATTCTGTTGGCGCCGGTATGTCGTCCGGGATGGCTTATCGAGATGGAGTGCATGGGTACGAGAGAGATTAGTAAACCCGAGTATAAGAACTTCTGATTTAAACCGAATACTTTGAAGAGGTTTTTAATAGCAATCTATGCGTTGCTTACCGTGGTGTTGATGACTGCCACATTCATCGAATATGCGCACGGAACTTCTTTTGTCACGAAATACATTTACCACTCCGTGTGGTTCTGTTGTCTATGGGGCTTATTGGCTTGCTTCGTTGTGGTATCGTTAGCAAAATCCAATAGGTGGAGACGCCTCCCCGTAATGTTGCTTCATAGCTCCTTCCTAATTATATTAGGGGGAGCTATGCTCACATTTATTTATGGAGAGAAAGGATACGTGCATTTGCTGCAAGGACAGTCGATGCGCGCTTTTCAGAGTGATACGGACAACAGACAACTGAAACTTCCGTTCGCGTTGCGTTTGGACAGCTTTCGGGTGGAATGTTATCCGGGCACCGAAGCTCCATCCGATTATGTCAGTACGGTAACATATACGACGGACGAAGGAAGCTTTTCGAAAGATATTTCCATGAACAACATCCTCACGATAGAAGGATACCGGTTTTACCAGTCTTCGTTCGATGAGGGGAATAAAGGGAGTTGGCTGAGCGTGAACTACGATCCGATAGGTATCGGAGTGACTTATACCGGATACTTGCTCTTGGCGCTCTCGTCGGTATGGCTGTTGCTGAGTCGCAGAGAGACGTTCCGGAAGTTGCTGGCCAATCCGTTACTGCGAAAGGGCGGACTGTTTGTGCTTATGCTATTGGCCGCGGGAACTGCAGGGGCGCGTACCCGGGCTATCTCGGAAGCGGAAGCCGATAAGGTGAGCGCACGCCAAGTGATTTATCAGGATAGGGTAGTGCCGTTTAATACGTTGGCGCGCGATTTTGTATTGAAGCTTACGGGTAAACCTTCCTATAAGCGGCTCACTCCGGAACAGGTGGTCTGCTCGTGGATGATTTATCCCGAAGATTGGCAACACGAGCCGATGATTTACGTAAAAGACAAGCGGCTGAGGGAGAAGTTGCATTGCGAAGGCAAGCGAATCGCTTTGGCTGATTTGTTCGAAGGCGATACCTATAAGTTGGAACGCTGGCTGAGCGAGGAGAGAAAGGCGCAACATGGAATGCCTCCGAAGGGGGGCAGCAAGATGGAAAAGGCCATATTGGAACTGGATGAGAAGGTGGGCCTGATACTGATGTTGCGCGAGGGGACACTCATTAAGCCCCTTCCCGATGACGGCAGCGTAGAGCGCTTGAGCGATGCGAAGGTGAAGGCGGAGATTCTCTATAACCGGATACCTTTTGCCAAGGTGCTTTTTATGGTGAACCTCACGTTGGGTATTCTTTCCTTTGGCGGATTTCTGTATATGGCTCTGCGTCGGGAGACAGACGGCCGGAAACATGGGGTGAAACGAGCCTACGGTGTACTATCCGCTCTGCTCTATCTGACTACCCTGTTTCATTGGACGGGTTACTTTCTGCGTTGGTATGTGGGCGGACGTATGCCTTTGAGCAACGGATACGAAACCATGTTGCTCTTGGCCGGATGCATCTTGATTTTTTCGTGTTGGCTGAAGCGCCGCTTCCCGTTTGTATTGCCCTTTGGCTTCCTGTTGTCGGGATTCGCGTTGCTGGTAGCTTATCTGGGACAGATGAACCCGCAAATCACTCCGCTGGTACCCGTACTGTTGTCGCCTTGGCTCAGTATTCACGTCTCGCTAATCATGATAGCTTACGCCCTTTATGCTTATATCTTCCTGAACGGAATTTTAGGACTTTGCCTACGGCGCAGTCCGGAAAAGGCCGAGCGGCTGATGTTGTTCAGTAAGCTGATGCTTTATCCCGCCACGTTGTTTTTGGGCGTAGGCATCTTTATCGGCGCTGTATGGGCTAACGTTTCGTGGGGAAGCTATTGGTCGTGGGACTCGAAAGAGGTTTGGGCGTTGATAACGTTTATGGTGTATGGAGCGGCTTTTCACGAACGCTCGTTCGCGTGGCTTCGTACGCCGCGCAATTATCATCTATACATGATTCTCGCTTTCCTAAGCGTGCTGATGACCTATGTGGGGGTAAATTATTTCTTGGTCGGCATGCACAGTTACGCTTGACATACGGCGGTTTCGCCTTGCGCAAAGGTCTTATGAAAAATGCGCTAATAGGGATTGAAAAATCTCTGTTAGCGCATTTAAAATTTCTCGGGACGTTTTAAAAATCCCTCGCCGGAGAATTTTTTTCTCTCGAGACGTTTTTAAAATCTCTCGAGACGTTTTTTTATTTTCTCGCCGGAGAATTTAGACTCCGCTTTCTCGGGCGGAAATATTAGTTGCTTGTAGCCAATGATACTTCGCTTGAGTACGATTCTTTTTGGTCGGTAGCATCGGGAGCGATGGCTTCAGCGGAAGAAGACTGCTGGTAAGCCAGTCTGATTTTTGTGGGAGTGGTTCCGTTGGAGTTCGACATCTGTGCGAATTGTGTCAAGCTGAAATACATGATGAGTGTCTTGCTGTTGGTGTAAACCTGGCCAATCGACTTGCCGTCCAAGCTGCTGTCCAATCCGTCTATCGTCTGACGCAGGTGAATGGTCAACACATCGCCTTGCAAGTCTGTTTCCGGATTGGCGTAAGCGTAGAACTTATGGCTATTCAGTTCGGTAGCCTGATCGGTTTCGCTGGAAGCCTTCATGTTGAACGTGATGGGGAAGATTAAGTATTTGTTCTTGCCATACACTGCCGGCGACGAACCAAGCAGGCAGGTTACTCCCGAAAGAGAGGGTTGTTCTCCAGCTGTTGCTTCGGTCAGGTTGGCGTAATTGAAATTGTTTACCTTGAGCGAGGTCATGTTTGTCGAAACGCTCGACTGATCGTACTCCATGTAAGCGTAAATCAGTTTTGAGGTAGGAGTTGTGGTCGGGGTTGTCGACGGGATGATTTGTACTCCCGATACATCTGTGTACGTAACGACTCCCAAATAGTTGTTGACTTCGAGGTATGCATACATCGAGCGTGAGCCAGTGTCGTTACTGTTGAGACACGATGTAAAACCTACCATGGAAAGAAGCGCTAAGCCAAGCGCGAAAAATTTCATCTTTTTCATTTGTTCTGATATTACTTTTATGTTTTGTTTCTTTATCAAGGTAATGCTTCGCTGCCGAAAATACTGCACGCGCGCATACATTTTTTATGATTATTCCACCCGGGCGAATTCGTCCAAGTGCTCGTCTACGTATTGGGCAACGGTGGCTGTCACTTCCTCCTCCATGTCCATAAACTGTTCTTCCAGGTCGTCGAAAGCTTCGTATTGCTCATACATCGCCATGAATTCATCGTCTGTACAGTCCTTTTCCAAATCTTTCCGATGTTCGGTATAGATGTCGTTGGCTTTGTAAATGAGCTTGGCGAAATCCTTGGCGCCCATCATCTTCATGGCTTTGGCGAATGGATTCAGGAAGATGTAAGGTCCGTAACCGTTTTGGATGAGTTGTACGAATCCCCCTTCATTCACCTCTTCTCTGAAGTAGTGATATCCCAGCAACGTGTGCTGCATACCGTTTAGCAACGGCATGGTTTCAGCGTTTATATTCCCGGCGGTGGCTGTTTCGTAAGCGTCGGTAAACACTTTCAGAAACTCATCCATTCCAGCTTCGGCCGCTATTCTCAAGTCGGCGTCCGATACAGTGATTTGTTGTTCGTTTGTCATATTCTAAAATCTTGTTGCCCGCTTTCATTAAGCGTTTGGGCAAAGATATGCAATATTTCGAGAGGTGTATCTAAGCTTAACAATTATTTGCCAAGCCGAGTTTGCAAAATAAAAATCGGCGTTGAAAATAACTTTAAAATGTTGGAAAAAACCGTTGGCTCAGATTGTCGAACGAAAAAAAACGTTACCTTTGCCTATGGTTTACGAAGCGGATTCCGCTTATAATTGACGCATTATTACACGAACTAATTTTTATATTTTTACTTAAATAAAAACGTAAAGAATATGACTTATTCACAGGAAGTTGAACACATGTGTTGTGTTGCAAAAGGACCAAACCACGGTCCCGCTCCTATTCCTGAAGAAGGAAAATGGATTCAGGCAAAAGAAATCAAAGACATCTCCGGTTTAACACACGGTGTTGGATGGTGTGCTCCTCAGCAGGGTGCCTGCAAGCTGACATTGAACGTAAAAGAAGGTGTGATCGAAGAATGTCTGGTAGAGACTATCGGTTGCTCGGGTATGACTCACTCTGCAGCTATGGCTTCTGAAATCCTTCCGGGAAAGACAATCCTTGAAGCGCTTAACACTGACTTGGTTTGCGACGCCATCAATACGGCAATGCGCGAATTGTTCCTGCAGATTGTTTACGGACGTACTCAGTCGGCTTTCTCTGAAGGCGGACTTATCGTAGGTGCAGGTTTGGAAGACCTGGGTAAGGGTCTTATCAGCCAGATGGGTACTCTTTACGGTACGAAACTGAAAGGTACTCGCTATTTGCAGCTGACCGAAGGATATATCACTAAAATGTTCCTTGACAAGGACGATCAGGTTTGTGGTTATGAATTCGTTCACATGGGCAAGTTCATGGACGCTATCAAGAAAGGCGTACCTGCAGACGAGGCTTTGAAGAGCGTAACTGGTACTTACGGACGTACGAAACCGGAACAGGGAATTGTTAAATCTATCGACCCACGTAAAGAATAATAAGGAGGACCTATATATGATTAGAGAAGTAAAATTTGAAAGTCAGGATCGTCGTATCAAGCAGATCCTCGCCGCTTTGAACGAAAACGGTATCAAAGACATCGAAGAAGCAAACGCTATTTGCGACGCAGCTGGTCTGGATCCTTATAAGACTTGCGAAGACACTCAGATGATTTGTTTCGAAAATGCAAAATGGGCTTACGTAGTAGGTACTGCCATTGCATTGAAGAAAGGTTGTAAGAACGCCGCTGACGCAGCAGAAGCTATCGGTATCGGTTTGCAGGCATTCTGTATTCCGGGTTCTGTAGCCGATGACCGTAAGGTAGGTTTGGGTCATGGAAATCTTGCAGCTCGTTTGCTCCGTGAAGAAACTCAGTGTTTTGCTTTCTTGGCAGGCCACGAGTCTTTCGCTGCAGCCGAAGGTGCTATCAAGATTGCTGAAATGGCAAACAAAGTTCGTAAGAACCCGTTGCGTTGCATCTTGAACGGTTTGGGTAAGGACGCTGCTATGATTATCTCTCGTATCAACGGATTTACTTACGCTCAGACTAAGTTCGATTACTATACAGGCGAACTGAACATCGTAAAGGAAACTCCGTATTCAGACGGTCCTCGCGCTAAAGTAAAATGCTATGGTGCAGACGATGTTCGTGAAGGTGTAG
>CAVBJM010000034.1:0-26238 GCA_963595925.1 bacterium
CAACGGTTTCCTACGACCATCATTCAAAGACGTGGCATTGCAGTTCCACGCTTCCGTGATTTAATAAAGGTTCTTATGGCAACTGGAGAACAAAAACACTTGGTACTATGAAAAAATTACTATCAATTGCAATGCTGCTTATGTTTTCAGCGGTTGTACATGCGCAACAAGATGTAACCAAATTTCTTGGGATTCCTGTTGACGGGAGTAAGACTGAGATGATACGTAAACTGAAAGAAAAAGGATTTCAGGACACTCCTTCGAAAGATGTTTTGGCTGGAGAATTTAATGGCACAGAGGTCCATATTCATGTTGCAACTAATAATAATAAAGTTTACCGTATTATGGTAGCTGACGTCAATACTGTTGATGAACGTAATATTCAAATAAGATTTAATAAGCTTTGTAAGCAATTTGCAAATAATCCTAAGTATACATCTTTAGATAATTACACAATACCCGAGGATGAAGACATCTCCTATGAAATAACCGTTCATAAGAAACGTTATGAAGCCAGTTTTTTTCAACTTTCAACAACAGAGGTTGCTGCCATTATGGAAAAATATCAGTCCATCTTATTGTCTAAATACACGAAAGAACAATTAGAAAATCCAACTGAAGAAATTCAATCTGAAATCACCAAGCTCTCTACAGAATATATGCCGAAAAAACTTGTTTGGTTTATGATAAGTGACTTTCATGGGGAATATTATATTTCAATGTACTACGATAATGAATACAATCGTGCAAATGGCGAAGACTTATAAAACAATAACAATGAAAACGAATAATTCAAATCAAGAACTTTCCATTAAGTGCGGGAAAACAACGAACAGTTTTGAGGAATTAAAATTGTTATGCAAAAAAGAGGCTGACAAACTATTGAAAACAATAGACATTCCCTCTCAATCCACAATTTCTGTTGCTTTTTGGACCGCAGATATTCCTGAACTTATCTGCGTCGGCAGTTTTTCTAAAGAAAAAGACGGAGAAGTCCGTTACGATTTAGATTTCTCACAAACCACTTTATAGCTTTGTTGTGACTCTCAATATTTAAAAGTATCCATTTTACAGAAAAAGATGGATACTTTTTTATTCAACATTTATGATGTTTATACTTTACGACAAGACAAAGTCAAACGTTTCCTAAAAAGGGTGTACTGTAGATATTTGCAACAAACTGCTCAGATGGCATCAGCGGGCATTGACGGTCACGCCCAGCACGTGGAGGTCTTCTACACCGGCCACTTCGGTAGAGCACTCGCCTATCCATCCGTTTTCCTGATTCACGCCCGAATAGATTTTCACGAAGTCCACTCCCGGCAAGTTCACTTTCTTTCCGTTCGCATCCACCGCCCAATCAATATCGATAGCCGAAGCGTCATCGGTATTGGGGGCGTTGTCGGCATAGCCGTACCCGAAAGCGTAAAGCACGTAGTACGTTCCATCGCCACTCTCGTCGATGCCGTTTTGCGGCAAGCGTGTTCCCTTAAACGTCAGCTTATCAGCCGTCACCCATCCAGGATAATAACTCTGCGTGTGCGAGGCGTTTTTGGCCTTGTAACCCGAACCTCCCTTGTTGTCCGCCCAGCGGATATAACTCTCCACAGGGAGAGCAGCCGGTTCGGCCGTGGGGCGGTAGTAGGTAATCTCGTAATCGTGGCACACCGTTACATCGTTTCCCGCCGCCGATGCTTTGGAATACCACGTTTCGGAAGTGGCGTCGGTATAGGCGCTTCCGGCTATCTCGTACCATTCGTCGTCATCGGGGAGGCCGTTCTTGTTCTTGTCATACGCCACCATAATGATGCCCGGCTCGCTACTTCCGCCCTTGGGAGCGGTAGCGTCGGGATTAGCCTCGGCGTAAAAGGCATTGCCCAGCACCCGGAAGTCGCATAGGCCGCTACGGTTCTCAATGGTATGGTCGAAGCCTACCACCACGTATCCGCCGAATCCACCCAGTGATATCAGCCCACGACGGTTGTCGCCAATTGCCTCTAGCGCCTTGCGATTCATCGTCTCCTGCGTGTCGCCCGCGGTATATTCGGGAAGCACATTGGTGTACTGTCCCACCGCCGGCAGAAAGTCTATCACCTTCGTTATATAAGCCGTCACGCCGTCAGCTGGCGGTTCGGCATTGGGCGTCTCGCTGCTACACGAAGCCAACAGAGCCGCCGCACCGCACATGACGGTTTCGGCGGCACGCGCCAAGCCTTCTGTATGAAATATTCGTCTTTTCATGGTTCTGTCCTTCCCCTATAATAAGCGGAAAGTGGCGCAAAGATAGAAAGATTCCCTCAAACTACCGACAAGCGGCTTTACATTATCGCCAAACATCGGCGGCTATCTTCTCTACCAGCCGAATCTTAGTCCACTGCTCGTCTTCCGTCAGCTTGTTCCCAATCTCACAGGAAGCGAAACCGCACTGCGGACTCAAGCACAGGTTATCCAGAGGAACGTATTCCGCCGCCTGACGAATGCGGTTCTTCACTGCCTCCTCGTCTTCCAGTACTGGCGATTTCGTGGTGATAAGCCCGAGCACCACCTTCTTCCCTTGCGGAACAAACCGCAGCGGTTCGAAGCCGCCCGAGCGTTCGTCGTCATACTCCAGATAAAACGCGTCTACGTTTTCCTGAGCGAAAACAAAAGGCGCTACAGCATCGTACGCACCCTTGCAAGCATACGTGGAGTGATAGTTTCCTCGACAGATGTGCGTGGTAATCGTCACACCCTCTGGGCGGTTTTCAAGCGCCAGGTTGTTCACTCGCAGATACTTGTTCGCCTCGCTCTCTACGGTGAATCCGCTGCCGGCCATCGACCGCCAGAAATCATCGTCTACAATCATGCCCCACGTGCAGTCGTCCAACTGAATATTCCGACAACCGGCTTTCGCCAAGTCGGCTATCACCGTGCGATATGCCGCCGCAATATCGTGCAGCAGTTCATCGAAGTCGGGATAGACTTCCGTCGTGTTCTTGGCATTGTCGCCACGGTACAACTCGGCCAGGAACTGCGCAGGAGCAGGAATCGTTTGGCGAGCCACCACGCCCGGCTCTTCAAACTGTTTCACAAACCGGAAGTGAGTCACAAACGGATGGTTCTCTCCGCTGATTTTACCCGTCAGCCTCAACGAACCCTTGGTGGTTTCCTCGCCGTGGAACTGATATCCGTGATCCAGCTCAATGTGTTCCACTCCCTGAAAGCCCCACATAAAATCGAGATGCCAGTACGAACGGCGGAACTCCCCGTCAGTGATAACATGCAATCCTGCCGCTTTCTGCTTTCGGATAAGGTCGGTTATCAAGCGGTCTTCCACCGCCTTCAGCTCTTCCGTCGAAATCCGATTCTCAGCATAACGGATCCTTGCTACTTTCAGTTCTTCGGGACGCAAAAAGCTTCCCACGATATCCGCACGATGCGGCGCATTGATTCTTTCGTTACCCATATTCTTTCGTTTTAATGTTGATGTTCGTTTTCAAATCGGCGGCAAAAGTACACGCTTCCGCCAATACCGCAAAATAATTTCCAAAGCTCAGCAAAATATCCTATATTTGCCGAAAGAATACAGTATTCACAGAATATTATTCCGAAAGCAAACGTATTAAAAGGATGAGAGATTACGAAAAACTGGACACTATAGACATTCGCATCCTGCGGGAATTGCAAAAAGATTCACACCTGACCGCCAAAGAGCTGGCTGCGAAAGTACACCTGTCTACCTCGCCCGTATTCGAACGGCAGAAACGACTGGAAAGGGAAGGCTACATCAAAGGATACATGGCAGTGGTCGACGCACAGAAAGTGGGTAACGGCATCATTGTGCTCTGCAACATCCGCCTGAAGCAACACACCGAGGAACTAATCCAACAGTTTATGGATGCCGTACAAAACATCGAAGAGATAACCGAGTGCTACAACACGAGCGGCGACTACGACTTCCAAATCAAAGTGTACTCGAAAGACATGAAAGCCTATCAGCAGTTCATGCAGCACACGTTGGGAAAGATAGAATGCGTGGGAAGCCTACACAGCATCTTCGTCATAGACGAAACAAAGAACACGCATGGGGTAACCATCAAATCTCTCGATTAAATTCACTGAGAAACTGCGCTTTCGACAAATATTCATTATCTTTGTACCGAGTTAAGGTGGAAAAGCCGTCATTAACGATATGCTTTCCCTTAAAAGGGAATCCGGTGAAATTCCGGAACAGTTCCCGCTGCTGTAAGTTCCTCTGCCTTTCTCCGCCATGGAGGAAGGAGTCGTAACAACATGCCACTGGCCTCATCGGCCGGGAAGGCTTTACGCACTGAACGAGTCAGAAGACCTGCCTAGCTCCATCGGATAGATGCTTCCTGTCTGCGGTGAACGGACAAAGGCCATCGCCTCGCACCAAAGGGCGTATTGTACCCTCGCCACACCACACTCACCGAACAGGTCGTTTCTGTCCCACCCTGAAACCAGAAAAACAGTAACGACATGATGAGATTCAGCCTCCATTTCATACTTATCCTGGGAGCGGCGCTCTGCCTCCCCTTAACCGCTGCGGCGCAAAAGCCCGTAAGTCGACTGGATAGCGTACAACACATCCCCGAAGTAACCGTTACGGGCGAATCGGTCATCCCCAAATACCGCGAGGTTATCCCAGCACAGGTACTGAAAGGCGAAGAACTGCAACGCCTCAACAGTTTCTCGGTAGCCGATGCCGTAAGGTTCTTCTCGGGCGTACAACTGAAAGACTACGGTGGCGTGGGCGGACTGAAAACGGTAAACATACGCAGTATGGGAACCAACCACATGGCGGTATTCTACGACGGCATCCAACTGGGAAACGCGCAAAACGGACAGGTAGACTTGGGACGCTTCTCGCTGGACGACGTGGAGGAAATCTCGCTCTATAACGGACAGAAAAGCGACATCTTCCAGTCGGCCAAAGACTTCGGAGCATCGGGCACTATCTACATCACCACACGCCGCCCCCACTTCGAGGGCAGCAAGCGCGCCAACTTCCGGGCTGCGTTCAAAACGGGCTCGTTCGGCCTCTTCAACCCCTCCCTGCGATACGAATACAAGATTTCGGACCGCATAAGTTCCTCGTTCAGCGGAGAATGGATTACGGCCAACGGCAAGTATAAGTTCCGCTACCGCCGCCGGAACACCTTGGGCGAGATAGCCTACGACACCACCGCCACCCGCAACAACGGCGATATAAACGCCACCCGACTGGAAGCTGGACTGCACGGAAAGATGAAAGACGGACAGTGGACGGTGCGCGCCTACACGTACAACTCGGAACGGGGCATTCCGGGAGCCATCGTAAACAACGTATTCCGAAACGGCGAACGCCTATGGGACCGCAACTCGTTTCTGCAAGGTACGCTCACGAACAAATGGAACGATAAGTTCCGCACCCTGTTCAACGCCAAGTACGCTTACGACTATACGCACTACGAGAACCAAGACGCAAAACTCATCCAGACAAAGAACACCTATCGGCAGAAGGAGTTCTATGCCTCGTGCGCCAACCTGTACAAGCTCATGAAGAACTGGGAGATTTCGTTTGCCTACGACTTCCAGTGGAACACGCTTGACGCGACGTTCTACATGCCTACAGAAAGCGACGGCACATTCCCCTATCCCACCCGCTTTACGCACATGACCGCTCTGGCTTCGGCCTTCGAATGGAAACGTCTGAAGATGCAAGCCAGCGTGCTGGGCTACTTCGTTCACGAAAAGGTGAAACGCTACGAAGCCCGTCCCGACAAGGCGGTGGTTACTCCGGCTTTTTTCGGCTCGTTCCGAATCGTGGACGGCCTGTCGGTGCGCGCATTCTACAAGCGCATGTTCCGCATGCCTACCTTCAACGACCTGTATTACACCGATATGGGGAACGCTTACCTGAAACCCGAATACGCTACACAGCTCAACGCCGGGCTGAAATATACCAAGGAGTTCCGCAACCCCGTATTCCAAATGATAGACGTATCGGTAGACGTTTACCAAAACAAGATTACCGACAAGATTATCGCCTATCCCAAGGGGCAGCAGTTCCGTTGGACCATGCTGAACCTGGGCAAGGTAGACATCAAAGGTCTGGATGCCGTAGTAAACACACGTTTCGGCATCGGCAAGGTGGAACTTATCACCAAGTTTCAGTACACCTACCAGAAAGCCATCGACGTGACCAGCTCCGCTGACACGTATTACCGCCATCAGATACCCTACATACCTTGGCACAGCGGAACGGCGGTACTGATGCTCTCGTACCGCGGATGGGGACTGAACTACAGTTACATCTACACCGGCGAACGGTATAACCAACAAGAAAACATTCCGCGCAACTATACCCAGCCATGGTACACCAGCGACCTCTCGCTGACCAAGACGTTCAGCGTAAAAGGCTGCCGTCTGAAAGCTACCGCCGAGGTAAACAACCTGTTCAGTCAGGACTACGACGTGGTGCTGAACTACCCCATGCCGAAACGCAACTACAAAGTGTCGCTCAGCGCCGAATTCTAAACAAATGTCTGCCATGAAGAAACTTACCCTATATACACTCCTGCTCCTGACCTTCTGCTGCGGATGCCGCAAGATAGAGCTGGTAAACCCCACGGAGTACGACGTCATGGACTTCCCCGACGACCCGAACGCTAACCCCATAGGCATGTATCTGCTGAACGAGGGCGCCATGGGAAGCAACAAGGCCGACATAGACTATCTAGACTATCGTACGGCTGTGTATGCACGGGGCATCTACGCCGAAAAGAACCCCAATGTGGTAAAGGAGCTGGGCGATGTAGGAAACGACATTCAAGTGTACGACGGGCGGCTCTTTGCGGTAATAAACTGTTCGCACAAGGTAGAGGTGATGGATGCCTACACGGCCAAACGCATCACCCAAATAGAAATACCCAACTGCCGGTACATTCAGTTCAAAGGGAAATACGCTTACGTAACGACCTACGTAGGACCAGTAGCCTTAGACCCGAATGCGCAGAAAGGCGCCGTGTATAAAGTAGACCTCGACACGTATCAAATAGTAGACAAAGTAACCGTAGGCTACCAGCCCGATGAACTGGCCATCGTGGGAGATAGGGCATACGTGGCCAACTCGGGCGGATACCGCGCTCCGAACTACGACAATACGGTATCGGTCGTGGAACTGGAGACCATGAAACAACTGTATAAAATCACCGTTGGTATCAACCTGAGCCGCATCAAGGCCGATGCATACGGAAACCTGTGGGTATCATCGCGCGGCAACTACGATGATGTGCCTTCCAACCTCTACCGTCTGGAGCCGGTGAGCGGACAGTACAAGGTGGCCGAGACCATGAACATTCCCACCTCGAACATGGCGCTCTCGGGCGACTCACTCTACATCTACAGCGTGGAGTACAGTAACCAGACGCAAAAGAACACGGTGACGTATGCCATCATCGACGTGAAGAAGAAGAGAGTCGTTTCGCGCAGGTTCATCACCGACGGCACCGAACAAGATATCGTAATCCCTTACGGCATCGCCATCCACCCCTACAACGGCGACATCTACGTAACCGACGCCAAGAACTACGTGTCGAGCGGCGTGCTGCACTGCTACTCGCACGAGGGTAAACACAAATGGAGCGTACGCACGGGCGACATCCCCGCCCACATGGCATTCCTCCCTAAACGCTGACCGAGCCTATGAAACGAAACATCTGTACATACATACTTTGGACGGCAGCCACGGCTCTGCTGACACTGTCGGCTTGCCAAACCGATAGCGTCCCGCTCGTCAGTCTGGGACTGGACGACACCTACAAGACTCCACGGATGAAAGCCGTCTATCTGCAACCGGAATACACCGGCGAAGCATATGAATGGAGCGTAAAGACGGCAGACAGCAGAGACTCGATTCTCTCTACCCAAAAAGACTACGTGTTTCTGACGGAAAACACGGGCACTTATCAGGTTACCTTTCGGATTATAGACCCGGTAAATCCCATCGTACACCCCATAACCATTCAGGTGGTGAATGAGGAAGTGGAATACAGTCCGTACATATCGGACGTGTACGAATACCGTCCCGCACCGGGACAGTTCGTCAACGAACTGCCTCCTTATACCGATGGAGATACGGAGGAGGACATGCGGCAGAAAGCCGAGTCGTATCTGGCGGGGAACAACCAGCAGATTGTATCGCTAGGTTCCTACGGCGGCTACATCACGTTCGGATTCGACCATACGGTGGTCAACGTAAAAGGATCGCGCGACGTGAAAATAGACGGGAACTCGTTCGAAAGCGCGCAACACACCGGAAGTAACGCCGGAAGCAGCGAAGCGGGCATCATCATGGTAATGTTCGACGAGAACAACAACGGCAAGCCCGACGACAAGTGGTACGAGATAGACAAGAACCCGTGGTACACCAACGAGGCGGCCACCTACGGCTACGAAATAACCTACTACCGACCCGCCAATGACCATGTTCCTACACCCGGCGACGGCGTTCTGACCGACATGACTTACGTAAAATGGATAGACAACCGGGGGAAGACCGACTATGTGTACAAGAACAAGTACCACACACAGGACTATTACCCCAAGTGGATAGCGGAAGACGAAATGACATTCCGGGGTACACTGCTACCGAAGAACGCCATCGATGTATCGGGCAACGGCACGTACTTCCTGCAATATATGTTCACCTACGGAGCCTACGCTGACAACTTCCCCAACGAAGCGACTGAAGCGGACGGCAACTACTACGGCAGCTTTGACATATCGTGGGCGGTAGACCCCGACACGCGTGAACCTGTAACCTTGCCCGGCATCGACTTCATACGCGTGTACACCGGCTTGAACCAATACTGCGGATGGCTGGGCGAGACCTCTACCGAGATTGTCAACGCCCGAGACCTGCACGTGTACGTACGCCCGAATATTCACCAATAAACGCTATTCCCCAGATGAAGACAACGGTAAAAACAATATCCTCACTACTGATTTGCGTTCTGGCGCTCTGCCTCGGAGCTGTCGGCACGGGTTGTACGTATCACAACGATGACAACCCGAACGTGTACCCCGACATCCCTGATCCGGAACCGGAGCCGGAACCCGAACCGGAGCCGACGAACGAGAAATACGCGCAGGCCATCTATCAGCCTAACTGTTACATGATACGGCCGGGCGAATCCATCTCCATCCCCATCCTGAAGGCGTATGCCATCTGGAGCCTCAACCCGGGAGCTTTGGGCGAAGAGGATTTCACAAGCGCTACCCCCGAGGCGACTCTCCTGTGGCAGGATAGCCCCGGTCTAATCAAGAACGTGGGACTGATACAGGCTTCGAAGACGGAAGACAGCGATATAACCGTATCGGTTAGCCCGGGCATGACGGGAAACGCCGTGGTAGCCGTCCGCATCGGGAAGGAAATCAGATGGAGCTGGCACATCTGGGTTACTCCCTATAACCCGGACTCCAACCCGGTGGAATACGGAAAGCTATACACTTGGGACAACAACGCCGACGGCGTGCCCGACTATACGCTGATGGACCGAAACCTAGGCGCTACAAACGCCGAAGCCATTATTGGGAACAACACGGCCGACAGCCTGGCGGCTTGCGGACTGCTTTACCAGTGGGGACGGAAAGACCCGTTTCCCGGTGACTCAAAGTTTGCGCATTCCAACCGGACAGACTATAACTACTTCGACAGCAAACCGATATACGACTGGGACGGAAACCTTCTAACTGAAGGTTCGCAACAGGGCGGCACAGGCATACGCTCCATAAAGACCAACGAAGACAATACTCACTCCGGACTCTGGAAGGCCATTACCCAACCGATGGTGGTATGGCTAGGAACATCGTCATTCAACGACTGGATGGAAACGAAGACCGACTCGCTATGGAACGGCAAACAAGGGAAGACCCCGTTCGACCCTTGCCCCAAGGGATGGCGCGTACCCGTAAACAAAAACGACCAGTTCGTGTGGAACAAGTTGGAGCAGGTGAACTCCCAATACTCCCCCATCGGAGTAGTTCCGCTCAACGGATTCAGGTACAGAAACGGAGGCGGATGCCTGAAAAACTCGGGCTTCCAAGCCACGCTCTGGACGGGGAATATGGTGTCGTCTTCGGGTAACGTCTACGTGTTGGAAATGTACCGAAGTTATGACCAAACGTTTCTCTGTAAAAAAGACATCGCACCACCTAGCGACGGATGCGGAATCAGGTGCGTAAGAGATGACTAAATCAATCATCAACTATCTATAAACAAAACACTTATGAAAAAGTTTTTAAACTGGACGTTACTTGCCGTCTTTACGGCAAGCGCGTTATTCACATCGTGTAAGGACGACAACGACGACGGAAACACATCGAAAACCGTCTACGAATTCTCGGTGAAAGAAGCGAACAAAACCATCGAAGCACCGGCAGAAGGAGGTACATACACCATCTTGGTAACCTCTACCAAAACGGCCAACGCCGGAAGCAGCAACGTGGCCTACGAAATCGTTTCCTACCCCGAATGGGCTACTGCGACCATCGAGCAAACGGCCCTGGTCATCACCGTAGCAAAGAACAGCTCTACCACACCTCGCGAAACGGGAACGGTGGTTCTGAAACAAAAAGAGAGCGAGGAACAGTTAGGAATCGTCATCCTCCAGCCGGGATTCAACAACTCGGTTAGCCTGAAAGCGGACGGCTATAACGTAGCGCGCTGCAAGGTATTGGTCATCGAACCCGAGATAAACGGATTCGAACAAACCCCCGTCTACACATGGACGGTGAAAGCCCCCGGCACTCAGGAAGCCACAGCGGCCGGAACGGAAAAGACCCTTTCGTTTATCCAGCTGGAGAAAGGCAGCTACGAGGTTTCGCTTACCGTGACCGATGACAGCGGAATCACACAGACTGTGACTACGGCGGTAACGGTAACCGACGAGGAAACTACTTACTCCAACTACATCAGCAAAGTACTGGAGTACAAACCCGCTATCCTGATAAACGCAGGCGATGTCATCCCATTCGGAAAGACCGATACCGAGACCTCGGCACTGGAAAATGTGAACACTCTACTGGTAGGAGCCGACGGAACGAAGAATACCAAAACCAGCGTCAAACTCGGTTCGCTGGGCGGATACATCGTATTCCAATTCGACCACACCGTGATGAATGTAGAAGGCCTGCGCGACTTCCGCATCACTTCGTACGCCAACGCCAGCGCATACCCGGCTCCGGGAGTGGTGTACGTAGCCTTCGACAAGAACGGAAACGGCAAGCCCGACGACGACGAATGGTACGAGATAGCCGGCAGCGAATACAAGTCGACCTCTACCCGACAGGTCAACGTGGTTTATAACCGCCCGGAATCGTTCAGCTTCAAGGCAAACGTAGCCAACTATATCACCTACACCATCAACGGAAGTGAGACCGGTGGCTTCGGTAGTGGAGTGATGCCGAACGCCTTACCTACCTGGCCGTATTACCTGCAGGAGTCCGAAGCCGGAAAGACCATCTCGTTCAGCAGCGTGAGAATGTTAGCCAGCAACACTTCCATAGGCACAAGCGGATACCCTACAAGCACCGTATGGTATAAGTACGGATACGCAAGCAACTCCGCTTCGACCGACGAGACCGGCTCTTCCATCGACATCGACTGGGCCGTAGACAAAGACGGCAATACGGTCAAGCTACCGGGCGTAGACTTCATAAAGATACAGTGCGCCACGATGATGGATTTAGGTTCATACTACGGTCCGGCCCAATGTCGCCTGAACGGAGCCGTCGACCTTCACCTGGCCGGAAAGAGCATACCGAGCGCAACCGAATAAATCTTAAAACTCAGATTTGTATTTAAGCAGAAATCCCTGCGGTGAAACGACACGTTCCGCCGTGGGGATTTTTTATGCCTAAACATACCGCCCAAAAACGCCGCCGGAGATTTTAAAAACGTCGCCGCAGATTAAAAAAACGTCGCCGGAGATTTTAAAAACGTCGCCGCAGAAAAAAATTCTCTCGCCGGAGATTTACGCAAGCAGAGCCAATCGGCGAAAATATCTGGAGAAGTGAAAGGATTTACCCGATAGGCATACAGACGTTTTCCGAAGTCCGCACGAAGAAGGTTCCCCATACTAAAGCGTAACGCTACGCACCTGTACCTGCTGATGCAAGAATACGGACGCCGACTCCTGAAACTTTTCTACCGATTCGGTGGTAAGGAATTCGCAATCGCCCCCCAATCGGCAACGATTCCGTATCTCGGGATGCCGCTCCAAATAGTCAGCTAAGCTGGCGGCTACATATTCGCCTTGCTCTACCAGCTGAACTCCTTGAGGCATATACTGACGAATCTTGTTAATCAGCAGCGGATAGTGCGTACAACCCAGTATTACGGTGTCTATGTCAGGATCTTTAGTCAGCAAAGCGTTGATATATTTCTCTACGAAATAGTCGGCTCCGGGAAAATCGAACTCATTGTTTTCCACCAACGGCACCCACATCGGACAAGCCTGCCCCGTGACATTGATATCGGGATATAGTTTCCGGATTTCCAACGGATACGATTCCGAATTGACCGTTCCGCTTGTAGCCAACAGCCCCACATGACGCGTCTTTGTCAGCAGCCCAACACATTCCACCGTAGGCCGAATCACCCCAAGCACCCTTCGGGTAGAATCCAGATGCGGCAAATCGTTCTGCTGGATAGTCCTCAAGGCCTTTGCCGAAGCAG
Organism: bacterium; assembly: GCA_963595925.1. Taxonomy (GTDB): domain Bacteria; phylum Bacteroidota; class Bacteroidia; order Bacteroidales; family Bacteroidaceae; genus Phocaeicola. Next base: position 12,722 of record CAVBJM010000034.1, read on the forward strand.
TATTACAGGCCAATATCACAAGTGGGCATCCCTGCTCAAACAACTTTCGCACAGCCTCAAGGGTAAACTCGTATACCACCTGAAACGAACGCGGGCCATAGGGTGTACGTGCATTGTCACCCAAGTAAACATAGTCATACTGAGGCAGTACTTTCCTGATTTCCCGGAGAATGGTCAGCCCGCCATATCCCGAATCGAACACACCGATAGGTCCGCTAATTGTATCCATAACGCTTTGTCTGAAATAAAAGGCATGGACTTCACGCTTGATGCCTTGTGAAATCCATGCCTGAAATGATAATGTTGTATGTTTCTTGCTTATTTACCTGTTGGTGCAGCACCGGCTGTAGTTGCAGGAACAGCAGTCAAGCTAATGCCCAACTTTGTCTTGATGTCATTGGTAACATCTTTCGACAAGCTTTCGTTTACGTAAGGGATATCCGTACGGTTCAAGTCGAATACATACATATATCCACCAGTTGAACCGATGGCCTTTACAGCGTCTTCCAGCTTCTTGTAGATAGGCTCCATCATATCGCTATAAGCCTTCTGCAACTGCTGCTGTGCATCCTGTTGGAACTGCATTCCCTTTTCAGAAAGTTCCTGTAATTCTTTCTGACGACGCTCCTGAATGTTCTGAGGCAGGTTCTTCTGTTCCTGCTGATATTCAGCGTACTTTTTGTTAAACTCATCGGAAGCGCGTTTGATTTCGTCTTCGTATTGCTTCTGCATTTTCTGGATGTCGGTCTGAGCCTTGTTGTATTCAGGCATTACCGGGATAATATCCATCGATTTGAAGTGTGCGAATTTCTGTGCGGACATGCTCATCGGTGCAATGAGCAACAGTACCAAAGCAATTTTTTTCAGCATAATATAGTTCTATTTATTGTTAATTCTACGTTTTAGCACGGTATGGGTGCAAATGTATGAAATTAATTTGAATATCCCATTTTTGCGAGTACAAGATTACTGATATCAATGTCGGGCGATGCGAATATCATGTTCTGTGCCGAAGCTCTATCGAATACCACATCGTACTTACGCTGTAACGCAATCTCTTTTACCGCCGTATAGATGGCGTCTTGTATCGGGCCAATCAGCGTGTCACGTTTCTTCACCATCTCGCCTTCGGGACCGAAATATTTCTTGCGCAATTCGGCCGTTTCCTTTTCCTTGGCCACGATAGCGTCTTCTTTTGCCGCCTTTTGTGCGGTAGTCAGCTTCGATGCGTCTTTCTGATAGGCATCATACAGGGCTTTAGCTTCCTTCGACTTAGCTTCCACCTCGTTTTGCCATTGCTTTGACTGGTTTTCCAGTTGTTGGTTGGCCTGACTATAGGCCGGGATTTGCTTCAAGATATATTCCATATCTATCAAAGCAAACGTCTGAGCTTGTGCCGCAATGACGCATACCATCATGACTGCGGCAGATAGAATAAATCTTTTCATCTGTGTTATTGTCTTTATCTTTAGAACTCTTGTCCGATAATGAAGTGGAACTGGCTTCCGCTATACTGTCTTGAGCCGCTAATCTTATCGAAACCGTAAGCCCAGTCAATACCCATCATACCAATCATAGGTAAGAAGATACGTACACCAACACCGGCCGAACGCTTCAACTGGAACGGATTGAATTTGGCTACATCGGTCCAAGCGTTTCCGGCTTCCACAAATCCCAATGCGTAAATACTGGTTGAGTTTTCAAGCATCAACGGGTAGCGCAATTCAGCGCCCAAGCGCATATAAGCATAACCTTCGCTTCCGTAGGGAGTAAGCGCTCCGTTTTCGTAACCGCGCAAAGCGATTGTTTCAGAGGCGTAGTTATAACTATATCCAGTCATACCGTCGCCACCCATATAGAATGTTTCGAACGGTGAACGTTTGTACTTGTTGAAGTGTCCCAAGATACCGAACTCGGTACGCGTCATGATAACCGGACATTTCTTGATTCCCATCAGAGCCGTATAAGTTTTGGCTTTGAACTTCCACTTGTGATATTCTATCCAGCGATACATGCTTGCGGCATCGTCGTAGTTGTTCTGTCCGTAAGTAGAATAGTCTTTCTTACTGAACAGCGAGTAAGGCGGTGTTATCTGCAGCGAAGCGCTGAAGTCGGAACCGTAACGAGGGAAGATGGGGTTATCGGTAGAGTTACGAGACAACGTCAGGTTCAAGCTTAAGCTGTTGCAGTTTCCGGTATTCAGGTACTGACCGTTATTCAGCTTAATATACAGATAGCTCCAGTCTTTCAGCATGAATCGCTGATAAGAGAGTTCCGCCGAAAGAGTGAAGTAGTCATCCGGCCATCTCAAACGCTTACCCCATCCCAACGAAACGCCTACCATCTTGATAGATTTATCGGGGTCGTAATACGATTCGTAATTGTCGTAGTAACTACCGTAGTAGTTTCCGTAACCGCTCAAGTAGTTATAGTAGTTGTTCATGTAGGCCGAGTTGTAATACTGACTGCTCACATCGGTCTGTACCGAGAAGAAAGCCGATACAGACAATGAGTTCGGACGCTTTCCACCAAACCAAGGATCGAGGAACGAAACGCTGTACGACTGATAATAGCGTCCGTTGGTCTGTCCGCTGATGGTCAGTGTCTGTCCGTCACCCTGCGGAAGGAATCCGCGATAGTTGTCGTTCTTGCGGAAAAGGTTGGCAATAGAGAAGTTTGTAAACTTCAAGCTCAGCTTACCGATGATACCTGTCTGTCCCCATCCGGCTGAGAACTCAACCTGGTCATTGGCTTTCGATTCCAAGCCCCAGTTAATGTCCACCGTTCCGTTTTCGTAGTTCGGTTGCACATCGGGTTTGATATTTTCAGGGTTGAAATGTCCCATTTGAGCGATTTCACGATAAGAACGTTCCAACGCTTCTTTACTAAAGAGGTCGCCGGGGCGTGTACGGAGTTCACGGCGCACCACGTTTTCGTACAAGCGATCGTTACCGTTGATACGCACGTGACTGATGCTGGCCTGCGGACCTTCGGTGATACGCATTTCCAAGTCGATAGAGTCGCCCACGATGTTCACTTCTACCGGATCCAAACGGAAGAACACATATCCGTTGTTGTAGTAGTTGTTTCCGATGGCGTCTTCATCGCTGGAAGTTCTTTCCGAAAGCAATTTCTGATTATACACATCGCCGTGTTTCATGCGCAACTGTTCGTTCAGGAGGTCGGACGGATAAACCGTGTTACCCACCCATGTAATGTTTCGCAAGTAATATTTCTCGCCTTCGTTCACCTTCATGTAGATGTCTACCGTACGGTCGTCGTACGATGTAACACTGTCTTCCACGATTATGGCGTCACGGTAACCGAGTTCGTTATACTTGTCGATGATTTTCTGCTTGTCTTCCTGATACTTGTCGTCGATGAACTTCTTGGCACGGAACAGGTTCACGAGTTTTCCTTTCTCGTTGGTTTTCTTCATCACGCGCTTCAGCTTTTTGTCGGTCAACACAGAGTTTCCTTCGATGGTGATTTGGTGAACTTTCACCTTTTCTTTCTTGTCGACGTTTACATCCACGTTTACCTGTTCTTTGTTCGACGGGTCTTCACGCTCGATGATGTTTACTTCTGCGTTCTTAAAGCCCTTTTCATCGAAGTGCTTCTTGATGAGAAGTTTCGCGCGGTCTATCACGTTAGGGTTTATCTGACTACCTTTTACCAAGCCCAGTTTGCTCTGCAACTCTTCGCGTTCGCTCTTCTTCACGCCGAAGAAGCGCAAATCCGCGATACGGGGACGCTGGGTAAGCTGAATCAGCAGATAAATCTTGTTACCTTCTATCTTGTCGGCCGATATCTTCACATCCGAGAACAAACCGTTTTTCCAATACTGCTTCACCGCACTGGTAATGTCATCGCCCGGCACCGTAATGGTCTGCCCTACGGCCAATCCGGATATGCCTATCAGCACATAGTCTTCGTAGTTGCTGGCTCCCTCCACCTTGATGTCGGCTATTTCATATTTCTTGGGAGTCCCGTTATATAATATGACGGGCTTATCGTTTTCGGTCGTAGTATTGTTCTCTTGTGCATATCCACTCATGAAGCAGACGAATACGCCAATTACAATCAGTAGGGTAGAAATAAGACGGTATCGCATTTTTATTTCAATATTTGTTCACTTGTTTTGCCGAATCGGCGTTCTCTTTGTTGATAATCACATATTGCTTTGCAGAACTCCTCTTCCCGGAAGTCGGGCCAGAAGGTATCGCAAAAATATAACTCGGAATAGGCGCACTGCCACAGCAGGTAATTGCTCAGCCTCAGTTCGCCTCCCGTACGAATCAGCAGGTCGGGGTCGGGCATGAAGCTAGTAGCCAGATGTTCGTCTATCGTCTTGTCTGTTATGTTTTCCGGACTCAGTTTGTGTTCCTGGACCTCAAGAGTTATCCGTTTTACGGCTTCGGTCAGTTCCCATTTCGAGGAATAACTCAAGGCCAGCACCAGACACATGCCGGAGTTTCCGGCCGTATGTTCCACACATTCATTTAGACGTTTCAATACGTCTTCCGGAAGTTTTTCCACATCTCCGATGATTCGGAAGCGGATGTCGTTTTTCATCAGCGTGTCTTCCTCGATGGAATCCATGAGGAGTTGCATCAGAGCGGCCACTTCCATAGCCGGACGTTTCCAGTTCTCGGTAGAGAAGGTGTAAAGCGTCAGATATTTCACGCCCAAACGGGCTGCCACTTCGATGATTTCGTGTACCGTTTCCGCTCCCGCCTGATGTCCGAACGAGCGTTCCTTGCCCTGTTTCTTTGCCCACCGGCCGTTTCCGTCCATAATGACGGCTACATGGGCCGGTATTCTCGTCTCGTCTATTTGTTCTCTATACGACATACAGGTTGGTGTTTCCGGTTACCACTGTTTCGGCGTAAAGCCATAGTAATTGATTCGACCGCGGGTCATTGTTCCGTCTTGCCAAATTACCCAAATAAAGTGATTTTCGTCTACCGTGCACGAATAGTCAGAGCCCTTTTCCGCATAGATTTCGGCAAAGGTCTTGTTTCCTTTTCCCGTGGCGAATGTAGTCTTGGCGATGGTAGGCTGCCAAGTCAATCCATTGTCGGTAGAACAGAACATGGTACTGAACGGTTCCTTATAGTCTGTGTAATCGGAGCTGGTTACCGAGCTTCCAAACAGATAAAGTTTCTTGTAATAGTAAATCATGGTGGGCTGCACTACATTCGGACATTCGAACGTGTCCACCTTGGCGTAATCGTAAAACGTCCACTCGTCGTCGTTAGTCAAACGAGAAGCCACGATTCCGAATTCTTTCGGTTCCGAAGCGTTATATCCTGCCACTACCGTTTTCTTCAGGCTTTGGTTATATGATACCGGAATGGTTACACAGCTGAGTCGCGTATCTGTAGAGAATACGGATCCTTCGGCTACGGCTTCCGACCACGTTACGTCGGACGCTACGGTACACGTAGTTTGCTTATTGTCGGATGTCTGTGCATAGAGCAGTGTCTTGTCCGAAAGAGCCGCGCCGCCTATCAGCGCCGTCAAGTTAGACGGAGTGCCCGATACTTCCGTGCTTACGCCGTCGCCCAGTTCATAGAGTTTGTTGGCGGCCAAGAAGTACACCTTTCCGTTGCAAGCAAAAGCCGAATAGGTATCTGTTTCCGTAGGCAGGGCATCGGCAGTCCAGCTTCCCGGTTTTCCGTCGGCTGATACCGAAGTATGTTCTACCACCGCTTCGCCCGATTGGGTCAGGCCAAACACGTAAAGTTGTCCGGCAAATACGGCCTTTTGGCGTTTCAGGTCACCCGAAGCGAACGGCGTTCCGATGGGGGAAGAAGTCCATTGCAACGAGTCGGGGTCTTGCTGATGAACGTTTACCTTAACGTGGTAAACAGCTCCCACCGTATTGTTGTACGAGAGGACTTTAAAGGAAAGTCCTTCATCGGGCGCTACCGAGAAGTCTATCGAGTCGGTATTGGTCCAAAGCGTATCTTTGGCTTCTCCACCTTTCTTCGTGATTTTACCGTAGAATATATAAGGTGTATCGGCCGAGATTTTCGTAATAACTTTCGAAATGTCGGTTCCTACCGGCAGCGAGTCTTTGTTCTCGATGGAATGAGTTCGGTGATTAATCGTAAAAGGATAGTCACCCATTGCCACAGTATCGGTATAAAGAGAGTCGTTTCCCTGACTATCCTTGCCGTGCACCGTATACTTCAAAGTACCTAAGGAGAAAGACGTTATACTAGCTTCGGAACTGTATGTAACGGTTGTATCATTGTCCAAGCAAGAGACCATAAAGGACGACAAGAACATGACACCTGCCGCGAATATGGGTAAACCTTTTAATTTCATTTTTAGCGATTCTATCTAATTTTACAAGTTGCAAAAGTAGAAAGTTTTTTCACGAATAGGAACTTTTGCTTTAAGTTTTATATAAAATTATGGATGAACGTCGGTTTTTCATCTGCAGACCAATGCGTTTGGTCTACGACTTCCGGTAATGTGTAACCGGAACGCCATCTCTGAAAATGGTTTCGGAAGCGTTTCCCGCCGGAACGCAAGGAGCCTCAACACCAGCGCCTAACGCTCTATGGGCGTACTCTACGTATATCTCGTCCCACAAGCCGGCCTGTATAAACGACCGAAGCAGCGCACTGCCCCCTTCGACCAGCAGCGACTGAATCTTCTGTTCGTAAAGCGCATCACACACTTGGCGCAACACATCGCCTTGGAAATCTATCGGTTTGTAGCAGACGTTCTCTTTCGGATTTTCCGGCACGAACGACTTATCGGTAAACACCCATGTGGGCGTACTCCCGTCGAACAGGCGCAAGTCGGCGGGCAAACTCCGTGTGCGGTCCAGCACCAAGCGAAGCGGGTTCTCGCCGAACCACTTTCGCACGGTCAATGACGGATTGTCCAGACGGGCTGTACGGGTTCCCACCAGTATGGCTTTATGCTCTGCCCGCTGCTTATGCACATACATCGCCGAGAGTGGAGTAGAGAGCACTTCCGGACTGCCGGAGGTACGGTTTACATCGATAAATCCGTCGGCCGACTGCGCCCACTTCAGGGTAATGTACGGACGGCGCAAGGTGTTGAACGTTACGAAACGGCTGATTAGCGACCGGCATTCGTCCTCCAGCACGCCTACCGTTACATCGACGCCCGCGTCCTGCAGTTTGCGGACGCCTCGGCCGGACACCAGCGAGAAAGGGTCAATGCACCCCACCACCACACGAGGTATGCCCTTGCTGACTATCAGGTCGGCGCAGGGAGGAGTCTTTCCGTAATGCGAGCAAGGCTCCAGGCTGACATAGATGGTAGACCGCTTCAGTAACGCTTCGTCTTTTACCGAGCGGATGGCGTTCACCTCGGCATGGCCTTGACCGCACCGCACATGATATCCTTCGCCTATAATCTTCCCGTCGCATACGATAACCGCCCCCACCATCGGGTTGGGAGGGGTGTTACACAATCCGTTCCGCGCCAGCTGAATGCAACGGCGCATATATTTTTCGTCTGTAGTCATGTCTTCTTTCTTTTATTCTTCTTACATTTGCATACTATGCATCCCATTTATCTACACATCAAGCAGTCTCTGTCTGACATCTATCCCGAAGCGGAAGCGGCAGCCATCGCCAAAAGCATCCTGCTGGACACGTTTCGTTTTTCACAAACAGAACTGTACATCGGCAAAGATACGGAATTTGACGCGAAAGACTACGGGCGGCTACAAGATATTCTGTCGCGGCTACGGAGACAGGAGCCTTTGCAATACATCATGGGGGAAACCGTGTTCCGCGGACTGACTCTTAGCGTTAATCCCAGCGTGCTTATCCCCCGTCCCGAAACGGCCGAGTTGGTCGACTGGATTGCATCCGACCACCAAGCGGACGCACCGCTACGCATCCTCGATGTAGGAACAGGCAGCGGATGTATCTCCATCTCTCTGGCGAAAGCCCTGCCCAATGCGCAGGTATCGGCTTGGGACATCTCCAACGACGCCTTGCAGACGGCCAAAGAAAACGCGAAGGCCAACGGAGTAAACATTGCGTTTCAACAGGTAGACGTGTTGGGACATGATTATCCACAAGCCGAGCTGGACGTTTTAGTCAGCAACCCGCCATACATCGCCGAGCAGGAACGCAAAGACATGGACGCCAACGTGCTGGATTGGGAACCGGGCATCGCCCTTTTCGTGCCCGACGAAGACCCGCTGATTTTCTACCGGCGGATAGCCGACATCGGGCTCACGCTGCTGAAAACCGGCGGCTCGCTATATTTCGAAATAAACCAAGCCTACGGAAAAGAAACCGTCGGAATGCTTCAGGAGAAGGGCTATCGCAACGTTATTCTCCGAAAAGACCTGTCGGGAAACGACCGTATGATAAAAGCTTCACGCCCATGAAAAAAAACGTCGGGACGAATTTAAAAAACGTCGCCGGAGATTTTAAAAACGTCGGGACGAATTTTGAAAACGTCGCCGGAGATTTTGAAAACGTCGGGACGAATTTCAGGAACAAGGCAGAACGTTTCTGTTCGGCCTCCGAGCACTGTCCGTCGGAGGTTGCAGCCAAGCTCAAACAATGGGGAGCGTCGGACGAAGAGCAAGACCTTATCATCGCCCACCTCCAAAAGGAACGATACATCGACACCGAGCGGTATTGCCGTTTTTTCGCGCGCGACAAGTACCGTTTCACCCACTGGGGACGCGTCAAGATAGCGCAGGCCCTGAAGATGAAAGGACTTCCGTCCGAAGACATCCGACGCGGACTGGAGGAAATAGACGAGCGCGAATACGATGACATCCTCAGAGACTTGATTAACAAGAAGCGGAAAAGCGTATCGGGACGCAACGACTACGAACGAAACGCCAAGCTGATTCGTTTTGCGATAGGCCGCGGATTTGAAATGGATGAGATACGGCGTCACCTAAAGGATTCCGGCGATGAATATCCTGACTGACCTGAAGCGCTTCTTCTTCCCACGGCAGTGTGTAGTGTGCGGCGCTCCGCTCTCCGCCGAAGCGTGCGTATGCCTGGCGTGCGACGCGGCCTTGCCATTGGCCCGAACGGGGAGCACGCCCGGAAATCCCGTGGAACAAATCTTTTGGGGGCGATTCCCCTTGCAGCGCGCCTCATCGGTTTACCTCTACTCCAAAGGCAGCGATGTAGCCCTCATACTCTATGCCATGAAGTACCACGGCCGCCGGAAACTCTGCACGCAAATGGGACGCCGAATGGCGGAGGAGCTGTCCGATACGGGATTCTTCGCCGGAATAGACTGCCTGGTGCCCGTTCCGCTTCACCCGTCGCGCCTCCGCCAAAGGGGTTACAACCAAAGCGAAGAGCTGGCTCGCGGATTATCGGCCAAGACCAGCATCCCCGTAGTGGCCGACGCCCTGGAACGAACCCGAAACAACGCTACCCAAACTCACAAAAGCGGTTTCGGCCGATGGGAAGATTCGGACAACCTCTTCCGTCCGACCGAAGCCGCACGCCGACTGAAAGGCAAACACATCCTGCTGACAGACGACGTACTGACCACCGGAGCCACACTCACAGCGTGCGCAGACGCGCTTTCCGGCATAGAAGACATACAAATCAGCGTGTTAACGCTGGCTTGGTCGAAGTAAGCAAATTGCATCCCCGACAAAAAACACGCACAGATATTTCCGTTTCCCGTGAGATTTGCATAATTTTGCGCCAACGTTTATCAGATATATTAAAGGTTTATGAAAGCTTTAGAAAGATTATTTGCAGAGAAACTGCTGAAAGTAAAAGCCGTAAAAATCCAGCCGGCCAATCCGTTTACTTGGGCTTCTGGATGGAAATCACCCATCTACTGCGACAACCGCAAAACATTGTCGTATCCCGCCTTGCGTAACTTCGTAAAATTGGAAATCTGCCGTGTTATCCTTGAGAAGTTTGGAGACGTAGACGCCATCGCCGGTGTAGCTACAGGTGCTATCGCACAAGGCGCATTGGTAGCCGAAGAACTGAACTTACCGTTCGTTTACGTACGTTCAAGCCCCAAAGACCACGGACTCGAGAATCTGATAGAAGGAGAACTTCGTCCGGGTATGAAAGTGGTAGTGGTAGAAGACCTTATCTCTACCGGTGGAAGTAGCCTGAAAGCCGTTTCGGCTATCCGCAACAACGGCTGCGAAGTTATCGGAATGATTGCGTCGTTTACTTACGGATTCGATGTTGCAGTAGAGGCATTCAAAGACGCCAAAGTAGAGTTGGTTACGCTGACCAACTACAACGCCGTGTTGGAAGCAGCCCTCAAGACCGACTACATCGCCGAAGAAGACATCCCCATCCTGCAGGCTTGGAGAAAAGACCCCTCGCACTGGACCGGGAAATAAATAGAACGAAATAACTACAACACCTAATTGCAAGCACGTATTACATAGGCTGCGTGGCACGAAGCCATGTCAATCTATGCAATCCGTGCTTTCTTTTTCAAAACATTATGGCACAATTCGAAAGTAGCGTCAAGCACATCGCCTCCAGCCAGGAACAAGTTTATGCCAAGCTTTCCGACCTGAGCAACCTGGGGGCCATTAAAGACAAGTTGGATTTGATAAAAGAACAGTCGGGCGGAAAACTGGAAGACTTCGCGGCCGACGCCGATTCTATCACGGTAAAAGCCCAAGGCTTCAGCCTCACGCTCCGCATCATAGAACGGGAGCCGATGAAATGCATCAAGTTCGAAGGCGTACAAAGCCCCGTTCCACTCAACTTGTGGATTCAGATACTTCCCGAAGGCGACAACGCCGCCAAGATAAAAGTTACCGTGCGCGCCGAAGTGAACTTCTTCATGAAAGCCCTGATAACGAAACCGCTGCAAGAAGGCGTGGAAAAGCTGGCCGATATGCTGGCCATGATTCCGTATTGATGACAAAACTAAAAAAACAAACATATATATGGCTCAAAAACTGTGGGAAAAAAGCGTGCAGGTGAACGAAGAGATAGACCGCTTCACCGTAGGACGCGACCGTGAAATGGACTTGTATTTGGCTAAATACGACGTGCTTGGCTCGATGGCGCACATTACCATGCTGGAAAGCATCGGACTGCTTACCGCCACCGAACTGCACACCCTGCTGGAAGCCCTGAAGAAGATTTACGCATCGGCCGAGAAAGGCGAGTTTGTGATAGAAGACGGAATAGAAGACGTGCATTCGCAAGTGGAACTGATGCTGACGCGCGAACTGGGCGATATGGGAAAGAAAATCCATAGCGGACGCTCCCGTAACGACCAGGTGTTGGTAGACCTGAAGCTTTTCATCCGCGAACAGATACGACAGGTGGCCGAAGCGGTGGAAGACCTCTTTCATGTACTCATCGACCAAAGCGAACGTTATAAAGACGTGCTCATGCCGGGATATACTCACCTGCAGATAGCCATGCCTTCGTCGTTCGGACTCTGGTTCGGCGCATACGCCGAAAGCTTGGTAGACGACATGGCGTTTCTGCAAGCCGCCTACCGCACGTGCAACCGCAACCCCTTGGGGTCGGCAGCCGGTTACGGATCGTCGTTTCCGCTGAACCGCGAAATGACTACCCGCCTGCTCGGGTTCGAATCGATGAACTACAACGTGGTATACGCCCAAATGGGACGCGGAAAGACCGAACGCAACGTAGCGTTCGCCTTGGCATCCATTGCCGGAACCGTATCGAAGATGGCTTTCGACGCCTGCATGTTCAGCAGCCAGAACTTCGGATTCGTGAAGCTGCCCGACGAGTGTACCACCGGATCCAGCATCATGCCGCATAAAAAGAACCCCGACGTGTTCGAGCTGACGCGAGCAAAATGCAACAAGCTGCAAGCGTTGCCCACCGAGATTATGCTGATTATGAACAATCTCCCGTCAGGATACTTCCGCGACTTGCAGATTATAAAGGAAGCATTCCTGCCAGCTTTCGACGAGCTGAAAGACTGTCTGCGCATGGCGGCTTACATCATGAACCGCATCAAGGTGAACGAGCACATCCTGGACGACGACAAATATCTGTATATCTTCAGCGTGGAAGAAGTAAACCGACTGGCTTCGGCAGGAATGCCGTTCCGCGACGCCTACAAGAAAGTAGGTCTGGACATCGAAGCCGGGAAATTCACCTCCGACAAGCAAGTACACCACACGCACGCCGGAAGCATCGGCAACCTGTGCAACGACAAGATAACCGAACTCATGCAGCAAGCGGTGAGCGGATTTCATTTCGAACTGGCTCGGCAGGCCGAGAACCGTCTGCTGGGACGCGACTAAATCCGGATAGTCATGGACAACGTTTACACTCCCTCCGCCAATCGCTACGAACAGATGACGTACCGCCGTTGTGGCGATAGCGGACTGACACTTCCGGCCATATCGTTCGGGCTATGGCAGAACTTCGGAAGCGTGGACAACTTCGACAACGCCACCGAGATAATCAAGTTCGCTTTCGACCACGGCATCACGTACTTCGACTTGGCGAACAACTACGGCCCCGTGCCCGGTAGCGCCGAAACCAACTTCGGCCGAATCCTGAAGAGCCAACTCAGCGCGCACCGCGACGAACTGATTATCGCCTCGAAAGCGGGACACGAGATGTGGAGTGGCCCCTACGGAGGCAACAGCTCTCGCAAAAACCTGATGGCCAGCATCGACCAAAGCCTACGCCGTACGGGACTGGAGTATTTCGACATCTTCTATAGCCACCGTTACGACGGCGTCACCCCCGTGGCCGAGACTATGCAGGCACTCATCGACATCGTACGTCAAGGGAAAGCCCTCTACGTAGGTATCTCGAAATATCCTCCGCAGCAAGCTCGGGAGGCTTACGAAACGCTACGCTCAGCCGGAGTACCCTGCGTAGTAAGCCAATACCGCTACAACCTGTTCGAACGCACAACCGTAGAAGAAGCCAATCTACCCTTGGCCGTGTCACAACGCTCCGGATTCGTTGCCTTCTCGCCCTTGGCACAAGGCATGCTCACCGATAAATACTTGCACGGCATACCGCCCCAATCGCGCGCCGCCCGCGAAACAGGCTTCTTGAAGCTGGAGCAAGTCACCGCCGAGAAAGTAGAAAAAGCCCGTTGTCTGAACCAGATAGCCGCCCAACGCGGACAAACTCTGGCGCAAATGGCTTTGGCATGGTTGCTACGCAACGAGCAACTGACGTCCGTCATCGTAGGAGCCAGCTCGGTAAGCCAGCTTGCCGACAATCTGCGCACCCTGCAGAACCTCTCCTTTACCGCCGACGAACTGGCCGCAATAGACCGAATCACCCGATAACAGCATTTCCGAGAATCGGCCAACACTGCATAAAAAGTCCGTGTTGGCCGATTCTTTTTTCTTCCTCTTAGAAAAACACCCCCGTTAACAACATCTTCTACACTATAGAAATAGAAATAATAGCCCCAAACACGAAAAAACGCTCGTAAGATTTGGAACATAACATAAAACTACCTACTTTTGCACCCGTTACGCGGAAATAGCTCAGTTGGTAGAGCACAACCTTGCCAAGGTTGGGGTCGCG
>CAVBJM010000035.1:0-24519 GCA_963595925.1 bacterium
CGAGAAAATAAAAAAACGTCTCGAGAGATTTTAAAAACGTCTCGAGAGAAAAAAAATCTCCGGCGAGAGATTTTGAAGACGTAAAGCAATGGCTAAAAAGACAGACCTGAGCATATAAAAATAGGCCACCTTTCATAGGCAGCCTATATAAGTCAGTCAAAAAAAATAAGACGAACTGATTATCCCAAGTGGATAGCTTCAGAAGGACAAACTTCAGAACATGTACCACATTCTGTACACATATCCGGATTGATAGAATATTTGTCGCCTTCAGAGATTGCGCCTACCGGGCATTCATCAATACAAGTACCGCAAGCGATACAGTCGTCACTAATTACGTAAGCCATTGTTGTAAAAGTTAAGTTATTATATTAGTACTAATTTGTTAATGCAAAGGTATGTTTTTTCGACTAACTCTATCACCAGTGCATCGCATTATTTGTACAATTTGTACATCGTCTAAATAGGTTTATTTACTTATAGACTGATATATCGCCTGTTGAATCAATGGACGGATATTCATCTTCGTAAGTTGCTTATGATTGAAAGCTGTAGGATAAGTACGGTTACTAAGAAAAACAAACACCAACTCATTTTCCGGGTCCGCCCACACACATGTACCTGTATATCCCATATGCCCGAAAACCGCAGCTGGCGCTTCGGGAGTGCACGGACTACTCTCTACGTTCTTCGTATCTGGCCTGTCGAAACCTAATCCTCTACGGCTTCCCTTCGCTTTCATTTCCATAAACAGCTTACATGTAGCTCGACTCAAATAACGATGATTCCCGCAAACGCCCTTATCCAGCAACATTTGAAAAATCTTCCCTACATTCTGAGCCGTAGAAAATAAGCCCGCATTACCCGACACTCCACCCATAAAAGCAGCAGCTTCATCATTAACGTACCCCTGCAAAACGCCCTTTCGTAAGAAATCATAACTCAAGGTTGGCACTACACAGTTTCTATTCACACGATTCAGCGGATTGTACATGGTACAATTCAGTCCCATCGGCTTATAGAAAACACTATCAAGATAAACATCCATCGAAACACCTGATATTCGTTCAGTCATCTCCTTTAACAACATAAAGTTTAGACAACTGTATACATACGAATGTCCCTTGAGCGGAGCCGCTGCAATCTGTTTCAGGATTTCACCCCGAAAAGCACCATTTAAATAAAGCCCATCGGCCAACGGCAACGAGTATACCTCAGAACGTTGCGTTGATACCCACTCTTTTTTATAAGAGAACGAATTACTAACGAAGCGGTCCACTCCAATAGGTATGTCATGAAACTCATCTCGATGTTTTTTATACAGTCCACCCTTACAAGACTTCATATCTATAGCTTCTTCATAAAAAGGGAGATAAGCCGGAAGCCCTGATTCGTGGAACAACAATTCGCGTATCGTGATATTCTCCTTTCCTGAGCCACGCATTTCAGGCACGTATTTTCCGATTGCGTCCGTTAAACCAAACTTACCCTCATCGTACAGTTTCATAACCGCAAGCAAAGTTCCAGCCACCTTACTGACAGAAGCCAAATCATAAAGGTCATTTTCCCGCACCTTTTGACGATTTTCATAAGTAAAGTATCCGAAACACTTGTTGTATACAGGATATCCTTCCTTCAGAACCAATACATGACATCCCGGGAACGCCTTATTCGCAATTCCATTTGACACAATCGTATCTATCCGCGCCAAGATGGAAGAATCCATGCCGAAATTCTCCGGACAATACGAACGTGGACTGTTGGGATCCAATACAACACCTGTTCCACTCTTCCATACAGAATCTATATCAACCGAAAGTCGGCCGTCAACAAGTCGCTTACCCACCAACATATCCGCCACCTGTTGTTGCAGAACTTTCGTATCAGTATGCGCCAATACAACCGAAGAAGCTAATTTCGGAAGGTTTCCAAGGCTCGCCAATACGTCTTGCGACGTAAAACAAACCAATACTAGAGGTTTTTCGGACGCAATTTTCTCTAATAAGGAAACATAAGCCTTACAGTTTTTCTGGTGTATAGCTACTATTACTTGCTGTGCCGGACGAATACGTTCGTATATATTAACCAACGAGTCCACGTTGGCATGCAACCAAGCTAACTCAACAGACTGACTTAACCGATGGTAAAAAGAATACGCTGAAGACATTGACGGCGAAATACTCAACAAGATGTTATCTGAAACCGACAAATCGAAAGGCAACACCCCTACAGAATCTTTCACTACAGTTACAGCTGCACGATTCAATTCACGCTGCAATTTTTCAACATCGGGAGTGTTGAGTCTATTTAATATTCCACTTTCGTCTATAATCGGACGCTTATTCAATCCCATCCTATATTTCAGCGTCAACACCTTTCGGCATTTTGCGTCAATATCTGATTCTTTCAAACGACCGTCCTTTACCGCTGCCAAGACACCGGATAGTTCGCGCTTCAAATTTCGCGGAACCAACAACATATCATTCCCGGCAATAAGCGCTTGAGCACTGATATCATTTTCATTGTCTGATATACCTTTCATTTCAAGCGCATCGGTAATAGTCATCCCCATAAAACCTAAATCCCTTTTCAATATCTGAGAAATCAATTCTTCGGAAACAGACGCAGGCTTATCACTTAATTTTGGAACTTTCATATGTCCTACCATTACGCCTCCTACACCAGCCTTAATTGCCTCTCTGAAAGGATATAATTCAACTGAATCCAATCGAGTACGATTAAACGGCAGCACAGGAAGAGCCTTGTGAGAATCTACATCCGTATCGCCATGTCCTGGGAAATGCTTACATACAGACATCACGCCTCCATCTTCCAAACCATGTACATAAGCTACGACCTTTCGAGCTACATTATAGGGATTACTGCCAAAAGAGCGCACATTTATTACCGGATTTGCCGGGTTGTTATCCACATCTGCAACAGGAGAGAAATTAATATGTACGCCTATTTCACGAAGTTCGCGAGCAACTTCACGACCATAGCGATATATCAGTGAATCATTCTGTATGCATCCAAGCACCCTGTTTTTCGGGAACTCAGGAGTCCCCTTCAGGCGCATAGCCAATCCGTATTCTCCGTCAAATGTAATCAAAAGAGGTATATTAGACCATTGCTGAGCCATATTAGTCAATTCTACCTGTTTACCAACATCACCACCCGAAAACAATAATCCACCAATCCCATAATCAGCGATTGCCTGTCGGAGATTCTCAACATTCTTCTTCTGAGTGATTGGGGCTACCGTATGGATAAATAGTTGGCCGATTTTCTGCTTCAATGTCATCTTTGCCATTACACTATCCACCCATTGGTCGCACGTCAAGCTCTTAACCAACAGACGGGAACGAACCGTACGTTCCGCTGTCAGACAAAGCAAGAAAGTCAAGCACATCCCTACGCACAACAATCGTCTGATATTCATATTCATTACTTCTTATGCAGTTTCAACACCATTCGCCCAACAAAAGCGCCATTCTTCCCCATCTGTTGCAAAGGGACCGATTTACCTTCTGTATTTTGATAAAACATCGGCTTTTCAAAATAAGAATGGGAATGTCCACCAAGTACAACATCTATCCCAGCGGTATGCTTTATCAACTCAATATCGCAATACATGCCATTGCGCCATCCCAAATGTGACAGACAAATCACCACATCACATCGTTCCTTTCCACGCAAAGTCGCCACCACACGCTGAGCTGCCGTTATGGGATTTTCATATTTTATACCTCCATAGTTTTCGGAAGCCACCAATCCTTCCAATTGTGCTCCTAAGCCAAATACACCAATCTTAACACCGCCTCGCCTCAATACGACATACTCTTTAACTATTCCTTCAAGCACAGTACCTCGTACATCGTAATTAGCACAAACAATCGGGAAGTTAGCCATCCGAAACAATCGAGCCATATTGTCAAGACCGAAATCGAATTCATGATTCCCGATAGTTCCGGCATCATAACCCATTTCGTTCATTAGCTTTACCTCTACTTCTCCCTTAAACATATTATAATAAGGAGTCCCTTGCGAAAAATCGCCGCAGTCAAAGAACAACAAGTCTGGATGCTCTTTTCTACACTCCTCAATGAAAGCCGCACGACGCACGGCACCGGCTTTTCCTGCAAGCAATGTATCCTGATAATTGAGAGCAAAAGGTTCTATCCGACTATGCGTATCATTCGTATGAAATATATACAATTCTTTTTCCGATTGCCCGAAGACAAAGGCCACAACCAATAGGCAGCAAGCCATCATATAAAACCGTTTCATATCCACTTACTTAATGACTATTCGTCCTTCCACTTCTGAATCTATCATGCGTCCGTTCGACTCACATTCCTTGATATATTCGATAAACAAATCACGGAGCACCGAGTTCTTTGGTTCTTCTCGATGAATAGCTTTCTTAAAAGCCACCATACGATCATTCCCCTCTGCTACATAGTCTATCGTAGCAATACGATACTCACAATCCGGATTTACGGGCTGTCCACCAACCTCCGATGAAAGCAACTTGCCGTCTTTCGATATAACTAACCGTGCTCCACTTAGACCTTCTCCGCCCAAGGACGCTATTTGACTAAACAATTCCAACAGAGCCTCTCCTTTTAATGTCACTACCGACAGTGCGTTTTGAAATGGGGCAATCTCAAAAACTTCACCTATCGTTATTTCGCCCTGATTCATGATATTCCGAATACCTCCCATGTTCATCACACCCACTTCTGGCTTAACCCCCAACCTCTTTTCAGCCCTATCTCGCAATATATCAGCCATCAAATTAGATAACGGAGATTCAGGCCGGAACGAAACCAGCTTTTTCTGAGCATGTCCGATTACGGGATACATTATACTGTCCACCTGTAGCTTATAGGTTTTCAAAATAGACTCGGACGACCGACCGTAAGAGTTCTCATATACAGATGTTATAGGTACTCTTCCTCCCTCCACCGACACAACCGAATAACCGGTTCGACAAGAAGAAAAAGCCACCATCCCCAACAAAATGGGATATGCAATGAACTGTTTCATATATTTCTTTCGCTCTTTTATTGGTCAAATGTATAAAAAAAGAGTGAAACGAGCCAATAAACAGGCAGAAATAGCGCCATAGACTTGCGTATATTCCGAAAAACCACTTACTTTGCACCGCTTTCGCGCAATCGCTGTCAAAGAAGAGTTACTTGATATGTTGCGTTGTAACGATAAACAATTTAATTTCAAAAAACAATGGATTTAATTAAAATTGCAGAAGAAGCATTTGCTACTGGCAAGCAGCACCCTTCTTTCAAAGCAGGTGACACAATTACAGTAGCATACCGTATCGTTGAAGGTACAAAAGAACGTGTTCAGTTGTACCGCGGTGTAGTTATTAAAATCTCCGGACATGGCGACAAAAAACGTTTCACCGTACGTAAGATGTCGGGAACTGTAGGTGTAGAACGTATCTTCCCTATCGAATCACCGGCAATTGACAGCATCACTGTCAACAAGATTGGTAAAGTACGCCGTGCTAAACTGTACTACTTGCGTGCCCTTACCGGTAAGAAAGCTAGAATTCAGGAAAAGCGCGTAAGCCAGTAATAACTGATTCAACACTCTACTTACAGATAAAATAAAAGGTTGCGTCCATAACGGTCGCAACCTTTTATTTTTTTGCTTACTTTTTGCTGGAAGTTATCAGCTTATTAAACTGCTTTACCTCACCCTCAATGCGTTTTACCGCTTTTTCTTCGGAATCTCCTCTCTACTTTTTTCAGCTTAGCTTATTCGAAAGATAAATACTCAAAAGCCAACCTTGGCACGAAGCATTCACTTCCTGCCAAGGCCAATAGACTCGCTATGTATTACGCGTCACTTTATATTGCTTGTGATTATAGAATCAATCACAAAGTACATTAGGAAGCGTTGCCATAAAATCGCTTGAAGAAAACTTTGGAGTAATAAAGCGTACACTATGCAGCGTTCCGGTTCCCAAAGCCTTCAGTACAGGCTCTCCATCGGGAATACCACCTACCATCTTATAGAAGTAAATGTGGTATTGGTTGCCCGATTGGGTTCCAACAGCCAAATAGTCAAGTTTCTCGCTACCTGATGAAATAGGAGACGGGTTGAGGTATTGGTTGGACACGTAAGTAATGGTTTCACCACTACCTATACCCTGCAAATTCATCTCTATCTCGTTGCCCGAAGTCCAATCATATCCGTAAAGTTTGTTGCCGTCTACTCCATACATATAGTAACCCTGAAGAGCATTTACGCGTACAAAGCTACTTTTTGCTATATGCTTACTTGCATCAATAGCGTATGTAGCACTTAATGTTCCGTTTCTTGTCAAATTATATGCTACACGTTCTTTGGTATCTTCCTTTTCCATGATAAAGAAGACTCCACCAGTCCTATGTGCTCCAGAACCTACACATTTGTAATCAGCCAATTGCAATCCGGTCCCATCTGTTTCTTTTACAAGAGAAATACCTCCATTATAGTCGCACATATAGATATTATGTCCGGTTTGATCCCAATAGCAAATGTTGTATCCTGTGCGTACCATATAAATACTACAGTCTGTTTCGGTATCTGCCATTCCAAATTTACCGCTATAACCTTTAGAGTTATAAGTAGATGTCACACCTTTACTAGTGAAAAGATGACTCATATACATACCAGTCTGAAGGCAATATGGCACTTCATCATCATCAAACGATGAATAACGCATATTGCTGCGATTGTATATCTCTTTCATATCGGTCGATCGAAAAGTGGCAATTTCTTTATCCTTTGTGGTTACACAAATCATGTTGACTTTCCCTGTGCTTGTACTTCCTTCTTCGATGTAGTTCTGTCCGTAAATAGCCGAAAGCATCAATGGAGCCCCTTTCAAAGCCCCTCCTTCACGAGTATGACTCAGTAAGTTTTCGCTTAATACGCCTTCGGTGGTCAACATATCCAATTCAGAATTGCCTTCCGCATTTTCTTTCAAAATGTAGAAACCACGTGAGAATTCAGTTGTAACAACCAATGTAGTAGTTTGACTAACGGAGTAAGAATTGCTTTTCGAAGAGACCTGCAAACGAACTGTATAGTCGTCCGGTGCAATGTTTACTTCGTAATTCAAATTCTTCTCGGTAGAAATTTCAGTCGGTTGTGTATAAGTTTTAGGATTTGAATTCTGAACGGGCACAATCGTCCATCGATATTCCAAATCGCTGTCAGCGTACCCTGTTTCAATCTCCGGATTAATGGTCAACACCTCTCCAACGTATGAAACCTTGGTGTAAGATGTTTCAAAATCGGCTATGGTAATATCTGAAACCGGTGTCCCCTCAACGCTGTCATCCTTAAAGCATGACGTAAAGGTAAGGCTCACTCCCAGGAGCAAGACCAATAGTTTTATATTGAATATTTTCTTTATCATAATAGTTACATTTATGTTAAATAACTGTCAATCGTCTTTCACCAACAATTACCATGCTGTTTTGAACTCAACTGGCGTACCATCTGCTTCCCGTAAAATATCCAAGCCGGCAGCTTCTCTCTCTGCATTTACTTCTTCCAGTTTTTTAGTGAAGTAAGTTCCAAGGTACGTTATATATCCAGAATCAGTTGCCACTTCTTCAATATACTCATCATCCCACCTTTCTCCTGTTACATCAATCATAAACTGATGCACTCCTGGGGTATACTCACTAACATAATAATCGAAACCGTTATATTCCCAGTTAGAAGGCTTAGTTAACTGGTCAGAGATTGTAACCAAATGGTTTTGGTAATCTTCGTAGCCCAGCTTGAAGTTTTCGTTCTCCTTAATGCCTATTTTCAGGTTCATAGCTGTAGTCTTCAGCGATACATCACGCAAAACGACTACAGGCACCTTTGTTTTTGTAGCGCCAGCAGGCATATAATAATACTTCTTCAAGCTTTCGTCATCGAAAGAAACGTAATGAGTTCCAGCTACGGCATCGTTCTCGCCGGTCGTCACTTGTTGCAAAGCCAAAGGTCTGTCAACATCTTTCACGAAGCCCAATGTAGAAACGCTTACCCAAACGGTATCTTGTGTAACGGAGGATCCACTGTAAACGAAACTAAAGTTTGTTTCATGTGCTTCCGACTTTGTAGCATAATAGAAATTCAGCCAGCAAGTTTCTTCACTGTAAACCTGCATATCTTTTTCACAACTTGTCATTCCAGCCAACGTGACGAACAACAGTATATATAAATATAAACTTTTCTTCATTCTCTTACAATTTAGTCAGGATTATATTCCGTATTAGGGAGCGGCAGCAGGAAGTCTGCTTCGGTTGTAGTGCCTGTTCTC
Organism: bacterium; assembly: GCA_963595925.1. GTDB lineage: Bacteria > Bacteroidota > Bacteroidia > Bacteroidales > Bacteroidaceae > Phocaeicola. Next base: position 8,339 of record CAVBJM010000035.1, read on the forward strand.
CATAAGATGGATGTATTTGTACGTTTATAGGTGAAGAACATCTGTCCTTCTGCCCAAAACTCACGACGGTATTCAGCAATCAATTCCGTTTGCATCGAAGCGGTGTCGGCAAAAGGGTCGGTTGTTAGCAAGACATCATGACTACGCATATAAGTAGTGTACAAACTATTTGATTCAGCCAAGGTAGGAGCCGTTTCGGTTGCGATAAGATATATCTCAGACATACGCAACATCGGGATGACTTTATGTTTCGTCTGCAAGTCGCTTGCATCATCGGCATACCAGTATTTCTTGATGGCCCAATACGGCATTCCGTACATATCTTTTATATTCTTGTTCCAAATAGCACGATAACGGTTGTCTGAAGCCGTGTTTACGTTCTTGAACATTTCTCTGTACTTAGCCAGACCTACCATGTAATATTGGTTACTGTTATAAGGAGTCGAAGAAGAGTCATCAGTTCCACCAATCAGCAAGTTCACGGTATAGTCTTTTAAATTGTATTTGCTCAGCATAAAGAGCGCTTCGTTTGGCAAAGCGAAGTTATCTACCCCAGAAGCCAAGTCGGACGAACCACTTAAATCGAACCTCTTGTCGCCATTCTTATCTGTAGCATTAATGATACTCATAGCTAACTGGTACGCTTCATCTTTCTCGCCAATATAAAGTGACATACGTGCATGCAAGGCTACTACGGCCCAATAGTTCAAACGAAACTGACGATAATCAAGATAATCATCAGACGAATCAATGCCTGTGCTTTCTGGGTCATTGGCTTTCAACAATTCTTCAGCTTTGGTGATATCAGCCTTCAGATTCTTTACACAGTCTTCATAAGAGTAATAAGAAGGCATTTTGCCCAACCCGGTGGTATAAGAGTAAGGCAGTGACACGGTAGTAGTTCCACCCGAAGGCAACTGGCCGAATAAACGAAGGAGATCAAACTGACAATAAGCGCGTAAAGCATAAGCCTCACCTTCCATCACATTGCGTATGGTTGCATCACTAATTACGCTACCGTCTTCCTGTATATGTTTCAAAAACACGTTGGCTTGTGTTATGACATTGAACAGGCCCTGATACATAGTCTTCAACGATTCTACTGCATCATCGGATGTATAATCGTGCTCCTGCAAATAGTAATTAGTACTCAGACTGGAGCTTTTCGAGGTCTTACCCCAAAGGTTCGCCAGAGATTCGATATCCGTCATTGTCAGCTTTTCACCATAGATATCCTGACTATTCATGGCCATGTAGCAACCTGTCAATGCACTGCGGAAGCCCTCGTAGGTGCTATACAAGTCTTCTTCTTTTTCTTCTGTTTCCGACCGCACATCCAACCAATCGTTGCAAGAGGTCGATAGGCAAAGAAGAAGCGTAAATACAATATATAATTTCTTTTTCATTGTTCTACAATTTATGTGATTGAACTAAAGCATAAATTTGATACTTGCCTGTACATTACGCGAAAATGGGTAAGACAAACCACGTTCTACCTTCACGGATGACCAATAGAACAGGTCTGACATATTTACGCCAAAGATAACTGACTGCAACGGAGTTTTAGTTTTCAGCCAATTGTTATCCCAGCGGTATTGCAGGCTTACCGATTGCAGTTCCAGTACATTTTCATTCATCACGTAACGTGAAGAAGCCTTGGTCGTAATAGCAGAAACTTTCTTGAAGGCAACTACATCGCCAGCCTGCAACCAACGATTGTTGAGCACACGTTCGTCTACGTTCTGGTTCTTAATAGTGGTACTTGTAACTTCCACTCTGTCGCGCAGAGTTTGGTTATACATCTTTCCTCCCCAGTGAAAACCGAACGATACGTTGAATGTGAAACCTTTCCAACTCATCAGCGAACTGAGTATACCTCTGTATTTCGGATCTTTACATCCCAGATAAACCATATCGGCAGTTTTCCATGTATTGGTAAGCTCGCCGTCTTTTGTCAAGAAAAGTTCTTCACCCGTACTGGGGTCAATACCCAAAGAGCGTACACCATAGATGGCATTCTGCGGATAGCCCACCTGCAGCAAATTGGCAATTTCCACATTACTGCTTGAGTTCAAGTATTTTTCGTTTTGAGCCTGAATATCAGCTGATAGTTCTGTAATTTTGTTTTTGTTATACATCAACTGTCCGCTCAACATCCAGTTGAAACCATGTTTGCGGTCACGGATAACGTAAGCGCTCAAAGAAGACTCGAAACCTTCGTTCTTAACGGCACCTACATTGGCTGTATAAGAACTGAATCCCATAGAAAGAGGCAAATCCATGTTAGAAAGCAAGTCGGATGTCTTCTTCGTATAATAGTCGAACGTACCTTTGATACGATTGTCCCACAGGCCGAATTCCAAACCAATATTGAACTCATCAGTTGTCTGCCAAGTCAACTTGCTGTTGCCGAGACCTTGCATCTGCGCACCGCTCCAACCCATATATTTCTCTCCTTGTATATACTTATATGTAGTATTGGCACCAGCAGAAGAGGTAAGCTGCGTACCGGTCTGTCCGTAAGAGAGCTTCAAACGCAAGTTACTAATCACATCGTTTCCCTTCAGGAACTTTTCATTGTGAAGACTCCATCCAATACCGGCACTCCAGAAAGGAGCATATTTCTTATCACTACCGAAGTTTGAGTTACCGTCAATGCGGTAAGAAAGGTCTACGTAGTAACGGTTGTCATAAGTATAGTTGGCGTTACCCGTAACACCCATACGACGATAGAATGAATAAGTACCGGTGGCACGCGAACCCTCAGCATACTGTTGTGCAGCGGTCAAATTGGTGATTGACTCCGATCCGAAACCTTCCAATGCAAAGTAGTACATACGGCTCTTACTTTGTGAAGCTGAGAAGTTAACACCCACATACAATTGATGAACGTCTTTCAGCGTCTTCGAGTAAGATGCGGTGATGTTAGCATCGTAGCTGGTATCTTTCCCTGTTCCGTAATCGTAAGTACCTTTACGCAGAGCTCCTTCTTCCGTCTGATAGGTACTGGTCTGGAATGTAGAAGCGTATGGTGAAACAAACTTATCACTACCGTTTTGAGTGGAAGACAATCCCAACTGCCCGCGAAGAATCAAGCCATCCAATGGATGCCATTCGATAGAGAAGTTATTGGTTGTACTCTGATAGTCCGACTTGTTAAACGAATTAAGCGAAGCATCATACAGGGGGTTACCCATATCATTATAATCGCTCCAAGACTTTACCAAGTTTCCGTTCTCATCGTAAGGAGATTCATACGGTTGCAGTTTTGCGTAATCACTGAAAGTTCCGTATTTGCTCTCACGGCTATTGTTGAATCCCAATGTAGTATAGTTGCGGAATATCAAGTTCTTCACACGATACATCAAGGTGATAGAACCGTTGAAGTTGCGACGTTCAGAATCTTTCATAGCACCTTGTGTATTGGTATAAGCAGCCGTTGCACTCCAACGGAACTCGTTACTACCACCTTCCAAACGCAAGTTGTAACGCTGACCTACGCCAGTGCGTAACGGTTTGCTCAACCAGTCAGTATCCGTACCCGAGAGAACCTTCTTCAGACGTTTGTTATATGCTGCGTCCAGTTCGGTCTGTACAGAGGGATCTCCCACACTGCTTTCATACAACCCAATGGCTTTTTCCAAAGTCAGCTTATCGGAAGCGTGAAGCAGGTGATATGATGATATGTCGGGCACTTCAAAAGTCAACCCCACTTCTGCATTGATTCTAAGTTTACCGGGCTGAGGCTCTTTCGTAACGACCACGATAACACCATTGGCACCACGTGAACCGTAGATAGCGGTTGCAGCAGCGTCTTTCAAGATGTTAATGGAAGCAATTTCATCGTCATTATAGTCCATCAACTTTTCCAAGGAGATTTCGAAACCATCCATAATAATCAGCGGAGTGTTCACCGTGTTCTTTTGTGACTCGTTAAACTCCTGCAAATCGGTGGGAATAGAAGCATTACCACGGATATTGATAGAAGGCAAATTATTTGGGTTGCTACCGTTCAAGTTATCTATGGAGAAGTTGATAGAAGCATCGATATTTTTCAGAGTCTGCAGCAAGTTCTGACCGCGATACATATCCAGTTGTTCATCGGTTACAGTAGTTACCGAGCCAGTATAACTTTCTTTTGCTTTCCTGAAGATACCAGTTACCACCACTTCGTCCAACTTCATTTTCGAGCTTTCCTGCAACACCAAATCCAGATGTTTTGTTCCGCTATACTTCATTTCTATCGGTTCCATACCGATAAAGCTAAACAACAGGGTTTCGCCGGGTCTTACCTGAATGGTATAATTACCATTAGCATCGGTAGACACGGCACGATGCGTTCCTTTAACTGCAACTACGGCACCAATAATCGGTTCGTTTTCTCTATCGCGGATAGTTCCGCTTAATTTCTGAAGTTGTCGGTTGTCATCTACCCTTCCCTGAAGAGCGGATGCAGTGTTTTCAAGCGCCTGCATCGATTGCCCCGAATTCCTATCAACGGCTCCAACCGATACAGAATGTCCTAAAAGTACACCCGATAAAGCAACCAAGCAAGAGACACTTTTAAGTTCTTTATTCATATTTTGTACGATTAATAATTACCTTTTTCACCTTTTCTCCGGCTTTAATTCTGACTCATCGTAAAGAAATAACAGAATCAACCTTACAAAATAATTTTAAACAATGAGAAATATCATCCTTTTGTTCACGGCGCAAATTTAATGATTATTTGCAATAACCTAATAAAATACATAAAAATTTGTTTCTTTTACGCAGAAAAAGCATACATATTGCGATAAAATACAAAATACACAGAAACACTCTTATACTACCCCCCATTTATTACTAATAAACGTTAATACCAGTCTATCCAATCAGGTCCAGTCTATAAAAACAATCTGTCAAGAAACAAAATCCCGAAACAAACGGTATTATCCATTTGTTTCGGGATTTTATAAACTACAAATCTGTAGATTATCGTCAGTCGGCAAACTGTTCCAACAACAGTTCCATTACCTTACAAGCCGACTTGGCAACGGAAGTTCCAGGGCCGAAAATCGCCACGACTCCCGCCTTATACAGAAAGTCATAGTCCTGCGCAGGGATTACACCTCCAGCAAAGACAAGAATGTCTTCCCGCCCCAATTTCTTCAGCTCCGCAATAATCTGCGGGACCAATGTCTTGTGCCCAGCAGCCAATGACGAAACACCAACGGCATGTACATCGTTTTCCACCGCCTCGCGAGCTGCCTCTTCGGGTGTTTGAAACAACGGACCCATATCTACATCGAATCCACAGTCGGCAAATCCCGTAGCTACAACTTTTGCACCTCTGTCGTGTCCGTCCTGCCCCATCTTGGCCACCATGACACGCGGACGGCGACCTTCTTTCCGGGCAAACTCTTCGGTCAGTTCACAAGCCCTTGCGAACAACTCGTCTTTCTTACTTTCTGCTGAATACACTCCTGATATCGTTCTGACTATTGCTTTATATCTTCCAACTATCTTCTCGCAAGCATCAGAAATCTCGCCCAAAGTAGCACGCACCCGAGCGGCCTCAACAGCCAGCTCCAGTAAGTTCCCCTTACCGGTACGCACACATTCGGTTATTGCTTCCAATGCCTTGTCAACCTCGGCCTGATTCCGCCCCTCTTTCAAACGGCGCAAATTCTCTATTTGTTCTTGTCGCACGGCCGTATTGTCCACCTCTAGAATATCAATGGGCGCTTCCTTATCCAACCGATATTTGTTAATGCCCACGATGGTCTGTTCGCCCGAATCTATGCGAGCCTGCGTACGTGCCGCTGCCTCTTCTATACGCATCTTGGGGATGCCTGTTTCGATAGCTTTCGCCATGCCGCCCAATTTTTCTATTTCCTGAATATGCTCCCAAGCTTTATGCGCCAATTCATTGGTAAGCGACTCTACGTAATAAGAGCCTCCCCACGGGTCAACATTCTTGCATATTTGCGTTTCCTCCTGAATGTAAATCTGCGTATTTCGGGCGATACGCGCCGAAAAATCGGTAGGCAATGCAATGGCTTCATCCAGCGCATTGGTATGAAGCGACTGCGTATGCCCCAAAGCGGCAGCCATCGCCTCGATACAAGTACGTCCTACATTATTAAACGGATCTTGTTCGGTGAGCGACCAACCTGATGTTTGCGAGTGAGTACGCAGAGCGAGCGACTTCGGGTTCTTCGGATTGAACTGCTTCACAATCTTCGCCCACAGCATACGGGCGGCACGCATCTTGGCTATTTCCATAAAATGGTTCATACCGATAGCCCAAAAGAATGAAAGGCGAGGAGCGAAAGCATCAATGTCTATACCGGCGGCCACCCCAGCCCGAAGGTATTCCAATCCATCGGCCAAGGTATAAGCCAACTCAATGTCGGCCGTAGCTCCAGCTTCCTGCATGTGATATCCCGAAATGGAAATAGAATTGAATTTAGGCATCTTTTGCGACGTGTACTCGAAGATGTCGGAAATAATCTTCATGGAGAATGCAGGCGGATATATATAGGTATTTCTCACCATAAACTCTTTAAGGATATCGTTTTGGATGGTTCCGGCCATTTCTTCCAATCGGGCGCCCTGCTCCAGACCGGCATTGATGTAGAATGCCATTACGGGCAGTACTGCTCCGTTCATAGTCATGGAAACCGACATCTTATTTAGGGGAATACCATCGAACAATACTTTCATGTTTTCAAGCGAGCAAATGGAAACGCCTGCCTTGCCCACATCACCCACCACACGCGGATGATCGGGGTCGTAACCGCGATGAGTAGGAAGGTCGAAGGCAACAGACAGTCCCTTTTGTCCCGAAGCGAGATTGCGCCGATAGAACGCGTTCGATTCTTCGGCGGTAGAGAATCCGGCATACTGACGGATAGTCCACGGACGGAACGTGTACATCATAGAGTAAGGACCGCGCAGATACGGCGGAATGCCGGCTACATAGTCAAGGTGTTCCATCCCCTCTAAGTCTTCTTTCGTATAGACGGGTTTCACCTGAATTTGTTCAGGAGTCTTCCAGTCGGCGGTGACGCCCACTTGTTTCTGCCATTTCATCCCGTCTTGCGGATGGAATCCGGCGTATATATCAATGTTTTTGAAATTAGGTCTCATGGCTTTTCTTTTAGGTATTAGAGTAACATTGCGTTGTAAGACTTCAAGGTGTCAAGCACGTTGCAGCGTACATGAATAAAGTGTTCGATGCCTGCGGCCTTCAGCTCTTCCATACAGGCTGGCGCTCCAGCCACGACAAACATGGCTCGTCCGTTCAGTTCCTTGAATGCGGGTATGGCATATTCGGCGTATTCGTCATCGCTGGAACAAAGCACCACAATATCGGCTTTTGCCTCGATGGCGGCCTTTACACCTTCTTCTACCGATGGGAATCCCAAGTTGTCTATCACCTGATAACCGGCACAAGCCAGGAAATTGCATGAGAATTGCGCGCGAGCCTGACGCATGGCCAAGTTCCCAATGGTAATCATAAACGCTTTGGGGCGCTTGCCCGACTGTTCGGTTTCCAAACGCAGGGCTTCGAACTCGCTCGCCGCACGGTCTGTATTCAGGCGGGCAAAGGTTGCGGCGTCCTTGTGTTCACCGCATCCGCAGCGGTGCTCCACAGGACGCTTTCCGCCTGACAGTTCGCTGAAGTTGGGATACTGATTGGTTCCCAACAATACTTCTTTTCGTTTAGATACCGCTTCGTGGCGCGCTTTTCCACTTTGGTTCACGGCGTTCTGTACGGTTTCGCTCAGTATTGCCTTCACCATGCCTCCTTCGTCTTCCACAGCGAGAAACAAGTCCCATGCCTGCTTGGCGATGGAATCGGTGAGATTTTCTATATAATAGGAACCGCCTGCCGGGTCAACAATGCGATTGAAGTGCGACTCTTCCTTCAAGAGTAACTGTTGGTTTCGGGCGATGCGCTCAGAGAAATCATCAGGCTTTTCGTAAGCCGAATCGAACGGAAGCACGGTAATGGAATCCACTCCTCCCAAAGCTGCGCTCATGGTTTCGGTTTGAGTGCGAAGCAAGTTTACGTACGCATCAAACAATGTCAGATTAAACGCAGAGGTGGTAGCGTGTATAGCCATCTGACACGATTCGTCCGACGACGGAGAATAAGCCTTTACGATATTGGCCCACAACATACGGGCGGCACGAAATTTGGCTATTTCCATAAAGTAGTTCGAACTTACACCCATATTAAATTTAATGCTGCGTGCGGCTTCGTCTACTGGAACACCCGCTTCCGTAAGGCGGCTCAAGTATTCGTTTCCCCAAGCCAAAGCGTATCCTAACTCCTGATAGATGTAGGCTCCGGCGTTATTCAGTCGCAACGAGTCGACCGCAATGGGGCGGAAATGCGGATAATCGGCAAGACATTCCACCAAGGGGCGACCGAAATCAATCAGGGAGCTTACGTCTATGCCCTTCTGCAGCATCTTGCCAATCGGGTCGAAACGAAGAGATCCGTAAAGAGTTTCGGGGTCATAGCCGTTCTCACGGAAATAATCCACCAGTAACTCAGCCAACCGTAAGGTGTGACGTTGGCAAGTAGCGAAGTTCAGTTCGATACAGTCGCATCGGATGTCTTTAAGCAACGTACGGATGAATTCCGGGCTCAACGCCTTGGCTTTTACATGGAAACCCAGCGAGTCTACCCCGCGGTTCAGCAGCTCCAATGCCTTGTGGTTGGCCTCAGCAGGCAAATCCACTTCGATATCTTGACGGATAAACCAAGTATTGTCATTAGGCTTGTTTCCACGAACATACGGGAACTGTCCAGGTAGGCTATCAGTGGTTTTCAGTCCATCCAAATCTTCTTTCCGATAAAACGGCTTTACCTTAAATCCCTCGTTGGTTCTCCATACCAGCTTCTTTTCGTAATCAGCGCCTTTCAGGTCTACCGCGATTTTATCCATCCATTCTTGCGTGGACACTGCCGGGAAATCCGAAAAGAGCCTTTCTCTGTCATTTGCCATGGCTTCAGTGTTTTTTATTGATATGAGGTTAAGTTTGCGCACGACTCCGGTTACTCCGAAAACCATGCAAAGGCAAATATACACTTTCCTTTGGAATAACTGCATAAAGTTCGAAAAAAAAGCCATTTGAAGGCATTTTAGGAGGGCTCAAAATCTCTCGCCAGAGAAAAAAATTCTCTCGCCGCAGAAAAAAAATCTCTCGGGACGTTTTTTTATTTTCTCGGGACGTTTTTTTAATCTCCGGCGAGAGATTTCAAGAAAGAAAACGGGAGGGTATTTTCTACTCTAAAAAAATGTCTATATTTGCAAATAGACATTTAGGAATCAACATCATGGATTTGGATACACTTCGGAGACTAAAGGCAGGCGACGAGTTGGCGTACCGCAAGATTTACGACAACTATTACGTATGGCTCTGCCGCTTTGCGTACCAAATCTTGCACGATGAGGCGCTGGCCGAAGAGGCCGTAGACGATGCCATTCTGCACTTATGGGAGCATCGTAGAGAGATAGACGAAATCCGCTCACTGCAAGCGTATCTGATACGCAGCGTACGAAATCGTTGTGTAGACGAACTTCGATTGGCCACGCAGCGCAAAACAGTCCCCCTCTCTCTGCTTACCGATGAAGAGAACATCGCTTTTCTGGACTACTTGTTCCGCGATGACACCCGTCACCCTCTGGGATTACTCCTTGAGCAGGAACTTCAAACGGAAATCCGACGATGCATAGCGACCCTTCCCGAAGAATGCCGGAGAGTATTCCTGAAAAGCCGCGTAGAACAAAAGAAATATGAAGAGATATCGGTAGAGTTGGGTATTTCGGTCAATACCGTGAAATATCACATCAAGAAAGCCTTGTCGCTGCTCCACAAACGTTTCGGCCCCTACCTGGAGATATTAATAACCTGTCTAATCATCACGTAAAGCCCCTCAGTGATTTTTTTAAAAAAAACTACACACTCTCACTACCCTCTTATACACCCATTCCGTCTATACCTTAATATACAAGCAAAATATCATGGAAGAGCAAACCCAATATATAGACTCATTGATATCCGACTACCTGTCAGGCGAACTCTCCCCGGAGGGACTGGTCAATCTGAAAGCATGGGCCTTACAGTCGGAACAACAAAAGGCTTACGTGCGCTCCCGCATCGGCATAGCCTTTTCGGCAGAAGTAGCGGAAAGCTCCGCGCGCTTCGATACCGACAAGGCATACAAACGCTTCCACACCCGGACATCTTCTAAAAAAGCCCCAAAAGAAGAGCGACTCTTCCACATTGGATGGAAATATCTGGGTTATGCCGCAGCAGTCATTCTGTTATTGGCTCTTCCCTTGGCTGGATATTGGAGCGGGCAGCAGTCGGTAACGCAGACTTTTTCCGACATTGTAGTAGAAGCCCCCATGGGCGCACAAACCAAGATGTCGCTGCCCGACGGTACACAAGTGTGGCTAAACGCAGGTTCGAAGATGAGTTACTCGCAAGGATTCGGAGTAAACGACCGCAAGGTAAAGCTGGAAGGCGAAGGCTATTTCGAAGTGACCCACAACGCCGAAAAGCCCTTCGTTGTAAACACATCCGAAATGGACGTGCGTGTACTCGGCACCAAATTCAGCTTCCGCAACTACTCCGATGACCAGGAAGCCGTAGTCAGCCTGAACGAAGGCAAAGTGGCGCTAAAGAACCGCCTCCGGGATATGCCCGAACAACTCCTTGCCCCCAACGAGCGCATGATACTGAACAAACGTACTGGGGACATGACACTGCAACGCGTAAAGGCCGAAAATACAGCCGTATGGCTGAACAACGAACTCTTCTTCGACGAAGAACTGCTGACCGACATTGCAAAAAAACTGTCGCGCAGCTACAACGTACGCATCGAAGTAGCCGACTCGCTATGCAGCCGCCGGTTCTACGGCAGCTTTAAGATAACAGGGAATACCCTGGACGAAGTGCTACAAACCATGGCCTCAACAAACAAGATGAAATTCCGAAAAAACAAAAACGGATATATACTTTATTAAAAATAGAAAAGAACAATCTATGAAAAGAAAACACATTGCTTTCACTCTGCTTACTCCCATGTTGTGTTCTCCCTTGACCATTGGAGCAAAAAACATAAAGAGTGACAAAGCGGCCAACAACCGGCAACCAAACGTTATCATTATTTTAGCTGACGATTTGGGATACGGTGACTTGGAATGCTACGGAGCAAAGAACGTACAAACTCCCAACGTAAACCGTCTGGCCAATGCTGGCATACGCTTCACCAATACACACGCTGTGGCTGCAACCAGTACTCCGTCACGCTATTCACTCCTGACGGGAGAATACGCTTGGCGTCGTCCGGATACCGACATCGCCGCAGGAAATGCCGGTATGATTATCCGACCGGAACAATACACCATGGCAGATATGTTTAAAAACGCTGGATACGCCACTTGCGCCATCGGGAAATGGCACTTGGGACTGGGAGACAAAAGCGGACAACAAGACTGGAACGCTCCGCTGCCTTCCGCCTTGGGCGATTTAGGGTTTGACTACCATTATATTATGGCAGCTACAGCCGACCGAGTGCCTTGCGTATTTATCGAAAACGGAAAAGTTGCCAATTACGACCCTTCCGCACCCATCGAAGTCAGCTATCGCCAAAACTTCCCAGGTGAACCGACTGGCGCAAAGAATCCTGAATTGCTCTATAACCTAAAGCCAAGTCATGGACACGACATGTCCATCGTCAATGGAATCAGCCGCATCGGATATATGAAAGGTGGAGGCAAAGCGCTTTGGAAAGACGAGAATATAGCCGACTCGATTACCAGTCACGCCATCGGTTTCATCAAACAGCATAAGGACGAACCTTTTTTCATGTACTTCGCAACAAATGACGTGCATGTGCCTCGCTTCCCGCACGAACGCTTCCGGGGGAAGAACTCCATGGGACTTCGCGGCGATGCCATCGTACAGTTCGACTGGACCGTAGGACAACTGATGGACGCGCTTGACAAACTCGGTTTGACAGAAAATACATTGATTCTCTTGACCAGCGACAACGGTCCTGTGGTGGACGACGGATACGACGACAAGGCCGAAGAGCTACTCAACGGACACAGTCCTGCCGGTCCGTGGAGAGGAAACAAATACAGCGCTTTCGAAGGAGGCACTTGTGTTCCGGCTATCGTACGCTGGCCCAAGCAGATAAATAAAGGACAAGAATCCGACGTTCTCATGTCGCACATCGACTGGATGGCCTCTCTGGGCTCACTGATTAACGCCACGCTACCGAAAGGCAGCGCTCCCGACAGCCAAAACCGTATCGGCAATTTATTGGGAACCGACACGACCGACCGTCCATGGGTAGTAGAGCAATCATCGAACCATGTTTTGTCTATTCGCACTAAAGACTGGAAGTACATCGAACCAAACGATGGACCCACTATGATACAATGGGGGCCGAAAGTGGAAACAGGAAACCTGAGCACACCTCAACTGTACGATATCAAAAACGATATCAACGAACGGGTAAACCTTGCGACGAAACGCCCAGAAGTGGTGTATGACATGCAAAACATACTTCGCCGTCTGCGTAGCAACGCCACTAGAGGCAATAAATAAATCGGACAAGTCAGGGTCTTTTCACGTCTAGCTTAAGAGCGAAAAATAACCTCTTAAAGGGAATTAAAAATCTCTCGCCGCAGAATTTTTTTCCGTGGCGAGAGATTTTTTTTCTGCGGCGAGAGAAAAAAAATTCCTCGCCGCAAATTTCGCCCAATTCCGAGCAGGATTTAAACTACTGATTACGAATACTATAAAAACGCAATATCTCTACGATTCTATATTTCCACCGGGTAAAAGCCTTTTTTATTGTTTTTTCAAAAAACTATACTTTTACACTACCCTTCCCCCTCCCTACTCCGTCTATTCTTTATAAACCGCACCAAACGCAAACTTTGCGGTTCTTACAAAATACAATAGAAACTTACGAGATGTTGAACCTTTAAAAAACCGAACCTATATGAATAGACCAAACATTTAAAACTTCTCCCAAAGAATGCGCTGACGTACATCGGGGGCTTACGCACGGCGATTTCTAAAACAAGACGAAAGGATACCAGACCCCCAAACCATAAAAAAACACTATATTATGATAAACCTAAGAAGAGCCGTATTTGCCACATCGGCCGCTCTCTGCCTGAACCTGTCAGCGTTCTCGCAAAACATCACGATGAGTGTGAGCAACGTCACGGTCAAGGAGGCGATGGAACAACTGAAGAAAAACTCAGGCTATTCATTCGTATTCTCATCGGGCGACGTGAACACATCTAAAAGAATCTCAGTCTCACTAAAAAACGCTTCGGCCGAAGAAGCTGCGAAACAAATCCTGAACGGTCAACACGGAATAGACTATGACATTCAGGGGAACAACATTGTTATAAAGAAGCAGCAGCCACAACCTCGAAAGGGAGGGAAGAAAACTGTAAAAGGTAAAGTACTTGACCAAAACGGCGAACCGGTTATCGGAGCCACGGTCATGGAAAAAGGAACGAGCAACGGAACTATTACCGACATGGACGGAAACTTCCAGTTTACCGTCTCTACCGAAGCTCCGATAGAAGTGTCTTACATAGGCTTCGCCCCACAACAACAATACGTGCAAAACGGGAAAGACATTGTATTTTCACTAAAAGAAAATTCAGAAACGCTCGACGAAGTAGTTGTAGTGGGATATGGTACACAGAAGAAAGTAAACCTAACGGGTGCTGTAGGACAAGTCAGCTCCAAAGTAATGGAAGCACGTCCGATTACCTCCACCGGTAGCGCACTGCAAGGAACCATCCCCAACTTACAGGTAACGATGAGTAGCGGTGAACCGGGAAATACCGCAAGCCTAAACGTCCGCGGTACCACTTCTATCAATGGCGGTAGCCCACTGGTGTTGGTAGACGGGGTAGAAATGAGCCTCGACTTGGTAAACCCCAGCGATATAGCCAACGTTACGGTACTGAAAGACGCTGCGGCATCGGCTATCTATGGTGTACGCGCCGCTTTCGGTGTTATTCTGGTAACCACCAAAAATGCAGGCAAAGCCGAAAAGGTCAGCGTGAACTATAGCGGCAACTTCTCTTTTGCCAAACCGTCTATTATGCCCGATTTCGTAGAAAGCCAGTCGGAATATGCCGAATGGATGAATCAAGCCTGTATAAACGGAAAGGTCGCCGCTCCCTACCGCGAAGATGTTATCCAAAAGATGAAAGCCTACGAAGCCGACCCAACGAATAATCCCGAATACGAAGTAATAGGAGGACAACTCTATTACTACGGATATTCCAATGCAAAAGAACAGATGATTAAGAATGTGACCCCTACCCAACGTCACAACTTGAGTATATCGGGCGGTAACGGGAAAACCCGTTTTTACAGTTCGGTAGGCTTCCTGAATCAAAAAGGATTGTATAAAGTAGGAAAAGACAGCTATAAACAACTCAACACCCGACTGACCGTAGAAAACCAAACCACCAAATGGATGAAATTAGGTTTTAAGGCTCTGTATACTTACAGCACCCAAAACAAACCATACACCTACGACAGCAAAGATGTCTGGAAACGCGTGGTTTATTCAAGGCCAACAGAATTCATCAGAGAATGGGAAGCGGACTCCCGCTATCCGGAGCTTGACAAATTTGCAGGAATGGCCATGGAAAACAATTCCTACACATTACTGAAAGAAGGTGGACGCAACACCTACAACCAACACGATGTATGGACTTCCGCCAGTGCCGACTTCGACATCTTAAAAGGATGGAAAGCGCACGTAGACTTCAGCTATAACGTAGATTACAAGAAAGCGTCGGAACACTCTAAGCCCATAACATTCTTCGACAGCTCATTTAATGAGACAGAAGGCCGTACGTCAACAAACTATTATAAGCTGACCAACTACAACAAGAACTATTACTCTTTCAATGCCTATACCGACTATGAAAATACATTCGGGAAGCATTACATCAAGGCTATGGTTGGTTACAATCAGGAGTTGACCAAATATTCTACATTCAGCGCACAACGTTATGACGTCTTAAACTCTAATCTTCCTACCTTGAGTTTAGCTTCCGGCAATCATCAGGTGGCAGAAGACGGATATGAATGGGCTTTGCGCGGTGCATTCTTCCGCTTGAACTACATTTACGCTGACCGCTACTTATTGGAAGTAAACGGACGTTACGACGGAACATCCCGTTTCCCGAAAGACAACCGTTTTGTTTTCTTGCCGTCGGTTTCCGCCGCATGGCGCCTCAGTGAAGAAAACTTTATGAAATCTACCCGTGGATGGCTGGACAACTTAAAGCTGCGCGCCTCTTACGGTGTATTGGGAAACCAAATGATTTCATCAAGCTCTTGGAGCGGAAATACCAAGTATTACCCATATATTCCGTTCATGAGCAACAGCACTTCACAAAACTGGTTGTTCGGCAACGAATACGCTACCACCATCAATCCCGGTAACCTGGTCAGCTCAGACCTGACTTGGGAAAAAGTAAAA
This sequence comes from bacterium, assembly GCA_963595925.1. Taxonomy (GTDB): domain Bacteria; phylum Bacteroidota; class Bacteroidia; order Bacteroidales; family Bacteroidaceae; genus Phocaeicola. The sequence continues at coordinate 23,889 of CAVBJM010000035.1, forward strand.
ACGGTAAACGGTGGTATAGACGCCTCATTCCTGAATCAACGCTTGAACGTAAGCTTTGACTATTACGTACGCACCACTTCCGATATGTTGGTGAAAGCAAGTTATCCGGATGTGTTGGGAACTACCGCTCCTCCTTCCAACTCAGCAGAATTGAAGACCCGTGGTTGGGAATTGTCCTTGGGATGGAAAGACCGCATCGGAAAGGACTTCACCTATGACATAGGTTTCATCATGTCAGACTCTCAAGCCAAAATAACAAAGTATATAAACGAGTCTGGATCAATCAGCACTTATTATGTAGGAGCCAAGGTCGGTGACATTTGGGGATTCGAAACTGAAGGTCTTTTCCAGAGCGATGAAGAAGCACAAAACTGGTGCGACCAAACAGCTATCAGCAACGTAGAATGGGGCGCCGGAGACATCAAGTTCAAAGACCAAAACGGAGACAATGCGATAACCGTAGGAGCTAAGACATTGGATAACCACGGAGATATGGTTGTCATCGGAAACACCACACCACGTTACCAATACTCTATCACTGCCAACTTAGTAATGTTCAAAAAATAACTTCCGCAGAAAAACTGCGATCAAGAGCATTTGATGAGATAGTTCCATTTAGGAAGTTCATCAT
>CAVBJM010000036.1:0-24241 GCA_963595925.1 bacterium
CCCTGGACCCACTGATTAAGAGTCAGTTGCTCTACCAACTGAGCTAAGAGTGCAACATTTTGAGAGGTTCCTGGCGGATTCGAACCGCCGTGCACGGTTTTGCAGACCGCTGACTAAGCCACTCATCCAAGGAACCAGTTGCGTCTTTCTCTTTTCGATGGAGGTTCCTGGCGGATTCGAACCGCCGTGCACGGTTTTGCAGACCGCTGACTAAGCCACTCATCCAAGGAACCGAAATGGTCTAATAAGAGAGTAAAGACACTGCTTTTCTCAAATGCGATGCAAAGGTAAGACTATTTTTTGAATGTGCAATACCTTTGTTGAATTTTGTGCCACGCAGTATCATTTCCTTTCGCCTTTTTTCCCTTTTCCCCGATGATGTCCACATCCTTCAGAAAGCGGACATCCTGCACAGCCGGCCGAGTCGCAACAGCCGTTGTGCTTGCATCGGGTGACTTTATGGAAGTGTCTGAATACGCGCCAAACGCACAGGACTACGATGACGTAAACGATAATGTCTTGCGTGGTCATAACAGAAGCTTCGGTTTAGAGGAACAATCGGCCTATTTGGAACACAAGAAACGCCACGACCCAAGCCAAAGCCGTGGTGTAGACGGCGGAAAAGACCGCCCATTTCCAGTGCCCGGACTCGTTCTTTATGGCGGCGAGCGTAGCGATACACGGGAAATAAATCAGTATAAACAGCATATAGGCGTATGCCGTGAGCGGCGCGATGGGGATGCGGTCAGACAGGTTTACGTCTTCTACATCGCCTTCGTTTGTGTACAACACGCCCAGTGTGCTGACCACCAATTCTTTCGCTCCCATACCCGAGAGTAAGCCGATTCCCATTTTCCAGTCGAATCCCAGCGGTTCGATGACGGGTTCAATGGCCTGTCCTAACTGGCCGATGTAGGAGTTTTCCTGTTGTTCGGCGGTGGTGGCGTAATCGTTGTGGTTCGGATAGTAACCCAAGAACCAGATGATGATGGAGGCTATCATAATGATTCCTCCCATCTTCTTAAGGTATTGTACACCTTTCTCCCAGGTGTGAATCAGCACCGACTTTGTGGTGGGGATGCGGTATGGAGGAAGTTCCATGACAAACGGGGCGTCGTCTCCTTTTACGATGAAGCGGCTGAAGATGCGCGCCATCAGTACGGCCAACAGGATGCCTACGGCGTAGATGGACAGTAACACGAGGCTCTTACACTTCGGGAAGAAAGCGCCTATCAGCACCAGATAGATGGGCAGACGGGCGCTGCACGACATCAGTGGGTTTACGAGCATGGTGACCAGTCGCGACTTGCGGCTTTCGATGATGCGTGAGGCCATGATGGCGGGCACGTTGCAGCCGAATCCCATAATCAGTGGGATAAACGACTTGCCGTGTAGCCCCATCTTGTGCATGATTTTATCCATGATAAACGCGGCGCGTGCCATGTAGCCCGAGTCTTCCATCAGCGAGATGAACACGTAAAGCAGCAAAATGTTGGGCAGGAACACGATGACTCCGCCCACGCCGCCGATGATTCCGTCTACAATGAGGTCTTTCAGCGAGCCGTCGGGCATGTGGTCTTGCACCAAGGCCCCTATCTGACCCACGCCCCATTCTATCCATTCCTGCGGGTAAGCGCCGAATGTGAATGTGCACTCGAACATGATATACAGGAAGAGGAAAAATATCGGGAATCCCCATATCTTGTGCGTTACGATGCTGTCTACGATGTGCGTGAATACTTCCGGATTGGTATTCTTTTCCTCGTATGTTTCTTTCAGCGCCCCCGAGATAAAACCATATTTTGCGTCGGTGATAGCCTGCTCGCTGTCTTCTCCGATGGATTTCTTGAGGCGTTCGGCTTCCTTGTCGCGTATGTTCAGAATCTCCTTACCGTTGGGCAGATTCGATACCACGTGTTGCTCGATGTCCTTGTCGTTTTCCAACAGTTTGATGGAAAGGAAACGAGTCGAGTATTTGCTGCGGATGGCTTCGTTCTTGCACACTTCTTCTTTGATGGCGTCGATGCTGCGTTCCAGCTCCGGGCCGTGGTTGATGTGGATATGGCGGATGTATGCCTGTTCCTTCAGGTCGCCGCTCTCATCGTCGTCGAAGTTATGGTCGTGTACGAACTTATCGTGCCATTCCCGGAATTCGCGTACCACTTCGTTTTGAATGTCGGCCTTTTGTCCTCTGAAGTCGGCTCCTTCGTATAGCCCGATGATGACGTGAAACAGGTTTTCGATGCCTTTTCCCGTGCGACTGACGGTGGGCACGATGGGGACTCCTATCAGGTTGCTCAGCTTGGGATAGTCCAGCTTGTTGCCGCTTTTTTCCAATGCGTCGTACATGTTGAGCGCTACCACCATACGCACGTTCATGTCAATGAGCTGGGTGGTGAGGTACAGGTTGCGCTCCAGGTTTCCGGCGTCTATTACGTTGATGATAACATCGGGCGTTTCATCGATGATGTGTTTCCTTACATATAATTCTTCCGGGCTGTAGGCCGAGAGGGAATAGGTGCCAGGCAGGTCAACCAGATTGAACTGATACCCCTGAAACTCGAATTTGCCGATTTTCGCGTCTACGGTAACACCGCTGTAGTTGCCCACATGTTCGTGTCCACCCGAAGCCATGTTAAACAGAGAGGTCTTTCCGCAGTTGGGGTTTCCCACCAAAGCCACGTTGATGGTTCGGCGTTTCTGCTGAGCCACTTCTTTCATTTTCTCCTCTTCTATGGGAATATCCACAGCGATGGGGGCGTGGTAGGGAACGGATTCGGTTACTTTACGCGCTTCTTCTTCGCTCACCACCTCTATCATGGCGGCTTCACTCCGGCGCAGGGATATCTCGTAACCCATAATCTTGTATTTGATTGGGTCTTTCAGTGGGGCGTTCAGCAACACTTCCACCGTCTTTCCTTTGATAAATCCCATCTCGATGATGCGTCGGCGGAATCCTCCGTGTCCCATCACCTTGATGATTACTCCTTTTTCGCCGGTATTTAATTGTGATAGTCTCATTCTGAATCTTTTGATATTGTGAGGCAAAGATACGGGAAAGTACATGTCTATGCAAATTATTTAGATTGTTTTAAAATAGTGTGCCGGTGCCGATTGTGCTTCTGGAGGCTCTTCCCGGTTTTCGCGGTTTGGAAAAAAATGTACATGTTGGAGCGGTTTATTCTTGCTGAAAAGATATTCGTAGACTTCCGTTTGGACTCCGAAAACCTCGTTACAGGGTATTGTAGGCGCGTTTAGAAGGAAACGAAAATCTGCGGCGAGAGATTTTTATTTTCTCGGGACGTTTTTACTAATCTCTCGAGACGAATTTTTTTTCTCTCGCCGCATAATGGACACTCTGTGGCGAGAGATTTTTCGGACAGTCTGATATCTTTACAAATATCCGGCCACCCCCGCTATAAGGAAAGGCTATGCCCTTTCTGTTGCATAAACGAAAAACAAATACTATTTTTGCAATGTTTTATAACGCAAGAACTCATTAATTAAAACGAAATATGTTCAGAAGTCATACTTGCGGCGAGCTTAGGCTTGCCGATGCCGGCCAGAAAGTAACGCTGGCAGGATGGGTGCAACGTACGCGTAAGATGGGAGGCATGACGTTTGTTGACCTCCGCGACCGTTACGGCATCACTCAGTTGGTATTCAATACCGAAAACGATGCCGAACTGTGCGAACGCGCAAATCACCTGGGACGAGAATTTGTGATTCAGGTAGAGGGCGAAGTTAGTGAACGCTCCAGCAAAAACAAAAACATACCTACCGGCGATGTAGAAATTATCGTGTCCGGACTGAATATCCTCAACACGGCGCTTACACCTCCGTTTACCATAGAAGACAATACTGATGGAGGCGATGACCTCCGCATGAAGTACCGTTATCTGGACTTGCGCCGTACGGCCGTTCGAAAGAACCTGGAACTTCGTCATCGCATGACGATGGAAGTACGCCGCTACTTGGACGGAAAAGGATTCTTGGAAGTGGAAACTCCGATGCTTATTGGTTCCACCCCCGAAGGCGCGCGCGACTTTGTAGTTCCTTCGCGCATGAATCCGGGTCAGTTCTACGCCTTGCCGCAGTCTCCGCAAACACTGAAGCAGCTGCTGATGGTATCTGGATTCGACCGTTACTTCCAGATTGTAAAATGTTTCCGCGATGAAGACCTCCGTGCCGACCGTCAGCCGGAATTTACCCAAATAGACTGCGAAATGAGTTTCGTTGAGCAGAACGACATCATCGAACTGTTCGAAGGAATGGCCAAGCATCTGTTTAAGACCCTCCGCGGAGTGGAACTTACCGAACCGTTCCAGCGCATGCCTTGGGCCGACGCCATGAAATATTACGGAAGCGATAAGCCCGACTTGCGCTTCGGCATGAAATTCGTGGAACTGATGGACGTACTGAAAGGCTACGGCTTCTCAGTGTTCGACAATGCGGCTTACATCGGCGGTATCTGCGCGGAAGGCGCGGCAACCTACACACGCAAGCAGCTCGACCATCTGACCGAATTTGTAAAGCGTCCGCAGATAGGTGCCAAGGGAATGGTTTACGCCCGCATCGAAGCCGATGGAACGGTCAAGTCGAGCGTAGACAAATTCTATTCGCAGGAAGTGCTTCAGCAGATGAAGGAAGCGTTCGGCGCGAAACCGGGCGACTTGATTCTCATCTTGAGCGGTGACGATGTGATGAAGACTCGCAAACAACTCTGCGAACTCCGTCTGGAAATGGGTAACCAGTTGGGACTGCGCGACAAGAATAAGTTCGCTTGCCTCTGGGTGGTAGACTTCCCGATGTTCGAATGGAGCGAGGAAGAAGGCCGACTGATGGCCATGCACCATCCGTTCACCCACCCCAAAGACGAAGACATCCCATTGCTCGATACCAATCCGGCGGCAGTCCGTGCCGATGCATACGATATGGTTGTAAACGGCGTGGAAGTAGGCGGCGGATCTATCCGTATACACGACTCTCAGTTGCAGGCCAAGATGTTCGAAATCTTGGGCTTTACCCCCGAAAAGGCGCAAGAGCAGTTCGGCTTCCTGATGAATGCGTTCAAGTTTGGAGCGCCCCCTCACGGAGGTTTGGCTTACGGCCTCGACCGTTGGGTATCGCTTTTCGCAGGACTTGACTCCATCCGCGACTGCATCGCGTTCCCGAAGAACAATTCCGGACGCGACGTGATGCTGGATGCACCGGGTTACCTGGACCAGAAGCAGCTGGATGAGCTGAACCTGAAGGTGGAAATAAAAGAATAATATATAACCAAAAGAAGAGTGTGAAGATATGTTCGGCACGGTGTGCGGATATATCTTCATGCTTTTTGCTTAATACTACACATCACTTCTTCCGATGAAAGAATACACCCGTATAGCCAGGTTCGTCTTTGTGGGAACACTGAATGCTCTTATTACCTTACTGATAATAGGAGCCATGATGCATGTTGCTCAAGAAGATTACCTGATAGCAAACATTGTGGCTTATGTGGTGGCGCAAACCCATAACTTCGTGTGGTGTAAGTATTGGATCTTTCCTTTAAGCGGCTATCAGGAACGTCGGAACAAGCTTTGGCATCAGTTGCTATACTTTACGGGAGCTTTTCTGGTGGCTTATTTCTCGCAATTCGTTTTCCTGCTGATGTTGGTCGAGGTTTTGGATTGCAATGAATATCTGGCTCAGTTCTTGGGCTTGTTCGTTTACGGAGGCATCAACTTCTTTACGAACCGCTATCTCACTTTCCGATAATATTTCCGAATAAAAGCAATGCCGCAACTGCATGCGGCGCATAGGAACAGTGTAAATCCAAATATCCAAACGGGATAAATCAGGGGAATCACTTTCCATCCTTTCCAGAAATGGAAACAACTCTTTACGGCAATGTGGAAAATGTAAATGTAGGGCGAATATTTTCGTCCGATGTAGGCTGCCGCTTTCGTCAGCAAGTTTTCTTTCCGTTCCTTTATGGCTATCAGAAAGAGGCAAATCACCATCCACGGAGTGCAAAGATAGTCATCACGATAGGCCACTGCATGATGCTGATAATACCAGTCCCATTCCAAATAGAGTAAGGCGCATAGCGTCAGATAACAGGCTAGAATCGCCCGTGTCGGGAGTCGATGTGCGAAACTGTTCGGATGGTTTCGAAAAAAAATGCCGATGCCCATATAGGGCAATGCGGTAAACAACCAGTTCCGGTAATACTCGTAGTGCCCCGTAAAGGTAAGCAGGTAATTGGCCGTGAGCAGTAGTGGAATGGAGTAGGTGAGAAACCGCATGGTATGCGTACGGTGTAGCGCCATCAGGATAGGGAGGGCGTAAATGAGCGTAAAGAAGTACCATAGGTGGCCTTCGGCTGGACATACGTTGTACGCAAGGAAATTGAATATCGTTTGTGGGTGAACAAAATGATTCAGGTATCGTTGTGGATACGCATTAATATAGCATACATGTAGAAGGAAATAGAATACGCACGAAGCTACGGCCAACATGCCTATTTTGCGCAGATGGCCGCCGGTTCGTTGCTTCTCTTCCATCTTCGGAAAGTAATATCCCGTGATAACGAAGAACAGAGGTACGGCTACTCTTGCCAACGCAACGGTGTACGGGGCTAAGTGTATCCGAAATGGCGCGTGAATCATTACCACAAAGAGTGCGCACACGCACTTCAGTACATCTATTCCGATGTTGCGGTGAGAGGCGTCAGTCTGAGTCATCCGAATAATCGTCCAAACAATCCTTTCCGCTTCTGGGGTGCGTCATCGTAATCGCTTTCGCCATCCCGATAAATGTCTTCGTAGGACAACCGTTCGTGTACCATGCGGTAAATCGTACCCCAGTCGGGAAGACCTCCTAAGTTACGGTCGTCAATAAACAGGTCGGCCTGCAGTTTTCGCGAGTAAGTATCGTGCTTTCTGGTTTCTTCGGGATAGTTGCTGTTTACGGCATAAAATTCCAGTCCACGCTTGCGACAGTACTCCACCGCCTCGTCTAAAAGTTTTCCTTCACGAACGCTCCAAAGGATGAGTTTGTGGCGTTCTTCTGCCAACTTCTTTAGTGTTTCGATGGCGAATGGCTGTTCAGCTCCGATGGCAGGATAACGGTGTTCTACGATGGTTCCGTCAAAGTCTACGGCTATAATCATGTAAGTTCGTTTTACGGTTTATAAATGTTTGTTTGAATATTAGCTACGGCTCACCTCCAGTCCCTTGTTCGATAGGCTCATTTCTACGAACCGCGCCTTGTCGTTTGGCGGATTTTGGGTGAGCTGTTTCCGAATGCGTAAGGCCGCTTCGGTATCTTTGGCTATCATGTACAGATAGCCTCCACCACCGGCTCCCGGCAGTTTGTAGCCCAAGCACCAATCGTCTATCTGACGGGTGATGGCGGCTACGGCTTCGGGGTTTGTACCGCTGTCCAGCTGTTGGTTTTGTTGCCAGGTCTTTCTGACCAAACGTCCCATCTCGTTGAAATCGTTTCGCAGAATAGCATCGTAAAGGTCAAGTGCGTGAGCTTTCATCTGTCCCAGTAAGTCCAACCGTTCCGTTTCGTTCAGGAACATGCCCTTTACGATTTCGGACAGGATGCTTTTGGCGGTTCGGGTGATTCCCGTATAATATAGCAGGTGGCATTTGCGTGCTTCGTCGTTGGTGAACAGGTGGTCGGGCAGCCATCTTACGGCAGGCTCCTGATTCCATCCTGCTGATGTCTGTAGAAGCTTTACGCCTTGTAGTACACCTCCATACTGGTCTTGCCATCCGCCTCCAGTGGTAAGTAATTGTTCCAATATCAGTGTTCGGCTACCTATAGCCTGCTTGTCCCAGTTCAGTCCGCAGAAGTCGTTTACTGCGCCCAGTACGGTAGACGCCAATATAGAGCTGGTTCCTAATCCTGAGCCTGCGGGGATGGCCGACAGCAAGGTAATTTCGATACCTGCGCCGAAAGCCTGAAGCTGATGTTCCAATGAGTTGAATTTTTCATCGGAGAAATCGGGGTGGAAACCTGCAAGCACCAGTGCCGCCTTGGGGATGGAGAAAGGAGAACCTACCAGGTTAAACCGATGCAGTTCTTCGTAGGTTGTAATTACTTCCATCGCTCCCAAGTCGATGGAGCGCAGTGTGATTTTGTATTCTTTCGATGGCTTGATATAAACCTGTAGTGGGGGTTGCCCGTTCAGTTCGATGGCGATGTTTACCACGTTACCTCCTTCCATCAGGCTGAATGGGGGAGTGTCAGTCCATCCTCCGGCCAAATCCACACGCACGGGGCTTCTTCCCCAAACTATCTGATCGGGATATACGCTCATGTGGGGGCGTTGTTTGTGGTCTACGGTTTGTGTTAATCCACTCCGCATCAAGCTGAACGCTTTTGTTTCCATTGCATTGATGAGACTTGCGTCAGCTTTTTCGTATGCAAGGGTTTTCGCCCGAAACATGGCATCGTTTATTTGCGTCGTAAGGGGAGCGCTGGCTGGAAGCTCAGCCGGTAGCGGAAGACGATTGTCGGCAAATTGTTGAGCAGCTTCGTTCAGGTTGAGCTGATAAAACACGCTTTGCTCGTAGTTCTGAGCCAGAGCTACCCAACTGCCTTTGCGGAAGTCTTCCCGTTGGGCGGTCAATCGGCGCAAGTTGGCATAGGTGGATATCTCATCGGCCGAAACCTTGCGTGAGCGCAGGTAGATATCCTTTCCTTCTTGCAGGGATGGTTCACTTGTCATGAAGCGCAATACCAAACCTGTCTCTTTTACTGAAGAGCATACGGGGAATATGCGTGCCGACTGAAGGTCGGTCTTCCCTTCGATTGCATCAATAGACAGTCCTCGGTCTATAAACCATTTGCCGACCGATTCTCCCATGAAAAGCGTGTCGCTCAGTGTGATGTCACCCTTAAACGTATCGTTGAATCCGTATGGACGGGCTACGAAATCGTGCTCGTCGATAGGAACTACATCGACGCAGACGTGTTCGGGGATATTGAGAACCCAGTTGTTTTCTGGTACTCCGGTGATGATACTATGTCCGTGTAGTGTCCACTCTTTCCGTATGTGACTGTTTTCTATCCACACATCGTGGTTTTCCGAAGTGAGCTTGTACTCTACCTTTGCGTTTTGTACGAAGATGGAAGGATGCGGCTTCACTTTCCGGTGCATGAATTCGCGTTGGTCTATTACGCAGTTTTGTATGGCAAGGGTGGACGAAATCATCTCACGACTGGTGCCGTAGTGGTGAAACTCTCCTCCCGGTAGCGGAAGGATGGCGACGCTCAGTGCATTGACTTCGTTGTCGGCGATGCCGGGATGTTGTCCCAAAGCGCATCCGAAATCGGAATACATATCGTAGAAACGGATGCTTCCGTCAGGATTTACCGAACGTTTTACCAACAATTCCATGGCCTTGTCGCTTAGCAACCAAACGCCTATATCCATCAAGAAAAGATAATCTTTCATCAGTTCCCCCAGTTGAGTTACCGATGGCTTTTGCAGCATGAAGTCCAGTTGCTCCGGATTGTCTCGGCGTGCAACGAAAACGCCGTGGTTCTTCGCCAGTTCAGGGTCTACCCAAAGTCCGTAGCACACCACATCGGCTTGCGGAATGTTTTGCAGAGGTTGTGAAGCTCGGATATATACGTCGCCGCTGGCGATGAGCGTGTGCAACGTGTCGGGAGCTTTCTGCATGATGCGCTGATAGAGGGGGAGCTGTAGCGACAACAGATTTTGTGTAAGCCTTTGTCCGCGTCCCCATCGGAATACAGGGATAGGGGTCAAAACCTTGCCTGATGGTGCATAGCTGGGCAACCGTCGGCTCTGTCCGCCTGCGTGCAACAGAATACGTTTCTCGGCCGAGAGCCAAGGGGTGAGTTGCTGTAGCCAGTTGGTCGTCGGACTTTCTTCGTTCTCGATGCACGCTTTCAGCAACCAAGCTGTTCCACCTCCTGAACCAAGTTTGCTTCCGGCAGGGTCGGACGTGCAGAACCACTCCTTTCGGTCTGCGTGGTTGATATCGTGAAAGCATTCCACCAAATTGGGTGGAAGTGAAAGCAGTTTCTTCATGTGGTGTTAGTATTGTTTACAATGTTTTCAGAAGAGTACCATCGGTTTGATAGATGTTTACTTTTCCGTTTTCATAGGTGGCGAAGGTTGGAACGTTACCTCCCTTGGGGAATGTTATAGAGCCTGTATTGCACACCGTTGTTTCGTCTTGTTTCTCCAATTTCCACAGATGAGTGTGTCCGTAGAAGAAGAAGTCGGATTTACCTTTAGGCAGATGGCTTTCGTTGTAAATGTGCCCGTGTGTCAAGAACAGGCGTTTACCTTCGTCTACTAGCAAAGCGTAATCGGCCATGATGGGAAACTCCAATAGCATTTGGTCTACTTCCGAATCGCAGTTTCCACGGATTGCTATAATCTGGTCTGCCATTGCGTTCAGTTTTTCAGCGATACCTTTCGGATTCAGTCCGTCGGGTAGTCCGTTACGCGGACCGTAGTTTAGGATATCGCCCAATATGCAGAGCATGTCGCAGTGTTGGGCGGAATAAAAGTCAAGTACTTTCTCGAGTGCGGTCAGAGAACCGTGTATGTCGGATACTATCAGGTATTTCATCGTGAGATGTGTTATGTTTCTGTTGCAAACTTACGAGATTTTTCCGAAAAGACGGCGATGCCGAACGCCTTTTCTGTGCGGTTGTAGTATCTTTGTTATCGAGAAACGTGAACGTTATTTGGGAATATGATATTTTATTTTTCGGGAACAGGAAACAGTGAATACGTGGCTACTCGTTTGGCGGAAGCCACTGGGGAAGCGTGTTTTTCGATGGCGGAATGCCTGAATGTAGAGAAGTGTTCGTTTCGTTTGGGTGACGCGGAACGGGTGGGATTTGTTACCCCTGTTTATTTCTGGGGGCTACCTTCGGTGGTAGTCGACTTTATGCTTCGCTTGGATTTGCATGCGGAATGTAAGCCTTTTGTTTATCACGTGGTGACATACGGAACAACTACGGGGCAGAGTCATGCTCAGATGTCTCGGCTGTTGGAGCGGAAAGGCTTTTCGCTGGACGGGAAGTATATCGTCAGGATGGTAGACGTATGGACTCCGATGTTTAATCTGTCTGATAAGGAGAAGTGTCTTCGCATAACCCGTAAGGCTGAACGACAGATAGAAAAAAACGTATTGCGCATACAGAACAGAGTAGCGGGAAACTTCGATTATTTGCGCGTTCCCGGTTGGTTGGGACGTTTGTATTACCGTACCTATGAGGCCGAACGACGTACCTCACGTTTTCGGTTGTTAACCGATAGGTGTGTGGGTTGTGGTTTGTGTGCTTCCCGTTGTCCGGTGCATGCTATCAAGATGCGCAGTTGTCATCCCGTATGGACGGAGGAAAGGTGTGCCATGTGTCTGCGTTGTCTGCATCATTGTCCCAAATTTGCCATTCAGTGCGGTAAGCATACCGACCGTCATGGGCAGTTCGTTCATCCCAAGGTAAAGTAATTATCTATCGGTTGATAAGGAAAGAGGGAGACATCATTTCAATGATGCCTCCCTCTTTAGGATTATAGCTTGATTTGGTTTTCAGCCAAATTATTCAGCTTTTTCGTTGCTCCAGTCCATTGCTGACATACGCAGGTAAGATTCGTAACGTTTCTTAGCCATGTCTTCGCAAGCCTGGAACAGTTCTGCAGCCTGTGTAGGATACTGTTTTGCTACGGAAGCAAAACGAACTTCACCCTTCAGGTAGTCTTGGAAGTTGTCCCAGTTAGGAGTCTTAGAGTCAAGCGAGAACGGGTTCTTGCCTTCAGCTTCCAATTCGGGGTTGAAGCGCCACAAGTGCCAGTAACCGCATTCTACGGCTTTGGCTTCTTCGGCCTGTGACTTACCCATACCGGCTTTCAAACCGTGGTTGATACACGGAGCGTAAGCGATAACCAACGAAGGTCCGTGGTAAGCTTCAGCTTCGCGGATGGCTTTCAAGGTCTGTGCCTGGTCAGCGCCCATGGCAATCTGTGCTACATATACGTATCCGTAAGTAGTGGCAATCATACCCATGTCTTTCTTGCGAACGCGTTTACCGGAAGCGGCGAATTTAGCGATTGCACCCAACGGAGTAGCCTTTGAAGCCTGACCACCAGTGTTCGAATAAACTTCGGTATCCAGAACCAAGATGTTTACGTCTTCGCCCGAAGCGATTACATGATCCAAACCTCCGTAACCGATATCGTAAGAAGCACCGTCACCACCGATAATCCACTGAGAGCGTTTTACCAAGTAGTCTTTGAACTCATCGATAGTAGCGCAGAATCCACACTTGTCTTTTGCTGCTTCCACCATCGGGATAATCTTTTCGGCTGCTGCTTTGCTCTTTTCAGCATCGTCGCGTCCGTCAATCCATTCCTGGAATGCTTCTTTGTATTCTGCTGGAGTACCTTCGGCTGCAATAGCGCCAGTCATGGCTTCTTCCAGACGTTTGCGGAGCTTTTTGTTGGCCAAGTGCATACCTAAACCGAATTCGCAGAAGTCTTCGAACAGAGAGTTTGCCCATGCCGGTCCTTGACCTTTTTCGTTGGTAGTGTAAGGGGTAGAAGGAACAGAACCTGAATAGATAGAAGAACATCCAGTAGCGTTGGCTACCATTTCGCGGTCACCGAACAACTGTGAAATCAGTTTCACGTACGGAGTTTCACCACAACCTGAGCAAGCTCCAGAGAACTCGAACAATGGAGTAGCGAACTGTGAGTTCTTCACGTTAGCCTTGGTATCTATCAAATCCTGCTTAGACGATACGTGGTCTACACAGTAAGTCCAGTTGGCAGCTTCAGGAAGCTGACCTTCCAAATGAGTCATGCTCAGAGCTTTGCCGCCCTTCTTCGGGTTGCCCGGACATACGTCAACGCAGTTACCGCAACCCAAGCAGTCCATAACGTCTACCTGCATGCGGAATGTCATGTCGGCGAATTGTTTTCCTACAGCTTTCAGCATCGGGAAGTTTGCGCCTTTCTGTTCTTCAGCGTTCAGGATGAACGGACGGATGGCAGCGTGAGGACAAACATAAGCACACTTGTTACACTGGATACAGTTTTCAGGATTCCATTCCGGAACGAAAGCTGCTACGCCACGTTTTTCGTATTTGGCTGTTCCTGCATGCCAAGTACCGTCTTCAATACCCTTGAATGCAGATACGGGGAGCAAGTCGCCGTCTTGTCCATTGATAGGACGAACCACTTCGTTGATGAATGCGGGGTCGCTGTTTTCTGCTTTCGGATCGTCTGGCAGGTTCACCCAAGTCGGGTCAACGGTTAACTGCTTGTATTCACCTCCGCGGTCAACGGCTGCGTAGTTCTTATTTACAACGTCTTCACCCTTCTTACCGTAAGACTTAACGATGAATTTCTTCATCTGTTCTACTGCCAAGTCTACAGGAATAACGCCTGTGATACGGAAGAATGCACTCTGAAGGATAGTGTTGGTACGGTTGCCCAAACCAATTTCCTGTGCAATCTGAGTTGCGTTGATGTAGTAAACTGTGATATTGTGTTTTGCGAAATACTTCTTCACCTTGTTAGGCAAGTTCTTAGCCAACTCATCGCCTTCCCAGATGGTGTTCAACAGGAACGAACCGTTGTCGCGCAAACCGCGAGTTACATCGTACATGTGCAGATATGCCTGTACGTGGCAAGCTACGAAGTTCGGAGTGTTTACCAAATAAGTAGAGCGGATAGGAGTATCACCGAAACGCAAGTGCGAGCAAGTGAAACCACCCGATTTTTTAGAGTCGTAAGAGAAGTATGCCTGACAGTGCTTGTCTGTATTGTCACCGATGATTTTTACAGAGTTCTTGTTTGCACCTACAGTACCGTCGGCACCCAAACCGTAGAATTTGGCTTCGAACATGCCTTCGCCGCCTACTGCGATTTCTTCTTCTTTGGGCAGTGAAGTAAAGGTAACGTCATCAATGATACCTACGGTGAAGTGATTCTTCGGAGTCGGCAATTCCATGTTCTTGTAAACTGCGATAACCTGAGCCGGAGTGGTGTCTTTAGAACCCAAACCGTAACGTCCGCCTACGATAACCGGAGCGTTTTCTACGCCGTAGAAGCAGTCCTTTACATCCAAGTACAGAGGTTCGCCGTTGGCTCCCGGTTCCTTGGTTCTGTCCAGTACGGTGATAATCTTTGCAGTCTTTGGAACTGCAGCCAAGAAATGTTTAGCGGAGAACGGACGATACAAGTGAACGGCAACCAAACCAACCTTCTTGCCCTGTGCAGTCAAGTGGTCGATTACTTCGCGGATGGCTTCTGTTACAGAACCCATAGCGATGATTACGTGTTCAGCGTCTTCAGCGCCGTAGTAGTCGAACAGGCCGTAGTTGCGTCCGGTAATCTTATTGATTTCCTTCATGTAGTCTTCTACAATCTGCGGAACTGCTTCGTAGTAGTTGTTGCACGATTCTCTGTGCTGGAAGAAGTGGTCTGGGTTTTCAGCCATACCGCGCATAACCGGGTGGTTAGGTGAAAGGGCACGTTCGCGGAATTCTTTCAGCGCTTCCTGATCGATAAGCGGAGCGAGGTCTTCGTTTTCCAACTTTTCGATTTTCTGGATTTCGTGAGAAGTACGGAAACCGTCGAAGAAGTTAACGAAAGGTACGCGGCTCTTGATGGTTGCCAAGTGAGCTACACCTGCCAAATCCATAACTTCCTGTACAGAACCTTCGCAAAGCATAGCGAAACCGGTCTGACGGGTAGACATTACGTCTTGGTGGTCGCCGAAGATACACAATGCGTGAGAAGCCAGTGTACGTGCTGATACGTGGAATACGCAAGGCAAGAATTCACCGGCTATTTTGTACATGTTAGGAATCATGAGCAGGAGACCCTGCGATGCTGTATAAGTAGTAGTTAATGCACCAGCCTGAAGCGAGCCGTGTACTGCACCGGCTGCACCGCCTTCAGATTGCATTTCTTGAACCAAAACTGTTTCGCCGAAGATGTTTTTACGACCTGCGGCAGCCCATTCGTCTACATGTTCAGCCATGGTTGACGATGGAGTAATGGGATAGATAGCCGCTACTTCGGTAAACATATACGAGATATGTGCAGCAGCTTCGTTACCATCACAAGTGATGAATTTTTTTTGCTTAGTCATAACTAAATTAATTATTAGTAAATAATAAGATTATTTCGAGTTGTTTTCTGATTTGTTTTTCGGTTGATTTAAATAATCAAGCTTGTCCAAAATGTCTAAATCAATGTCGCTCATAGTTTCTGGTATTTAGTAAAGGAAGCCGAACAGCCACAAAGGTATTTGGTTTCCGTGTCCTAATTCCGCCTTGTGCATGGCGTAGTAGGTATCGGGGTTATTTTTTATTTTGCTTCCCGTTTCGCAGATGCGGAACTGTAGATTTCCGTCTACGAGGAAGGAAGTGCCTTTCTCTCCTTTGTTTATCTTGTGGTCTTTCCACAGGCTATTTGCAAAGAACGTTTCCAATACGTCTTGCTCTTCTACTTTTACCGGATAGATGCTGTACATCAGGTTGGTGTTGTGCATCATAATCTTGGCTGGCTTTTTCGGAAATACTTCGCCCTTTGGATAAACCATGTTTATCAGTCTCGCGTCGGCCAGATATTTGATGTAGTTCATCACTGTGGCGCGCGATGTCTGAATGTCTGCGGCCAACTGGCTGACATTGGGAGCCACCGGGCCGTCTACCGCCAACAAATATAGTAATTTTTTTATCTTCGAAAGATATTTCAGCTCAATTTGTTTGATGAGCAAGATGTCTACTTCTATCATCATGTTCATCGTCTTCAGAAGGTTCTCCGAGAAGTTGCGTTTCTCAAGAAAGAACGGGTAGAAGCCGTGGTGGATGTAGTCTTGCAGAAAGTTCAGCGGATTGATGTACGGCAGAATCGTTTTGGCGATGTGCTCATGGTTGTTCAGAATCTCATCGAGGGTGTAGGGCGAGAAGTGATTGCCCGTTTGCAGGTTCAGAAATTCGCGGAATGAGAATCCTCGCAGGTTGTACGATTTTACGATTCCGTTCAGTTCCGGGTTCTCGTCTTTCAGTCGCATCACCGATGAACCGGTAAATACAATCTTCAGGTTGGGATATCGCTCGTAACAGGTACGTAAGTCGCGACTCCAGTCGGGGAGTTTGAATACTTGGTCTATGAGCAGAACCTTTCCTCCTCGTTTCATAAATTCGCCGGCGAATTCCACTAAACTGTTTTGTGAGAAATAAAAATTATTCATGTTTACAAACAGGCAGGAGCGGTCCAAGCCAAATTTCTCTTTGGCGTATTGCAGCAGGAACGTGGTCTTTCCCACTCCGCGCGTACCCTTGATTCCGATGAGGCGTGCATTCCAGTCTATCTCGTCCATCAAGTCCCGCCGCACAGGAGCGTTAGTGTGCTCTACTAAATAGTTATGTGTCCTGTAGAATGCTTCCATGAATTTTATTTTCTCGGGGCAAAGATAAGAATAGTTCGTTTAGTTGCAAAGTGGAGTTGGCAAAATATTATTTTTTAGCGTAACTTTGCATTCTAAACAAGTTAAAGTGGAAATGCACCGTTCTGTTCATCTGTTCAACCCCAGTCACGACATGGCTTTGGCTACCTTTTCTTCTTATTATAAGTCTCCTGCGGATATTGTGGGGATGGCCGATGACTTGTCTGCGCTTCCGGTGTGGATTGCTTCCGAAGGCGATGCGGTGTACACGCGGCGGGCGGAAGAGTGTAAAGTCTGGTTTGCTCGGGAGGAATATGCGCGTTTGCTTCCTCAGGTGGAATGGACGGATGGAGTTCCTCGCTTGGAAGTCCGTCCTTGGGGGTGGAATCCGGCATTGGTTGCGGAGTTGCGCAGGCAAGGGGCGGATGAGGCTTTTCTTCCGTCTGATGAACGTCTGGAACGGATTCGTTTGCATTCGGGGCGTAACTGTTATGCCGGATTGCTGGCTGAGCTAACCCGGATACCGGGCACTTGTGGTCGGTCGGAGGTTTGCACGTCTTTGGCTCAGGCGTTACGTTTTATGGAGGATGTAGGGCAGACGGTACTGAAGGCTCCTTGGTCGGGGAGTGGACGCGGACTGATGCGGCTTTCGCCGGATGGTCTTACTCCATCGGCGGAGGGGTGGATAAAACGTGTTTTGCGTACGCAGGGGTGTATCATGGCCGAACCGCAGTACGAGCGGGAGGAAGATTTTGCGATGGAATTTTACGCCGATGCTTGCGGCGAGGTAAGTTTTGCGGGATATTCTCTTTTTGAGACCGATGCGCACGGCAATTACAAGGGAAATTACCTCTTGTCGGAAGCGGAAATCGAAAAACGGCTCGCTTCGTATGTGGCTGGTGATGTTTTAGAGGCGGTAAAAGAACATTTGCTAGTGTTTTTCAGAAAGTCGCTTCGAGGTGTACATGCGGGATATTTCGGGGTGGACATGATGATTTGCCGTGAACGGGGACGTTACTTGTTGCATCCGTTGGTGGAGGTGAACTTGCGTATGACGATGGGGGTGGTTTCGCTGTTGTTTTTCTCGCGTTATTGTTCCGAGTCCGCTACGGGAACCTATCGTGTGGAGTTCTTTCGGACGGACGGAGCTGCTTTGGAATTCGATGAACGGATGCGTAGGGATTTTCCGTTGCAGCTGTCGGACGGTAAAATTTCTTCAGGTTACTTGTCTCTGACGCCGGTGTCTTCCGCAGTGCGATACTTGGCGTATGTGCAATTGTAGGTTGTAGAGAAATCCCTCTTTGTTTGTTGCGATTCTAAATAATTGAATTCTGTAAATGCTTCTTTTTGTATGTGTTCCAAAAATCGCAACACGCCCGTACAACATGGAGTACAACACGCAGTACAACATCTTTTTCTTTCGTTTTCAGCTGATTAACCCCAAAAGTGTGTAACGCAGTACAATATGGAGTACAACATCTTGGCGTTTTCCTACCTATTATATATATAAATAAAAGGATAAAAGTAAGGTAGATGTTTTTTCGGGGGTAAAAAGCATCTGAATTCTTTTTAGTTTTTCAGTAGATGGTTTGGTGTGTACTACGTTTGGAGTGTATGAAAATCTGCGGCAACAGGTTTAAAATCTCTGGCGAGAAAATAAATTTTCGTCCCGAGAGATTTAAAAAACGTCCCGAGGGATTGTAGAGTCTCCGGCGAGAGATTTGCCAATCATCCATTGTTGGTGGGTTGGGAGTGTTGGTGTGTGTAAAAATGAAAGAAGCATTGATGTTTCTATCAATGCTTTTTTTCGGGTCGGGGCGACTGGATTCGAACCAGCGACTCAAGTGTAAGCTCCTTTACATTACCTTCGATGAGAAAACGGCAACGGAAAAGAAACAGGCGATGCTCATGCTCGTGCAGGCCGACAACTTCCGCCACGCCCTTGAACGCCTCGAAGAAGAAATGTCAGGCACGACGATAGATTACGAAGTAGCGTCCATCACCGAATCTACCGTCATGGAAGTATTCTTCTACGAAGCCGGAAACGGCATGACTGAAGAACGGGCTGTGGCGTCCATCATACCCGAAGGAGCCACATCGGTAGATATAACCGTTGACGGCAAAGGCTACGCCGTACGCCGCACGGCAAGCGGAATAAGAGTAACACCAACGCAACACGAAGAATGCTCAAGACAAACGAGAAAGCAAAAGCCCGAATCCGACAACGGATAGAAGAGATAGACCGATACACAGCCACACACCCGCTCCTCTTCAACAAAACCATCGAAGCCCTGTGGCGAGAACGAAGCATGCTTTGCAAAAAGCTGCGGGAACTCTAACAATAACAAATGTGTTATAAAACATAAGCGAAAACTTTTCTGTTTATAACAAATATGTTATCTTTGTCACGTAAACAAATGCCAGTGATATGAAAATTACTGAGTTCTTAAAGAAAGCGGCAAAGGCAGGATGCTACTTCGTGAGTCACGGCAAGGAACACGATGTATGGTATAGCCCCACTACGGGCAAGTACTTTCGAGTGGGACGGCACGGCTCGCAAGAGATAAAGGGAGGCACCCTGCACAGTATGCTAAAGGATGCGGGTCTTAAATGACCCGCACATTTGTTTGCATAAAAAAAAGGAGGAGATATGAAAAAGACAGCCATCGTAGAAATGTGGGACGACAAGACCGTCAGCGTCTACGTCCCCGACATGGAAAAGTTCAGCCTGAACGGGCAAGGGAAAAGCGCGGAAGAAGCCAAACAGGCGTTACGGCAAGCCGTAGAAGATTACAAGGAAATGTTTGCCGCACGCGGCGAAGACATTCCAGACGAGCTTAACGGAATAGAGTTCGAATACAAGTACGACCTTGCGTCGTTCTTCGACAACTTCCGCTTCATCAGCGTATCGGCATTCGCCAAATACGCCGACGTAAACCCCTCGCTGATGCGCCAGTACAAGCAACGGCTGGCGTTCGCGTCTGAATCCCAAAAGGCAAAAATCGAGCGAGCCATACACAAGGCTGGAAAGGAGCTTGCCATGGTTCGGTTATAACTTAGGCATTTGTTTACACGGCTTCCCGATGCGGAAGCATATACACAAAGGACGGTAGATTGATTTCTGCCGCCCTTTTTCATTTTCAAAACCCCACCCGTCATGCCATACTACATCAAGCGAAAGCCGAAGAAGAAAGATAAGCCCCTGCCCCTATTCGACAAGGCAGGAATCAAGGTCAAGCGAAAGCCCGACCTCGTAAAGAAGCTCGACAAGGTGTTCAGCCTGTACATACGGCTGCGAGACACCATGCCAGGGGGCTACTTCCGCTGCATCAGCTGCGGACAGATAAAACCCTTCGAACAAGCCGACTGCGGACATTTCTGGTCAAGAAGGAATATGAGCACCCGTTTCGATGAAGACAACTGTTCGGCCGAATGCAGGTTTTGCAACCGCTTCAAGGCCGACCACTTAAACGGCTACCGACAGAACCTCATCGGCAAAATCGGAGAGCAGCGCTTCTTTAAGCTCGAATGGAAACACAACCAGCAGCGCAAGTACGATGACTTCGAACTGAAGGAACTAATCGCTTACTACCAGTCTCTGTGTGAGGACTTGAAAAAAGAGAAAACTTAAAGAAATATGAAACAAAACACCTACCAGCTACGCGACTACCAGCAGAAAGCAAGCGATGCCGCCGTAGCGTTCTTTAGCGGAAAATCCAAGAAGAACGCCATCATGGTATTGCCAACGGGCTCGGGGAAATCCCTTGTCATAGCGGACATAGCGGCGCGCCTTGAGGGGCACACGCTCGTGTTTCAGCCCAGCAAGGAAATTTTGGAGCAAAATTACCGAAAGCTATGCTCATACGGCATACTTGACTGCGGCGTATATTCGGCCTCCTTCAACTCCAAGCAGATAAGCCGAATCACCTTCGCCACCATAGGCAGCGTAAAGAACCATCCCGAACTATTCACCCATTTCAGAAACGTGATAGTGGACGAGTGCCACCTCGTCAACCCCCGTGAAGGAATGTACCGAGAGTTCTTCCACGCCGTACAGTGCAAGGTACTCGGCCTTACCGCCACGCCATACCGGCTCCACTCCAGCCGCGACTTCGGCTCTATGCTGAAGTTCATTACCCGAACCCGTCCATGCGTGTTCTCCGAGGTCATCTACCACGTGCAGATTTCCACGCTGCTGGATATGGGCTATCTGGCCAAGCTGAACTACTACCCCATGAACCCCATGGGCTGGAACGAGCTGAACCTAAAGGTGAACACCACCGGGGCGGACTATACCGACCGCTCCGTGCAGCGTGAATACGAACGCATAGACTTCTACTCCTACCTCGTGCACATCGTGCGGCGGCTGATGAACCCCAAGTCCGGCTGCAAGAGAAAAGGAATACTAGTCTTTACGCGCTTCCTCAAAGAAGCCGAGCGGCTCACCTCTTCCATACCCGGATGCGCCATCGTGTCGGGCGAAACGCCCAAGAGAGAAAGAGAGAAAATTCTCGAAGCCTTCAAGGCCGGAGAAATACCAGTAGTGGCGAATGTCGGGGTGCTCACCACAGGATTCGACTATCCTGAACTTGATACTGTAGTCATGGCGCGGCCCACCATGTCGCTGGCCATGTGGTATCAGATAGTAGGCAGGGCTATCCGTCCGCACCCGTCAAAGGAAAGCGGGTGGGTCGTAGACCTCTGCGGAAATATCAAGCGTTTTGGACAAGTGTCCGACCTCCGGCTCGTAGACGGAGGAAACGGCAAATGGGCAGTCTTCTCCAAAGGCCGACAACTGACGAACGTATATTTCTAAAAACAAAATATCTTATGGAAAAAAAGAAATCATTCATCTTCAATGTGGAATGGGCGGAAGTGCTCACGGACTATCCTGCGGAGGTCAGACTTGAAGTGTACGATGCGATTATCAGGTACGCCGCATCGGGGACACTATCGGAGCTGAAACCGTTGGCTAAGATGGCATTTTCTTTCGCAAAGAGGGAAATCGATTACAACAACGAAAGATATACAGACATTGTCCAAAAGAGAAGCGAAGCTGGAAAAACCGCCATGCAAAGACGCTGGGGGAAAGAAAGTGATAACACTTGTAACACTTGCCAACAAAAGGTAACAAACATAACAAGTGATAACACTTGTAACACTTGCCAACAAAAGGTAACAAACATAACTGATAATGTATATGATAATGATATTAATAATAAAAAAGCATCTACTAACGTAGATGGGAAAAAAGGAAAGAAAATACCCGATTGGGACTTGTCCTTCGTAGACGAAAGCTTCAGGCCCGTATTTGAGAACTGGCTTGCCTACAAGCAAGAGCGAAAGGAAAGCTACAAGTCCGCCAAATCCGTAAAGATGGCCTATGAAAGGCTGTTCAAGCTCAGCGACGGCAACCCTGCGGTGGCAAAAGAAATCATAGAGCAGTCCATCGCGTCAAACTGGGCAGGGCTTTTCGAAGTGAAACGGAAAACAGGCAACGAATCATCCATTGGCGTAGTCCTTACCGACAACGACCCCGGCAAGTACGACACCGAAATCGAACAAAAACTGCAAGCAAGATGGAACAGGTAAACTTCAGGCAGGTCATCGAAGATTTGCGAGTCACGGGCTTCAACCCCGAGCCAAGCACCGTGAGAATAGCCATCCCAAACGCCCGGAAAGTGCTTTGGCAAGGCATACGCTACTTCACGGGAGATAACGCGCAGTGGCTGCCCGAGTTCGACCGGGTAGCCGAATGGCTCACCGACAACCACGGGCGAGGGCTGTTGTGCTACGGCAACTGCGGACGAGGAAAGTCGCTTATATGCTGCAAGATAATACCCATACTGCTCAGCCACTACTGCAAGAAGATAGCGTCCGTCTACGATGCGCAGCGGATGAACGCCGACATTGACACCGTAAAGGCCAAACACATCCTCTGCCTCGATGACATCGGCACGGAAGAGACCAGCGTGAAGTACGGCGAGCGGAGACAAGCGTTCAGCGAAATAGCGGACGAAGCCGAAAAACGCGGAAAGCTGCTCATCGTCACCACCAACCTCGGACTGAACGAAATCTTGCAAAAGTACGGCGAACGCACCATGGACAGACTCGTGGCCGTCACCGCAAGCGTCCAGTTCAAAGGAGAAAGCCTGCGCCGATGAAAGTCACCGTCTACTGGTTAACCAAGGACAAGGAAGCCATACGCAAGATTTGCGACAAGTTCTCCATGCCCCGTTACACCTCCGTCAACGGCGAGACGGAAGCTGATATTCCGGGCGATTTGATGCCGCTCTTGCAGGAATGTGAGCGAAGAGGGTATGTAAAATTGCGCCGAAAGCATCAAATAAAGCCCGTATTTTAACTTTTGCCGCTAAGGATATAGAAGTATTCATAAAACAAATAAAAGTCGCCTAAATCAAAAAAAGATATGTTGCCATCAAAGAAAATTGTAGACCGTGCCTTCGAAAACGGCACGATAGATAAAGTGGGTCGCCTGTTGTCCGCCGCCCACATCCTGAACATGGAAGCGGACATGCTTGTTGACGAAGCCTCCGACACCCTTGAAAAAGCAGGGCTTCGTATCGGAATGCTGAAGAAATTACACTCCGATTTCATCAAGTGCTTCGACCGCTATTGCAGTGAGTTCGCCCGGATGATACCGAGCAAAGAAATGAAGCAGAACATGTTTAACGACCTCGAAGATTTTGACAAGAAATTCCGCCGATGGGCTGCGATAGAGCGAAAACAAAATAAAGACGAAAATAAATGAGACATTTTGACAATCTGAGTATAAGAGCGAAAAACTGCCTGAAATACGGTGCCGGAGTAGGAAGCCTGGAGGAACTGAAAACTTTCTGGTACAACCAAAATGGAGACCTCAGCGAACTGAGCAAGCACCGTAACGCCGGCATGAAAACAATCACCGAGATACGCGAGTTTTGTACCGATGCTTTCGGTACAGACACCATTTGGGAACAACGGCGTTTTGAACTGGTTAAGACCGTAGTAGAGCAACGGGTTCAACATGAAATCTTGAATTCGAAAGAGGAAATAACGGAATACGCCGTAACTCTGGCGGATGCGGTAATACACAAAATGAGAGAATAAAAAGTCCGAAGTTACAGGGCTTCAGGCTCAATAGCGACAGTTTGCCAGATTGGAGGTGTTTTCCCTTTCAAATCAACTACAAAACAAAGATAAGTGAAAAACGTAAACACTAAATCTATTAGCCAAAGAAAAAAGGGAACGCCTCCTGTGTGCATCCCCCCCCAGAAGTATCAAGGTTGCCTTATTCCTTGACATAAAGGATGAAGCATTTGCCCTTCGGGTAGACAATCTTGCCGTTCTTGGTATGGATGTATCTCCTGAAGATTTTCTTCAGTCCGCTTCTTGTTTGTGTTTTATTAGACATGGCGCAACCTCCTTTCTCGGCCGCTGTACCCGTGGCTGAATTGCCACGGGCATCTTTGTATGATGCCGGCATACAAAGAAAAACCCCAGCACAGGACTGGGGATAATGTCTGTCTTTGCGAACGGCAGGGGACGGACGTTTTTGGCATTTCTGCCGAGCGGAGGCTACGCCTCTAATAAAACACGCTACAAATGTAGCGCATCACACAGCAATAACAAATAATATGGCAAGTATTAACAATCATCAATCACTAATTTAACAAAACATCATCATGACTGCAAAGAAACAGCACACGGCCTACAAGCACCCGCAAAAGGACGATTTAGTAATGTTCAAAAAATAACTTCCGCAATATTTCTGTTGCAGTTTATGTTTCGCT
>CAVBJM010000037.1:0-8046 GCA_963595925.1 bacterium
GCATTACAGAACTGTCGTTTTTTACGGAAAGGCGACTTAAAATGTTAAATTCGTTTTTTTTATAGGATAACAGTTTACATTTTAGAATTTTCGTATAATTTTGCATCACTTTTAGATTTTTTATTATTTATTCTTACAAAATGCAAAACAAAGTATTGTTAGCTATGATGCTCGGTGTGGGAGGGATTCTTCCACAATCGGCCTTTGCCCAAAGTAACGTGACCGTAGTGGTCAACGACGGCAAAGAGAAGAGCAACAGTATCAGCGGTTCTATTTTTGACGACAACAATGAACCGTTGATTGGTGCCCAAATCAAAATAGAAGGGGCTAACGTTGCAACTATGACGGATGTGAACGGTCGTTTCAATTTCAAGACCGTTCCCTTGAAGAAACAGAAGCTGGTGATTTCGTACATCGGCATGCAAACACAGACGGTAACAGCCGGACACAACATGAAGATTGTCATGAAACCAGACAATACCGTATTGTCTGACGTGGTGGTAAACGGATATTTCTCTCGTAAGAAACAAACCTTTACCGGTGCGGCTAAAACTATTACCAGCGAAGAAATCCTGAAAGTGTCGCCTACCAATCTGTTGCAGACCTTGGCTACACTCGACCCCGCTCTAAACATTACCCAAGATAACCTCTCGGGTTCTAACCCGAACAAGGTGCCCGATTTGGTGATTCGTAGTACCACATCACTGAACACCAGCGACCAGGTAGGACTGAACGCGCCGCTTATCGTGATAGACGGTGTTGAGCAGAGCCTCTCCGCCCTTTACGATATCGATATCCACGATATAGAACGTGTAGACATCCTGAAGGATGCTTCGGCTACGGCTCTGTACGGTGAAAATGCCGCAAACGGCGTAATCGTTATCGAGCGCAAGCGCGTGAGTCAATCTCCCGTGCGCATCCGTTACACATTCACTCCGCAGGTTAGCTTCGCCGACCTGAGCAGCTACGATTACTGTAACGCCGCACAGAAATTGGAACTGGAACGTTTGGCCGGACTCTATACCTCGTCTACCGGAAACTTGGACCAGAGCTATTACGAAAAGTTGGCGCTGATTAGCTCCGGCGTTAACACCGACTGGATGTCCAAACCCATCCGAAACAGTTTCTCGCACGACCATTCGCTCTCTATTTCCGGACGCGGTTCAGGTCTTGACTACAACGTAAACGGTCACTTCTCTGACACCAAGGGGGTGATGAAGGACGACGGACGTAAACGCTACGGCATGAGCATGTACTTGTCTTATACGGCAGTAGACAAGCTCATCTTGACCTTGCGCGCGTCTCACGAGCAGGTAGACGTAAACAACTCGAAGTATGGTTCGTTCTCTTCGTACCTGAAGTGCAACCCCTACGACACGCCTTACGATGAATACGGAAACCCGCGCGAATACCTGTCGTACGACAACTCAAACCCCTTGTACGAGGCTTCGTTGAGCAGCTTCAGCAAGTCGGAAACCCGTACGGAACAGATTTCGTTGGACGCACGATACAACATCAAACCTACCTTCTTTATCACAGGTCAGGTTTCGTACAACTCCAGCCGCGGCACGAGCGACGACTTTACTTCGCCCGACTCGCATTCGTTCCAGGGAAAGACCTTGAAAGAAAAGGGTAGCTACTTGCTCGGAAACACCAGCAGCAGCCAGTGGGCCGGTAAGATTGTAGGAAACTACATCCAGAACTTCGACAAAGACGGCACGATGCTGACTGTGAACTTCGGTGGTGAAATCAAACGGAGCGACAGCCATAGCAGTTCGATGTACGGTACCGGATTCTTGAACGACAATCAGGCCGACATCGCTTACGCTACCGCTTATCCTACCTCGGGCTCGCCCAGCGGATCGGAATCGTTGTCGACCAACGTGGGTGCTTTCCTTGCAGCCAACTTCATGTGGAAGAACAAGTATGTGTTAGACGGTTCTTACCGTGTGTCGGGTTCGTCTAAGTTTGGTTCCGAACACCGTTACGCGCCGTTCTGGTCTATCGGTGCCGGCTATAACCTCCACAACGAAAAGTTCGTGAAAGACCTGGGATGGATTAACATGTTCCGTCTGCGCGCCAGCTACGGATATACAGGTAGTGTAAAGTTTGAAGACTATCAGGCCGTAACTACTTACAAATACAATTCCGATTACTTAGGTTATACAGGCGTAGGCGCTATCCCATTGGGTATGGCCAATCCAGACCTGAAATGGCAGACTACCAAGAAGTTCAACGTTGGTCTTACCTCGTCGTTCTTCGGTGACCGTCTGAACGTCAACCTCGATTACTATCGTGAGAAAACTTGCGATATGCTTATCGACCGTTCTCTTCCCCCTTCGTCGGGTGCCACTTCGGTGAAAGCCAACTTGGGTTCGCAGACCAGCAAAGGTTTCGAGTTCTCTTTGTGGGGAAAGATTATCCGTACAAAAGACTGGGAATGGAATCTCTCGGTAAACGGTTTGCACTCGAAGACCGTGATAAACAGCATTTCCGAAGCCATGAAGCGTTGGAACGAAAGCAATGCTACCGGAACAAAGAACGGTACCATCTCATCGTCTCCGCTGTCGCAGTATCGCGAGGGTGAATCGCCTACGGCTATCTACGCCGTTCGCTCGGCCGGTATCGACCCTGCTACAGGTAAGGAAATCTACATAAAGAGCGACGGTAGCTATACGTACAAGTACAGCACTTCCGACCAAGTGTCTTGTGGCGATACAAATCCGAAGCTGCAGGGTAGCATCTCGTCAATGCTTACTTACCGTAACTTCTCGTTGAGCATGAGCCTTTCTTATCGTTTCGGCGGACAAATGTATAACTCAACACGCGCTTCGAAGGTGGAAAATATCGACCCGAAGTATAACTGCGATGTACGTGCCTTCTCCGAACGTTGGACTGCTCCGGGCGACGTGAAGCCTTACTTGAACATCTCAACAACCGGCGGTAACTCAAGCGTTTACACAAACCGCTTTGTGGAAGACGACAACGAGCTGTACATGTCGAGCATTTACCTCCAGTACGATGTGCCTGCTTCTTTCCTGAAAGGACTGCATATACAGAAGTTGTATGTAGGTATCGGTACCGAAGATTTGTTCCGAATCACCTCGGCCAAGTACGAAAGAGGTACCTCGTATCCATACAGCCGCAGCGTAAACATGACGGCCAGTGTGACATTCTAATTTAATACAACGGATAAAATACTAAAACATGTACAAAAAACATTTCAATATACGCAATACAAGATGGGTACTTGCACTCTTGCTGGGTGCGGCGTCACTGACATCTTGTGACAGCTTCCTGGACGTCCGTCCGAAGTCGGAAAAGGTGGAAGACGACCTCTTCCAAAATGCCGATGGGTTTGAGTCGGCAATCTATGGCGTTTATGGTTCGCTACAGTCCGGGTCGCTTTACGGTATGGACCTCCTGTGGGGATTGACCGACATTATGGCGCAAGATTTCTATCAGAACAGCGAAAGCAATGGTTCTACCGACTTGGCTCTTTACAAGTACGATGACAATGACTATCTGCGCTCGCGCTTCGCATCGGTATGGACCACAGCTTACTCTTCTATCGGTTACGCTAACAACGTTCTGAAGAACCTGGACGGACGCAGCAAAGACGAACTGCCGCTTTACAACCTGTATAAAGGCGAAATGCTGGCCGTAAGAGCTTACCTGCACTTCGACCTGCTCCGTCTTTTCTGCTCAACAAGCACCGAACAGACCGGTATTCCGTACGTAACTTCCTACTCGATGCAAATCAACGAGTTCAAGAAAGTGGGAGAAGTGTACGACCTTATCATCAAAGACTTGCAAGAGGCCGAACAACTGCTGAGCGAGGAGAAGGACGACATCGTATATCCGCATAACAACTCTCGTTATTTCAAATTCCAGAATTACCGTGAGACACACTGCAACTATTACGCCGTGCTTGGCATCCTGGCCAAGGTGTACTGGATGAAAGGCGATATGACCAATGCGGCCAAATACGCGCAGCAGGTGATAGACAGTCAGAAATTCCCTTTGGTCGAGACTGCTGAGGTGAAAGACCTTTATGCAGGAAAGCTTTCTACCAAAGAAACCATTTGGGGACTTTACTCGAACACTTACAACCAGACGGCACAGTCTTATCTGTATAACTACCAGTCGTACCACAGCTACGACCCTTATACCGACGACTCGGGTACTTCTTACCTGATGCCTTACGACAAAGTGTACACGCAGGACGTATCTACTGTGGCGCAGGACTTCCGTTTGCAATGGTTTAAGAAAGGTACAGGATACGTGCGCTGCCTGAAGACGGTAGACTATTATACATTGGACGGCAATGGCGTGACCGGAACCGATTGGACAACACGCATTGACGGCGTGAATATGCTCCACGTGTCCGAGCTTTACCTGATTGCTGCCGAAGCGTTGCTGGAAACCAATTACACCAAGGCGGTGGAATACTTCAACGCCGAAACGTCATCGCGCGGTCTGCCGGTTCTGCTTTCAGACGTAACGCTGACAAAAGATATGATCTTCAACGAATATCATAAGGAAATGTACGGAGAAGGTCAAGTGTGGTATAACATGAAACGTCTCAACAAGAACATTACATCGAACCGCGAGCTGAGAGAAATTCCGGCCAGCGAAAGCATTTATACCATTCCTATACCGCAAGACGAGTATGACTACAGAAACTAAACGTAAAGGAGACAGTAGAAAATGAAAAAGAAAGCATATCTGTTTGCTGCCGCAACTTTGGCTTTGACGGTAGCAAGCTGCGAACAAGACTATATGTTGTACGACACCACCCAAGTGGACTCGGTGTTTTTCAACTACGTGAACAGCAAAAGCGAAACGGACTCGATAATCTCTTATAACTTCGGTTACGACATCGCTACGCAGCACGAGGTAGACATCCCCGTTTCGCTGATGGGTATTCCCAAGAGCGAAGCGCGTAAAATAGACATCCGTGTGGTAGATGGCCAATCGGACATGGTAGAGGGAACGCACTTTACCATTGACCGTGCCGAGATTGATGCCAACAAGGTGCAGGATACGGTGAAAATAATGCTGCTGCGCAACAACGACCCGGAACTGCAGGAAAAGGAAAAGACGTTGCGTATCCAGATTGTAGAGAATAGCGACCTTCGTCCTACGGGAATGAAGGAATTTACAATCAAGTATTCCGATATTCGTCCGACAACCCGTCCGGACTGGTGGAGTACTTACGCCGGTCTGCCTGTGTATTCGTTCGAGAACGCCCAGTTGTTCTTTAAGTATTTCTATGACTTGATGCCTAAAGCCAACCAAGACGTGTTCAACGAGATGATAACCGCTTACGGCGACTACTTTGTAAACGCCAAGTCGGTGCAAGGCCCGTTTGCTATGTATGATGCCATCCTTGCCAAATATGTTTGCATCCCGATGTACAACGATACGAAGGATACGATAGAATGGCAATCTGTACCTCAAGTGAACTAATGAACAAGACAAAGAAGATTATGAAAAAGAGAAATATATTGTTTGCGGTGGCGTTTGCTTTGTGTACTTCGCTGTACACCACGTCGTGTATCAAAGACGACAGTTTGGGTGCCACCGATACATTGCCCCAACTGACGGTTGAGGGCAGCGATGCCGAGACGATGCCGGTATATAATTTCTATTTGGGAGATGAGTGCGTGCTGAATCCGCAGGTGTCGTACAACGGCAACGCCGAGAATTTGGAATATACATGGAAAGTTGGTACGTATGCCAACGGACAGAAAGGTACGCTGGAAACGGTGAGCAACGAGAAGGAACTGAAGTATAAGTTCCAAAACGGTGGTTCGTATTACGTTCACCTTACCGTGAGCGACGGACGTGTGGGAAAAGCTGCTGACTACCAGGTAAACATCAACCGTACCTTCGAAGAAGGATATTTGCTGACTTCTACCGATGCCGATGGAAAGGGAAACCTGACTTTCGTGAAGATTCTTACAGAAGAAGAGAAAGCCAATGGCACGGACGAGATAGTGATGGAGCACTGCCTGAACTTAATGAATAGCGATATCTCGGAAGACAAGCTGGTTAAGGCCGTTATCGGTACCACTACGTGGCCGAAGAGCCTCAAACGTGTTTTGGTCTCTACCGAAGAGAATTGCTATTTCGTTGACCCGAATAACTTTACCGTGATAGCCAACCTGAAGTATTCCGATTTGTTCTCCGGGTTTAAGGCTTCGGAGTTCATGCCCGACTCTTACGTTCCTTACGCGTACGATAAGACCATGAAGAAGTTCGCTCATCTGAACCTTACTTACCTGTTCCCGTTCGAATACCAGTATATGTTGGGAGCGGGGGATGTCGAAGACTTCATCTATTGCAAGTATAGTTATTATGGACGCGAGTCTTCTGTGACTATGTTTATGAATTACACCCAAAACAAGGCTTGTTATTTCGAT
Source organism: bacterium (assembly GCA_963595925.1). Taxonomy (GTDB): domain Bacteria; phylum Bacteroidota; class Bacteroidia; order Bacteroidales; family Bacteroidaceae; genus Phocaeicola. The sequence continues at coordinate 6,429 of CAVBJM010000037.1, forward strand.
GCGTATGGTTCTTATTACGGATACGATTCCAATTATCCGCAATGCGGCCCGTTGCCCGATGGACATAAGTTGCTGACTGGATACAAGGACGGAACGAACGCTTACGTCTTTTCCAAGGAAGAAAGCACCGGCGATATGTATTTCTGGACTTACACTCCGAAAAGCTTGGACTGGTATACTTATCAAATCATAGATGAGAAGTTTGAGCCGCAGAAGTTGGACGCAAGCGCCAATTTGGCCGAGCCCCAACAGGGTACTCGTTTCGTAATATCGCCTACTTATAACCGATATTATTATGCGTTAGATAACAAAGTGTATGTCTTCCTGCCTAACGTAACCTTTACGTTGCCCAACACCGACCAGTATGCGCTTCAGTTCGATGCGAACGAAGAGGTGACATTCATCGATGTGAACATCAGCACCGAAGAGCTTTACGTGGCTACTTACGACAAGAATGCCCAGCGCGGAAACTTCTACATCTACGACTGCAAGGATGTACGGACAGACAACGCTTCTAGCGTGAAAGCGAAAGAAACGCATAAGAGTTGCGCAGGACGTATCTCGTACTTGATATACAAGCCAAGTATCCAATAATATATGTTGATAAAGAAACTGCTAATGATAAGTGCGGTGATGGGGGCGATGTCTCCCATTGCCGCACAGTCGCTTCAAGTGACAGGAAAACTGAATGGCGAAGCGCTGCCAACCGACATGCGCTTGTTCATTGCCCCGGTAGAACGCATTTGGGACGGGCCCGATTCGGTTTCCGTAAACGGCGGCTCACTGACAGCCACCACTGCGGCTTCGTCCTATCACATCTATCGGCTGATGGGCGTAAGCCGTCAGCGTCAGATTATTGTTCCGTTGGCTCTTACGGCTCACGGTGACAAGGCCGAACTGAACGTGACAATAAAGAAAGACGGAAGTCTGGCAATAGTGAAGCCAACGGCCGACACCCAAGCTCTGACCGCGTTTAACGACCTATATGCTTCGCGTAGCCGACAGATGTGGACCGAAGGCAAGGAACTGCCAGCGGTCGCCCTGAAAGCGCTGCTGACCGGTTACACGGCTTCGGCCGACAGCCTGATAAAGAAGCTCCGCCCGTCGGAAACCACGGCACAGTACTTGCGCTACTGGAGCGCGATGTTGACTTTCGAGGGGATAGAAAGCGTGACGTTTGCTACCGGACGTAGTCTTTCCGAGTTAGACATCGACCGCAAAGCCGAACTGACCCGCTTGCTTCCGACTGCCGATAGCGATATGGCTGCGCTCTTTGATTCGGCTCCGCGTCTGGTCTTGGCCACTCTTCCCAAAGAGAACGGATTGGCCGACAACATCGCCGCCATCGAAGCGCAGGTGAAGAATACAGGACTGAAACAACGTGCCGAAGACGCGTTGCTGAATCGGTACGTCACTTCGTTCAACTACGCCGAAAATTACGAGGCCGGGTTAAAGGAACTGACCGACCTAACCCAGCGTTTCGGGCTAAGCGATATGTATCTTGCCGATTTTAAGGTGCGCAAGTCATCGATAGCCGGCACTCCTTTCCCCGATGTCAAGCTTTACGACCTGAACGGTGCCGCCGTCGACTTCTCGAAGTACCGCGGGAAATACGTTT
>CAVBJM010000037.1:8056-23341 GCA_963595925.1 bacterium
CGTTTACGTCGATATGTGGGCATCGTGGTGCGTGCCTTGCATCAAAGAGATTCCTTATCTGAAAGCCTTGGAAAAGGAGTTGCAAAATACCGAGGTGCAGTTCCTTTCCATTTCTATCGACAGCAACGAGGCAGCCTGGAAGAAGAAAGTAGCGTCTTTGTCTTTAGAAGGCGAGCTGCTCATCAGCAAAGACAACAAGCTGGGTGAAGCGCTGAACGTGCGCGGCATCCCGTTCTTCCTGATTTACGACAAGGAAGGCCGCCTGTACAAGTACAATACTTACCGCCCCAGCGATGCGCGTCTCAAGCCCCTGCTGGAAAGTTTGAAGTAACGCGCCACACTCCTTTTAGGAGCGCCGAAAGCGAATAAAAGAAATCCGTCTGAAGAGACCTAAAATCTCTCGGGACGGATTTTTTTTCTCTCGGGACGTTTTAAAAATCTCTCGCCGGAGATTTTTTTTCTCTCGCCGGAGATTTTCAGAGGCCTTTCCGCACCCTGAAAACGCATCGTATACGGGCATTTTATCGCTCGTTATGAAAAAAAATAGCGTTTTTATTTAGTAACCCTTTTTGTTGGGATGTATTATAGACGATTCGGGGACATACAGAGATATACCCCGAGCCGAAAATGAAAACAGAAACACTAACTTTTAATCTATAAAACGAAACACATGACAGCATACCGAAAAACATAGACATACGCATAGGCGTAACGACAGAGACGTTCCGAGACGGAACATCCAACTCCAAGAAACAAGAGAAAACTATTATCCTAATAACCTAAAAAACATCCAATGAAAGAAGTGATGAAATGCAAGCGGATATGCTTGCTTTGTCTGTTCCTGTTGGTTTCGTGTTTAGCCACGCTGAACGCACAAGAGCGGACTCTTACCCTCAACCTGACAAAGGTTCCTTTAAACACGGCATTGAAGGAGATTGAAAAGCAGTCGTCCATGTCGGTAGTTTATAACACAAAAGATGTTGACGCGAAGCGAATCGTCAGCGTAAAAGCTACGAAAGAACCTTTGTCCAGCGTGATGGCACGTCTGTTCAAGGGAACAAACGTGCAGTACTCCATTTCTAACGGACACATCGTGTTGTCTGCCAAAAGCGCAACGGGAAATCCGGGAAAAAAGTCACCCGTCACCGCTACCGGTAAAGTAGTGGACGCAACTGGCGAGCCTCTGATAGGCGTGAGCGTAGTGGTGAAGGGAACATCAAACGGAACGATTACCGACATGGACGGTAACTTCACGCTAAAAGCCGCTCAAGGCGATGTACTGGAAGTATCATACATCGGCTACTCCACCCAGCAGGTAACGCTGGCCGACGCAAATCCGATGAGCCTGACCATGCGCGAAGACAGCCAAGCTCTGGAAGAGGTGGTGGTAACCGCGCTCGGTATTAAGCGCGCTACAAAGGCGCTGAGCTATAATGTGCAGGAACTGAAAGGCGCAGACCTTAATACGGTAAAGGATGCCAACTTCATGAACTCGCTGAGCGGTAAGGTAGCCGGTGTAAACATCAACGCTTCGGCTTCGGGTATGGGCGGCGCAACCCGCGTGGTGATGCGCGGTGTGAAGTCGATTTCTTCGAACAACAACGCCTTGTACGTAATAGACGGTGTGCCCATCTTCAACAACAATCAGGGCGAAACAAACGACGAGTATTCTTCTCAGCCCAGCGGCGAAGGCATCTCCGACCTGAACCCCGATGACATCGAAAGCATGTCGGTGCTGAGCGGCCCGGCAGCCGCGGCTCTCTATGGTAGTAGCGCAGCGCAAGGTGTTATCCTGATTACCACAAAGAAAGGTAAAGAAGGAGCCACTCACGTGGAATATACGAACAGCACAACCTTTACAAGACCCTTTATCTTGCCCGAGTTCCAAAACGAATACGGAAACAAGCCAGGCGAATTTAAGAGCTGGGGCAGCAAGAACTCGGCTTATCGCTATAATCCCGCCGACTTCTTCCAAACAGGTTCCAACGTAAACAACTCCGTGACGTTTTCTACCGGAACGGACAAGAACCAGACTTACGCTTCGGCTGCCACAAACAACTCGCAGGGTATTATGCCGAACAATAAATACAACCGTTACAACTTCACCATTCGCAATACGGCGAAATTTCTGAAAGACAAGATGACCCTTGACTTGGGCGCCAGCTACATTATCCAGAACCAACAGAACATGGTGGCTCAGGGATTGTATTACAATCCGCTCCCGGCGCTTTATCTGTATCCTCGCGGTGAGGACTTCGACGAGGTGCGTCTATTCGAAGAATACGATGAAGCCCGTAACATCTCCACCCAGCGTTGGGCTTGGGGTAACCAGGGCTTGTCTTTGGAAAACCCGTACTGGGAAATGAAACGCAAGGTGCGCGAAAGCAAAAAGCAACGTTATATGTTCAACGCCAGCCTGAAATACGATATCTTAGACTGGTTGAGCGTGACCGGACGTGTACGCATCGACAATGCCAACGCCAAATCGGAAAACAAGTTCAATGCCGGTACCGATACGTATTGGACAAGTGGCAGTACGAAAGGTTATTATAGCGTATCGCGTTCGGACGAACGTCAGGCGTACGCCGACTTTATCGTGAACATCAACAAGACGTTTAAAGACGTATTCTCGCTGTCGGCCAACATCGGTTCCAGCTTTAATCAGTCGTCAAGCAACTCGAACGGTTACGGTGGCCCGCTGCGCGACATGCCTAACTTCTTCAACGTTTACAATGTAGACAAGACTTATGGCAGCCCCTCTCAGTCGGGTTGGAAAGAACGTTCTTTCGCTTGGTTCGGTAGCGCCGAATTGGGATGGAAGAGCATGGTTTACCTGACACTTACCGCCCGTAACGAGTGGTCTTCTACGCTGGCTACCACCAAGAATCTTTCTTACTTCTTCCCGTCGGTTGGTATCTCGGGTGTAATCTCCGAAATGGCCAAACTTCCTGACTTTATTACTTACATGAAAGTACGCGCCTCGTATGCCGATGTAGGTTCGCCTATCCCACGCAACTTGACTCAGGAAGGATATACCTGGAACAGCAAGACGCAAACTTGGGATCCTCCCACACATCGCCCGTTGGGTGAACTGCTTCCCGAAAAGACCTCTTCGTGGGAAGTCGGATTAAACATGAAACTGTTCCAGAATCACGTTAACGTAGACATTACATGGTATAAGTCGAATACCAGAAACCAGACCTTCGAAGTGGCAACCTCTGCCGCCAGCGGATATTCTTCCATGTACATCCAGGCCGGAAACGTGCAGAACAAAGGTATGGAAGTTGCCGTAGGATATAACAACAAGTGGGGCGATTTTGGATGGAACACCAACCTGACCTACAGTTATAACAAGAACGAAATAAAAGAACTCCTGGAGAACTACTACGATGTACAAACCGGCGAATATTATAGTATCCCTTATCTGGACAAACCGGGTACACGTTTGATAAAAGGCGGTTCGATAGGCGATATTTATTCGAGCACAGACTTCAAGCGCGATCAGGAGGGAAACATCTGGATAGACCCAAGCACCAAAAACGTGGTAAAGGAAGAACTTTCCACTCCGAAGAAAATCGGTACGTTCCTGCCGAAGGGGAACCTCGGATGGCGCAACCAGTTCTCTTATAAAGGCTTGGCTTTGACTACTCTGTTTACGGCTCGTTTGGGCGGACAGGTGACCTCCATGACACAGGCTTACCTCGACCAGTATGGCGTATCGAAAGCTTCGGCCGACGCTCGCGAAGCCGGCGGTATATGGGTTAACAACGGCTATGTAGATGCCGAAGGATATTACTCGGTAGTCGGTGGCCGTGGCGGTATCACCTCCGAATACATTTACAACGCCACTAACGTGCGTTTGCAGGAACTCTCATTGGCTTATACTTTGCCGAGCAAATGGTTCAAAGACAAAATGCGCATGACAGTATCCGCCATTGGCCGCAACCTGTGGATGATTTATAACAAGGCTCCATTCGACCCCGAAGTTACAGCGTCTACCGGAACATATAACCAAGGAAGCGACTTCTTTATGCAGCCCAGCCTGCGTAGTTTGGGATTCAGTCTGAAATTACAATTCTAAGCAAAAAGGAAAAAGATGATGAAACATATATCAAACATAATGTGGGCTGCGCTGCTGTTGGGTGGAATCTCAATGGCGGGCTGTACCAACGATTTCGAAAAGATAAACAAGCCTCAGGACAGCGCTTCGGCCGAAGACATGAAAGGCGACAATTATCGCGACGGTTCTTTCTACCTGAAGCTGCAGAGTGAAGTAATCCCCGAAAGCTCCGGCGGATATCAGCACTGCGAAAACTTGACAGGTGATGTCTGGGGACGCATGATGATGTCGAACGTGAAGTGGAAAGGCAAGAACTTCTCTGAATATTCTTACGACCATAGCGGATGGGTGAATAACCCGTTCAACGAAATCTCTAACTTCTATCCCGCTTGGAACGAAGTGAAAGAGAGTACCAATGGCGAAGGCGTAAATTACGCTTGGGCAAAGGTGCTTCGCGTAGCGGCCATGCATCGTCTAACGGATATGTACGGACCTATCCCTTACTCGAAAGTGGAAAGCGGAAACTTGTACGTAGCTTACGACAGTCAGGAGACGGCTTATAAAGCTATGTTGCAGGAACTGACCGAAGCCGTAGAGGAAATGAGCAAATACGTTACCCAGTATCCTACCGCAAAGCCGATGGCCGATTTCGACCGCGTTTACGGTGGCGATTACAGTAAGTGGATAAAGTTCGCCAACTCGCTGAAGCTTCGTATGGCGATGCGTATCCGTATGGTAGAACCGGCATTGGCTAAGGAAATGGCTGAAGACGCCGTATCCAAAGGGGTAATATTGAGCAACGAAGACAATGCTTCATACCAACCCGAAGGAACCAACAACTTTTGGTTGATAGCCCAGTCATGGGGCGACTGCCGCGTATGTGCCGATTTGACTTCGTATATGGAAGGATATAACGACCCACGCCGTGCCAAATACTTCGATGTCTCTGGGTTTGCCGGTACGACCTATGCCGGACTCCGTTACGCCACAGATGCCAGCGATGCCGCTTATACCAATTATTCGAAGCCGCTGGTAGCGCAGAACGACCCGATTATATGGATGACTGCTTCCGAAGTGGCTTTCTTGAGAGCCGAAGGAACCTTGATGGGTTGGAACATGGGAAACGGAACGACCGAGAGTGCAGCTCAAGCTCTTTACGAGCAAGGTATCAAACTCTCGTTTGAACAATGGAGTGCAGGCAGCGCCGACTCTTACATCGCCGATGAGACAAGTACTCAAGCCAATTATGTAGATCCGAACGACGGTAAGGAAAACATCTCGGCTGTCAGCACAATCACCATCAAATGGGAAAGCGGAGAAACCGAAAAGAACCTAGAGCGTATTATCACCCAGAAGTGGATTGCACTCTGGCCCTTGGGATATGAAGGATGGTGCGAATATCGCCGTACAGGTTATCCGCATTTCTTCCCGTTGGTTCGGGCTGCGAGCGACAACAAGTATAACGACCTGTTGGTAGCGAACCGTATGCCGTTCGCAACGACCGAGGACTCTAATAATCCCGACAACGTAGCGGCAGCTCGTGCCATGCTGGGAGGGAGTGATGACTTCGCGACCAAAATGTGGTGGCAGAAATAAAAAGTACCGATATTTTAAAGCAATAAGTAATGAACAGACTTAAGAATATATTATTAGTAGCTGCGACTGCCATTCTCGCTTTCTCGTGCGATAAATGGACAGAGACAGAACAGGCACGCCATACCGAACTGACTGGTAGCAACAAGCCTGAAACATTCTTCGAGAACTTGCGCCAATATAAAGCGTCCGACCACTCCATCGCTTTCGGTTGGTTTGGCGGATGGAGCGCTTCGGGTAGCGCTAGCTTGTTGAATAGCTTAAAGGGATTGCCCGATAGCATCGATGTAGTTTCTATTTGGGGCGGCTGGGATGACATGACTGCCGACAAAAAAGCCGACATGGAATATGTTCAGCAGCGCAAAGGCACCAAGGTATTGGCCTGCTTTATCGTACACAATGTGGGCGACCAGTTTACGCCTGCCGGAGAAACGGCCAAAGATTATTGGGGCTGGGAAGGCGAATGGGTGCCTGAAAAGAGATTTACTTCATACACGAGAGTGGATTCAGTAGTGACAGCCGAGCAAGAGGTTATCATTCGCAAGTATGCCAAGCAGATTGTGGACATGGTGAACGAAAACGGATACGATGGCTTCGACATTGACTACGAACCAAACTATCAGGGCAACTGGGGGAGTTTGGCCAGCTATCCGAAGCGTATGTCTATCTTCATCGATGAAATGAGCAAATACCTGGGGCCGAAGTCGGGCACTGGAAAGCTGTTGGTACTGGACGGCGAACCGAACTGGATGCCCGCCGAAAGAGGTGAATGTATAGATTACTTCATTGTGCAAGCTTATAACTGCCCGGGCGATGCCGACTTGGACGAACGCTTGGAATCGACTATATCGAATTTCGATGGCGTGCTTGACGCCGAAGCGGTTGCCAAGAAGTATGTCGTAACAGAGGACTTCGAAAAATATTCGCAGAGCGGAGGTTACTCCAGCTTCTACGACCGTTACGGGAACAAGATGTACTCTGTAGAAGGAATGGCTCGCTGGACTCCGATGGTAAACGGAAAGCCGGTGCGCAAAGGCGGCGTGGGAACTTACCACATGGAGTATGAGTATTCCATCAGCGGCAAAGAAGGTACTTATCCTGCTTTGAGAAATGCGATACGTATCATGAATCCTCCTGTTAAATAATAAAAGAGATATGAAAATGAAGACATTAAATCATATAATGGCCGTATTGGGCATTTCGCTCTGCTTGCCCTTGTTTCATGCGTGTGATGACGCGGAAAACAAACCGATAACAGACGCTTTATATATTTCCGAATCAGGAACAACGGCAAACAAGCTGACGATAAACGACGAAAGCGGAGCCGATGGAACGATTACGGTAAAGTCGGCTTCTCCTGCCGAGAAAGACATCAAGGTAGTATTGGGCGTGAGCGCCCAAGCCTTGGAGGCTTACAACACGAAGCATGGAACCAATCTGGTGGCACTCCCGGAGGATATGTTTACGCTCTCCAAATCGGAAGTAACCATCAAGGCCGGTGCCGTAACTTCCGAGATGGTAGATGTGCATATCAAGCCGTTTTCTGAAGAGATGCAGAATAGCGGTATCAATTACGCGTTGCCCATCAGTATCTTGTCGGCGTCGGAACCTGAGTTCGTGATACTCGATGCTAAAAAGACGGCCGTGTATGCGTGCGACTTCGTGATAAAGACCAAGGCCACTCGCTTCAGCATTTATAATTACACCCAGTCTACCATGCGTCAGGATTACGACTTGGCAAACTGGAGCGTAGAGATGCGTGTAAAGATTGACGAGGCTGGCTCGGGCAAGAACAATCAGACATTCTTCATGGCCTCGGGCAATACGGGTAGTGAAGGCGACGGATTTATCTTCGGACGCTTTGAGGGAGATATTCTTCAGTTTAAGGTAAATGGACACAACGGATTCAACGGAAACAAGTTTACTCCCAAGGGAAAGACCTGGTATCACATTGCGTTGGTTTGCGAGAACGGTACGCTTTATCTGTACATCAACGGTACGCTGAACAATACGCTTAGCGACAGCAAATTCCGGACGGTAGCCCATTTGGCGAAAGACGGATTCCAGTTCCCGGTGGTGCAAGACTGGAGCGTGGCGCACCGTACGTCGGCTGTCACGATGCACGAGGTACGCTTCTGGACAAAGGCTATTACGGCTACCCAGATTAAGGACAATATGTTCTCGGTAGATCCGCAATCGGATGGACTGGAAGCTTACTGGAAGATGAACGAAGGCGAAGGTACCGTACTGAATGACGCTACGGGTCATAACAACATTATGACCATTAAGACGAAAGAAGGATACGAGTCGCAGTCGGATGTTACGTGGGTGAACGTTCGCTCGGACGACCCGGACACGGAAAATTAATATCAACCAGCAAAGATGAAAAAAATGAAGAAATTAGCAATATATATGTTGGGTGCAATGTGGGCTGCGTGTGCGGCTCCATTGTTCACCTCCTGCAGCAATGATGATGAGGCGGCCGATGAGTGGACCGTGAACCACGCTTATATCAATCTGGTAACGGAACGGATGTCGGTAGAACACAAGTTGAGCGGCGAGATAGACAATGCGACAATTCCGTTTAGCGTCTGCCTGAACAAGCCGGTAGACGAGGACGTAAGAGTGAAGATCAATGTTACTAGCGAAAACATCCCTGCGGCCAATATGCAACTTTCCAACTCGGAAGTGACCATCAAGCAAGGCGCACGCGAGTCGGAAGAATGTGTGATAAGCATTACCGACTGGAGCTTCGCCAAGGATACCGACGCCTCTACTTCGTATCGGATTAATATGGCGATAACCGTAGAGGGTGGAAACGTAACGCTGAGCTCGAACAGAAGTTCGGAAACGTTCGAAATCATTAAGGGAACACACTGCCGTGTGGAAGCCAAGATGCCCGATGACGCTCTGTTGCAGACGAGCGCCAGCGACTGGACGTTTACGTTCGAAAACGGTGTGGAGAACGCCAATAGCAACTCGGTAGCCGGAACTGGCTCCAGCGATATTGCCACAAACGGTGTTCCGTTTTGGCTGACGGTAGACTTGAAGGAGAAGATGCAGCTGCAGGGTATACAGACCGAACACTGGGCCAGCAGTTATGCTCCGACCAAAGCCGAGGTTTATTATTCGGAAGACGGCGAGAACTGGATTTCTCTGGGCTCGGTACGCACCAGCGGCAGCACACAGAGAATAGCCTTTGCGTCTACCATTGAAGCGCGCTATCTGAAATATCAGATGCGGGAAGTACCTTCGCGTGTGGATATGACGGCGTTTTATGTCTTCACTTACCATGAATCGAAGGCGATGTATGTGGGCGAAGAAAACACGTTCGGCGGCGTGGATATCAGCAAGACCGACTGGACGTTGTTCGAGACTCCGCAATACAGCTTTGGCGACGATGCGGCTACCGAATCGCTGAACATCATCGATGGCGACACCTCAACCGGATTTATCGGCTACTTGGGTTACAATGAACAGTTCGGAATCGACATGGGAGCGTCCCATGCGGTGAAGGGTATATCTATCACTCCGTTCGATTACTACGACTCGAGTTATGACTATACGTACAATTATTACTACTGTGGCGTATCGGAATTCCAACTGCAGGTGAGCGAGGACAAAACTACGTGGACCGATATGGGAACCATCGCTTTCTCGGATTACGCTTCCTCGGTTACTACACCGCAGTATGTCAAGTTCAAGAATCCTACTACGGCGCGCTATATCCGCTTTATCCCGACCAGCGCGTTCTATTATAACAACAGCTGGTATTTCTTCGAACTGTCTGAATTTAACGTGTACGAGTAAGCTGCTTGTCAATAGGTTCTAACCGCCGTTCCCCTCACGGGACGGACGGTTGGAAACCAAGAGCCGCGCCGACATTCCGTATGGAGTGCAGGCGCGGCTCTTATGCTTAGTTTTGACAGATGAGGAAGCGGCGGCTTTTCTGCTGCCGCTTATTCTTTTATCAGATAAATGATGTTTCCTTTGCGCTTATAGTTGAAATGATGCGTCAGCGAGAGCACATCGAGTATCTCGTTGGGGGTGGAGTCAACCGAGAAGTCGCCCGTGAATTGTTCCGAGCGGAGCGACGGGTCGGTGAACACGAACCGTATATCGTAAACCTTTTCCATGAGCGATGTGATGGCTTGCAAGGTGTGACGTTCGAAGTGCAGACGGCCGTTCATCCAAACCAGAACGTCCGACGGGCTGCTGTATTCTTGCCATTCGGTGCCGAATGTCTCTGTGTTGATGTTCAGCGTTTGTCCGGGCTTCAGCAGATATCCTTCGGGACGCTTAGGCGATTCCATACGCACCGAGCCTTGCAGTAGGGTAGTGGTTACGTGATTTTCTTCCTGACGGGCGCGTACGTTGAATTTCGTACCCAGCACGCGCGTCTTTATCCGCTTGCTGCTTACGATGAACGGTCGGCGCTTGTTGTGCGATACCTCGAAATAGGCTTCGCCGTTGAGGGCTACCTCGCGGTCGGCGCTCCACAACGAGTTTTTGTAAGTAATCTGGGTGGAGGCGTTAAGCCATACCTTGCTGCCGTCGGGCAGGACGGTTTGTGCACGTTGCCCGGCCAGGGTGCTGACGGTATAGTCGGTAAAGCGGTCGGACGTGAGATAGTAGGCGGTTCCTCCCGTAAAGATAGCTCCAGCCAGGAAGGCTGCGGCCAGTCCGGCGTAGCGGTACAGGCGTTTGACGGTAAACCTCGATGGGCGTTCCTTCTTCTTTATTTCGGCTTTCAGCCGACTGAGTGACGCTTCGGTGTCAATCTTTGCAAAAACTTCGGCACGGTCTGCCACAAACCGGGTGTAGTAGAGCTGCTCCAGCGTCTTCCGGTTGTCGGATTGGCTGACCCATGCTTCCACCTCGCGGCATTCCGTTTCGGTGCATCCGCCTTGCAAATATCTCAGTAGTGTACTTTCGTCCATAACGTTTCGATTCTCCTTAAAACAATACCTTTTGGTATTAATACAATTCAGTACGTAAATATACTAAAAGACGGAAAAAGAAAATGTGTTTTAAACCGTTATCTGCTTTTAATATCTATATTTGTAAAAAGTATAAAGCGGCATCATGTTTCAATATCGTATCGACTTCGAAGACAATCGGGCAGTGGTCTCGGCGCTGAAGACTGGCGGCGAGGCGGCTTTCGACGCTGTTTATCGGCACTATTACCGAGGTCTGTGCGCTTTCTGCTCGCAATATGTGGGCGAGGCGGAGGAGGCCGAAGAGATTGTGCAGGACACGATGCTGTGGCTTTGGGAAAACCGGGACACGCTGTTGGGCGAATTGAGTTTTAAGACGTTGCTTTTTACGATTGTCAAGAACAAGGCGTTAAACCGGCTCTCGCACGTGGAAACGAAGCGCAGGGTGCTGCAGGAGATTGTGGACAAGTACGAAGAGGAGTTCGAAGACCCCGATTTTTATCTGGCGGGCGAACTGTTTGAGTTGTACCGAAAGGCGGTGGAGGCGCTGCCCGCAGAGTTTCGGGAGGCCTACGAGCTGACGCGTGTAGACCAACTCACGCACCGGGAGATAGCCGAGCGGCTGCACGTTTCGCCGCAAACGGTAAACTATCGGATAGGGCAGGCGCTGAAGTTGCTTCGAGAGGCGCTGAAAGATTATCTGCCGCTCTTCCTGATGTTCTTCAGAATTTAAAAATCATTACAATTCGAGGCGAAAAATCAAGCTCGGGAGAGGACTCAAAATATCCGGCGAGGAATTTTTATTCTCCGGCGAGAGATTTTAAAAACGTCCCGAGAGATTTTTATTCTGCGGCGAGGGATTTTGGTTCCCTCTTATCGCATTCCGAAAGATGCCCTACAGTAGCTTCAGGAGCACTTCCTGCCGGTCTTTTTCTATCTGCGCGGTAAGCTGACCGATGCTTTCGAACTTCTGTTCGGGACGCAGAAAAATGTTGAATTCTATGCGGAGAGTCTGACCGTACAGGTCGCCCGAAAATCCGATAAGGTGGGCTTCGATGCTGAGGCTCGGGCCGTTTCCTATCGTGGGTCGGTGGCCGATGTTCAGCATGGCCGGGTAGCGTGTGCTGCCCACGTAGGCGAAGACGGCATACACGCCTTCGCGCGGAATCAGCTTGTCGGGGCAGGAGGGGAGGAGGTTGGCCGTGGGAAATCCCAACGTGCGCCCTACCTTGAATCCGTCTGTTACGGTGCCTTCTATGCAGTAGTTATAGCCTAAGTAATGGTTGGCCAGCTCGGTCTGTCCGTCTTTCAGCAGCGTGCGTATCAGCGACGAGCTGATGCTATGTCCGTCTTCTTCCAACGCCTGAGCTTGGATAACGTCGATGCCTATTTCCTGCCCGTATCGGCAGTAATCCTCGAATCCCTCGCTTCGGTTATGCCCGAAACGGTGGTCGTACCCGATGACCAACGCGCGGATGTGATAACGCTCGGACAGAAGTTGCATAAATTCCCGTGCCGAAAGCATGGACAGCTGTCGGGTAAACGGAAGCAGGATGCAATAGTCGGCCGGCGACTGCTTCAGCAGCTCCTGTTTTTGCGTCAGACACGTGAGCCACTGCGGTTGGAAATCAGACTGCATCACCTGTCGCGGATGCACGGGAAACGTTATCAAGGCACTGCGCAATCCCCTGTTGCGCGCCTGGGCGCAAACCTGGTCTATCAGGTAGCGGTGACCGCAGTGCACGCCATCGAAGCAGCCTATGGTGGCCACGCAAGGCGAAAAATCAGGAGGCAAGGTGTCGGTTACGATGGTCATGGTTGCAGTTTATACGAAAAGTTTGCTGAGGTCGGTTCCCGGCTGGTAGTGCATGGCTCGGACGCCTACGCTTTCCGCCGCCAGACAGTTGGTCTGCGAATCGTCGATAAAGACTGTTTCTTCGGGGTGTATGTTAGCCTCTATCACCGCTTGTCGGAATATCTCAGGGTCGGGCTTTCCTAATCCCATGTTGAACGAAAGGAAGATGCGTTCGAAGCACTCCCGCAGGTCACGTCCCTCGTGGCGAAACACATGCGACGAGGCGTGATTCCAGTGTAACTCGTTGGTATTGCTCAATAAGAACAGGCGGTAGCGATGACTCAGCGCCTCCAGCAGTGTCAGCTTTTCGGTTGGGATGTCCCCCAACATGCTGTTCCACATTCGGTCTATCCCCTCATCGGCAATGTCCCGGCCGATATAGCGTCGCACTTCGTCCCTGAATTGGGCGGTGGAGATGAGTCCACATTCATATTCCTTAAAAAAAGCCGCTTCGTTCGTACCCGTCAGAAAGCTGCGTATGTCTTTTGCCCCAGCAGTCTCGAACGCCGTCAGGCAACGCTCCATGTCAAGGTTAAGCAACACGCCGCCCCAATCGAAAATAATGTTCTGTATTTGTGAATCCATTCGTTAGTAACTTCTTGTCATCTCATAGCAGGATGAACCAGTTATATTAGGGGCAAAAGTACAACTTCTCCGCTATACAAAAATATCGTTTCGTTTTTTTTAGAAGAAAAAGCGGCGAAAAGTTGGATGTTTCGAGTCAAACGCTTACTTTTGCAACGCAATTAAGGAAAACCCTTAATTTCGGACTTGTAGCTCAGTTGGTTAGAGCAACAGACTCATAATCTGGAGGTCCTAGGTTCAAGCCCTAGCTGGTCCACACAATAAGAAGCAGTTACGGATTCCGTAACTGCTTTTTTCGTGTGGCTGCGTAACAATGCGTAAACAAAGCGAAGTCTATCCGTACCGAAAGCCCCTATGGGCAGAGGTTGGGGTGGACATATACATAATAAGGCGTAACTGTACGCTTTGGTTTTGACAGCGGCACGTTCACGCCAATGATAAACGATGTTAATTAACCACTAAAATAGCGAAAGCAACGCAAGAAATGTTTTAATTTGCAATTATAATAAAAGTACATTTAGAATAGATCAGCTTATGAAAGAAACGTTCAGACATTGGTACAGGGCATTGTCAGCCATGCTGTTAACAATGCTTGGTTTTTCTTCTTGCGACAAGTTATCATCGGACGAACCATGTCTTTACGGTTCCCCTACTAGCGTTTTCCAAGTAAAAGGCTGCATCACTACCGAAGACGGCACTCCGATAGAAGGCATCAAGGCTGTCGTGGGAATAGACTATGCTAAAAACGGCAAGAACATCTACCGTCAAGACTCCGCCTATACCGACAGTCAGGGCAACTACACCATTGACAAACAGAATTTTGGAGGGGATCTTAACAAAAATTCCTTGCAGATACTCCTCGAAGATGTGGATGGAGACGCCAAGGGTGGAACCTTTGCCAACGACACCGTCAAGGGGGATGAACTCACCATAGAGAAAACCGGTGGCAAGGACGGAACATGGGTTATTGGTTCTTATGCTGTCACGGCCAACAAGAAACTCAAGAAGAAGCAATAGCCTCATCTTTAATATATATAAGTCTCCGAAGTTGAACCGTTCCTTAACAAACAGGCATGACTAAGATTGAACCCTTGTCACTTCGCAGAAGACTCGCCCTGGAGATACACCGCAAGTCTTATTCCATGTTGGTGGAGGAGCATCCCTTGCGCCAACTGTTCTGGGAATCCACATTGCGGTGCAACTTGCATTGTCGCCATTGCGGAAGCGACTGCAAGGTGAAGGCCAACGCCAAGGACATGCCTTTAGAAGACTTCCTGCGCGTGCTCGACAACATCAAGCAGCACACCGATCCTCACAAGGTTTTCGTCATCGTGACAGGAGGCGAGCCATTGATGCGCGAGGACATCGCGCAGTGTGGCAGGGCTATATACGAGAAAGGGTTTCCTTGGGGAATGGTGACCAACGCCCTCTATCTCACTCCGCAAAAGTTTGACAGCCTGCTTCATGCAGGACTTCACACCATGACCATCAGCATGGACGGACTTGCCGAGGAGCACAACTGGATGCGCGGCAACAAGCACAGCTTCAACATGGTATCGCAAGCGATAGACATGCTGGTGGCACATCCTGAAATAAAATTCGACATCCTTACTTGCGTCAACCGCCGCAACTATCCCCATCTACAAGACATCAAGCAATTCTTGATAAACAAAGGAGTAAAGATGTGGCGAGTGGTGGCAGTGTTCCCTGTGGGCAGGGCTGCCGCCGACCCCGACATGCACCTCAAGCCGGAAGAATACAGGGGCATCCTGGAGTTTATCAAACAGACAAGAAAAGAAGCACTCATAGAATGCAGCTATGGGTGCGAGGGGTTCATGGGCAATTACGAGGGCGACATCCGCAACTATTTCTTCGGCTGCCAGGCTGGAGTATCCGTCGGCTCGGTCTTGGTAGACGGATCCATCTCGGCGTGTGCCAGCATTCGATCCAATTATCACCAAGGCAACATCTACCGCGATGACTTCTGGGAGGTATGGAGCCAGCGATTCATACCATATCGCGACAGGGAATGGATGCGCAAGGACGATTGCGCTGAATGCAAGTATTTCAGATATTGCAGGGGCAGCGGCATGCACCTGCGCGACGACGAGGGCAAGCTCATCATGTGCCCTCTGCACCGCCTCAAAGACAAGCTCTGTTTATTTTTCGCTGGTGGCATAAACCATCGCGTACTTTCTTGACGTTGCAAAGGTACGATGTAATACCCATATGCCCAAGACTCTGACAGGTGTTTC
>CAVBJM010000038.1:0-19934 GCA_963595925.1 bacterium
TCAGATTTCATTTACAGCATCCGACTCCACCTGCACAAGGTTTTCATAGAAAGCGGCCCGAGCAGTTGACGCATACGGAGCAAGCCACAAGAAACCGATACCCAATGTAAGGATACAGAGCAACGCCCAACCAATGAAGCTCAAATCCAACAGAAAGAGTTTCATCTTATGACCGTCCATCAGACGCATGCTCTCTTCGATGGCACCGTTATACTTCAAGTCTGGACGGTCTTTCAGGATATACGAAGTCAGGGCGTAAGAATACCCCTTCACGATACCGGGAATTATCAGAAGCAGCGTCCACAGAATCACGTAAACACACCCCAGAAGCATGGTACCCAGCACACGGCCGTAACCGTTGAAGCCATCGAAGAGTTTTCCGACACGAATTTCACCGCCCCTCAATGCACCCAAGAACAAGACCGAACATCCATACGCCAACGGCAAGCCAACGAATATAGACAGAACATCTCCCAAAAACGGAATACACAACAGTACATTAATAGCGCCATAAACCAACATCACAACCACAGCGTCACCCCAGTTGCCGCTCAACACTTTCCGTGCCTCGGCACGCAATTCTGAATTTCCTTTCATATCACTTTGATTTTGTTTTTCACAAAGATAAGGGCGGAAAAGCGGAATTGTTCCGAGTGTACAAGATTTTTCCTTTATTTAGTCAGTTTCCAAATAACGAGATTTTATATCCCGTTCATTACAAGCCGATTCCAAAAATCGCAACACGCAAGTGTATCATGGTGTGCTACATGCAGTGCCACATCTTTTTCACTCGTTACCAGACGTTTAACCCCAAAAGTGATTCATGCCGTGCTACATGGTGTGCTACATCTTCGCGTTTTTCTACTTATATATAATATAAATAAAAGGATAAAAGTAAGGCAGATGTTTTTTCGAGGCTCAAAAACCATCCGCACGCTTCTCAGTTTTTAAGAGAGTTAGTTTGTATGCGATATACCTCGCCAATTCCTCGCCGGAGATTTAGAATTCGTCTCGAGAGAATAAAAATCTCTCGCCGGAGGATAAAATTCCCCGTACGCAGGATAGCCCTATCCACAAAGAAAAAGAGGCCGAACGCAACCTTGCGCTTGACCTCTCACTGGCGGAAAGACAGGGATTCAAACCCTGGGAACAGCAAAGCCGTTCACCGGATTTCGAGTCCGGCCCATTCGATCACTCTGGCACCTTTCCTTCGTTTTCGGGTGCAAAGATAACAAGATTTTCTACACCGTGACACACAAATCTGAAATATTTTTCATCCGCACCCGATTTTCGCTAAAAAAGAAGCAAAACACTTGCACGTTCCGAAAGAAACACGTACCTTTGCACCGCAAATCTGAAGAGAAAAGCCAAGTCCAATCTCTGACAGAGGAAGGATGGTTCCGTAGCTCAGCTGGATAGAGCAACGCCCTTCTAAGGCGTGGGTCCTGCGTTCGAATCGCAGCGGAATCACAGAAAAGAGAGGATTTCAAAGTCCTCTCTTTTTCGTTTATACCCACCCTATCGCCCTCCCCCGCCGCGGAGACCGAAAATATTCTGTATAATTTCACCTTACGGAGAACAATTCTGCAAGTTCCGCATTATCTTTGTCGGAAAACAATAATCACACACAAAAACATTATCCTTATGAAAAATTACAGAATCGAATCGGCCATCCTCGCCGTGGGACTAATCGTACTGGGACTGTGCATCAGAAGCGGATTCAACTCGTTCTCGGACAAAGACCGCAGCGTAACCGTAAAAGGACTGTCGGAAATGGAAGTACCGGCCGACAAAGTAACTTGGGCCCTCACCTTCCAGACGCTGGGCAACGACCTGATATCGCTCTACGGCGCTACCAAGAGCTCCAACCAGACCATCGTGAATTTTCTGAAGGGAAAAGGCATTACAGAAGATGAAATCAGCTTCTCGGCACCCGATGTGTACGACGCGCGCAGCGACCGCTGGAACAGCAACAGCAACAACGTGCAGTTCCGCTACACCCTGACCTCCATCATCACCGTAACCACCCACAAGACCCAAATCGTAAAGGGACTGCTCAACGAGCAGAGCGAACTGCTAAAACAAGGCATCGCCATCAGCAGCAACAACACTACCTACGAATACACCGGTCTGAACAAGGTGAAACCGCAGATGATAGAAGAAGCCACTAAGAACGCGCGCGCCGCCGCCGAGAAGTTCGCCAAAGACTCCGACAGCAAACTGGGCAAGATACGCCACGCCAACCAGGGACAGTTCAGCATAGAAGACCGCGACATCAACACCCCGGGCGTAAAGAAGATACGCGTGGTGACTACCGTAGACTACGCGTTGGAGAACTAACACACAAATTTACAACGTTTTTTCGGCTGCGGAATTTCCGTTTCAAGAAAAAACGTTGTATCTTTGCGCCGATTTTAGAACAATATAAAGTCTAACACAATTAGTTATTAACAACAATTATTAATTTTAATGGAAAACTTTAAAAACGTACAGCCCATTGAAGACTTCAACTGGGATGACTATGCAAACGGTGGTGCCGTATCTAGCGCAAGCAAAGAAGAGCAGGAAAAGGCTTATGACAGCACGCTGAACAAAGTAAACGACCGTGAGGTTGTAGACGGTACCGTAATCGGCATGAACAAGCGCGAAGTAGTAGTCAACATCGGCTACAAGTCAGACGGTATCATTCCTCTGAGCGAATTCCGCTACAATCCTGACCTGAAAGTAGGTGACACTGTAGAAGTTTACATCGAAAATCAGGAAGACAAGAAAGGTCAGTTGATCCTTTCACACAAGAAAGCGCGCGCTACACGCTCTTGGGATCGCGTAAACGCAGCTCTCGAAAACGAAGAAATTATCAAGGGTTACATCAAGTGCCGCACAAAGGGTGGTATGATTGTAGACGTATTCGGCATCGAAGCATTCTTGCCGGGTTCTCAGATTGATGTGAAACCTATCCGCGACTACGATGTATTCGTAGGCAAGACTATGGAGTTCAAGGTTGTAAAAATCAACCAGGAATTCAAGAACGTAGTTGTTTCTCACAAGGCTCTTATCGAAGCTGAACTGGAACAGCAGAAGAAAGAAATCATCAGCAAACTGGAAAAAGGACAGGTACTGGAAGGTACTGTTAAAAATATCACTTCTTACGGCGTATTCATCGACTTGGGCGGCGTAGACGGTTTGATTCACATCACTGACCTTTCTTGGGGCCGCGTAAGCGATCCTCGCGAAGTAGTTCAGTTGGATCAGAAGTTGAACGTAGTAATCCTCGACTTCGACGACGAAAAGAAGCGTATCGCTTTGGGCTTGAAGCAGCTCACTCCGCATCCTTGGGACAGCCTCGACCCGAACTTGAAGGTAGGCGACCACGTAAAGGGCAAAGTAGTTGTGATGGCCGACTACGGAGCATTCATCGAAATCGCTCCGGGCGTAGAAGGTTTGATTCACGTTTCAGAAATGTCTTGGAGCCAGCACTTGCGTTCTGCTCAGGACTTCATGAAGGTAGGCGACGAAGTAGAAGCCGTTATCTTGACTCTGGACCGCGAAGAGCGTAAGATGTCTTTGGGTATCAAGCAGCTGAAGCAGGATCCGTGGGAATCTATCGAAGAAAAATATCCTGTAGGTTCTAAGCACGTAGCTAAGGTTCGCAACTTCACTAACTTCGGTGTATTCGTAGAAATCGAAGAAGGTGTAGACGGCTTGATCCATATCTCTGACCTGTCTTGGACAAAGAAAATCAAACATCCTTCTGAATTCACTCAGATTGGTGCGGACATCGACGTAGTAGTTCTGGAAATAGACAAGGAAAACCGTCGCTTGAGCCTCGGCCACAAGCAGCTGGAAGACAATCCTTGGGATGTATTCGAAACTGTATTCACAGTAGGTTCGGTACACGAAGGAACTATCATCGAAATGCTTGACAAGGGCGCAGTAGTAGCTCTGCCTTACGGTGTAGAAGGTTTCGCAACTCCGAAACACCTCGTTAAGGAAGACGGTACTCAGGCTCAGATGGACGAAAAACTCCAGTTCAAGGTTATCGAATTCAACAAGGACGCTAAGCGTATCATCCTTTCTCACAGCCGCATCTTCGAAGACGCCGCTAAGGCAGAAGAAAGAGCTGAAAAGAAGGCTTCTAAGAAGGCTTCTAAGAAGGAAGAAACTCCGATGATTCAGAACCAGGCTGCTTCTACAACTCTGGGTGACATCGACGCTCTGGCAGCTTTGAAGGAACAACTGGAAGGAAAGAAGTAATTCTGAATTCTACTATTTGAATCCAAATAAAAAGAGGGTGCATCGCAAACGGTGCATCCTCTCTTTTTTTTGTCCGCTTCTCACAGCGGATATACATTTATACGGTTACCTGCCTCAGAGCTTCCCTTCTTCCTCCAGAAACTCTCCGAAGAGACTTGCTCCAAGCTCTACCATCTTCTCACAGGGACGCTTGGCGTAATACTGGGCAGTACGCGCTTCGGGGGTAGACACTACCTTCGCATTCTTGGCCAACCCCAGCAGGTCGGCGCAACGCAATGCGCCAGCCTCAGCCTTGAACTTGGCAGCAAGCCGCTGAACCAACTCATAATTGGCGGCCTTCCCCTCACGGTCAGCTCCGTCTATCGCACTGCGCTCCAGTCCGGCTAACAGGAACATGCCGCAAGCAGCTCCACACGTTTCACGCATACGTCCGATACCTCCACCAAACGACGCCGCCATACGCAACGCCTGTTCACGAGTGAAACCATACAGGTCGGCGTAAGCCGCTACAACCGACTGCGAGCAGTTATATCCTTCTTTAAACAGGGCAGCAGCCAGTGCTGTCCGTCTTTCTCTTTCCGTACTCATTGCGCTACATTATTTATTACATTACCGTCTATATAAGCTTTTACATTGGCCGCCACCTGAGCCATCAAGCGGGTACGAGCCTCGCGGGTAGCCCATGCGATGTGAGGTGTCACGAAACAGTTGTCCAACTTCAGAAGCGGATTATCAGCCTTTGGAGGCTCGGATGTAAGTACATCCAGTCCGGCAGCCAGGAGTTTGCCGCTACGCAGCGCGTCGGCCAGAGCAGCCTCGTCTACCAGTCCGCCACGTCCCGTATTAATCAGCACCGCTCCCGGCTTCATCAGCGACAAGCGTGCGGCGTTCACCAGCCGGTCAGTATCGGGAGTAAGCGGACAGTGCAAGGTCACTACATCGCTGCAGCGGAAGACATCGTCCATATCCGCCTTGACACACCCTTCGGGCAAGGCCGACTGCGGCTTCGAGGTAAAGACCGAAACCTTCATGCCAAAAGCCAAAGCGATACGGGTGACGGCCTGACCTGTATTGCCGTATCCCACTACCCCTATGCGTTTTCCGGCAAGCTCGATAAGCGGCGTGTTGTAATAGGAAAAATCGGAGACCGACGACCACGCCCCCTCACGATTCAAGGCAGCATAATGTCCTACTCGCTGAGTGATGTTCAGCAAGTGGGCAAACACCGTCTGCGCTACCGACTCGGTGCTATACGCCGGCACGTTAGTAACCACCACGCCCTGTCGACGAGCCACATCCACATCGACTACATTATAGCCCGTAGCCAACACACCGATATACTTCAGGTGCGGCAACTGAGCTAAAACCTCTCCGTCGAGTACCGCCTTGTTGGTCAATACAGCCTCAGCGTCCCCAATACGGGAAACCACATCGGCAGGCGAAGTGCGGTCGTACACCGTAAGCTCGCCAAGCTGCTGCAACGCCTTCCAAGACAAATCGCCCGGATTCAATACATATCCGTCCAATACTACAATCTTCATCGTTATCTATTTGTTTTAAATGTCTGTCAGTCTTTAAACCGGTCGCCCCATAACTGCACCATCCGTTCTTTCAGCTTCGCCTCGGAGGGATTAGGCTGCGCATGCCACAAGCGCTGTGTCTGCAAGTCATCGGGCATAAACTGCTGCTCCACGAAGTGACCTTCGTAAGCATGGGCGTACTTATAGTCCTTGCCATAGCCCAACTGCTTCATCAGTTTGGTAGGCGCATTTCGCAAGTGCAACGGCACAGGCAAGTTTCCGGTTTCCTTCACCACCTGAATGGCGGTATTGATAGCCTCGTAAGCCGAGTTGCTCTTGGGGCTGGTAGCCAAGTAAACGGTAGCTTCAGCCAATGGGATCCGTCCCTCGGGCCAACCTATTTTCATCACGGCATCGAAAGCCGCATTGGCTAAAAGCAAGGCGTTTGGATTGGCCAACCCGATATCCTCCGACGCGGAGATAACCAGACGCCGGGCTATGAACGCCGGGTCTTCGCCTCCCTCTATCATGCGTGCCAACCAGTAGATAGCACCATCGGGATCGCTTCCGCGAATGGACTTGATAAAAGCCGAAATGATGTCGTAATGCATCTCGCCATCCTTGTCGTAAGCCAACGGATTCTGCTGAAGGCGTTCCACAACCTTGTCATCAGTTATTACCACCTTCTCCGAGTCATCGGCCTCTACTACAAGTTCCAAAATATTCAACAATTTACGGGCGTCGCCTCCCGAATAGCGAAGCATGGCATCGGTTTCTTTCAGCTCCACGCCTCGCTCTTTCAGCTGCTCATCGGTCTCTACGGCACGACGCAGAAGAGCAAGCAAATCGTCCTTCTCGAGCGACTTCAGCACGTAAAGCTGACAGCGCGAAAGCAACGGCCGGATAACCTCGAACGAAGGGTTTTCGGTAGTAGCTCCTATCAAGGTAACCGTTCCCTTCTCTACCGCTCCCAAAAGCGAGTCCTGCTGCGACTTGCTGAACCGGTGTATTTCATCGATGAAAAGAATGGGGCTTTGCTGCGCAAAGAAACGGTTGCTGCGAGCCTTATCGATGACGTCTCTCACGTCCTTCACGCCCGACGTAACCGCACTGAGCGTATAGAACGGAGTTTCCAACCGATTGGCTATAATCTGAGCCAAAGTGGTCTTTCCCACGCCCGGAGGCCCCCACAGAATGAAAGAAGATATACGCCCCGAATCAATCATTCGGCGCAGTACCGCCCCCTCTCCTACCAAGTGTTTCTGACCAATGTAATCGTCCAGCGTTTTCGGACGCATCCGTTCAGCTAAAGGTTGTGTCATGACTATGAAATAATTTTAAAACAAATGTAGCCATAATGGACAGAAACAGGAAACGTATGGGCATAAAAAAAGCCTCTTTTCACAAAGAAGCTTTTTTAAAGTTCTCAATAGGTATTAGTTTTTTTTAAGGTAAAAAGATTGTTTTCAGGATAACGCTACAAAGATGGGGGCTTTTTTCGGAGTTACCAAATTTAAAAATATGTCTTAAAACATGTTTTCATATTTTCTTCCACTTTTTCTTCATTTAGTACAACTAAGCCCACCTCTGCAAGCCCTCAAAGATACAAATTATTTAGATAATGCACAACAATCTGCACTTTATTTCACAATCATCAGCACCGTTCCGTAGGACTCTCCCTGACCGCAGCAACGCACCTTTGCGCGCAAGCGGCAGGAGTTGTTTCCGGAGGCATCTTTCGGTACATTCAGCAGGTAGGTATTGCCTTCGCTCTTCCTGCCGGCTACGCCTTGCTGCACGACCTTGCAGACCTCCACGCCGTCCATCTCCAGAATAACTTCCGCTATCTCCAGTACAGCTGTACCACGGGTATGAAGGAAGCGTACGCCACGAAGCGAAGCGGCCTTATCGGCAGGCAGACTCCACGACACTTCTTTCCAACCGCTACCTATATCGGACGGAGACCAACTCCCAAACTGTTCGCCGTTCATGGCCGTCAGCAGCGAATGGTCTATCGGCTTGGCACGGTTTATCAAGTCGGTACATGCTGCCAGTACATCATCGTAAGGCTTCGCCTCAGATAATTCGTGCTCTTTCTCTACCCACGAGAGTTCCCAATCGGCTATGTCGAAAGCCCGACCCGAACGTTTTGCGGCAAAGAACTGTTTCCAGCGAGGCAAGTAGTAATCGCGCAACAGACCAGACCAGATGCGTGCAGAATAATCGTCAACAGGAGGTCCCCATACCGTAACAATACGCCGGGCGTTCTTTTTGTAATAGTTTTTCAACTGCGATGTACTGCCCCAATTGCTGGCATACGCCAACCAATTTTCCAAACGCAACGTAGGATGCGAACAAAGCAAGCGGTCAGCACCCAGCATCAAAGCCTCAAACTCTGCTTCCATAGAGGCGGCTTCTTCCGCATCGCCATTCTGATACGCCAAATCTATCGCCTGTGCCAATATCTCCAACTTGCCTCCCAAGTAGTGCGCCGTCATCTCCGTCATATCCGCAATAAATAGCGGTGAACCTTTCAGTTCAGGAATGGCAAGCCGCAAGGCTTCCACGCCCCGAAAGAAAGCGTCATTAGCCTCGATGCTACCTTTGCGCACACTTCCCGGACGAAACTGCCAATTATAGCGCGGATGGTCAGTAAACGAACCGTATACCGACTTACGCATTCCATTCCAGAAATCGTTTAAGCGGTCGGATGTACAACCGTAGCGGCAAAGCGAATAGCGGTGCAACCAATCGTCAACATCTATCGCCTCCGAAGTCCATCCTCCGTCGCAAACCAGTTCGTAAATCGTCTCATTGTTTTCGATGCCTTCGGGAGCCATGCCATATCCGGCCAAGTTACCCTTGTTAACCGAACGCAAAGCCTCCAGACGACCGTTCGCATAGAACTCCAAGTCACCGGTAAGCCCGGACTTCCCTCCCATATTCGGGATGACACTGTACACCCAGTCCTTACCATAAAACCCTTTATAGAATTCCCAGTTCGCCCCGTTCTTCCAAAACAAGTGATTGTAGTCCTCCGCCAAGTCCAGCAGCAACATCTTATCATTGGGTACCTTGCTGACCAAAGCCTGCAACGTTTCGTAATCCCAGATATGACGCTGATAGCCGAACATCCAACCTTGCATCACCCACACGGCATCCGGATTCCCAGCCTTGATGGAACTGTACACCTTGTCTCCATAGTCAGCCAGTAAAGTGTAACGCTCCTTGGTGCCTTTCGGTGGGAACGGGATATCCATCTCGTTGAAGCTGTCTACTATGTAATAACCATTCTTACCGAACTCCTTTTCCCACTCTTCGATAAACATCTGCCCGATACGGGCAAACTGCGGATTCTTCGGCGAGAGCATCCAGTTGTGAAACGCTCCGCCACACCACGAGGTCTCTATCAGTTCGATGTCGGGAAAGATACGTTTCATGGCCTTGGGAAGGAAGCCGGCAAATCCTGGACAAATGGGCTTCATGCCGAGGCTTTTCATTCGGTCAAGAATCTTGTGTTGCAGTTCTATCTGCCCCTTATGCCATTCCTGAGGCAACGGACCATCAATGCCGCTGATGTTTCCCATACGCATCCACGGGAAATGCGCCGGACCTACAAAGTAATCGGCGATCTCCTGTTCGGTCAGACCGAGCTTCTTCCACACACGAGCCGAAATAGCTTCGTTAGCCACCAAAGCCAACGGCATATCAATGCCGTGCAAGGCCATCCAGTCAATCTCCTTTTCCCATCGGTTCCAGTCCCAATAGGGCATACTATAGCCGAAAGTCACCACATTGAAGTAATAATGATGCTTAAAAGGTGACACAACCGTTCTGCGTTCCGCATCAGTCAGCCGGTCGGGAAGTTCCAAACGGTTTCCGCTCCAAGACGAAATGCCAGCCCCCTGCGATTTCACGTAGTCGTAAAATCCCCGACAAGCCGCAACACCGCTACTGGCATTGACGTACAACTTTCCGTTTTTCACGGATGTCTCGAACACATCGCATCCATTTTGGGTGTCAAGAGACACCGAAACCTTCACCGGTAGTTTCCGCCCATCGGCAAAACGCTCTATCACCCTACGGGCTTCCTTCGCCTGCTGACTCCACCCCATCACACATACTGTCAGGCATAGCAGCAAGCCGATAAATCTTTTCGCCTTCATATCTTAAAGCTACAAAAGTTCACACTCCTTCAGCCAGAGCGCAGAGCTTGCATCGCTCGGCATCCGCCAGTCACCGCGCGGACTCAACGATACAGAACCTACCTTCGGTCCGTCTGGCAGACAAGAGCGTTTGAACTGCTGAGCGAAGAAGCGGCGGCAAAAGTTAGTCAACCACTTCTTACGCGTCTCCCGGTCATAACTTTCGCCGAAAGCGAGGCCAGACAAATAGAATATCTTGGACGGACGGAAGCCGAAACGCAAGAAATAATACAGGAAGAAATCGTGCAACTCGTAAGGGCCTACCAAATCCTCGGTTTTCTGGCTGATGTTCCCTTGCTCATCGGCCGGTATCAATTCAGGACTGATGGGAGTATCGACAATATCAAGAAGCGTACGCCGGGAATCTTCGTCTACCCCAGTCTGCGCCACCCACGAAACCAGATAACGCACCAATGTCTTCGGCACACTGGCGTTTACGCCGTACATCGACATGTGGTCACCGTTGTATGTGGCCCATCCTAAAGCCAACTCCGACAAGTCTCCCGTGCCTATGACCAGTCCGCCTACCTTATTGGCGTAATCCATCAGTATCTGGGTGCGTTCGCGCGCCTGACCGTTCTCGTAAGTCACATCATGTACATTCATATCGTGACTAATGTCCGAAAAATGCTGAACGCAAGCCTCACGTATGCTGATTTCACGCACCGTGACACGAAGCGAACGCATCAGGTCTATCGCATTGTTATACGTGCGGTCGGTAGTCCCGAAGCCAGGCATCGTAATGCCTACGATACCTTCACGGGACAAGCCCAGCTTATCGAACGTCTTCACGCAAACCAGCAACGCCAAGGTTGAATCCAATCCGCCCGAAATGCCCACGACTACGGTTTTACATCCCGTATGTACCAATCGCTTGGCTAAGCCACAAACCTGAATAGAGAATATCTCCTCGCAACGGGTGTTGAGCTTCGCACCCTCTTTCGGAACAAACGGATGCGGGTCTACCGACCTGGTAAGCGTAAACGCATCGCAAGAAACCAGTTCTACCGGAATGCGGCGCACGCCATCGGAGGGGAAATTGCGCATACTTTCAGCAAAGGTGGTATTGCTTTGGCGTTCATTGCGCAAGCGTTCCACATCAATTTCGCTCACCACCACTTGTTCGTCAAACGAGAAGCGTTCCGTAGCAGCCAGCAGCGAACCGTTTTCATATATCAAGCCGTTTCCAGCAAACACTACATCGGTTGTCGACTCTCCGAAACCGGAGGAAGCGAACACATAGCCAGCAATGCAACGTGCAGACTGCTGAGCCAAAAGCGAGCGCAAGTAGTCATGCTTGCCGATATTTTCCGTATCGGCCGAAAGGTTGAAGATAACATCGGCTCCAGCCAGAGCCAACAGTGAACTAGGCGGAATGGTTGCCCACACGTCCTCACACAGTTCCACGCCAAAGCGGAAACATCCTGCATCGAACAGCAGATGAGAACCGAACGGAACGGTCTGTCCACACAGTTTTATCACATCTACACCGGGTAATGTTTCAGCAGAAGCAAACCAACGCTTCTCATAGAACTCCTTGTAATTGGGCAGGTACGTCTTGGGCACTACGCCCAAAATCTTTCCCCGTTGAAACAACACCGCACAGTTGAACAACACCGATGAAACCACTACCGGCACTCCCACAATAGAGACTACGCCCGTCTGTCGGGTATCGTTCAGCACCTGCATCAGTGCCAATTCAGCCTGTTCTGTGAGCAACGTCTGCATAAAAAGATCGCCACAAGAATAGCCTGTAATGTTCAGCTCTGGGAAGACGATGGCCTGCACGCCCTTCACCTCTGCCTCCCGAATAAGCTCAGAAGCACGGGTGGCATTGAAACCGCAATCGGCCACCTTTACCCGGGGCACAGCGGCAGCCACCTTTATAAAACCGTAATTCATAAATATCGTAAGTATAAGTAATGTATATCGGCAAAGATAAGAAAAATCTTTTTCTCACTAGGGATTTGCGTGTGAGGTTCGCTATCTGATAAAACACCAAGAAGAATATCCGATGGAAGAACAATTATTATACAAATATTTCGATGGCTGCGCTTCAGAAGACGAAATAAAAGAGATAAAGGAATGGTTCGAAGCTTCGGCTGAAAATCAGGAAACCCTACGCCGGGAACGGAAACTGTTTGACGCCATGAATCTGGTCTGCGGCATCGGATATGAAAGGAAGCAGAAGCCTCTACGAAAGAACTACAAACTGATGTTACGGGAATGTCTGAAAGTAGCTGCCATAACCTTGATTACCGTGACATTTACCGCTCTGTGGTTCATGAATCAAAAAGAAGAAGAGCCTACAAGTGCACAGACCATAATCGTTCCAGCCGGACAAAGAGTAAACCTTTTACTGCCCGATGGGACAAACGTATGGCTCAATGCAGGAACCCGAATGACTTATCCGCTCTCGTTCGCAACACACACACGGGAAATTACCTTGGATGGAGAAGCTTATCTCGAAGTATCACACGATGAAAGATGTCCATTCATTGTTCACACACAAGCTATGGACGTTAAGGTGCTTGGAACGAAATTCAATGTGGAAGCCTATTCGTGTCAACAGCGGTACGAAACCACCTTGATGGAAGGGAAAGTCAGCATCGGTATCCCCGGAAAAGACGAATCGGCCATACAACTATCAGCAGGAAACAAAGTCAGACTACAAAACGGACAATTCAGAACCGACAGCGTAAGCGACTACAACGTATACCGATGGAAAGAAGGGTTGTATTGCTTTCGAGATAAGTCATTCGTTGACATACTGAAAGATTTGGAACGTTATTTTGACCTGAGTATCCAACTAAAAAAAGCAGGGATAGCCGAAGTTACGCTTACCGGGAAATTCCGAATTTCAGAAGGACTGGACTATATACTGAGAGTACTGCAAAACGAAGTAACGTTTACCTATCACCGTGAGAAAGAAAACCAAATCATCATACAATAACTTTTAAAATCATTACCCCATGGAAACACATCCTCTTACTAAAGCAACGGGCAGTCCACCATCTGTAGATTGTCTCCAAAGAACTTGTACAATAAACATTAACCCACAAACTAATCAATACTAAAGGTATGGAAAACACCCAAAAGAGGAATTCACGTAGACCGAGAATTTCCGAACACAAACAAATCGCCAGAGTGATGCGAATGTTCTTTTTCCTGCTTTTGTCCAGCATCTTTGGACTAACCGCAAAGAACGTTTATTCGCAAAACGCCAAAGTTACCATCGCCAGAAACAATGCGCAACTGGAAACCATTCTGAATGACATCGAATCGCAAACCGACTACTTGTTCATCTACAAGAAAGATGTAAACGTAAAAATGCGCAAAAGCATACAAGCCGAAGAGAAAACAGTATCGGACGTACTCAATGACTTACTGAACGGCTCTTCCATAGCTTATCGGGTAGAAGGAAAACACATTATCCTTACACACGAGTCAAAGACACAGTCAGCTCAACAACCTACACATAAAATAACCGGAAAAATCACCGATGCTTCGGGTGACCCCCTAATAGGAGTAACCGTTATGGTAAAAGGTACGAACCAAGGTACGGTTACCGATGTAGACGGTAACTTTACGCTTCAAGCAAAAGCCGGAGACGTTTTAGCTGTCAGCTACATCGGGTATTCCGCACAAGAATGGAAAGTGAAAGACGCACAACCTCTGCATCTGACACTGAAAGAAGACGTACGGACACTGGACGAAGTAGTGGTAGTGGGGTATGGCGTACAGAAGAAAGCCAATCTGACTGGAGCCGTAAGCAGTATCAAGATGAACGAAGTGCTTGGTAACCGCCCGGTTACTACGGTAAGCAATGTCCTAATGGGGTCAATGCCTGGTCTTCAAGTTACCGGTACATCGGGACAACCGGGCAGCGAGTTGTCGTTTAACATCCGCGGTGTAAATAGTATAAACGAAGGAAGCCCGCTGGTACTGGTCGACAATGTAGAAATGGATATCAATATGCTCGACCCCAACGATATAGAATCGGTATCTGTACTGAAAGACGCAGCCTCATCGGCTATCTACGGTGCCCGTGCAGCTTTCGGAGTTATTCTGGTAACAACCAAGAAAGGTGCGAAAGAGAATCATTTCGCCATCAATTATTCCAATAATTTCTCGTTTAGCAAGGCTACCAATCTGCCACACAAAGCTACTCCACTACAAACCGTCCAAGCTTATCAGGATATGGGAACCATTTCTTACCAAACGGGACAGAACGTGGATACATGGTTGGGGTTGCTGAAAGAATATGAAGCGAACCCAAATGCTTACCCTGAGGGATATGCCACCGTAGACGGTTTGAGATACAGTTTGGCGGAAACCGATTTGTTCAAAGATATGATGGAAACGGGATTCCAACAAACGCACAACATCTCTGTTAGCGGTGGAAGCAAGTCTATTTCCTATCGCATGTCGGCAGGGATAGTAAACCAAAACGGTATATTAACAACCAACAAAGATTCATTCAAACGATACAACGTTTCATCGTATATCCGTTCAGACTTATATTCATGGATTACTCCCGAACTGGATATCAAATACGCAAAATCGGATGCCAGTATGCCCTATACTTCGGCCTCGTACGGTATATGGGGTGCTGCAGTTGCTTTCCCCTCATACTTTCCGCTGGGAGACATGGAACTGGACGGTGAAACACTGCCTATAAATACTCCACATAATTTCATCAAATTGTCTTCATCCAAAGAAAACGAACGAAACGACTTGCGTATCTTCGGGAAAGTTACACTGACTCCGTTCAAAGACCTGAAAATAATCGGCGAATATACATTCAACAAGAAGACACATAACATTACAACTTTCGATAAAAAGTACGATTACGCCCACGGCGCAAATTTCCGAAAAGAGCAATCCGTGTCGAACTCAAAATATGAAGTAGAGAACCAAAACACCAACTATACTGCCATAAACGTTTATGCCAACTATATGAAGACATTCGGCAAGCACGACATTGTGGCTATGGCTGGCTTCAACCAGGAAAGCAACTCGTATAACTGGATAAAGGCTTCACGTTCGGACATGATTAACGAGGAACTACCGTCTCTATCGCAAGCTACAGGCGACTACCTGAACAGTGACGGTTGCGAGGAATACCACGTCAGAGGTTTGTTTTATCGGCTGAACTACACGTATGCCGGAAAATATCTGTTGGAAACAAACGGCCGATACGATGGTTCATCCAAATTCCCTAAAAACAGCCGATTCGGATTCTTCCCTTCGGTAAGTGCAGGATGGCGTGTCAGCGAAGAATCGTTTATGGGCTGGAGTAAATCATTCTTGTCAAACCTGAAGCTGAGAGCGTCTTACGGAAACATCGGCAATCAAAGCATTACGCCTTATGCATTCATTCCGGGTATGGCTTCATCACTGGCCAACTGGGTTGTAAATGGAACGGCCGCTACAACGCTCAATGCACCTTCCTTGGTAAGCAATAGCTTTACGTGGGAAAAAGTCAGTACTATCGACTTTGGCGCAGACCTCGGTTTGTTTGGCGGACGGTTAAACATGGTTTTCGATTGGTATCAACGCGACACAAAAGGTATGCTGGCTCCGGGAATGGAACTTCCGGGTGTATTGGGAGCCAAAGCCCCCTTGCAAAACACGGCAGACCTCCGCTCGAAAGGTTGGGAAATATCATTGGACTGGAACGACAAGATTGGTAATGTACAATATTATCTCGGCTTCAACCTCTACGACTCCAAAACCAAGATTACCAAATACGACAACGAAGTAGGACTATTGGGAAAAGATTCAGACGGAAACCAACTTTACCGCACAGGCATGGAACTTGGTGAAATATGGGGATACGAAACCGACCGCCTGTACACATCCGATGATTTTGATTCTGATGGTAAGCTAAAGGATGGCATTGCAAAAGTGGAAGGATACAATCCCAATCCAGGTGACATCCTATATAAAGACCTTGATGGAAACGGAATAATCAACAGCGGAAAGAACACAACACAAGATCCAGGCGACCGACAAATCATCGGAAACAACACGCGCCGAATGCAATACGGTATCCGTGGAGGAGCATCGTGGAAAGGTATAGCTCTTTCGTTTATTCTACAGGGAGTGGGCAAACGCGACCTTGCCGTGATGAATGAACTTTATTATCCTTTCTACGATACCTACTCCACCCTGTTCGACAGCCAGCTGGACTATTGGACTCCGACTCATACCGATAGCTTCTTCCCGCGCCTGTATGAGCGTGCCGAAGGAAATACGAAAGCCAATCAGCTCACACAAACCCGATTCCTGTTGAACGGGGCTTACCTTAGTGTAAGAAACATCAGCTTGTCTTACGAATTCCCCAAGAAATGGTTGAAGTCGTTCGGAATAAACCGTCTATCCATATTCTTCAGCGGAGAAAACCTGTTTACATTCGACCATCTGCCCAAAGGCATGGATGCGGAACGGGTGGTAACCGATGACTTGGGACAACGGGGATTCACTTATCCCTATATGCGTCAATACTCGTTTGGCATTAACTTAACTTTATAACAGAAGCACTATGAAAAGATATATATTTGGGGCAAGTTTATGTTTACTGGTCTGCTCTTGCCTAAACAATGACTTTATGGAAGTTTATCCCAAAGACCAACAGACCGAAAAGACAGCGTTCACTTCCTACGACAATTTCAAGACGTATTCATGGGGACTGTACAATGTATTCTTTGGATATGCCTACAAGACACAACAAACCGATGAAATATTCCGAGGTGACTATGAGGCCGACAACATGATAAAGCATGTGTTGGGAAACGAAAGCCAATGGGCATACCAAAAAGCCAAAGTTCCGGCTTCGTCTGACAATTGGGATTATGATTACATCCGTCAGGTAAACCTCATGTTGGATAACATTGACCAATCGTCAATGAACGACACCGAAAAGAATCATTGGCGAAGCGTAGGATATTTCTTCCGAGCATACAAATACTTCAAGATGCTTTCGCTCTATGGTGACATACCTTGGGTGGAACATGTCTTGTCGGACGACAGCGAAGAACTTTATGCGTCGCGCGACTCTCGAGACGTAGTGGCCGCTAATATTCTGGAGAACTTGAAATATGCCGAGGAGCACATCAAGGAGAGCGGAGACGGAAGCAACACGATAAACAAATCGGTAGTACAGGCTTTTATTTCCAGATTCTGCCTGTTCGAAGGCACTTGGAGAAAGTACCACGGACTACAAAACGCCGAAACCTACCTGACAGAATGCGCTCGTGCTTCGAAAGAAGTAATGGGCAAGTTCACCACTTTGCATAGCCCATACGATGAACTATTCAATTCCGAATCGCTAAGCGGTGTAGACGGTATCATCTTATACAAGGAATACGCTACAAATCAGTTGTGTCACGGACTGACACGCATGGTCAGAACCGGAGAATCTCAGATTGAAGCTACAAAAGACGCGGTAGATTGTTATCTTTGCAGCGATGGACGTCCTATAGGCAGCAGCGCAGTTTACGCCGGCGACAAAAACGTATACAATCAGTTCCGAAACCGTGACTACCGTTTATACTACACCGTGTGTCCTCCTTATATGGTAAGCATCGCCAAGTCGACGGCTACCACTTGGAGTTACACCGCCAACACCTCGGAAAGGGAATATATCGATTTGATGGCAAACATCTCGGGAGAAACTTACCATCGGTTACCGACTTCCAATTTCAAGGGATTCATCACTAACGGACAGCCACATTTCAAGAACGTGAATTGGGGACAAGGTTGGAACGCCAGTCAGATGGGATTCTGGGTTTGGAAATACTACAACACCCACACCAATGCCATCAATGCGACGGGTGTATGTACTACCGACGCTCCGTTGTTCCGCTTGGGAGAAGTTCTGCTGAACTACGCCGAAGCAATGTACGAGTTAGGCAAGTTTACGCAGAGCGTAGCCGATGAAACCATCAACAAACTACGCGAGCGCGCCCATGTAGCCGATATGACGGTGGCCGACATAACCACAGACTTCGACCCGGCAAGAGACAGCGATGTAAACCCGGTGCTTTGGGAAATACGCCGTGAACGACGGGTAGAACTCATGGGAGAAGGATACCGACTGGACGACTTGCGCCGATGGAAGAAAGGACATTACGTCGACAAACAGCCGTGCGGTGTTTACCTGTCTGACGCATCGGCCTTCAAGGTAAAGGTAATGAATGGCCCTTCGGACAACGAAGGTTATGTATATTACTTCGACAAACCTGCAGGATGGCTGGATAAGTATTACTTAAATCCTATTCCGCTGAATGAATTGGCTCTGAACAAGAACCTGAAACAGACAGAAGGTTGGGAAGAATAAAACTGATAGAATAATGAATCTCAGAATCGTTGCCGTTTCGGCGGCTTCACTGGCATCGTTTGTTTCCCTGTCCGCCCAAAAGGCGGCAGAGAAAATGAACGTGCTGTTTCTTATGGCAGACGATATGCGTCCCGAGCTGGGATGTTATGGTGTAAAAGAAGTAAAAACGCCTTGCATCGACCACTTGGCGGCATCGGGCGTGGTGTTCCAAAACGCCTACTGCAACGTACCGGTAAGCGGCGCTTCACGAGCCAGCCTACTGACAGGGGTTTATCCGCACTATCCCGAAAGGTTCATGGACTTCTCGGCATACGCCATGAAAGATTGCCCAGAAGCGATTCCCGTCTCGCAATGGTTTACCTCACACGGATATTACACGCTATCCGACGGGAAGGTATTCCATCATATCTCAGACCATGCCAAGTCGTGGAGCGAACCGCCTTTCCGCACACATCCAGACGGATACGATGTGTACTGGGCGGAATACAACCGATGGGAACTGTGGCAAAACAAGGCTTCGGCACGTACCATCAACCCCAAGTCGCACCGAGGGCCGTTCTGCGAGTCGGCCGAAGTTCCCGATACGGCCTACGATGACGGGAAGCTGGCGCTTCGGGCCATTGCCGACTTGAAAAGACTAAAAGAGAAAGGCAAGCCGTTTTTTATGGCTTGCGGCTTTTGGAAACCTCACTTGCCGTTCAACGCTCCGAAAAAATACTGGGACTTGTACGACCGTGAGAAGTTACCGGCTGCCAAGAACCGATTCCGTCCAGAAGGCTTACCCGAAGAAGTGAGGAACTCCACCGAGATTTATGCGTACGCCAAGACTACCCAACCCGATGATTTCTATTTTCAGAAAGAAGCCAAACATGGATATTACGCCTGCCTGAGTTATGTAGACGCACAGATAGGAAAGGTACTGGATGCGTTGGAACAGTTGGGACTGGCCGACAATACCATCGTGGTATTGCTCGGCGACCACGGATGGCATCTGGGCGAGCATAATTTTTTGGGGAAGCACAACCTGATGGATCGCGCTACGCACGTACCGCTTATCGTTAGGGTACCGGGCATGAAAAAAGGCAAGACGCAAGCAATGGTGGAACTTGTAGACTTATACCCCACCCTATGCGAACTATGTCAACTGCCTACCCCCGAGAACCAACTGGACGGCACCAGTTTCGTACCCGTATTGCGAAACCTGAAAGCGCGCACCAAAGATTATGTTTATATCCAATGGGAAGGAGGAGACAATGCCGTAGACCGCCGATTCAGCTACGTCGAGTGGCAGAAGAGAGGAACGGTGCATTCGTGCATGCTCTTCGACCATCGCATTGACCCCGAAGAGAACCGAAACAGAGCCACCGAAAGCAAATATCGCAAAGAGGTTTCACGCCTGTCCGGGCTTGTTAAACAGAAGAAAGAGGCAAACCGCTAAGATTTCGGACAACGGCCGCACTTGTATTTACTAAAGAGAAAAAGGCTTCACCCATCAGTGTACTGAGGAGTGAAGCCTTCGCTTTTTTATTATTGTTGTTGTGTGTGTCTGCTTGATTAGTAATGTTCAAAAAATAACTTCCGCAATATTTCTGTTGCAGTTTATGTTTCGCT
>CAVBJM010000039.1:0-19513 GCA_963595925.1 bacterium
CTTCTCAATGGGACTTGACAAGGGAAGCGCGGCTATGATGGATTTTTATAGAGGATAAACCGTGCGATGTGTTTCATTAGGCTCAGTTTCTTTATAGACAATTGCCACCAACGGTTTTCCGAAGTAGAAACGTAGAGGATGGATGCGGCTTTGATAATAGAAATTCTAAAATAAGAAGTCCGCCATTGGCCGAATCACTCGGTTCGTGGCGGACTTCTCTTGTTAAGTCGTGTCTTATTTTACTGTGTCGACAAACTGAGAGTTGCTATCTAACATGGTTGTTGTAACGGTTGTTTTTCGACTGCAAAAATCGAACTCTGTTGATTTAGGGCCGCTGAACGATTGCCATTTCAGTTTCAGCTTTACAGTTTTCCCTTCCGTGTCTGGTAAATTATTAAGGTTGAAAGCTACTAAGGCATCTCCTGGTTGCCCAGAAGTATCACCTTGGGCATTGTGCCTGAATTCTATTTCGTATGGGTTTTCGGAATTTACTCCTGTAATCAGATTTACATAGTGGGTAGTGCGTGATGTCCCCCAAACGGTACGGAAGCGTAACGTCAGGTAACCGTCTTCGGCTATTGTAACCCAATCTTTTACTATTTCTACGGCATCCGAACCGTATTTCTTTTTATCCTCTTCCTCTGTACCGAGAGTTGAAACGGCTGGTTTTGTCAGAATGCTGTCTATCCAGTTGATGTGTACGGTCTTGTCGAATCCGTTCTTGTTCTCATCCATGACGGTAAAATTGGTCAGCGCTCTCATTTCCTTACCTCCGAAGATGGACGATTTCAAATTTGTTGGGTACAACGTTGTCTTGTCGTCCAGTTGTAGATAAACCGTTTTGTCTGTACTCTGTTTTACTGTAACCAAGGCGTTCGGATAGAAGAGTGTACAGTCTATCTTTTCATCATCGTTGGAGCATGACTGGAATAAGGTGGCTGTCAAAGCCAGTCCTAAGAATGTTTTGTTGAGTTTCATTTGTTTCATAGTTGTTCCGTTTTCTTTTGTCTGCTTTTTAAATGTCTAAAGAGTGAAACTACTGCATGAACGAATCGTAAAAAATATTGAAAATGTTTTGTTAAGTGCAAATTCTACTCTTATTTTGTGCCGCCTAATGGTGAATCACTATGAGGTGTTTCATGTGATTGAGAATAATAATAACAACAATAAGGTGAATAAAATTAGTATTTTTTCTGTTGCGGGAATGCTGGCGTTGGCTTCTTGCCACAGTCAGGGAGAAAACAAAAATCAAGAGCTCGAGTCTCTGAGTGTTGATAGCTTGCTTAAGGTGCAAGACCACTTGATTGGTGATACTGTTAGCCTGAATGGCTTTTGTGTAGAGGTGTGCGGACATGGTAGCACGCATGTTATCCTAATGGGAAGTGATTCGACCAAGGTGGTGAATGTGGAGGCTGGCGAACAGTTATCATCGTTTAGCAAAGATGTACTGAACAGTAACGTACACGTGAATGCTGTGATAGAAGAAGAACGCGTGGATGAGGCTTTTCTTGCGGATTGGGAACGGCGATTAGATGAGAGTCTGAAAGCTCCAGATGGAGGTAATCCGCAGGCTGTAGCGGTACTGAAGCAGCAGATTGCTGAGATTCGTGCCGTAATAGCAGAGCGCGTAAAGACAGAAAATAAGAATTACTATAGTCAGTATCATATCGTGGCTACCGAGTATGACTTCGAGAAATAATCCTCGTTGCCCTATAGCATGGCGCAGATGGTTCAGGTTGATACACCGTGATCTTTCGTTTTTCTTTGCAGGTGTTGTTATCGTGTATGCCGTATCCGGATTGGCTTTGAACCATAAGCGGAGCTTTAATGCTGATTACCGCATTACACGTACAGAACTGCAGATAGACGGTACGTTCCCTCATCTGAATCAGGTTACACGATCAGATGTGGAAGGTTATTTGAAACAGATAGGAGAGGAGTGGGCTTATATGAAGCATTATTACTTTGGTGAAAGACAGATGAAAGTGTTTCTGAAAGGCGGCTCTTCGCTGGAAGTGGATATGAATACAGGGTGGGCGGTGTACGAATCGGTAAAGAAGCGTACGGTATTGAGCGCATTTACCCGGTTGCATTATAATCCCGGAAGATGGTGGACTTGGTTCTCTGATATATTTGCTGTGGCGTTGCTGCTTATTACGTTTACGGGACTCCTTGTTAATAGAAGACGTACGGGGTTGTGGGGACGGGGAGGCTTGGAAATGGCTATAGGTATCCTGATTCCTCTTCTACTACTGTTGCTGAACTAAAAAGGGCCAATGTCTATTCCCATATATCATGTAAGCAATTAAATATCCGAGATAAAAATAATATCAGAATATAAGCATGTGAGGGTAGGCTACCGGACTTTCTTATTTCTTCTTTTGTGGTGTAGATACGGCCTTTACTTCGAGACCTTCAGCTGGAGATTTTATCGTACGTATTAGGTCTAGAAATGTTTGCTTTTTAGGCATTCCGCAGAGTCGGAGAATAGTGTCTTGCAGTTTGGTTCTCTCTATAGCTCTCTGTCGCATTTCCGCTTCCCGGTTTGCTTTCTTTTGGTCTACAGGTTTAGGTTGGTTTATCTTGAACTGTACGGGAACGGAATATTTGCATCGTACACTCACTCCATGATCTTCACCCGCCGTCCAACGCGGCATCTTTCGGATGACTGTGATTGCAGCCGAGTCCATTGATGCTTCTAGACTGCGTACAACGGTGGGTGAACTAATCTGTCCGTCTTTTTCTACGATAAACTGTATGGCCACCACTCCTTCTTTCTTTGCTTTCTTGGCTTGTGTCGGATATTTTAGATTACGGCTCAGGTAGTCTTGAAAGGCTTTCATCCCTCCTTGGAATTCCGGCATTTTGTCAACCACACTGTATACTTTGTCCGAGCTTTTCTGAAACATGGTAATCAATGACGGTTCTCCCGGTCTTTGCATAAACAGGTTGATACCGAGCGAGAGGTTTTCCTTTCCGTTGGCGCGTATGGTGATGGGATGGTTATAGTCGGCTTCAATCTTGAATGCTCCGTTTTTGTCTGTCGTTGCTCGTCGTCCGGTTCCCTGTATGCTTACAGTAGCTCCACTGATAGCGTTTCCGTGCGTATCTTTTACGATACCTTCTACGCTGACAGTGGTATTGTTCTGTCGGTAGTTGGCTAAGTCATCAGGCGAATCAATATAGAATGTTTTTGTGATCTCGGTTTCTTCCAATGGAAAGCTCATTACGGAGCGGGTCTCGTCCGATGGGAAATAAAGGGCTGCACTGCGTGTGAATCCTTTTTCTGTTTCTACTTTGAACGAAATAACACCCTGGTCGTTTCCTATGAACTTATCGCTTGTTCCGAATACTTTCAGTATCATCCCTCGTTGAGGTTCTCCAGTGGTTTTCAGAACGGTGATGTGGAAAGGAGTCTCTTTCTTGTCTTGCGAAAAGGCCAAAGATGTTTGTGTAAGCAGTAAGGCAATGGTGTATATGATATAATAGTGTAGTCTTTTCATGCTGCGATGACTTATTTTTTGCAAAGCTACAAGTATTATGTTTTATCTCAAAAAGAATGAGTGAAAAAGCTAGTTGAGCTTTTGTGTAGGCTATTCTTTGGCACTTCTCTTCTCCAATGGTAAATCGGATTCCGAGTAGGTATAGGATAGAATTTAATGGAGGTTGCGTTTGGAAGGTGAATATTTTCGGCTCTCCGTTTTGGAGGACGAACAAAAAAAAGTATTTTTGTCGGCAAACATATAAAATCTAACCAAGATGAATATTCACAGAATCTTTACGGGACTCTTTTTGACAGCTTCGTTATGGAGTGGTTCTGTCTTTGCGCAAAAAGACTATCAGCCATCGAGTGATAATTTGCAGGCGAGAGCCGATTTTTCTGACCATAAGCTGGGAATCTTCCTGCATTGGGGTATATATAGCATGTTTGCTCAGGGCGAATGGTATTTGCAGAATGCCGATTTGGATCGATATGAGTACGCCAAGGCTGCTAGTGGTTTCTTCCCGGCCAAGTTTAATGCAAAGGAATGGGTTTCAGCCTTTAAAAATGCAGGAGCTAAATACATTTGTTTTACCACGCGCCATCACGATGGGTTTTCGATGTATGATACCCGATATTCCGACTATAATATAGTAGATGCTACTCCTTTCAAGCGTGATGTGCTCCGCGAACTGGTAGATGAGTGCAAGCGTCAGGGGCTGAAAGTACACCTGTATTATTCCCACATAGACTGGACTAGAGATGATTATCCCACAGGAAGAACTGGTATTCATACGGGCAAAGATCCGAAGAAAGAAGATTGGAATTCTTATTTTACTTTTATGAACAATCAGCTCACTGAGTTGATAAAGAATTATGATCCTGATGCGGTGTGGTTCGATGGTTGGTGGGATCACGATGAAGATGCAGTGCCTTTCAACTGGCATTTGGATGAGCAGTACGCTTTGCTTCATCAGTTGAAGCCTTCATTGCTGATAGGGAACAACCATCATCAGACTCCTAATCCAGGCGAAGATATCCAAATATTTGAACGCGACCTTCCAGGTGAAAATACAGCTGGACTCAGCGGACAGTCGATTAGCCGTTTGCCTCTCGAAACTTGCCAGACAATGAACGGCATGTGGGGATACAAAGTGAAAGACCAAGATTATAAGTCGGTTAAAACGCTGATTCAATACTTGGTTGGTGCTGCTGGAAAGGGTGCTAACCTATTGCTGAACATCGGCCCTCAGCCCAGTGGTGAACTGCCTCAAGCTGCCATCGAACGATTGAAAGGAATGGGTGAATGGCTGGCCAAATACGGCGAAACGATATACGGTACGACTGCCGGAGAGGTCTCTACTCGACCGTGGGGAGTCACTACTCGAAAGGGTGATAAACAATACGTGCATATTCTGTCATTGTCTGATACTTCATTATTCTTGCCTGTTACAGATAAGGTAAAACAAGCTGTGGTTTATGATAGTCGTAAACCAGTGTCGTTTAAACAGACTAAGGACGGTCTCTTTCTGGATTTGAACTGCGTACCAGATTCGGACGATTATATTGTGGAACTTACTATGAAGTAGCCGTTGGAAGGCCGAGCTGCAAGTACGAGGTAAGTCCGAAGAATCCTCCACATTAATATGGTTGCTCCCACGGTTCTTTTCCTGTCCCGTTACGAGAAACACATGGGGCGCAGACGTAACTGGATTAATCGTATATCTATCCTTACAGTAAAAGTAACCAAATTCGGCAATGCATAACTTGTTAATATACAACATCTACAGTGCGTAGGCTCGTAACGGGCAGGTAAGTAATTTCTATGCGTTTATTCCTAAATTAAATGGAAGAGCCGTGGATGCAACCGCATTAATTGGAAAAATTTTGTTTTTAAATCTCTTTTTTTCTTCTAAATTTGCAACCTAAATAAATAGAAGTCATTTATTTGATAGGAAATAAGATAAAACAGACCTAATTATGAGTAAGAAATTTACCGAATATGCTCAGCTCAATCTTTCTGATGTAAACAAGGAGGTGCTGAAGAAATGGGATGAAAATGATGTCTTTTCACATAGTATGACCGAGCGCGAAGGTTGTCCATCGTTCGTTTTTTACGAAGGCCCTCCTTCGGCAAATGGTATGCCCGGTATTCATCACGTGATGGCTCGTACTATAAAGGATACGTTCTGCCGTTACAAGACGATGAAAGGTTTTCAGGTAAAACGCAAGGCAGGATGGGATACCCACGGATTGCCTGTTGAACTTGGAGTGGAAAAAACATTGGGTATTACGAAAGAGGATATCGGTAAAACCATTTCCGTCGCAGACTATAATATGCACTGCCGCACTGACGTGATGAAGTTTACAAAGGAATGGACAGATTTAACTCATAAGATGGGTTATTGGGTAGACTTAGAGAATCCGTATATTACATACGACAACAGATACATTGAAACCTTGTGGTGGCTGTTAAAGGAACTCTACAAAAAAGGTTTGTTGTATAAGGGGTATACCATTCAGCCTTATTCACCAGCTGCAGGTACGGGACTTAGTTCGCACGAACTGAACCAACCAGGCTGCTATCGCGATGTGAAAGACCTTACAGTTGTGGGACAGTTCAAAATTAAAAATCCCAAACCCGAAATGTCGGAATGGGGAACTCCCTATTTCCTGGCTTGGACTACAACTCCGTGGACATTGCCTTCGAATACGGCACTCTGCGTAGGACCTAAAATAGAATATGTCGCCGTTCAATCGTATAATGGCTATACGGGCGAAAAGGAAACGGTTGTTTTGGCAAAGAACTTGCTTTATACCCATTTTAGTAAAAAGGCGGAAGGTGTCGCCCTTGAAGATTACAAATTGGGTGATAAGCTAATACCGTTTAAGGTAGTGGGCGAATATAAAGGGCCGGATTTGGTAGGCATGGAATACGAACAACTTATACCGTGGGTGAAACCAGTGAAAGTGGACGAAAACGGTGTTTGGAAAGATGCTTCGGCAAAGGCGTTCCGTGTGATATCAGGTGACTACGTAACGACCGAAGACGGAACAGGTATCGTACATATCGCTCCTACGTTTGGTGCTGATGATGCGAATGTGGCTCGTGCGGCAGGTATCCCATCCTTGTTTATGATAAATAAGAAAGGTGAAACGCGTCCGATGGTAGACCTTACCGGTAAGTTCTATTTGTTGGAAGAGTTGGATGAGAAGTTCGTAGCTGAATGTGTAGACGTAGAAAAGTATAAGGAATACCAAGGCCGCTGGGTAAAGAACGCTTACGACCCTCAATTTACAATTGATGGAAAGTACGATGAAAAAGCGGCTCAGGCAGCAGAAAGTCTGGATGTTTACATCTGTATGAAGATGAAACAGGCCAATCAGGCCTTTAAGATAGAGAAGCATGTACACAATTATCCGCACTGTTGGCGTACCGATAAACCCGTGCTTTATTATCCGTTGGATAGCTGGTTTATTCGCTCAACTGCTTGCAAAGAGCGAATGATAGCTTTAAATAAGACAATCAACTGGAAACCGGAATCTACAGGCTCCGGACGCTTTGGTAAGTGGTTGGAAAATCTGAATGACTGGAACTTAAGTCGTTCTCGCTATTGGGGTACTCCATTGCCTATTTGGCGCAGCGAAGATGGAGAAGAAATCTGTATCGGTTCGGTAGAGGAACTGTATGACGAGATAGAAAAGTCGGTAGTGGCAGGCTTTATGGCAGAAAACCCGTA
Organism: bacterium; assembly: GCA_963595925.1. GTDB lineage: Bacteria > Bacteroidota > Bacteroidia > Bacteroidales > Bacteroidaceae > Phocaeicola. Next base: position 7,222 of record CAVBJM010000039.1, read on the forward strand.
TAAGAAGTTGGGCTTCGTTCCGGGACAATATACAAAGGAAAACTATGATAAGATAGACTTGCATCGCCCGTATGTAGACGATGTTGTCTTAGTCTCTGCTTCGGGTAAGCCCATGAAACGTGAATCTGACCTGATAGACGTTTGGTTTGATTCCGGATCAATGCCTTACGCTCAGCTTCACTATCCGTTCGAGAACAAAGAACTGATAGATAGCGGCTCTTATTATCCCGCAGACTTTATAGCCGAAGGAGTGGATCAAACCCGCGGATGGTTCTTTACATTACATGCCATTGCAACGATGGTATTCGACAGTGTAGCTTACAAGAACGTAATTTCAAATGGATTGGTTCTTGATAAAAATGGCAATAAGATGTCTAAACGATTAGGGAATGCAGTTGATCCATTTGGCGCAATTGAGAAATTTGGGTCAGACCCAGTTCGTTGGTATATGATAACCAATTCATCTCCGTGGGATAACTTGAAGTTTGATACGGACGGGGTAGACGAAGTGCGTCGTAAGTTTTTTGGAACACTTTACAATACCTATTCGTTCTTTGCATTGTACGCTAACGTAGATGATTTTACTTATTCTGAAGATGATGTGCCGATGAATCAACGTCCCGAAATTGATCGTTGGATTTTGTCTCTCTTGAATTCTTTGGTTAAGGACGTAGATGCTTGTTTGAACGATTACGAACCGACAAAAGCAGGTCGCTTGATAAGCGATTTTGTGAATGATAATCTGAGTAACTGGTATGTTCGTCTGAATCGCAAACGTTTTTGGGGAAGCGCTATGAGCACAGATAAGTTATCTGCTTATCAAACGCTGTATACATGTCTAGAAACTGTTGCGAAGTTGATGGCACCGATAGCTCCGTTCTATGCTGATCGTTTGTATATGGATTTGGTGAATACTACGGGCCGCGACAATGTTGTTTCTGTTCATTTGGCTAACTTCCCAGTAGTTCACGAGGAGTTAATCAATAAGGAATTGGAAGCTCGTATGCAGATGGCACAAGATGTTACTTCAATGGTGTTGGCATTACGTCGGAAAGTAAACATTAAAGTGCGTCAGCCGCTACAGTGTATCATGATACCAGCAGTAGACGAAGAGCAGAAGCGCCACATTGAGGCCGTGAAAGACTTAATCATGAATGAGGTGAACGTGAAAGAACTGCAATTCGTAGAAGGGGCATCTGGCATATTAGTGAAGAAAGTAAAATGCGACTTTAAGAAGCTTGGTCCGAAGTTCGGCAAGCAGATGAAAGCTGTTGCCGCAGCTGTAGCTGCAATGTCGCAGGAAGCTATTGTTGAATTGGAGAAAGTTGGTTGTTATACATTCGATTTGGATGGCACTCCTGCTACGGTAGAAGTTTCGGATGTAGAAATTTTCAGTGAGGATATCCCCGGATGGTTAGTAGCCAATGAAGGAAAGCTCACTGTAGCATTGGAGGTGACTGTAACCGAAGATTTGCGTCGTGAAGGTATTGCGCGTGAACTGGTAAATCGTATACAGAACCTCCGTAAGAGTAGCGGTTTTGAAATAACGGATAAGATAAATATTGTTTTGTCTAAAAATCCGAGTACCGATGACGCCGTAAACGAATATAATACCTATATTTGTAACCAAGTTCTAGCCAACTCATTGACACTGGCAGACGAAGTGGCCGGAGGAACGGAATTGAGTTTTGACGATTTCTCTCTGAATGCAAAAGTCGAGAAAGTGTAAGAAGATAAATGTATGAGGGGAGTTCGCTCCCCTTTTTACTATATTATTAATTTAAAACCTAAATGTTATGGCTGAAAAGACAAGATACTCGGATGCGGAGCTTGAAGAGTTCCGAGCCATTATCATGGAGAAGCTTCAGCTCGCAGAGCGCGACTATGAGAAACTGAAAAGCAGTATAATGAATTCGGATGGCAATGACACAGACGATACGTCTCCTACATATAAGGTGTTGGAAGAAGGCGCAAATACGTTGTCGAAAGAAGAAACCACACGTTTGGCTGCCAGACAGTTGAAGTTTATTCAGAATTTACGTGCGGCATTGGTTCGCATTGAAAACAAGACTTATGGAATCTGCCGTGAAACCGGAAAACTGATTCCAAAAGAAAGATTGCGGGTGGTTCCTCATGCTACGTTGAGTATTGAGGCCAAACAAGGAAAGAAATAAGAATATTAATGATAATGCATTGCAATTTTCAGCCGATTGTGGCTGCAAATTGCAATGCGTGTGTTAAGAAAGGGGTATGAAAAGATTCTCGTCACAAGGAATTTGGGCTACGGTAATTGTTGTTGCTGTATTGGTGATAGATCAGCTGATAAAGATAGGTGTAAAAACTCATATGTATCTACACGAAAACATACGGATAACAGATTGGTTTTATATCTATTTTACGGAAAATAATGGTATGGCTTTCGGTATGGAATTCCTGCCGAAGTTGTTCCTTACATTATTCCGTATAGTGGCAGTGGCGTTGATTTCCTGGTATCTGTATAAGATTACCACGCAAGAGGAGAAAGTTAAGACGGGGTACGTAGTGTGTTTGGCTTTTGTGTTGGCTGGAGCTATCGGAAATATCATCGACTGCGTGTTTTATGGGGAAATCTTCTCTCAAAGTACGAGCTTTGATATAGCCCGATTTGTACCTGTAGGACAGGGTTATTCCGAATGGATGCACGGCAGGGTAGTGGATATGTTCTATTTCCCGATAATTGATACTTATTGGCCGGACTGGATGCCGTTATGTGGTGGAAACCGTTTCATATTCTTTAGCCCGATATTTAATTTTGCCGATGCTTCCATTAGTTGCGGTATTATTGCTCTGCTGATATTCTATAGCAAATATTTGAGCAAGGGGTTGTACGATGGGAAAGGAAATAAACAAAACAATGCGTGATGGTTGGCAATAGATTGTTGGGGGGCGCTGCAGTTCTGTTTTTCTTGTTCGGGTGTGGCGAGAAGATTCCATCGGATGTGATACAGCCCGATGCGATGAAGGATTTGCTTTATGATTACCATTTGGCTTCGGCAATGAACTCTTCCTTACCTTACTCGGAAAATTACAAGAAAGATGCTTATCTACAGTACGTGTTCCAAAAGCATCATGTAACCGAAGCGGAATTCGATTCTTCTATGGTGTGGTATACGCGTAATAGCGATGAGTTGGCTACTATCTATCAGGACTTGCAGAAACGCTTTGAGGATGATGAGCGGAATATGAAAGCGCTCGTAGCTCGCAGGGATAACCAGTTGGAAGTTTCCATGTCGGGAGATACAGTAGATATTTGGCAGAACCGTACATTTTATTGGCTTACATCTTCTCCTTTGACCAACAAGGTGGTGTTCGATTTAAAAGCTGATACTTCTTTTAGACAACGTGATGCTTTGGAACTTGTTGCCGACTTTCATTTCCTGTCCAAGGGAGGTTCAGTTGCTGCCGGGAATGCTGTTATGGGCATTACTTATTCGTTTACGAATGATAGTGTGCAAGGTGCTACACGATTGGTTTTATCATCAGGTTTACAAAGGCTGTATCTGAAACCAGATTCGGCATATGATATTCGTAATGTTTCAGGTTTTATATATTATCGTGCTGCGAAAGGCAAACCATCCGATTTACTAATTAACAATATTCGGTTGACACGTTATCATGCAAAGGACTTGCTGCCTGTACCTGCCGATACATTGAAGCCGGAAACTCCAAAACTTTGATAAACTCCGATAGGTGAGAAAGGTTGCTTTTATCAAGGTCGTTTGTATACCCGAGTCCGAAATCCTGACTCGTCAGGTTGTAACGATAGGTTATGACGATACTTGTTCGTGCGCCTCACTGCTGGAGGAAACAGAGCGTACGGAGTGGCTTCCTGGTATAGCGGTATTGTCGCCTATTCCAGTAGAGCGTAAAGAAGGGGAGGACTTTTACCAGATGATACGCCGCTTATGTCGTTCGGTCAAGTTGGCGCACAACGTACCTTATCGGGTTTATTGGATAAGTCCTTTCGATGCAGCAAATATGTTGTTCCTTCCTTTCTCCAGAATATCTATCCTCTTCTCCTGAATTCGGCGCAGATTACGGCAGCTGCTACAGCTACATTGAGCGATTCGCTGCTGACACTTCCTGCTGGATAGTTCGGAATGAACAGACGTTTGTTAATATAGTTTGAAATGTCTGGGCTAATTCCGTTTCCTTCATTTCCCATCACAATGATACCGTGGCTGGCTAACTCTTGCGAATACATGTTGCTGCCATCCAAAAACGTCCCGAAAATGGGAATATTCAGCTCGCTCGCCTTTCGGATAAGTTCCCGCAAGTCAGTGTAATGTAGTTTAACGCGTGCGATGGCTCCCATCGTGGCCTGTACTGTTTTGGGATTATAAATGTCTACAGTTCCGGCGGAGCAAAAAATATTCTTTATGCCAAACCAGTCGGCTATCCGTACGATGGTACCCAAATTTCCGGGGTCTTGTACATCGTCCAAGGCCAGGCATAAGTCGTTTTTCAAGGTATCGGCTGAAAATGAGTATTGAGGTTGTTCAAAAACAGCCAGCACGTCTTGTGGCGCTTTTTGTAAACTTGCTTTGGATAACTCCTCTTTGGTGACTTCGATTGTTTCCATTGCTTGAAAAGAGGGGGAGGACTGAAGCCACTCTCTGGTAGCTAACAACAGTTGGCAAGGAAAAGCCTGAAGTAGTTCGCTTACCAGTTTGTTCCCTTCCGCCAAAAAGGTGGATTCCTCTTTTCGATGCTTTTTAAGTTCCAACGAGTGGATATATTTAATTTTGTTTTTGCTCAACATGATATGGCATTGTATGATGTCAAAATATAAGTAAAGTTACAAATAGTTTGCCTATCGAATGCAGTGCCTTGTGTTAATAGTTGTAAAAGATGTTTAGATGTGATGCATATTCTGCGCATCGTGCTTTTAGTGTAATGCGATTCGATGAAAATTCGCCAATACGTATTTTTAACGGGTCTTAATAGATTTCCCCATCTCCTACGACGGATTTTTTCTCCTTTCGGAGATTTTTTGCGTACCTTTGCTTCGATAATTCAATAAGTATGCCTGCTGAAAAAAGAATAAAGGGGAATTTGTGTGTGTTTGCCATTGGAGCATCTGTGTTGTTTTGCGGATGTTCTGTAAGCAAGTTCATACCAGAAGGACAATACTTGTTGGATAATGTACACATTGAGTCTGATAATAAAGAAGTCAAGTCTTTACAACTGGATACGTATGTGCGGCAAAAGCCTAATGCAAAGTGGTTTAGTTTGGTGAAACTTCCTTTGTATATTTACGGAGCTTCTGGAAATGATTCAACCAAGTGGGTAAATAAACTGTGGCGTAAGCTGGGAGATGCTCCTGTGATTTATAACCGTGAATCTGCTATGGAAACGGCCGATGAGATACGGAAAGCCGTGCAGAATAGCGGATATATGGGGGCGACTGTAGACTTGGACGAGCAGACAGCCAAGAAAAAGATAAAGGTACGTTATAAAGTACGTGCAGGAGAGCCATACGTGATAAGTCATGTGGCCTATGATGTGTCCGATTATGGCGTAAGAGACTTCCTAAGAGCCGATTCTGCGAAAAGTCTGTTGCGAAACGGCATGCGCTTCGATGTGAATGTACTTGATGCTGAGCGACAACGTATTACGCAGAGCCTGCAGAATAACGGTTACTTCCGTTTCAACAAAGACTTCATCTCTTTTGTAGCCGATACGATGCTGAATACGCACGAAGTTGAACTCACCATGCAAGTGATGCCTTATCGGAGGAAAAAAGACGATGTCCCGAGTGAACATCCCCGTTACAAGGTACGTGAAGTAAATTATCTGTTGGATATGGACTTGTTCTCTTTATCGGATAGACAGTCCGACCAGTTCGATATACAAACGGTAGACGGGGTGAATTATTGTTATTCGAAGAAGCCTTTTCTGCGACCCAAGAAACTTTCGGAATGTAACTTTATCCAGCCTGAAAGAGTGTATAGCAAGCGTGATGTACAGAATACGTACACAGCATTGGGGCGGTTGCACATTCTGAAATATTCCGATATCCGCTTTTCAGAAGTGTATCAGAACGATTCGGCCTATGTGGATGCTTATGTGTCTCTTTCGCGTGGAAAGAAGCAAGCGGTGTCTTTTGAAATAGAGGGGACGAACTCGGCTGGCGATTTGGGAGCTGCCGCATCGGTAGAATATTCTCATCGCAACCTGTTTCGGGGATCTGAGGGATTCTCACTGAAACTGAGAGGTGCTTACGAGGCGATTACGGGGATGGAAGGCTATGCGCACAAGAATTATACGGAGTATGGTGTAGAAAGCAGTTTGAGCTTTCCCGGATTTCTTTTCCCGTTTTTATCGTCTGATTTTCGGAAACGTATCAAAGCTACATCGGAGGTGAGCGCAAAGTATAACTGGCAAGTTCGACCAGAATTCGAACGCATTTCGGCCTCCGCCGGGTGGAGTTACCGTTGGCAAGGGGGAGCGAAAGCCAGTCATCGGCTTGACTTGTTGGACGTAAACTACGTTTATATGCCTTCGCAGTCTGATGCTTTCAACGAATACCTGATTCGATTGATGGAGATAAATCCGCTGGTATGGTATAGTTATACTGATTTGTTTATCGTTAAGTTGGGTTATACGTTTACTTATAACAGTCGCGGACTTTCCAAGAACTCGTTGAGCAATTCTTATTCGTTTCGATTCAATATTGAAGAAGCGGGAAATCTACTATACGGTTTCTCTAAGTTGGTAAACAAGCATCCTAAAGACGGCGAGGCGTTTAAGATGGGTAACATCGATTTTGCACAATATATAAAGCTCGACTTGGATTTCTCTAAGAATTTCGTGATAGATGAGCGGAACTCGGTTGTGTTCCATTCCGGCTTAGGCGTGGGAATACCTTATGGAAACTCCAAAAGCCTTCCATTTGAGAAATTGTATTTTTCGGGTGGAGCTAATAGTGTGCGTGGTTGGCATGTGCGTTCATTGGGACCGGGCTCTTATCAAGGAGGTTTGGGTTCATTGGACTATATCATGCGTACGGGCGACATTAAGCTGGATTTGAATTTGGAATACCGCACGTTCCTGTTTTGGAAGCTGAACGGCGCAGCGTTTATTGATGCGGGAAATGTATGGAACATTCGCCGCAACGAAGACGATAATTCTGGTGTGTTCCGTTTTAAGAATTTCTATAAAGAACTGGCTGTGGCGTATGGTTTGGGCATACGTTTCGACCTAGACTTCCTGATTCTCCGCTTTGACGGAGGTATGAAGGCGATAAATCCCATGGCTACAGGCAAGGAACGTTATCCTATTATTTCTCCGCACTTCAAGCGCGATTTTGCGTTTCATTTTGCCGTTGGATATCCATTTTAACCAAATATACATCTGAATATGGAGAGAATGAAGAAATATACAAAAGAAGATATAGAATCGCTGAAAGACTGGTTCCTTACGCACGACTATCCGCAAAGCTTGCAGTTAGACAAAGCTACGTACATTCCAAACATGAAGAAAACGATTCCCATTCTGATAGAACAGGCCGAAGCTGTGGTTAACCGTTTGCAGTTGCACTGCTACGTTGTATTGTTGGAACGTATTAAAGCAAAGTTGGAAGAGTGAAATTTTGTAATCGTGACGAAGCGGTCAAGAGGATGAACAGATGGGGGAAAAGCGGCATTCCCTTTTTCTTTTTGATTAGTTTTGACGGAACGGAGTGTTTAGTTCTTTCTCAGGATGAAATGAAGGAACAGAAAGATTTGTTGTATGACTTCCCAATGGGGTCGAATGCAAACAAATCCTTTTGGACAAACACTCCTTTTCAGTGGGAGGTCTATCCCGAGTCGTTCGCTTCCTATCGGGAAGCGTTTGATGTAGTACGGCGTAACTTGTATGCGGGAAATTCGTTTCTTGTAAACCTTACATGCAGAACCGCCGTAAAAACCGACTTGTCATTAAGAGAACTGTTTGAACGGTCGGAAGCTCCTTATAAGGTGTGGCTAAAGGGACACCTTACCTGTTTCTCACCCGAAACGTTTGTGCGTATACAAGATGGCTTTATTTATTCTTTTCCGATGAAAGGAACGATGGACGCTTCTGTGCCAAATGCTTACAGATTGCTCCTGAATGACCCCAAAGAGGCAGCCGAGCATGCTACCATAACCGATTTAATCCGGAATGACCTGAGCCAAGTTGCATCGGAAGTCGCGGTTGTGCGTTATAAGTATATCGACCGGGTTTCTACCCATCGGGGAGCTTTGCTTCAGATGAGTTCGGAAATACGCGGGAAGTTGTCCGATGGCTTCTTGGAAAACTTAGGCGATTTGTTCTTTCGTCTGCTCCCGGCTGGTTCTATTACAGGCGCGCCTAAAACGAAAACCGTAGAGATTATCAACGAGGCTGAAAAGAGCCCTCGCGGTTTCTATACGGGAGTGATGGGCTATTTCGATGGCTCAAACTTGGACAGTGCGGTAATGATTCGCTTCGTTGAAGAGGATATGTATGGAAATAAGTTTTTCAGAAGCGGAGGAGGCGTTACTTTCCAAAGTGATGCTCGGAGTGAATATGAAGAGATGAAAGCAAAAATATATGTGCCGATTTATTGAAACCGTTTGCTTGGAAGAGGGACAAATAGTGCGTCCTTCGTATCATAACGCCCGTATGAACGCCGTTCGGCGAGAGCGTTTCGGCGCATCGTATGATGTGTGTATAGAAGACATCATCGATGCCGGATTTCGTCCTCAGCAGTGTACCAGATGTCGTGTTTCCTATGGGGCGGATGTTATGGGGGTGGAGTATTTCCCTTATTGTCTGCGTAAGGTACAAACACTGAACTTGGTTTCGGCAGGAGATGCCTTCGATTATCATTTGAAATCGTCTGACCGTTCTGGATTGGACGCATTGTTCGCTTTGCGTGATACCGCCGATGATGTTTTGATAGTGAGAAGTTGTCAGATTACAGATACGTCTATCGGTAATGTGGCCTTATTTGATGGAAAACGCTGGTTTACGCCATCCAATCCGTTGCTGAAGGGTACTCACCGACAGTTCTTGTTGGATGAGGGGCGAATATTCGAGCGCAACATTCGGGTGGAAGACCTCTGTAATTATAGCGCAGTCCGAATCTTTAATGCGATGATTCATTGGGGAGAGATTGAGCTTCCCGTGTCATCGGTCTTGAATTTCAGAAAGTGAAAAGATATTCGTATGATATTTTGATTAGCTTTGCACGATAAAATAAGATATATAAATGAATACAGTCACAAAAAGCAGCCAATTGTTCGGGCCAGACCGTACAAACAGTTTGATAAACCGGCAGATGATATTGCGCATAATGGGGGTGTTGCTATGGGTGGAGAGCCTGATGTTTTTGATTTGCGCAGGCATCTCGTTGGGATATAACGAACCGGATTCGGTGTACTTTGTGTACGCCATGCTACTTACTGTTGCAGTGGGAGCCGTATTCCTGTTTTTTGGAAGGAATGCGGAAAACAGGTTGACGCGGAGAGACGGGTATTGCATCGTGACTTTTACATGGGTGTTGTTTTCCGTTTTTGGGATGATACCTTTTTATATCAGTGGGGAGATACCATCGGTAAGCGATGCCTTTTTTGAAACCGTTTCCGGATTCACTACCACTGGGGCTACGGTGCTGAATGATATCGAATCCCTTTCGCACGGCATGCTTTTTTGGCGGAGCTTTACGCAGTGGATTGGCGGTTTAGGAATCGTCTTCTTCACAATAGCCGTCCTTCCCATCTTTGGAGGGGGAAATCAAGTTTTGTTCCGAGCCGAAGCTACGGGGGTAACGCACAATAAGATTCATCCCAAGATAAGTATTATGGCTCAATGGTTGTGGACCGTGTACATTATTCTTACGGTCACTGAAACCGTTCTGTTGACAGTGGGCGGAATGGACTTGTTCGATGCTGTATGTCATTCGTTTACAACGACCGCTACTGGAGGGTATTCTACCAAACAAGCCAGTATCGCTTATTGGAACTCGCCATTTATCGAGTATGTGGTTTCGATTTTCATGTTGCTTTCCGGGGTGAACTTCTCACTGTATTTCATGTGTCTGCGGGGCAAGTTCTCCCACTTGCTGAAGGATGACGAATTGAAATGGTTCTTAGCTTCGGTTGGCATACTAACAGTTGTCATCATGGCATCATTGGTTTGGTACAATCATTATGGGGTAGAGGAAGCTTTCCGCAAGTCGTTCTTTCAGGTGTTGTCGCTTCATACCAGTACCGGATTCGCTACCGATGACTATAATGTTTGGATGCCGTTTACGTGGGTATTTATTATTTACGCGATGTTGGAAGGTGGTTGTACCGGTTCTACCGTTGGAGGTATAAAAAGCGTCCGTTTGATGATTATGGTCCGGAATATAAAGAACGAGTTTAGCCGGTTGATTCATCCGCGGGCAGTGTTGCCGGTAAAGGTGAACAAGCAGGCGGTTTCGTCTTCGGTAATATCTACAGTGTCGGCATTTATCTTACTGTATCTGGTTTGTGGCTTTGTAGGATGGATTGTCCTGATGTGTTTGGGACTTGATTTGATGGAAGCGTTTGGCTTGTCTATTTCCTGTTTGGGTAATGTAGGCCCTGCATTGGGTGCGTATGGACCGGTATTCTCCTGGGCGCAACTGCCGGAAGCAGCCAAATGGGTGACATCGTTCCTTATGCTGATAGGAAGGTTGGAAATATTTGGAGTATTGGTTTTGTTTGCTCCGAGTTTTTGGCACAAGAGATGATGGGTGTCTTTTTATAACTTAATGAAAGGATTTGTTATGTGGCTGAAACGCATTTCGATATTGAATTATAAGAATCTGGAACAGGTAGAATTGTCGTTCTCGAAGAAGATGAATTGCATCATCGGAAAGAATGGAATGGGTAAGACCAATTTGCTGGATTCGGTGTATTATCTGTCTTTTTGCAAGAGTTCAACCAATCCGGTGGATTCGCAAAACGTTCTTCATGATAGGGATTTTTTCGTACTGCAAGGGTTTTATGAGACCGATGACGGCGAACCGGAAGAGGTGTATTGTGGATTGAAGCGTAGGCAGAAGAAGCAGTTCAAGCGGAACAAGAAGGAATATTCCCGATTGGCGGACCATATAGGATTGATACCGTTGGTAATCGTTTCTCCGTCCGATTCAGATTTGATATCGGGTGGTAGCGAAGGACGCAGACGGTTCTTGGATGTTGTGATTTCGCAGTTCGACCGTGAGTATCTGGACGCTTTAATGCGATACAATAAGGCTTTGGCGCAGCGAAATACGCTACTGAAAGCGGAGGTAGAGCCGGAAGATGCACTGCTGTCCGTATGGGAAGAAATGATGGCTTCTGCAGGCCAGGTGGTATACCGTAAGAGGAAGGAGTTCATCGATGAGTTCATTCCTGTGTTCCAATCGTATTATGCATATATTTCGCAGGAGGGTGAGCAAGTGAGCTTGGCGTATGAGTCGCATGCGGAAAGGGGAGATTTGCTGCACTTGATACGTGAAGTCCGTCAGCGCGACCGCATATTGGGTTACTCTACGAGAGGAATCCACAAAGACGATTTGGTCATGTCCTTGGGCGATTTTCCGATAAAGAGAGAGGGCTCGCAGGGACAGAACAAAACCTATCTCATTGCATTGAAGTTGGCTCAGTTTGAGTTTCTTAAACGAACGGGAAGCAGAACTACTCCCATTGTATTGCTGGATGATATTTTCGATAAGTTGGATGCTTCGCGAGTAGAGCAAATTGTGAAATTGGTTGCAGGGGATAATTTCGGGCAAATATTTGTAACAGATACGAACCGGGATCATTTGGATAAGATCTTGCAGAAGATAGAAGGCGACTACAAGCTCTTTGAAGTAGAAAACGGAGAGGTTTCCGTGCGTAATAATGGAGGAGAAGCGGAATGAGGCGAAAGAATGCGGAACAGTTGGGGGATATCTTGATGCGGTTTCTCAGGCAGGAAGGATTGGAAACGCCGCTGAACGAATACCGCTTGGTAGAATCCTGGAAAGATGTGGTTGGGGAGACTATCAGTAAATATACGCAGAATCTGTTCATAAAGAATCAAACCCTATATGTGAGTTTATCTTCTTCGGCTCTTCGGCAGAATCTGATGATGAACCGCAAGATGTTGGTAAAACACCTGAATGCGAAAGTCGGTGCTCAGGTTATAGTAGATATTGTATTCACATAAGGCTTATTTGTCTTACTACGGTCGGTGTGCATGCTTACTACGGTCGTTCAACGTGCTTACTTCGACCGAAGTAAGACGATTGCGC
>CAVBJM010000040.1:0-19346 GCA_963595925.1 bacterium
ACTCCCCTTTCAAGAATGAAAATCTTGCGTCCTAACCGATAGACGAACGGGCCATCCGTTGATTGCGGTTGCAAAGGTATGAATATTTTTCTTCTACACAAAACTTTAGAACTTTTTTTTTGTTTTTTCGCGCCCTTCTCGTTTTATGGGGTCTATGGGGTTGGGCTTCGGCGGCTTTGCGTTATCTTTGTGGCTGTTATGGAAAGGAGCGAAAGCGTATGTTGCAGACATTTCAGGGAGTAGTGTTGGGCATGGTGAAGTATACCGACCGAATGAATATTGCGCAGGTGTACACCGCGCAGTTGGGGACGGCTTCGTTTCTTGTGCCCTTGCAGCGCTCGCGTACGTCGGCGGTGCGACAGGTACTGTTTCAGCCGCTTTCGTTGGTGGAGTTCGAGGCCGATGTACGTCCCACCGCCTCGCTGCATCGTGTCAAGGAGGCGCGCGCGTTACATGTCATGCAATCGCTTCCATACCACCCTTACAAGTCGGCCATCGCCTTGTTTCTGGCCGAGTTTCTCCGATACGTGTTGCGTCAGGAAGACGTGAACGCTCCGCTTTTTGCTTATCTGCTGCATTCCATCCGCTGGCTGGATGCGTGTACCGAGCGTTTTTCCAACTTCCATTTGGTGTTCTTGATGCGACTTTCACGGTTCGTGGGGCTGTATCCCAATGTAGACGATTACGCTCCTGGATATCTGTTCGACATGCGCAACGCTTGTTTCGTTCCCGATATTCCCGACCACGGGCAGTATTTGCGTGCCGATGAGGCCGAAAGTTTGCACGCCCTAATGCGCATGAATTACGATACGATGCGGCTTTTTGTGATGAACCGGGGGCAGCGTGTGCGTTGCTTGGAGGTGATTTGCGAATACTATCGGCTGCATGTACCCGATTTTCCCGAACTGAAGTCGCTCGATGTGCTGCACGACTTGTTTTGATTCCGCCTTTTTTCTGCCCGTTCCCGTTCGCTGAGTCGTTTGCCGACTGCAATCGGTAAGTCTGTCGACTGTAGTCGGCAATGCTGCTGACTGCAATAGGCATGGTTGCTGACTGTAGTCGACAATCCTCTCCGTCGGGGCAAAAAAGAGCGAAGCCTCACCGGGATGGTTCTCCGATGAGGCTTCGCAGTGTATGTCTTGTTCGGCTTTAGCCCAACAGTTCCTTTACTTTTGCCGAGATGGCGCGTCCTTCGGCCAGACCTGCCAACTCCTTGCTGGCTACGCCCATTACCTTACCCATCTCTTTCGCGCTGGTGGCTCCCACACGGGCGATGATGTCTTTCAGCTTAGCTTCCAGTTCTTCGGCGCTGAGCTGCTTGGGCAAGTACGTTTCGATAACGCGTACCTGTGCCATTTCTTCTTCCGCCAGTTCCGGGCGTCCGGCCTGCTTGTAACCTTCGGCCGAGTCTTTGCCCTGCTTTACCAGTTTCTGCATCAGTTTCAGGGCGGTTTCGTCGGTCAGCGTATCGTTGGCTCCCGGAGCGGTCTTGGCTTCCAAGAAAACTTTCTTCACGTTGCGCAAAGTCTCCAAACGTACTTTGTCTTTTGCCTTCATGGCTTCTTTGATATCATTGCTGATTTGTTCGAATAAATCCATTGTTATGTAGTGTTTTAGTTAAACGTTTCTGTTTGTCAGAAGGTGACTGTTATGGTTCCGTCGCTAGCGGTTTCGGGTGCCTGCTGGGGCGCGGAGTCTTTTCCTTCTTCCGATTTCTGTCTGATTTCGTTCAGTATCGTCGATTTGCGCTCGTAGGTAGGAGTGCTTTCTACCAGACCGATGATGTCTTCGTTGTCCAGGTCGGAAGGCGAGAAGATGTATATGTTCAGCTTCTTTTGGGAAACGTTTAGCGAGTTGCCGTACGCTTTTATCCGTCGTTCTTCCTTCTTGGCTTCTTCTTCCAGCGCGCGCTGTTTGGCTTCGGCGTCTTCCGCTTCGTGCCGCACGATAACCTTCTCCATGCCGGGGATGTCTTTCACTCCGAATCCGGTGGCCAGGATGGTGAACTTCACCTTTTGGTCAAGGTCTTCCTCCTGGAAGATTCCGTACTTCGTCTCAAGGTCGTTTCCGAAGTGTTTCATGAACTCGTGTATCTCGTCCATTTCCGGCATCATCAGGTCGCCTTTGCTACTGTACGATATCTTGAAGAGCAGTTTCTTGGAGCGGTAGATGTCGTTGTTGTTCAGCAACGGCGAGTTCAACGCGTCGCGTATGGCTTTTGTCACACGTCCTTCGCCTTCGCCGTAACCCGTACTCATGATGGCCACTCCGCCGTCTTTCAGCACGGTCTTCACATCGTTGAAGTCGAGGTTCATCGTACCCGTCATGGTGATAATCTCGGCGATGCTCTTGGCCGCTACGGTCAGCGTATCGTCGGCGCGCGCAAAGGCGTTCTTTACGCTCAGGTCGGAATAAACCTCGCGCAGGCGTTCGTTGTTTATCACCAGCAGGGCGTCGACGTATTTACTCATTTCCTCTACGCCGTCCAGCGCCTGGTCTATCTTCTGTACACCTTCGAACACGAACGGTATGGTTACGATACCTACGGTCAGGATGTCCATCTCTTTGGCCGTACGGGCAATGACCGGGGCTGCTCCGGTTCCGGTTCCTCCTCCCATACCGGCGGTGATGAACACCATCTTGCACGAGCCGTCGTCCAACATCTTGCGGATATCTTCCAAGCTCTCTTCGGCCGCGGCTCTTGCCTTCATCGGGCGGTTACCGGCTCCCAGTCCTTCGCCTCCCAACTGAAGTTTTTCGGGGATGGGCGAATGATCCAACGCTTGCCGGTCTGTATTGCAGATTACGAACGTTACGTCGTGTATACCTTCCTGATACATGTGGTTTACTGCGTTACCGCCACCACCACCTACACCTATTACCTTTATGATGCTTTCCGTTTGTTTGATTACAACGGGTATTGTTGCTTCGTCAGACATAATGTTTTTTTCTTTATTATGGTGGGTTTATGTTTATTCTTTGGTCAGTTCGTCTACTCCGTTTTTCACGCGGTCCGTTAACATGTTGAAGAATTTGTTGAGCGAACTGTTGTCTTTCTTTTTCTTTTTTATATCGTCTATCAAGCCGCTTGTTTCGGCCTCTTTACCTTCCAGTCCGATGGCGGCGGCTTCTTCGGCTTTGCTCAACGCTTCCTTGTAGTTTCCCTTTGTTTCCGCTTGCTTGGCTTCAGTTATTAGGCGGTCGTAGTCGGCTTGCTTCTGTTTGGCTTCGTCTTCCTTCCGGCGGCGTTCGTCTTCTATTCCTTTCTCTTCCAGGATTTGCTGCTTGAGCGATTCCGTTTCTTCGGTATTCTCGGCCAGATGCAGGCTTTCGGCTTCGGCTATTTTGTTCAGCGCCAATTGGTATTCCAGCTTGTTGTAATGCTGTTTTGCCTCGTTCATCAGAACGATGTATTGGCTCTGGCGTTTCTTTGTCTCGGCTTCTTGCTCTATTTCCTCAAAGATGGAGGTCTGTCCCTCGTGTTCTTCTATCTTGCGGCAGTTCTCCTTACCGGCGTTCAGCAGCCCGATAAGGGTGTAGTGCGTACCGTCCTTCAGCGCGCTGGTAGCGTGTTCCAGACTGATGTTGCTGCTGCTGGCCACACGGATAGCGTCGGTTTGGATAATTGTCTTAAACGCTTCTTCGATATCGCTTATCTGAGCGCCTCCTCCGGTAAGCACGATTCCTGCCGTGAGCTTGCCGCTATATTCCGACAGCTTGATTTGATTGGCCACGTTCTCTATGATTTCTTTCACGCGTGCGGTGACGTACATGTTGAACTCGCCGGCGCGTACCGATTTCTTTCCGTCCAGGTTATAGGCGTTGTCCTGTTCGTTCTGGTTGTCTTCGGGCGATACGTATGCTTTTCCGAAGCGGCGCTTCATGCGTTCGGCGTCGTCTCTTTCGAAGTTCAGCGCAGTAATGTCACGGGTGATGTTGTTTCCTCCCAAAGGTATTACGGCCAGATGTTTCAGCGTACCGCTTTTATAAACCGCTACGGTCGTTGTGTCGGCTCCCATATCGACCAAGGCGCATCCGATGCGCTTCTCGTTGATGTTGAGTACGGCGTTTGCGGTAGCCTGCGGCGCAATGAAATAATCTGCTATCTCGTATCCAGCCTGACTGAAGCATTGGCTGATATAACCTTTAACCGACTTGCGCGCCACGATGTTCATGTAGTGCGCTTCGATGCGGTCGGTCAGTATGCCGATGGGCTCGGTGGTGAGTTGGCTGTTGCCGGTCAGATATTCCTGTGGCGACACCACCGACAGAATCTCGTAGTCGTCAAACTGCATGCTTTTGTTCTTGGCCATCATCTTGTCCACCAGAGCCTGCGAAATCTTCGTCTCTTCGGGGAGTCTTTCGGTAACGGTGTTTGTTACGGTGTGTACAGACATGCCGCCCACGCCTACATAAACTTTCTTTATATTAGCTTCCAGTTTCTCTTCCAGTTGGTGGATGACGCTCTGCACGCATTGTGCCGCTTTGTCGATATTGTAGATGGTTCCTCGCTTGATGCAGTCGGCCGAGTCTTCGGCGGCGTAGGCCCAGATGCTGATGCTTCCCGTAGGATTCTTTGTTCCGGCGATTCCGGTAATCTTAGTCGAGCCTAATTCGATTGCTGCGACAAACGTTTTTGCTACTGCCATATGATTAGTTCTTTATTGTTGTTCTTTTTTTGTACAAATAATCTGGTTGTTGAATTCCACGCTGATGCGGTTGTATTTGTTCCATCCCGCTTTGCTCAGAGCTTCGGTGTAGAATGAGCGCAATTTACTGAATTTTTCGGCATAGTTGTCTGCTTTCCCGAAAAACAAGGTTTGGTTTCCTACCCGCGGTACCAGCTCCAGTTCTAGTTTGGGGTTGACGTATATCTGCTCTACCTGCGAGTTCCAGAAGCGGTCAGTCTGCAGAAACTGTGCGATGGGGTACAGGGTTGTCTTTGCGAACTTGCGGTCGATGAATCCCGTGGCAACAACCACGCAGACCGAGCGGTCGTGAAAGTGCATGGTCTTGCCCTGATGATCCAGGTAATAGTCGTCGCCATTGTCTGCCAGCACGTGCAGGATAGGGATGCGCTGGTAGATGTTTATTGCCACGGTGTTTCCGCTGGTGAGGTAACACTCGGCTTTGCTGATGAACGGGTGTTGGGAGAGTGTCTCTTCCAGCTTTCGCACGTTGATGTTCCCGCGTCTTTTCCCGATGGGGGAGAGGTTCTTTTCCTCCAGAATATGTTTTATCTGCTTGTAGGAGACGAATCCGAAGTTTGTGGTGTCTTTTATCGACAAAGTCATGCCCGGGCAAGTCTCCTTGTCGGGCTTGCCATTGAATGCTGTCATGCCTAATATCACGTAGACCGTTAGGCTAAGCATTCCTACGAGTATGAGGATGCGTCGAATCATCGGGTCTTCAGCAATTCATATATTTGTGGAACATAGTTTTCTACGTCGCCCGCCCCCAAGGTGATGAGCACGTCTATCTTCTTGTCACGAAGCAAATTTAGCAAATCTTCTTTGTGACACAAACATTTTTCGATACCGGGACGGAGGTTGTCGTAAATCAGCTTGCTGCTTACGCCCTCAATGGGTTGCTCGCGTGCGGGGTAGATGTCCAGCAAGATGACCTCATCCAATAGCGACAAGCTGTCGGCGAAATCTTGATAGAAGTCGCGCGTACGGGTGTAGAGGTGCGGCTGGAATACGGCCGTGAGCCGACGGTCAGGGTAAAGCATGCGCAGTGAGCTGACGCTCTGCTTTATTTCGGCGGGATGGTGCGCGTAGTCGCTCAGGAACACCACGTGGTCGTTCTTTATCTTGAAGTCGAAGCGGCGGTCTACGCCCTTGAATCCGGGCATGGCGGCCTTTATCTCTTCGGCGGTGGCTCCTCCTATCTGTGCCAACGCCATGGCGGCGATGCCGTTTTCTACGTTGACGTATACGGGTACGCCCAACCGGATATCGGCGATGTTGCCAAGGGGCGATACGAAATCGAAGACGATTTCACCGTTGCCGATGCGTATGTTTTCGGCGTGGAAGTCGCCGGCTTTGTCGGAATAGGTGTACACCGTTACGCCGGGCTTCACATCGGGTTTCAGGTCTATTCCCTGCTTGATGATGAGGAAACCGTCGGGGCGTATCAGCGAAGTGTACTTCCGAAAACTCTCTACGTAGGCTTCGTGTGTGCCGTAGATGTCCAAGTGGTCGGAGTCTGTAGCCGTGATGACCGTGGCGTAAGGAGTGAGCCAGTGGAACGAGCGGTCGAACTCGTCGGCCTCTATAACCACGAAATCGCTTTCGTCCGACAGCAACAGGTTTGTGTCGTAGTTTTTCGAGATGCCTCCCAAGAAAGCGTTGCATCCCACGTGCGAGTGGTCGAGCAGATAGGCGGCCATGGTCGATGTGGTAGTCTTACCGTGTGTGCCGGCCACGCAAAGGCCGCGTTCGGTCTGGGTAAGCATGCCCAGCACCTGCGCGCGCTTCTGAATCTCGAAGCCGTGCGAGCGGAAGTATGTCAGCTCCTGATGGGTGGCCGGGATGGCCGGAGTGTAGACTACCAGGGTGGTCTCAGGATTCAGACACGCTTGGGGGATGAGGCTGACGTTCTCCTCGTAGTGGATGGCTGCGCCTTCGGCGATGAGTTTCCCGGTCAGCTCACTCGGAGTGCGGTCGTAGCCGGCTACGATTTTCCCTTTCGAGAGGAAGTAACGTACCAGCGCGCTCATGCCGATGCCTCCCGCGCCGATGAAATATACTGCTTTTATTGTATTAATGTTCATGTTGGTCTTTATGTTTTTGCGCCAGACGACACACTTCGGCGGCGATGATGCTTGCCGAATCTTTCAGTGCCAGACGGGCGATGTTCGTGCTAAGTTTCTGTAATGTCTCGGACTCGTTTACCGTGCGGATGGCCAAGTCGATGAGTTGGTCTCCGGCCTCGGCGTCTTTCACGTAAAGAGCGGCGTCTTTCTGTACGAGCGCCAGTGCGTTTTTGGTCTGATGGTCTTCGGCCACGTTGGGCGACGGCACCAGAATGACGGGCTTGCCCAGCAGGCAGAACTCCGAGATGGAGCTTGCTCCGGCTCGGCTGATAACCAAGTCGGCTGCGCTATAGGCTGCGTTCATGTCGGACAGGAAGTCGGTGGTGTGTAGCATGGCGGGATTGCCTGCCTGGGCTACGGTCTCACGGGCTTCGCTGATGTATGCTTTACCGGTCTGCCAGATGAACTGCACGCCCGAGGTTTTTATCTGCTCCATGTGGCGTGTTACGCACTGGTTGATGGTACGCGCTCCCAGACTTCCGCCCACGATGAGGATGGTCTTCTTTTCAGGGTCGAGGCCGAAGCTGCGGATGGCTTCCTCGCGGCTCACCGTTTGGTTGAGCAATCCCTGCCGCACGGGGTTTCCGGTGAGGATGATTTTCTCTTTCGGGAAGAAGCGTTCCATGCCTTCGTAGGCTACGCAAATCTTGTCAGCCTTCTTCGCCAGAAGTTTGTTCGTTACTCCGGCGTAAGAGTTCTGCTCCTGAATCAGTGTAGGCACGCCCATCATTTCGGCCATTTTCAGCGTAGGGCCGCTGGCGTATCCGCCCACGCCTACGGCGGCGTCGGGCTTGAAGTTGCGTATAATCTTTCGGGCTTTGAGCTGGCTGCGCAACAGTTTGATGATGACTGACACGTTCTTCAGCAAGTTCTTTCGGTTGAATCCGGCTACGGGCAGACCGATGATGTTGTACCCGGCGGCCGGCACGCGCTGCATCTCCATTCGTCCTTCGGCTCCTACGAAGAGGATTTCCGCGTCGGGGCGCTGCTCTTTTATGGCGTTCGCTATCGAAACGGCCGGAAAGATATGTCCTCCGGTTCCGCCTCCGCTAATGATAATTTTCAAATTCTGGCTCATAACGTACAGATGTATTTGTTTTGCAAAGTTAGGAAGAAAGTTCTAAACTGCTATCTGCAAGCGAAAAAGAATTATGTCCGCCGGAGGAATTTACGCCGTCTCTCCAGCAAGTTTCCGTGTCACAACTGTGGTACGACTATCACCGCAACTGTGACACGACTATCACCGCAGTTGTGATACGACTTTCACCGCAGCTGCGGTACGGAAACTTTGCGGCGGAAAGCGTGCGATTTCCGCTCGGCGCAAGGCCAAAAACGAGGCGGGCGGACAGTGCGCTTCTGTTGCGTATCTGTCCGCCCGCCTACGGTGTATGCACGGGTGCGCTTATAAGTTCTTTAAAGCCTCTTCATCGGAAAGCGAGAATTCGGTATCGTCCTGCGGCTGTTCCGTTGGGGCGGATTGTGGCTCAGTGCCGGTAGTACCCTCTGCTGCGGCCAGATTCTGTGCCGCGCTGATGAGTAATGCCTGTGCCGCTTCTTGAACCTGTCGTTGTTTCTCGGCTTCCTCCTCTTGTCGCTTCTGCTTCTGGATGGCCACATTCCGGCTCACTCCCAAGATGATGCCGAAGTAAACGCAGGTGATGAGCGTAGACGTACCTCCCTTACTGATGAGCGGAAGCGGTTGTCCCGTGATGGGCATGATATCTACGGCCACCAGCATATTGAAAATGGCCTGTATGGCGATGATAAATCCAATGCCCATAATCAGGAAGTTTAGATAATAGCGGTCGCACTGCCGCACGATTTTCACGATGCGCATCAGCAGCCAGATGTATAACAGTGCGACGATGGCGGCAGGCAATAGTCCCAACTCTTCAATAACGATGGCGTAGATAAAGTCGGAATACGCCTGCGAGAGGAAGTCGCGTTGTACGCTGTTTCCCGGTCCGCAACCGAACAGTCCGCTGGTAGCGATGGCGATGTTGGCGTGTCCTCGCTGGGCGTTGTTGCGGATGTCATAGTCTTTGGGCGAGATGTAGGCGTCGCGTTCGCTGAAATGCTCCAATCGGTGCTTCCACGTGGTGGCGCGTTTGTTTACCAACGGAATCTGTTCCAGCACAGGGTCTGGCGTAAACTTCAGCGAAACGAAGGCGAGCGAACCGATGACGCCTCCAAACAGTACTAACTTTCCTATCTGTTTCCAAGGCACATGTCCGATAATCATCATCAGAAAGATGGTGGCGGCCAGCAAGAGTGCCGTCGAGAGGTTGTCGAACACGATAAGCAGCAAGCTGATCCCCGTAAAGATTAGGATAAACTTGAACGCGGCCGGATTGGCGGCTTTCTCACCGTTTTGGCATTTCTCCAAGATGAACGCTACGGTGGCTATTGTGGTGAGCTTGGCCAATTCGGACGGCTGAAAATGGATGCCTGCAATGTTTATCCATCGGGCTCCTCCGTTCTCCGAAACACCTACCAGCAGCACTGCCACCAGCAGCCCCCAGGCCACGATAATGCCCGGAACGAATAGCCCGTACCACTTCATGGGTATGTAATGCACGATAAGTATGACGAGAAGGCCCAAAAGCAGGTAGAGCAGATGTCCCGAGATGGGTGTCCAGTACGCTCCCGACCGATACGACATCGAGCTGGAGGCGCTGAACACTTCGGTGATGGACACCAGCGAAAGCAGGACGAATATCACCCATACCACTTTGTCGCCTTTGAATAAATTCTTCAGGAAATCCATTTTTCGCGTTATTTGGTCAGAGGTTTCTTACGCATTCCTTGAACTGATCGCCGCGGTCTTCGTAGCTCTTAAAGAGGTCGAAGCTGGCGCAACATGGGCTCAGCAGTACGGTTTCACCGTTTTGGGCCATCTTGTAAGCGGCGTCGACGGCGTCTTTCATGCTTTGCACATCGGCAATAGGTAGGCCGAAACCGCCGAAGAAGTCGTGCAGTTTCTCGTTGTGCAATCCCAGGAATATTAGTCCTGTGCACTTCTCTTTGACCAGTTCAGCTATCTCGTTATAGTCATTCCCTTTGTCTTTTCCGCCCAAGATAAGGATGGTTTTCGTTTTCATGCTCTTCAGCGCGTACCAGCACGAGTTGACGTTGGTAGCTTTCGAGTCGTTGATATAATCCACTCCGCGCACGCGAGCCACTTTCTCCAAGCGGTGTTCCACTCCTTTGAAGTCGTGCAGAGCCTCGCGGATACACTCCTTTCGGATTCCTGCAATGTTGGCCGAGATGCCTGCCGCCATTGAGTTGAACAAGTTGTGCGTGCCCGTAAGAGCCAGCTCTTCCTGTTCCATGTTGAAGTCAATAGGCTTTGTGAAGTGTACCGTATCGTCTTCCGAGAAAGCAGCTACCCCGTTCTCCTTATGCTCGGCAAAGGGGTAGTATTGTCCGTGGATGCCGTACTTGTGCAGCTCACGCTGTATCACGGGATCATCGTTCCAGAAGATGAACGCGTCGGCGTCGGTCTGGTTTTGGATGATGCGGAATTTGGCGTCCACGTAGTTCTGCATCTGATAGTCGTAACGGTCCAAATGGTCGGGCGTAATGTTCATCAGCACGGCAATGTTGGCGTGGAACTTATACATGTTGTCCAGCTGGAAACTGCTCAGCTCAATGACGTAATAGTCGTAGTCGCATTCAGCCACCTGATAAGCCAAGCTCTGTCCGATGTTTCCGGCCAATCCCACGTTCAGTCCGGCTTTCTTGAAAATGTGGTAGATGAGCGACGTAGTCGTGGTCTTACCGTTGCTTCCCGTGATGCAAATCATCTTCGCGTCGGTATATCGTCCGGCGAACTCTATTTCGGAGATGATGGGCGTGCCTTGTGCTTTCAGCTTCAGAATAATGGGCGCGTTGTTCGGAATGCCGGGGCTTTTTATTACCTCGTCGGCGTTCAGAATCAGTTCTTCGGTGTGGTGTCCTTCTTCCCAGCGGATACCTCTTTCGTCCAATACTTTCTTGTATTTGTCCTTTATCAGAGACATGTCCGACACAAACGTGTCGAAACCTTTCTTTTGAGCCAGAACGGCAGCTCCTGCGCCGCTTTCTCCTGCTCCTAAAACAACAATTCTTTTTGTCATTGTCATTTCTATCTAATCTTTAATGTTATTATCGTTATAGCCGCCAGTACAATGGTGACAATCCAGAAGCGCACC
This sequence comes from bacterium, assembly GCA_963595925.1. Taxonomy (GTDB): domain Bacteria; phylum Bacteroidota; class Bacteroidia; order Bacteroidales; family Bacteroidaceae; genus Phocaeicola. The sequence goes on from CAVBJM010000040.1 coordinate 11,011, forward strand.
GTAATCTTCGACTCGTGGTAAACCGAGTTTGGCCAAGTGACGAGATACTTGCACGTAGAGTCCAGCTGAGCCGCCGTGGTGCGGAAATGATCGTGTATGGGGGTACGCTTGAAGACCCTTTGCTTAACGCCTCTCTTCTTCCCGAACTGGAAATATTTCACTTGGAAGATGACCGAAAGGTTCTCTACAAGGAACACTCCGCACAGAATGGGGATGAGTAATTCCTTATGGATGATAATGGCCAGCACGGCAATGATGCCGCCAATGGTAAGGCTTCCCGTATCGCCCATGAATACCTGTGCCGGATAAGCGTTGTACCACAAGAATCCAATCAACGCTCCGATGAGGGCGCAGATAAAGATAACCAGTTCCTCGCTGCCGGGGATGTACATAATGTTCAGGTATCTGGCGTATTCGATGTGACTCGACACATACGCCAGTATGCCCAGTGCCACGCCTATGATGGCGGAGTTCCCGGCCGCCATACCGTCCATACCGTCGTTCAGGTTGGCGCCGTTCGATACGGCGGTCACTACGAAAATGGTAACCAGCACGAACACAATCCAGCCGGCAGTCTGGGCGTGCTCGCCCATAAATCCAACAAAGTCGGCATAGTCCAGGTTATTGTTCTTAAAGAACGGGATGGTGGTCTTGGTCGATTTCTGGTCTTTCGCTTTGTGTACTACTTCCACCACGTGTCCGTCTTTCTGTATCTCAACGTTCTCGCGGATAACTACCGACGGGCTGAGGTAAAGCGTCAGTCCCACAATGAGTCCCAGTCCCACCTGTCCGATAATCTTGAACTTGCCGTGTAGTCCATCCTTGTTCTTTCTGAAAGTCTTGATATAGTCGTCCATGAATCCCAACGAGCCGAGCCACAGCGTGGTTATCAGCATCAGAACCATATAAACGTTATGTAGCTTACCCAAAAGCAGACATGGGATAACTACCGCCACGATAATGATGACTCCGCCCATGGTGGGCACGCCCACTTTATTGATTCCGAACGGGTCAATGTTTGCGTCGCGTTGGGTTTCGGTAATCTGTTTCCGCTTAAGCAACTTGATAAAGTACTCTCCGAAGATGGCGGAGATGAGCAGAGACAGTATCACGGCCATAAGCGAACGGAACGATACGTAACCGAACATTCTGGCTCCGGGAAACCCGAATTGCTCCAAGTAGTCGAATAAATAGTATAGCATGTGGCGGCTTCTTTATTTTTCGGTTTCAAAAATGTCTCTCAATACTTCCTTATCGTCGAAGTGATGCTTTACGCCTTTCACATCCTGATAGTTCTCGTGACCCTTTCCGGCTACCAGAATCACATCGCCGGCCTGAGCCAGCATGCATGCGGTGCGGATAGCTTCCTTGCGGTCTGCGATAGACAAGACTTTGTTCATGTCGGACTTGGTCAGTCCCGCCAGCATATCGTTGATGATGTCTTGCGGTTCTTCAAACCGTGGGTTGTCAGACGTGATGATAACCCGGTCGCTCTGCTTAACCGATTCTTGCGCCATGAGCGGACGTTTGCCTTTGTCGCGGTTTCCGCCAGCCCCCACTACAGTGATGACTTGGCCTCTTCCTCTCAGTACCTCGTGGATGGCGTTCAGCACGTTCTCCAATGCATCGGGAGTATGCGCGTAGTCTACGATGGCCGTATAGCCTTTGGGTGAATGCAGCGCGTCGAATCGTCCGGCTACGGGACGTAGCGTGCTTAGCACCAACAGTACATCTTCAGGTTGTTTGCCCAACAGACAAGCCGCTCCATACACGGCCAACAGGTTGGATGCGTTGAATCGTCCAATGAACTGTACGTTAACTTCGCGTCCGTTGATGTCCAGCAGCATTCCGTCGAAACCGTCTTCCAGTACCTTACCTTTGAAGTCGCAAAGCGAGCGCAGGGAGTATACTGCCGTTTTAGCCTTGGTGTTCTGCAGCATTACCAAGCCGTTTTTGTCGTCGGCGTTCGTGAGCGCGAAAGCGGTTTTCGGCAGTCCGTCGAAGAAGGCTTTCTTCGCTTTTAGATAGTTCTCGAACGTTTTGTGATAGTCCAAGTGGTCGCGGGTAATGTTGGTAAATATTCCTCCTACGAAGCGGAGACCTCCGATTCTTTTCTGCGCGATGGCGTGCGAACTGACTTCCATGAACGCATATTTGCAGCCTTCGTCGGCCATACGTCCCAACAGCTTGTTCAGTGTAATGGGGTCTGGCGTGGTATGGTCGGTAGGGATGGCCTCTCCGTCGATGTAGTTGCATACGGTAGAGAGCAGTCCGACTTTGTATCCGAACTTGCGGAACATATTATATAATAGGGTGGCGATGGTGGTCTTGCCATTGGTTCCGGTTACACCTACCAGGTCAAGCTTCGATGTCGGGTCGCCGTAGAAAGTGGTAGCCAGTTTGCCCACAGCGTCTTCCGTGTCGTTTACCCGAACGTAAGTCACCTGCTCGTGTAGCGTTTCCGGAAGCGTTTCGCATACCACAGCCGTAGCGCCTTTCTCTATAGCCTTTTCTATATAATCGTGTCCGTCGGTCTGTGTGCCTTTTACGGCTACAAACAGGGCGTTTTCTTCTATCAGTCTGGAGTCCATCTGGATTCCCGTCATTTCCTTGTCCGTGTTTCCTATGCATTCGCATACCGAAACAGATTGGATAATGTCTTGCAGTTTCATGAGTTTACAGTTTAGTGTTTCATCGTTAGCGTAATGTTTTTCCCTTTTACAATGGTGCTTCCAGCCGGGACGCTTTGCGCGCCTACCGTACCGAATCCCGAGACGGATACTTTCATCCCGAGGCTTTCGAGCAGGTAAACCGCGTCTTTCGCTCCCATGCCTATCACGTTTGGCACCGTTTTGGTATTGGTGCTTTCGGTGCTGAGGGTGGCTTGGGCACTATCCGTGTGGGCTTTTCCCCATACCGGCTTGCGAGTGTATGGAATGGAAGCGCTGTTTCCCGCTATGTTAAGCTCTTTCAGCACATAGGCGGCTTCTACAATGTTTCCTTTCTTTACATCGGGCACGAATACCGATGTGGAGTCTTTCGCACGATTGATATCTTGGAATAAATGTTTAGCGTAGATGCGTTCGGCGATACGGCTGAACACGCTTCCGGCTTGCAGACCGCCCGAAGCCGGCCCGTGGGGAATCCGAATCTGGACGATGCAGCTGTACTTTGGCTTTTCCGACGGGAAGTAGCCGCAGAAGCTTACCAAATATTGGGTGGCGTTTGCCCCTTTGTAATGGCCGCCTTGTGCCACTTGCGCTGTACCCGTCTTTCCTGACACGCTGAATTGTTTGCTTCCGGCCGGCTTGGCCAGTCCTTGCGAAACCACTTTGCGCAGAATGGTACGTATCATGGAGAGTGTGGTGTCGGAGCATATCTTGGGGTTGATAACTTCTACCGGTTTCTCTTCCAAAATCTTTCCGTCTTTGGCGATGGCGGACACGAAGCGTGGCTTTACCATGACACCGTTGTTGGCAATGGCGTTATAGAAGTTCAGGATGTAAATGGGCGGTATCATGGTTTCATATCCGATGCTCATCCAGGGGAGTGAAGTACGCGCCCAATATTTCCGTTGTTTGGGACCGCGGATGATGGGGGTCGCTTCGCCCGGGATGCCCAGATGCAGCGGAGTGTCTATACTCATGCGCTTCAGCCCGTCGACAAAACGTTGCGGGTTGTTGTGATAAAATTTATCGATGATGCACGACACGCCGATATTCGATGAAACTTCCAGTATGCGGGTTACGTCTATCGCCCCGTATCCTCCCTTGTACCAGTTCCAGTCCTTCATGTTGCTGCCGTACATGTTCTTTACGCCGTTCCCTGTGTCTACGATGTAGTCGGGCGTGATGTACTTGTCTTCCAACGCAACCATAATGGACGCCGTCTTAAACGTTGAACCGGGCTCCATCAGGTTACTGGTGGCCAGGCTTTCCATCTCGTAGTATTTTCCGTCGTTGCCGCGTGTCATGTTTACGATGGCCTTTACGTCACCGGTTTCCACTTCCATGACCATCGCCACGCCGAACAATGCTTTCAGCGTATCCAGTTGGTCTACCAATGCTTTTTCGGCGATGTCTTGCATGTCTACGTCGATGGTTGTAATGATGTCGTTACCGTTTATTGCCGGAACTTCTACGATGTCAATCCAGCGGTTCATTACCTTTTCGCGTCGGCAGCTTCCTTCTTTACCTTTCAGTACCGAGTCGTACGCCAGTTCTAATCCGTTCTTGGCGCCCTTGGTCATGTCTAAGTTCATGTCGCCTAGCGTACGCATGGCCAATGAACCGAACGGTTTCTTTCTGCGTACGATTTCTTCATCGAACAGTCCGCTGATGTTACGGCTTTGGTTGAATACGGGTAGCTTTTTCACTTCCTTGTATTCCAGGTAGGAGATGCGTCGCGGATAAAGTTGGCAGCGGGAGCTGCGTTTCTTCTTTCCCGTCTGTATGATGTTGCGGAAATACTCCGTGCTTTTATCGGGGAATATCTCATGCAGTCCCTTGCAGAGCGCATTCAGATTGTTCGCCAGAAGCGTATCTTTCTTTTCCTTCTCTTTGTCGGTAGCTCCGGTGGGGTAGCGGAAGTCCATGAATATCTTGTATTCCGGTAGGCTGCTGGCCATGAGTCGTCCGTCGGCCGAGATGATGTTTCCACGGGTGGGGTAGATTATCTTGTTTTCTTTCACAAAGCGGTCGGCCACGGCCTCCCAATACTCCCGTTCCTTGAGCATGGTACATCCTCCCTTGGCAATGACGCCAAGCACCATTGCGAAAAGTATTGCGGTGATACCCAAATACCAGTTGATAGTATATCCTTTTCCGGGAAGCATACGTGTTTTTATTTCTTTTCGTTCTTTAAGCGGAAGGGAGGACGCGTAGATGTTTCCAGCGGAGTCCCCTCACGTACGATGTAATCTTCTATTCTTGACTGACGGCTGCGCATGGTCACTTCCGATGAGATGGTGAGCGCATCGTAGCGTGCCGTTACCAGTTGTTTCTTCAGTCGGTCTATCTCCAGCATTTCCTGTTGGCTGGAGTAGCGATTGTCTATGTACCAAATGGTGAGCACCACGATGAGTATCAGCAAACCTATTTGCCGCTTGAAGAACTCATGTCCCAGAAAGTCTCCTCCAAGGATGCTCTTGATGAGGCCGAATGCGGAGAAGTGTTGGGCTTCTTGTTGCTTATTCTCTTCCATGGCGTGTAGTCTTTATTTCTTTTCGGCGATGCGGAGCTTCGCGCTTCGCGAGCGTGGATTGCGCTCCGTTTCCTCGTCCGAGGGAACGATAACCTTGTTGTTTACTGCTCGGAACGGGGTCTGGATGTTTCCGTAGAAATCCTGTTCGGTCTTTCCTTCGGCGTTTCCCGTCTTGATAAGGTTCTTCACGATGCGGTCTTCCAGCGAATGGTATGTGATGACCACCAGTCGTCCGCCTGGCTTCAGGGCTTGTATGGCGGCGTAAAGCATCTCTTTCAGCGCCTCCATTTCCTGATTGACTTCGATGCGCAGGGCCTGAAAGACTTTAGCCAACTCTTTCTTCTCGCGCTCGCGGCCGAAGAGAGGTTTCACCAGTTCCAAAAACTCTCCGATGGTGGTGATGCGTTTCGTGCTTCGGGCCTTGACGATGACCGCAGCCAGCTTCCGACTGTTTTTCAGTTCGCCGTATAGGTAGAAGATGTTGGCCAGTCTCTCCTCGTCGTACGTGTTTACCACGTCGGCAGCAGTGAGCCCGGCGCGTTTGTTCATACGCATATCCAGTTCGCCGTCGAAACGGAACGAGAATCCCCGGTTCGAGTCGTCGAAGTGGTGCGATGAAACACCCAGGTCGGCCAGTATGGCGTCTACCTGTTCCACATCGTGATAATGTAGGAAGTTATGCAGATATCTGAAGTTGCTCCTCACGAACGTGAAGCGCGGGTCGTTTACGATGTTCTTCTCGGCGTCCTCGTCTTGGTCGAAGCTGAAGAGTCTGCTGGCGCTGTCCATCCGGCGCAGAATCTCTTTAGAATGTCCGCCTCCACCGAAGGTCACATCTACGTAAACGCCTCCGGGCTGGAGGTTCATTCCGTCGATGCTTTCGTTGAGGAGCACGGGGATATGGTATGTATTTTCAGTTTCGTTCATGATTCGTTTCTGTTATGTGGCGATGGTTCACCTTTGGTTGTTTTCAACAACACTGCTTTGAGTGTGTAAAATTACATATTTCCGATGTAATAAGTCGCTTTTGCGGAGGTAAAAAAGCGGATAAGTTTTCAACAGGTGTTGATAGCGTGACGGCGGTTGTGCTTTGTGCACATATTCAGGGCTCTGTGTGCAGTTTTGTAACTCGAAAGCGAGCGTTTCCCGGTTTTTTGTAGCTTCGTGTTACTTTTTGGCGCGGTAGATGAATCGTTTTTAAAAAGAAAAATTACATTTGCACCGAAAATCCAAGAAACGCAATGGCTGAAGATTCGATTTTTTTAATAGATATCGACAAGATTTTACGGGAAAAAGCCGGGAAAAAGGCGAAGTACATACCTCGCTTTCTCGTGTCTTATCTGAAACGAATCGTGCATCAGGACGAGATAAACGGTTTCATGCGAGAGGTAAAAGACTTGAGCGGTGTGCCTTTCCTGAAGGCTTGCATGGATTTTCTGAACGTAAAAGTAGACGTTCACGGCATGGAGAACCTTCCCGATGACGGAACGCTGTGTACGTTCGTTTCGAACCATCCGCTGGGCGGACAAGACGGGATTTCTTTGGGTTACGTATTGGGTACGCGCTACGAGGGGAAAATCAAGTATTTGGTAAACGACCTGCTGATGAACCTTCACGGCTTGGCTCCCTTGTGCATCCCTATCAATAAAACGGGTTCGCAGTCGCGCGACTTTCCGCAGTTGGTCGAGACGGGATTCCGTTCGGACAATCACATCATCATGTTTCCGGCTGGACTGTGCTCGCGCCGAAGGGCAGGTGTTATCCAGGACTTGGAGTGGAAGAAGACGTTCGTTTCTAAAAGCGTGGAGACGCGGCGCAACGTGGTGCCCATCTATTTCGAAGGACAAAACTCCAACTTCTTTTACTCGCTGGCCAACGTATGCGGATTTTTTGGCATACGCTTTAATGTGGCCATGCTTTATCTGGCCGACGAGATGTTTAAGAACCGCAACAAGACGTTCCGCGTGGTAATAGGGAAACCCATCTCGTGGCAGACGTTCGACCGCTCGAAGACACCGGCACAGTGGGCGGCATACGTAAGAGACTTGGTATACAAACTGAAATAAGATACCGTTAGAAGAGAGAATTAAGAATAACATATGGAAGATATCATTTCACCGATAGACAGAGACGTGCTGAAGTCGGAGCTGACACCCGAACGCCGTCTGCGTACGACCAACAAGAGTAACAACGAAATATATATCATCAACTGGAAAAACGCGCCCAACGTGCTGAAAGAAATCGGACGTCTGCGCGAAATCGCTTTCCGGGCTGCCGGAGGCGGAACAGGTATGTCGGTCGACTTGGACGAATATGATTTGATGGAAAACCCCTACCAGCAGTTGGTGGTGTGGAATCCCGAAGCCGAGGAAATCTTGGGCGGATACCGATACCTGTTGGGCGATGAGGTAGAGTTCGACAGTCACGGGAAACCAGTCTTGGCTACGGCGCATATGTTTAACTTCTCCGAAAAATTCCTGAAGGAGTATCTTCCTACCACCGTAGAGCTGGGACGCTCGTTCGTAACGCTCGAATACCAGTCTACCCGAGCCGGATCGAAAGGACTCTTCGCGCTCGACAATCTGTGGGACGGATTGGGCGCCCTTACCGTTGTTAAGCCCAACGTAAAGTACTTCTTCGGAAAGATGACGATGTACCCCAGTTACAACCGTTTGGGGCGTGACATGATTCTCTACTTCCTCAAAAAACATTTCTCTGACAAGGACAGCCTCATCACTCCCATGCAGCCGCTTCAGATAGAAACCGACGAGCGCATGCTGAGCCAACTGTTCTGCCACGAAACCTTCCGTGAAGACTACAAGGTGCTGAACGCCGAGGTGCGCAAGTTGGGCTACAACATCCCTCCGCTGGTAAACGCCTACATGAGCCTTTCGCCTACCATGCGCATGTTCGGCACGGCGATAAACTACGGCTTCGGCGATGTGGAAGAAACCGGTATCCTGATAGCCGTCGATGAGATTTTGGAAGAAAAACGCATCCGCCACATCGAGTCGTATATCAAGGAACACCCCGAAGCTCTGCGCCTTACATCGGGCGCTAATCCCGTCTTCTCGAAAGAGTGATTTGTAGGCGCGTGTAACTCATTGACTCTTGTTGCGCTCATCGTACCACAG
>CAVBJM010000041.1:0-16913 GCA_963595925.1 bacterium
GGCGAAAGCCAGCAGATTTACAGTCTGCCCCATTTGGCCACTCTGGTATTTGCCCTTTTAGCGTATTGCAACGCATCATTCTCATAAATTCGCTGCAAAGGTAGCGCTATTTTTTTAACCTGCAAGAAAAATCCACCATTTTTATTGCAGTAATAGCACATTCATCTCCTTTATTACCCAACTTACCACCAGATCTATCCTCTGCCTGTTGCATGTTTTCAGTTGTTATCAGTCCGTAAATCACAGGAATATCAGTCGTAGCATTCAGAAAGGAAATACCTTGAGTGGTTCCAGCACAAACATAATCAAAATGAGGAGTATCACCTCTTACCACACACCCTAACGCAATGACAACGTCCACTTTCCCACTCTTAATCATTTGAGAAGCCCCAAAAGTAAGCTCAAAACTTCCAGGAACCATCTGAACAATGAGATGGTCGTCTGTTACACCATGCTTTTTCAATGTTTTTACAGCTCCGTCAAGCAGAGCACCAGTAATATTATAATTCCATTCGGATACAACAATACCAAAGCGCATTTCTGAAGCGTTTGGTACTGACGCAAAATCATAGTCGGATAAATTGTGATAAGCTGTAGCCATAATATCTTTTTATTTGTTGCAAAGATAATATTTCTTGGTACACATCACAAACATACAGAAGCTAGATTTGTATCACCCTTAATATAGAGCTCTACAACCGAATACAAAAAACTTTCCCTTTCAACTACCCGATACTACAAAATGTATTACCTTTGTAGAGCAATAGTTCAAAAGAAAAATAAAACCTTAGTTAGGTTTTTAGAGAAGAGTCTTAAAGACAATAGTTTTTCCAATACTTAGCAAAAGAAAATGTATTATTAACAATGTAAAATATAGAAAATGAAAGTAGCAATTGTTGGTGCAAGCGGAGCCGTAGGACAAGAATTCCTACGTGTACTTGATGAACGGAACTTTCCCGTTGACGAATTAGTTTTATTTGGTTCATCACGTAGCGCAGGACGAAAATACAATTTTCGCGGAAAGGATATAGAGGTAAAACTTCTACAGCATAACGATGACTTTAAAGGTGTTGACATAGCCTTTACATCGGCAGGAGCTGGAACTTCAAAAGAATTCGCAGAGACCATTACAAAATATGGGGCTGTCATGATAGACAATTCAAGCGCATTCCGAATGGACGCAGATGTTCCTTTGGTTGTACCCGAAGTTAACCCCGCTGACGCTTTAAGTCGTCCACGTGGAATTATAGCAAACCCCAACTGTACAACCATTCAAATGGTGGTAGCATTGAAAGCGATTGAAAATCTAACCCACATCAAACGCGTACACGTTGCTACATATCAAGCAGCCAGCGGAGCAGGGGCTGCAGCTATGGATGAGCTATATACTCAATACCGTCAAGTTCTGGCTGGAAAACCTGTTACCGTAGAAAAGTTTGCATATCAGTTGGCATTTAACCTTATTCCGCAAATAGATATATTTACCGAAAATGGTTACACCAAGGAAGAGATGAAAATGTTTAACGAGACTCGCAAAATCATGCACTCTGATATAAAGGTAAGCGCTACTTGTGTACGTGTTCCCGCCTTGCGTTCTCACTCAGAAAGTATTTGGATTGAAACAGAACGACCCGTATCAATAGAAGAAGCAAGAACTGCATTTTCTAACGGAGAAGGTCTTATCTTGATGGATAATCCTGAAAAGAAAGAATATCCTATGCCCCTTTTCTTGGCTGGCAAAGACCCTGTTTATGTAGGGCGAATACGCAAGGACCTCTCCGATGAGAACGGGCTTACTTTCTGGATTGTAGGCGATCAGATAAAAAAAGGAGCAGCATTAAACGCTGTACAAATAGCCGAATACCTTATTAAGACAGAAAACATCGGATAAATCTGCACCTTAAGAGAAATTACCTCCACCCGAAACCTGATAAAAGCATACAGGATTCAAGTGGAGGTAAGTTTTTTGTTGTATTCAATTTTTCAAAAACAAACCTTTCGCAAACCTAAAAATCAGTTTAAGAAAGACACCAAATCGGAAGCGGATATATTTTTGCCAACAATTATCCCATCAGCATCTATCAGGTAATTCACAAACCCTTCTTTCAGGTCAAAATCCCGAAAGACTTCCGAATTAAAACCTTCTGTTTCTACAAAACAATCACTTTCGTTTAGCTTATCTTGCTTTATTGCCGCCCGAAAAACAGAGGCATAGCAATCAAATGAAACAGAAACAACCTTCACATTGGCATATTTACTCGCCTCATGAAGCAATGCGGCGTTTTTTTCTCGGGATGCCGCATCATAGCTCGCCCAAAAGCTCAATAGCGTATACCCATCTTGAGGGATGTGCAGGTTGAGCGGCTGCACTGAATCACAGAGCCTTAATACTGGAATCTTGTCACCTGACACCAGCCTCTCTGTTGGAATTCTCTCTGACTGAAAAGACAGAGAGATTGGAGAACTGAATACTATTAATAATACAACAAAAAACCATTTTACATTTTTAATCATGTAATTTGATTTTAGTTAATACCATCTGGGACTGTCGTTCTACAGTAATTTCCACCCAGAACATCATTTATTATGAATGTACATTTTACTTCATACACTCATATTCAATGGAAATCCGATGCAAAGATAGAAGTTTTTTTCTCTTTTGAACATACCAATAGTGCTAAAATATGTTCTTCAGCATATTTTAGCACTATTACATCTCTTTCACTTCCATATTTATTACATACAACAGAAGTTTATCCAACCTAAAGTACAATACTTTATTTATCAAGAAGCTCTTTTAAAAATTCATCCAACTCCTGATCTAATCCTTTCAAGAGTTCTTCATTCAGCAGCAAAGTTTCATTCTCGTCCAGCAGTAACAATTCAGAAACAGTCTCCTTTTCTTCATCTACTAAAACGAAAGAATATGGTTTTGTCAGGCAAAGGTTTTCCAATACTCCCCCATCTTTTAGTGTTGCAACTTCAGCTCTAAGCACCGGCTCTGCCTGAGCATAAAAATCATCATCGTCATAGGCTACCCATTCATTTATAATGGTACGCGAAAGTTCTTTATCATCGTCATCGCATACAATAAGTTCACCACTATCCTGTTTGGGTTGCAAATGGATATCTGTCACTACAGACCTATCACCATTGGCTACATAACAAGCCAATGCGTCTTTCAAGGTAGAAGCTATAGAAGCACGAGACTGTTCACTAAGATTCATCATAATATGTTTTTAGATGGTTCAAATGTACAAAAAATATTGTAAGTCGCGACAATGGGCGAAGATTTTATTTCAAAACCTATTCATTTGGGCATCCAGTCGTGCATAATCATCTTTACGCGCCTGCAACTGCGCCGCATAATACTTGCATATCTGTTCGTTATGACTCCCCGCCTTAACATGCTTCTGAGCCCTATCCAACCATTGCTCTGCGTCTTCAATCCGCCCCATCATCTCAGACGCCAAAGCTAAATTGAAAGCTGCTTTCATCTTCGTTTTGGCCGATTTCGATGTATCATACAAAGAAAACCAAACAGAGTAAGCCTTATCCCAATGATTTTCTCTTACCCATACAGAACCATCACGCATCTCTGCAGAGCCTCCTGCATAATACAAACGTTCAGCAGAAGTCCAGTAAGGAACCAATTTCCGGCAAATAAGATGCGCGGCAAATGAAGCCGCTTCTTTCTGCATATCCTTATCGGATATCACCTCATCCACATTCCAGTCCAAACTGTCTTGAGCTATCACACGTATAGGTTTCTCACGAGAGGGTATATACAAATTTATCACAGGGGTAACCTTTACACGGACGATAGGCCAAGCAACATTCATTCCAGGATATAACACTTCAAGTTTAGCCTTTTGAATAAACACACGGTCTACAGAAATCAGCATATCTACATTCAGTCCATTGGAGAGTTCCGCAACCGTATTTTGGGGTAATAATTCCCCCTCCCCGTTTGCAGATAACGCAGAGTCGCAAACCACAACTTGATTGAAATATCTTGAATTTGCCAACGATTCAGCCAAAGCATCCGCCGAGATTTTTCCGTCGCCTTCCATGTCTCCGAAAGTCATCACCCCAGACTTTGCTTCTCCCGTTGGAGGCATATGATTGACAACCGCTACATCTTTTATATTTTTAGGGAAACTGTATGCGGCTGGAGTAAGTTGCTCGTAAGACACGGTTTCTATACTTCCACACGAAACCAGCACACAAACCAACCAAAGAAAAAAAACAATCCGCTTCATAATCGTCATCAAATAACTTATTGCCCACAAATATACTTTTATTTATCGAACAGCTTTCCACTTTTATTGTATTTTTGCAAACGTATTCATCCGTTTGTAATCGAATAAATCCATATACAATAAGAAGTACAAAAAGGCCGTAGATGCAAACCTACAGCCCAAAGAATTAAATTCTACGTAAACCTGCGCCCCATTTATTCCTCAAAAGTAAACCCAATTTAAACCTATGCAAACACTTCGTTTTACGTCATCGTTTCAACCAACAACACCTACCAACTGAGAAACAAACCCCTCTCCACATTTTCAACCGATTGGTACATATACGCTTCATTCTGTGCCCAGTAAATGGAATCTACGTATATATTTAGAGCATCGTTGAAATGGATATACTCCGCTCAACGATGCTCACACTTTATACACCTTTAAACAAAATGAACTTGTCGTTCCTCTTCTTTATTTACGAGCCTCTGCGATGTAAGCCAAGGCTTCTTTACATTTATCTGATACGTACTGCCAATCTTCTGCCGCAACCTTGTCTTTCGGGAACAGTTTAGAACCCATTCCTACGCAGAACACACCAGCCTTAATCCACGATGTCAAATTCTCCTGAGTTGGCTCTACCCCACCAGTAACCATCAGTTTAGACCAAGGCATTGGAGCCAGTAGACCTTTAACCAATTTGGGACCCAACACATCTCCAGGGAATAACTTGCAAAGGTCGCATCCCACTTCTTGAGCGAATCCTACTTCGGAAACGCTTCCGCATCCCGGGGTGTAAGGAACCAAACGGCGGTTACATACTTTTGCTATTTCGGGGTTGAACAATGGGCCGACTACGAAGTTGGCACCCAGCTGAATATATAGCGCAGCAGTAGCCGCATCAACGATGGAACCTACTCCCAACGCCAACTCAGGGCATTCCTTTGCCGCAAATTTTACCACTTCGGCAAACACTTCGTGAGCGAAGTCACCGCGATTGGTAAATTCGAACGCGCGCACTCCCCCATCGTAACATGCCTTTACTACTTTTTTCGCTATTTCCGCATCCTTGTGGTAGAATACGGGAACCATTCCGGTAGAACCAATCTTGTTCAACACGGCTATTTTGTCAAACTTTGCCATTTGTTATTATTCTATTAATTTATTATCTAAACTTCAGAAACTATTAGCGCTGCACTCTGCCGCTTGCGTCACCACCAGCCAAGGCTTCTACCTCTTCAGCCGAAACAAGGTTGAAATCGCCATTGATGGTGTGTTTCAAAGCTGAAGCAGCTACAGCAAATTCCAAGGCTGCGCCCTGATTGTCCTTGGTCAGCAGTCCGTGGATAATACCACCAGAGAAAGAATCGCCACCACCTACACGGTCTATAATCGGGTTTATGTCGTAGTGCTTCGATTCGTAGAATTCATCTCCATTATAAATCATCGCTTTCCAACCGTTGTGAGTAGCAGAGAATGACTCACGCAGGGTAGAAACCACATACTTGAAACCAAATTCCTTAGCCATAGCCTTGAAAATGCCTTTATAACCTTCGGCATCAGTCTTTCCGCCTTCTACATCAGCATCCGGCTTAAAGCCCAAGCACAACTCGGCGTCTTCTTCGTTTCCGATACATACATCTACATATTTCATCAACGGCTTCATGATGGATTGCGCTTTTTCCTTTGTCCACAGTTTCTTGCGGAAGTTCAGGTCTACGGAAACTGTTACTCCGTGACGCTTTGCCGCTTCACAAGCCAAACGGGTAAGTTCGGCAGCCTTGTCAGAGATGGCAGGAGTTATGCCAGACCAGTGAAACCAGTCTGCACCTTCCATAATCGCGTCAAAATCGAAATCGCAAGGGTCAGCCTCAGCAATGGCCGAATGAGCACGGTCGTAAATCACCTTGCTGGGACGCATTGAAGCACCTGTTTCCAAATAATAAATTCCTACACGGTCACCGCCACGAGCGATATAGTCGGTATTTACTCCATATTTACGCAGTGCGTTTACCGCCGACTGGCCAATTTCATGTTTCGGCAGTTTGGTTACAAAGTAAGCGTTGTGTCCATAATTGGCGCAACTTACCGCAACATTAGCTTCGCCGCCACCATAAACCACATCAAAATTATCCGACTGAACAAAGCGCGTATTACCCGGAGTGGACAACCGCAGCATGATTTCGCCTAAAGTAACAATTTTTCCCATTTCCAATGATTCTATTTAGTTATACGTTCCAATATTTCTTTGTTTTTTGCACATCGTGTACGCACACAAAGGTACAGCTTATTTTTAATATAGCAAAAATAAGCCTATCTTTGTGCCAAGAAATTAAAAACTTGGCAACACAAGAATATGGACAAGCAAACCGAACGTATTCGCATTAAGGATATCGCACGAATGGCCGGCATGTCGGTAGGTACAGTAGACCGTGTTCTGCATGGGCGAAGCGGCGTTTCCGATAGCAGCAAGCAGAAAGTAGAAGAAATACTGAAGAAGCTGAAATACCAGCCTAACATGTATGCCAGCGCGCTTGCCTCGAACAAGAAATATACATTTGCCTGTTTGCTGCCGGCACACAACGAAGGCGACTATTGGGTAAACGTAGAAAAAGGTATGGAGCAGGCCATGCACGATTTCTCCGACTTCAACATCTCGCTCGTGATTGATTATTACGACCAGTACGAATCGGGGTCTTTTACGCTGGCGGCGCAAAAACTGCTTCAGTCAGAACCGGACGGGATGGTTATTTCGCCGGCTATAGAAAAAGAGACGGAGAAAATAGCGCAACTCCTGGACAGAGACCATATTCCGTATGTTTTCATCGACTCCAACATTCCGCACCTTCATCCACTTACCTTTTACGGACAACATGCGCAAAAGAGCGGACACTTTGCCGCACGCATGATGAAGTTGATGTTACAGGGAGAAAAAGAGTTGGTTATATTCCGACAGATTAACGCCGGCCGCTTAGGTTCGAACCAACAGCTAAACCGTGAAGAGGGTTTCCGTACTTACATGAAAGAACATTATCCCGAAGTTTCGATGTTGGAGGTAAACCTGTATGCCAAGCAGCCGATAGAAGACGAGCCTATCCTGCACGAGTTTTTCCGTATGAATCCCGAGGTAAAGCACGGCATCACGTTCAACTCCAAGGCATACATCATCGGAGAATATATGCAGAAGCAAGGCCGACACGATTTCAAGCTAATGGGATATGACTTGCTGCAGCGGAATGTAGACTGCCTGAAAGGCGGAACCATCGAATTTATCATTGCGCAACAACCGTCCATGCAGGGATACAATAGCATTGAGAACTTATGCAGCCACTTGATTCTGAAGAAAACTATCAAGAAATGCCACTACGTTCCCATCAACTTGCTATCGGTGGAAAATCTGGACTTTTACCTGGACGCGCACAAGAGTTGATAAATACACATACCTATCAAAACAAGATACAAAATGGAACTAAACAAACTTACCCCCATCGTAAACAAGCCTAACGGTTGGGCCTTAATGCCTTTGGTTATATTCCTATGCCTTTATCTGGTTACCTCCATCATTGTGGACGATTTCTATAAGGTTCCCATCACCGTGGCCTTTCTCGCCGCATCGGTATACGCCGTAGCCACTACTAAGGGACTGAACCTGAATGATCGCGTGATGCAATATTCGCAGGGAGCAGCCGACAAGAACATTATGCTGATGATATGGATTTTCATCTTGGCCGGAGCATTCGCACAGTCGGCCAAGGCGATGGGGTCCATTGACGCTACCGTAAACCTCACCTTGCGCCTCTTGCCCGAGAGCCTGCTCCTGCCGGGGATATTTCTGGCAGCCTGTTTCATCTCCTTGTCTATCGGCACATCGGTAGGAACCATTGTAGCGCTGGTGCCTGTAGCTGCCGGCATCGCTACGAAGACCGAACTTAGCATGCCTTTCATCACGGCACTGGTAGTGGGAGGAGCCTTCTTCGGAGACAATCTGTCTTTCATTTCCGATACCACCATTGCCGCCACACGTACACAGGGATGCGCCATGAAAGATAAGTTTCGCGTAAACTCCATGATAGCCATACCCGCAGCCGTACTGGTTCTCCTCTTCTATTTCGTGTATGGGCTGACCATGGACATCGAACATACGCCGCAACCCGTAGAATGGGGAAAAATTATACCTTATCTGTTGGTTTTGGGCACTGCCATAGCGGGGCTTAACGTCACGCTGGTACTCCTGCTGGGGATTCTTTCAACTGGAATCATCGGCATTTACTACGGGAGTTTCGACTTTTTCGGATGGATGGGCGCTATGGGCGAAGGCATCACCGGCATGGGAGAGCTGATAATCGTTACCCTGATGGCGGCCGGCATGCTGGAACTAATACGGTTTAACGGCGGAGTGGATTACATTCTTAACCACTTGACCAAAAGAATCCGGAATAAACGCGGAGCGGAACTCAGCATCGCCGCACTGGTGAGCCTTGCTAACTTCTGTACGGCAAACAATACCATCGCCATCATTACCGTAGGCCCACTGGCCAACAACATAGCCGAGCAATTCAAGATAGACAAACGGAAGAGCGCCAGCATCCTCGACACGTTTTCCTGCATTGTACAGGGAATCATCCCCTATGGGGCGCAGATGCTGATTGCGGCGGAGTTAACCAAACTGTCTCCGCTCAACATCATCGGGTATTTGTATTATCCGGTTGTTTTGTGTCTGGTCAGCCTGTTCTGCATCGTGTTCAGGTTACCCAAACGATATTCCTAAAAATACCGGGAGCGCTTACCGTCTACTGATAGACAATAAGCGCTCCCTTCTATTTTCGCCTACAGACGAGAGTCTGTTAGTTGAAATAATACAAGAATGTGGCAATGCCTTCGAGGGCTTTCTTCCGCTCACCTTCTATTTCGATGGCGAATTTTATCTCAGCCTTGGTAGTGCCTCGCAGATTGACGATGGAGTGAAGATCGGCGGTCATGCGCAAACGTTGGCCTGACAGTACAGCTTGTCCGAATTTCATCTTATCCATTCCGTAATTCACCATCATCTTTAAGTTGTGCACTTCGATAATCTGATTCCAAAAGTAGGGCAGCAACGACAAGGTGAGATAACCGTGTACGATGGTGCTCTTAAAGGGGCTTTCAGCCTTGGCGCGCTCTACATCTACATGAATCCACTGGTGGTCGAGCGTAGCGTCGGCAAATTTATTGATGCGGTCTTGATCGACTTCCAACCATTCGGACACGCCGATGCGTTGTCCCAAGAACTTTTCAAATTCCTCGTATGAGGATATTACAACTTTACTCATATCAACTATTTTTTAGATTACCATTTGTGATGAGACAAAGGTAATGATTTATGCGATTCCGGGCAGAATAAACCGGCCAATTCTTTGCTTTTTCAACGAGTCGAGACGTTTTAAAATTCTCTCGGGACGTTTTAAAAATCTCCGGCGAGAAAATAAAATTCTCCGGCGAGAGAAAAAAAATCTCTCGGGACGTTTTTTTAACGCGCGTTATCGTTTTTCACCCAGCGCAACGAAGAGCAAAGAAAGTGCTACGAGGGCTCTGTATATCCACCCCATTACGGCATCGGAAAGCCCCAGACAATGATACAGCCCCGTGTAACTAAACGAGCAGAAAAATAGGGACAGGCAAAACAGTGTAACCAACCACGACGGGAAACACACCGAGAGATAAGAAACTCCAGCCAATACATCAGAGCCGCTCCGGTAATAATCGGTAGCATATCCGTAAACAAGTCCTACCAATCCGAAGCCTATGGCACACAACACGCTCCAACCATCGGCCAAGGGAGACCCCACCCACTGTCCGGTAATGCTCAGCAGATTTCCCCACGGGTCGAATGCCATAAACGTGCAGAGTACCAACCACAGGAGTCCGGCCATCAGACTGGCTTTCCACGCTTGCCACTGTTTTTTAGACATCCCTTGACGGCGAAGCAATATCTTCCGCATGGATGTGCCCCAACCGGAATGCACACAAACACCAATGCCAAAGGAGAGTATCACCAAATGCCCCAACCACGGTACAGTCAGTAAGTTGGGGACGGCGTTTCGCAGAAGCCAACGCATCCCCTCAGCGTTCAGCAGACTGCGCGTCTCTGCCCAGCCGTAAACGCTTCCTACCCACGAACACAAAGCTACTCCCAAAGTGAGTAGGAGGAACAACGCAGCCGGATGCAGGAATCGCCTATTCATCGTCTGGTTCCAGATTATCAATATCCAAAATGCGCAGCTCGAAAGCCCTCGTAACCAGGCGACAGGCATTTACCCCTACCCTCTCATCGGGACGAAACAATCGGCTCACCAAGTCGTTCTGCCGTTTCTCAATCGACTTCACGCCAAAGGGCATCGCCTTCAGATTGGTTATCATTTCCTTCGTATATCCCAAGGCCAAATGCCGGAGCAAGCGCTCATCGTATTCGTCGATGTCGTAGCTGATGAGCGACTCCTGTCGACGCTGCTCAGCCATCACCACCTGCTTGAAACGGTTTACAATCTTTTCCAAAATGGGATAGTTAAAGACCAACTTCTTTCCCGACATAACGGCCTCTACATCTACGGCGGTCAGCAGTTCGCCCGTCTTCAGTATGATACCGTCGGCACCGGCGTTCAGGGCATCTACCCACAACTTCTCGTTTAGCACTTCGCCCGTAAATATCAGCACCCGCACGTGGGCGTACTCGCGATGCAGCTTTGCGCAAATTTCTACGCCGATAGTGGTCGAGCCGCCCAAGCCCAAGTCCAGCAGCACCAGGTCGGGATTATGGATTTCCATTAGGCTCCAAAATTCAGCCTCGGTCATAGCAGTACCGATCACCTCGGCTTCGGGTATTTCGTTTCGGAAGATTTCTTCCGTTCCTTTAAGTTCTAACTTTACATCTTCTACGATGATTACTTTAAATTTATCCATATCGTAATTATCTAATTTTCTTTCCTTTCATTATTCGGCATATCTACCATCGGTATGGTAAACCACACGGAAAATCCGTTCCCTTTTCCGAGGGCGGTCGCATTGATTCGGCAACCGCGTCGGCCAGCATGCTCATCATGCTCGCGGATAATTTGCTTACATACCAAATACTCTGTACCCAAAACATCCGAGCCTTCTTTACACATCCATTTAAGGGACGGATAAAACAATTCGTTCAGTTCTTCCTGCGTATAACAATCACGCCTCAAATCGGTAAAATCGAAACGCACAAAGCCATCGGCTTCGCTGCATGTTATTTCCAGCTCGCCCGATTGGGGGTAACGGAGCGCCTCGTTTATCAGGTTTTCAAACAGGAACGCCAACAACACTTCATCGCCATACACTGCGCTGTTAGCTTTCAGACTACTGTCGGTCTTCAGTGTCAGGCTAAAGGCTGCTTTCCGACTCTGCTTCCGGAAATACTTGGAAGCGCCGTTCAGCAGTGCCTGTACGGGTACGGCTATCCGACGAAAGGTCTTGCCGTCCAACTGACGCAGCGCGCAGGAAGTTAACAGGGAGAAAACACCTTTATAGTAAGTCACCAATTCCTGTACGGCTTCCAGCTTATCCGCCTCTTCACTGTCGGACAGACTCCCCTGCTTCGCTATTAAACCATCTATGATAGCCTTAATACGATTAGGGTAGTAAATGGTTTCGTGTTTGATGGTTGACAAGCAGTTATCCAATACCATATTCTGCACATGCAACGCATTCTCTTCAAACGAAACCCTACGAGTCTCGTCTTGAGCCAACTCGATATCGGTATGCTTCCGGTGAACCCGGATAACCACATTGTAAATCACTACCGAAAGATAATCCATCACCCAATCTAGCAACAGACGGTCCTCGTCTCGGTTTCGCCATCGGTCTTTGCGGAGTGCAAGCACCCCTACCGAATGCACTTCATCGGCATTGCGTACAGAAAGGAAACGGCAATACCAGTCATCGCCCGGATATTCTTGCGTCTCCTGCATATCGAAGCAACGCTGCATCTGCTGGTGCAAAGCGTTGCACTCCTCTCCGTCCGGGTAGAAAAAGCAACGCAACCTTTTCGTTGATTCATCGTAGACTCCCAATGCCAATCCCTTAATGGAAACCAGTTCATTCAACTCGGAATACAGAATGCCTATCAGGCTTGCGCCAAAATCATC
Organism: bacterium; assembly: GCA_963595925.1. GTDB lineage: Bacteria > Bacteroidota > Bacteroidia > Bacteroidales > Bacteroidaceae > Phocaeicola. The sequence continues at coordinate 12,389 of CAVBJM010000041.1, forward strand.
GCCGTTCTTGTCAGTTGGCTGGTTGGTAACCGAAAAAACCGCCTTGTTAATCTCGAACACTTGCGCCATGTTGTATCGGTATCGCTGCATCCGGCGCACGTATAGCATGTAGTAAGCCATACTTCCCACCACAACCAACAGGAAGAATAGTCCTAAGGCAATCATTTTATTGTTGAACGACTGTTGCATTTGTGTGCAGTATGTTTCCAGCGATCTGTCCTTACTGATTTGCTTATACAAGGCCGTGTAAGCGGTATTGTTATAACTGTATAGTTGGAAATCGTTTAGAGCCAACCCAGCCACTGCGGCCTCGTTTCGCACATCGAGCAAGATGTAATAATCGGTATCAAAGCCCTGCGCGAACCATTGCTGTTCGGCCGCTTCTTCTGTCCCATCGAACAGTTTCAGCAGCGGAGCCGACTTCCCGGAGTAACTCAAGTAATGGGAATTCATATAGCTGAACACAGTATCGGCATAAACCAACGCCTGCGAGTAATCCCCCTTCACGTTGCAGTCGTACACCTTATTGGCATAATCGTTTGCGATGGCCAGCAAGCTATCGTACGATGAAACGTTATGCGGTTGAACCTGAGCTTCCGCATGATGCCCCGTGCAGCTTACAGACAGGATGCCGAGAAATAACCCGAAAGTGATAATGGAAAGCAACTTACCTGTTCCCTTGGGCAATCGAAAACTGAAGCGACTTCCTTTGCCGAGCGTACTTTGAATATTGAATTCGCAAACAGAAAACAAGCCGCTTGTTTTACGGTACTTGTCTATGATTCCCTTGCAATTCATCAGTCCAAAACCGAAGCCTTTCTTTCGCTGCAGCTCGACTGTATCTTGCGCCGTATCCATGCCGATGCTTCCCGAATCGTAAACTTTTTCATTCAGAATCCGGTTTACGTCTTTTTCCGACAGTCCATCCCCATCGTCTGTAACCGAAATCTCCACGTAGTTATCGCCTTCATCGGCCGACAACGAGACATGGCCTCCGGCCGAAGTGTACTTACGCGCATTCTCGGTAAGCGTATTAATCATGAAAAGAGTCAACGCCTTGTCCGCCTTGACTACAGCATCGGTTTCGGCCACGGAAAAGTTCAGACGCTTCATCTCGAACGAACGCTTTCCCTTGGCCACAATCCCGAACAGTTCATTCAGCGAAAAGTTCTCAACGGTAAGGTTCAGTGCCCCGCTGCGCATCTTTATCCATAGCGAAAGCACTTCGTTGCATTCGTTTATCTTCGTAATCAGTTCTTCAATATACAATATTTTATTTGTCCGCGTTTCTGAACCGAATTGCGGGAATCTTGTGTTTAGCTTCTCTACCTCATTAATAATCCGATCGATATAAGGGAATATTCCCGTCACCACTGAAACGCAGGCTTTCTTTAACACATTCTGGCGCTTATTCTCGGACAAATGCAACGAGTGTACATACCGCTCTTTCTCTACCTGATTCTTTTCATCTTCTAAAGACACCCAATTCTGTCCGTTCTCTAAGGACCATGCCAAGTAGGGTAACAGCAAACGTAACAAAACCCTTTCGTCTTTCCGCAATGGGCGCTTCAAGGTCAGCAACAAACGCCCGACCTCCTTATTTATTCCTGGGAGAACCAAACTGAACACCTCTTGGGGAGTGTCTAAAACTTCCTGACGATTGCCCCCACTGTCGCCGACCAACTCAAGACGGAGGCTTTCCGTTTCAAATATCTGCTGAAAGTCTTCCCGTATAGTGTCTTGTAAGATTTCTACGATATCTTCTTCCGCCGCAATTCGAGTGGGGACTGCAGCCATAATCTTCCGACACAAGGCAAACACACACTTTACCCTACTTGCATAAAGGGCGTTTTTCTTACGCCAATATCTGTTGAACGCAATAAAAACAGAGACCAGGACAAAAAAGCCGCAAGCCACCAACAGCAACAAGCCGTTAAGTTGCCTCGACTCTTTCTGTAGTAAGACATATCTGCTTTCCAACGCCTTGTCCTGACGGGTGTAGTCCAACAAATCTAAGTAGATATTCCGATTATAATCCGACTCTTGCTTACAGCCCATGGCCGCATAAGTCCGGCTCAACTGTTCGCGCAGTCTCAATATCCATTCCGGAACCGTTTTTATTCCGCTGGTAATCCACTTCAGCTCCGTTGAGGCTTTGGCGTGCGGAACGTAAGTATAGAGTCTGTCAAGCGAGTCGCTGCAATGATAATATTTCGCATGATGCAAGTTGACGTATTGCAACGCCATTTTCATATGGGGCAAGGCCTGTTGTGGATTCCCCGAATAATTGTAGTAAGTAGCCAATGTGCGGTATGTTCCCGAGATTTGATACAAATCGCCATACCTCTTGAATAATCGCAAAGCCTCGTTGGCATAACGTAGAGGCAGACTATCGAGCGGAAGGTTCTCCTCGTTGATTAAACGCAACAAGCCCTTACGGTCTTCCCTTTTCAATATATCTCGGTTTTGAGGTACATTCAGCATCTCCGCCATTGCCTGCAGAGCATTCGCCTCGAAATATACATATCCATTGGTACGGCTCTGCACCCAACAGTCCACCAGCCAACCAAATTCTCCTTCTACCGTTCTTTCGTAGTTTTCCGCCTGATACATTCCTCCAGACCCGCGCATGTATTCATAATACAACCATTGCGCAGTGTCTTTTGCCAGCAGCTCCTCGTGGATGGCGTTGATTGCATCCATTGACTCTTGGTGTTGCTGTAAATAATAGAAGTATATACTCGATACGATGTGGAATTCAGAAACTGCATAGCGGTATCTGGATTTTTCACGTTCATCGGTTATCAGCTCCACATCCTCCCGAATGCGCTCCATCCGTTTCAGCGCTCTGTTCCGACAGTCGTAGAACAGTTTGTTCATCGATGTACGCTGATAGATTTTCATTAGTCCAACATCCGATACTAGATGCTCTATTTCATTGTGTCCGATGGTCAAAGCCTGTTCAAATAATTCGGAAGCTCGTTCAAAATCCATCTGCATAAACGCGCAAAAGCCCATATTGTTCAACGCTTCCACTCTGGACAGTTCATCATCCTCCGAGACCTTATAAGCTTCAATTGCAAGACGGTTGGACTCCTTCAAGTCTTTGTATCGCATACAGTAAGACAAAGCGTTCAGTGAATCGGCTAGAGTGTTGACTTTATCCGCCTCTCCACTACATGAACCAAAAAGAAGAGTCGTTATAAAAGCCATTACAAGTCCCCAAAACACACGCATAATCCAGCCTTCCTTAAACGAAAAAGGATGTGTAAAGTTCGCCGCTCATCGCAACGCTCCCTTAACACACCCTTTCACTTAAATCGAAATATTTATTTCTTCGATTCTTCCAAAGAAACTTTTCTAAATTCCTTCAATACTTTTTCCAGCTCCAAAGATGCTTTACGAGCACGAGTACCAGCAGCTTTGTTTCCCTTTTCTGCCTGTAATGTTGCGTCAGCTACCAAAGCTGCGCTCAAATCATTTACTTTTGCGATTAATTCGTTCATGTTCTTTTATTATTAGTGAAAAATCATAAGTCAAAGTAAACACAAATAACTCAGATTCAGTTTACTCCGTCTCCGTTTTTCACTTTTTTTAATACATCAAAGGGCTTTCTGGAGGCTTTAAGCACACAAACGAGTTTCCGAACATGAAAAGAATAAAAAAGCGGACGATCTTCAACAGACAATCCGCTCCAATAAACACATGATAAAAACTATTATCCTAATACAACCTATTTTGATTTAAGTTCTCGAATTATGGTTCTGACCCTTCGAAGGACGTTCGCCTTTTTCTGGCTTTATCTCCTTCCACTTCTTATATTGCTCATCGGTCAGTATCTTTTTCATTTTCTTTTCCCTCTGCTCCATCTGCTTCTGCATATCGTCAGATGGCCGAGGACGTTCCATGCCTCCTTCCATTGAGTCATCACCTGGAGGGGGACCCATAGGTGGCATCATTCCGTCTCCCCCATTTCCCATTTGCCCCATGGGCATTGGAGGTCTGTTCTGATTGGTCTGTGTATTCAACTTAGCCTTTTCCTCTTTCAGATTCAGCTTATAGATTTGTTTATACTGCTTATCTGTTAAGTTTAAAGTTTCCTTCAGTTTGTTGGTCTGTCTACGAGCGGATTTCTCCGGATTAGGCAACTCCTGTTTGGTTTGAGAATTCTGGCTTTGAACCATATCAGAAGGAGTTGCCATACATGTAAGCGACCCCAACAAGGCCAAAGAGAAGCACCCCATTATTTGTTTCAATGTTCTTTTCATATCACATCTGCTTTTTGTTTACGATGCAAATGTATTTCCTCTTCCCGTTTACTCAAAACAAAATCTACAAAGGGGGGCTTTTTCTCAGCAAACTGACAGTTTTTTCGAAACAAGCGCAAACAGGCTTCATGAGCAGAAAAAAAGAACGGTTCCGAAATAAATTATTCCGAAACCGTTTTTCCCTTTTAGGCTTCACAGCCTTGGTACACCCTCAGGGATTCGAACCCTGGACCCACTGATTAAGAGTCAGTTGCTCT
>CAVBJM010000042.1:0-16447 GCA_963595925.1 bacterium
AGAGCACGTGATTTGTAATCTCGGGGTCGTTGGTTCGAATCCGACAAGAGGCTCAAAAGAAGAGTTGGGCAAATACCAGAGTGGCCAAATGGGGCAGACTGTAAATCTGCTGGCTTACGCCTTCGGTGGTTCGAATCCATCTTTGCCCACAGAAATTGCGGAAGTAGCTCAGTCGATAGAGCATTAGCCTTCCAAGCTGAGGGTCGCGGGTTTGAGTCCCGTCTTCCGCTCTTTTCTTCTTCTTATTATTGCTGTTATAGCTCAGCGGTAGAGCACTTCCTTGGTAAGGAAGAGGTCCCGGGTTCAAGTCCCGGTAACAGCTCACAAAGTGTAAGCTGATTATTAATCAAAATAAATAACAAGTAAAGCTATGGCTAAAGAGAAATTTGAACGCACCAAGCCGCATGTAAACATTGGTACGATTGGTCACGTTGACCACGGAAAGACTACTTTGACTGCTGCTATCACTAAGGTTTTGGCAGAAAGAGGTTTCACTAAGTCTGACGAAATCAAATCTTTTGATCAGATTGATAACGCTCCTGAAGAAAAGGAACGTGGTATTACTATCAACACTTCTCATGTTGAATACGAAACTGCAAACCGTCACTATGCACACGTAGACTGCCCGGGACACGCCGACTACGTAAAGAACATGGTAACTGGTGCTGCTCAGATGGACGGTGCTATCATTGTAGTAGCTGCAACTGATGGTCCGATGCCTCAGACTCGTGAGCATATCTTGTTGGCTCGTCAGGTAAACGTACCTCGCTTGGTTGTTTTCTTGAACAAGTGCGATATGGTAGATGATGAAGAAATGTTGGAGCTGGTAGAAATGGAAATGCGCGAACTGTTGTCTTTCTATGACTACGATGGTGACAATACTCCTATTATTCGCGGTTCTGCACTGGGTGCATTGAATGGCGTGAAAGAATGGGAAGATAAGGTTCTTGAACTGATGGAAGCTGTTGATACTTGGATTCCTCTGCCTCCGCGTGATGTAGATAAACCTTTCTTGATGCCTGTTGAAGACGTGTTCTCAATTACTGGTCGTGGTACTGTAGCTACAGGCCGTATCGAAGCAGGTGTGATTAAAGTAGGTGACGAAGTAGAAATCTTGGGTCTCGGTGAAGATAAGAAGTCTGTTGTGACAGGTGTGGAAATGTTCCGTAAGCTGTTGGATCAGGGTGAAGCCGGTGATAACGTAGGTTTGTTGCTCCGTGGTATTGATAAGAACGAAATCAAGCGTGGTATGATTCTTTGCCATCCGGGTCAGGTAAAAGCTCATTCTAAGTTTAAAGCTGAGGTTTATATTCTGAAGAAAGAAGAAGGTGGACGTCATACTCCGTTCCATAACCACTATCGCCCTCAGTTCTATTTGCGTACTATGGACTGTACAGGTGAAATCTCTCTTCCGGAAGGAACAGATATGGTAATGCCGGGTGATAACGTAACTATCACAGTGGAATTGATTTACCCGGTTGCATTGAACGTAGGTTTACGTTTCGCTATCCGTGAAGGTGGACGTACTGTAGGTGCAGGTCAGATTACTGAAATTCTTGACTAATATACACTGTAATGTATAAATAATAGTTCCCGGGAATCTTCTTTGGGAACTATTTTTACGGGAATAGCTCAGTTGGTAGAGCATCGGTCTCCAAAACCGAGTGTCGGGAGTTCGAGCCTCTCTTCCCGTGCAAAATTGATGAGAATATGTTTAAAAAGATAACGAATTATTGTAAGGAATCTTACGACGAACTAGTCCATAAAGTGTCATGGCCTACTCGCTCAGAACTTTCTAGTAACGCGGTAGCTGTTTTATATGCTTCCCTGCTTATCGCGGTCGTTGTTTTTCTTATGGATTCTGCTTTCCAGTTTATTATGGAAAATGTAATCTATCGTTTGCGTTAAACCTGTTTGAGAATGGCTGAGATTGAAAAGAAATGGTACGTACTTCGTGCTGTGAGCGGAAAGGAAGCCAAGGTGAAGGAAACTATTGAGGCAGAAATGCGCAATACAGATCTTGGTGAATACGTGTCTCAGGTGTTGATTCCTACTGAAAAAGTCTACTCTGTTCGTAACGGAAAGAAGGTAGTGAAAGAAAGAACCTATCTTCCAGGGTATGTACTGGTGGAAGCTGCATTGGTGGGTGAAGTTCCTCATGTTTTGAGAAACGTAACCTATTGTATCGGTTTCTTGGGTGGTATGGATCATCCGGCTCCTCTACGTCAGTCAGAGGTGAATCGGATTTTAGGTACTGTGGACGAGTTACAGGAGGTAAATGAGGAATCTACTATTCCTTATACCATAGGAGAAACAGTGAAAGTGAGCGTAGGTCCATTTACCGGATTCAGTGGTGTCATTGAGGAGGTAAGTGTGGAAAAACGCAAACTGAAAGTAATGGTCAAAATATTCGGTCGGAAAACTCCGCTTGAATTAGGCTTTACGGATGTGGAAAAGGAATAAGGCATTTGTTACGTGTGTTTATTCTATTCGTTAATCATTTATATTAAAATTAAAGAAAATGGCTAAAGAAGTTGCTGGACTAATCAAATTACAGATTAAAGGAGGCGCTGCAAATCCATCACCTCCCGTAGGACCTGCATTGGGTTCCAAGGGTATCAATATTATGGAATTTTGCAAGCAATTCAACGCCAGAACCCAGGACAAGGCAGGTAAAATTTTGCCTGTTATCATTACTTACTACACAGACAAGTCTTTCGATTTCGTAATCAAGACTCCTCCTGTAGCTATTCAGTTGCTTGAGGTTGCCAAGATTAAGAGCGGATCGGCAGAACCTAACCGTAAGAAAGTTGCAGAACTTTCTTGGGATCAGATTCGTACCATTGCTCAAGATAAATTGGTTGACTTGAACTGCTTTACTATCGAGTCTGCAATGTCAATGGTGGCAGGAACAGCAAGAAGTATGGGTATCGCTGTAAAAGGTGACTTCCCGGGTAATAACTAATTAACTTCAATTGAGAATGGGTAAACTGACAAAAAATCAAAAGTTGGCTGCAGCAAAAATTGAAGCAGGGAAAGCATACTCACTGAAAGAGGCTTCCGAATTAGTAAAGGAAATCACATTTACTAAATTCGATGCTTCGTTGGATATTGACGTTCGTTTAGGCGTTGACCCACGTAAGGCTAACCAAATGGTAAGAGGTGTTGTCTCTCTTCCTCATGGAACCGGTAAACAAGTTCGTGTGCTTGTACTGTGTACACCGGATGCTGAAGCTGCCGCAAAAGAGGCTGGTGCTGACTATGTTGGTCTTGAAGAATATATTGAAAAGATCAAAGGTGGATGGACTGATATTGATGTAATCATCACTATGCCATCTATAATGGGTAAAATTGGTGCTTTGGGTCGTATCCTCGGCCCTCGTGGATTGATGCCTAATCCTAAGAGTGGTACCGTGACCATGGATGTAGCAAAGGCTGTGAAAGAAGTTAAGCAAGGTAAGATAGATTTTAAGGTTGACAAGAGCGGTATCGTTCATACTTCAATCGGTAAAGTTTCTTTCTCTGCTGATCAGATTCGCGATAATGCCAAGGAATTTATTGCTACTATAATCAAATTGAAACCGGCTACGGCTAAGGGAACTTATATCAAGAGTATTTATCTTTCGAGTACAATGAGTAAGGGTGTGAAAATAGACCCTAAATCAGTAGACGAAATCTAAAATTAGGAGGAATCATGAGAAAGGAAGATAAAGGTTTGATTATAAACCAACTGGCTGAAACTGTAAAGCAGTATGGGCATTTCTACCTAGTTGATACAACAGCAATGGATGCTGCTTCTACAAGCGACTTGCGTAGAAAATGTTTTAAGGCTGGAATCAAGATGATTGTTGTGAAGAATTCATTGCTTCACAAAGCTTTGATGAGCTTCGAAGATGTAGATTACTCTCCTCTGTTTGGTTCTTTGAAAGGAACTACTTCGGTGTTGTTCTGTGAAACAGCTAATGCACCAGCTAAGTTGCTCAAAGAATACAAAGATGGTGTTCCTACACTGAAAGCCGCTTATGCGGAAGAAGGTATCTATGTAGGTGCAGAACAGTTGGAAGCTCTCGCTACAATCAAGAGCAAGAACGAAGTTATTGCGGATATTGTGGCTTTGCTGCAGTCTCCTGCAAAGAACGTTATCTCGGCTCTTCAATCGGGTGGCAACACCATCCACGGTGTTCTTCAGACTTTGGCAGAACGTGCAGAATAATAAAAGAGAAGATGCATATTGCCGGTTGATGAACTCTACAAAAACAACTTTAATATTTCATTAGAAACAAACAATTAAATTCATACAAAAATGGCAGATTTGAAAGCTTTTGCAGAACAATTAGTTAACTTGACAGTAAAAGAAGTTAATGAACTTGCAACTATCCTTAAAGAAGAATATGGTATTGAACCTGCTGCTGCAGCTGTAGCTGTTGCTGCTCCTGCTGCTGGTGGTGCAGCTGCTGCTGAAGAAAAAACTTCATTCGATGTAGTTTTGAAGAGCGCAGGTGCTGCTAAATTGCAGGTTGTTAAGGCCGTTAAGGAAGCTTGTGGTCTTGGCTTGAAAGAGGCTAAAGACTTGGTAGACGGTGCTCCTTCAACAGTTAAAGAAGGTTTGGCTAAAGACGAAGCTGAATCTTTGAAGAAAACTTTGGAAGAAGCTGGAGCTGAAGTTGAACTTAAATAAGATTATCCTGTAAATCAGGAAGTTCGGTTAAGAACCCTCTTGAAGGAGGGTTCTTAACCTTTTTGCGTCTATATTAAGTTACACGGATTTATCTATTACCATCATATTAACTCCATACAGATGTCTTCACAAGAAAATAATCAACGTATTAATTTTGCTTCCGTCAAGAATCCGATGGCTTATCCGGATTTTCTGGAAGTACAGATAAAGTCATTCCAAGACTTTTTGCAGTTAGATACTCCGCCTGAGAAGCGTAAAAACGACGGACTCTACAAGGTGTTTGCAGAAAATTTTCCCATAGCAGACACTCGTAATAACTTTGTGCTCGAGTTTCTTGACTATTATATAGATCCTCCTCACTATTCTATTGATGAATGCTTGGAGCGTGGACTTACTTACAGTGTTCCCTTGAAAGCTAAACTGAAGCTTTACTGTACTGACCCTGAGCATGAAGATTTTGACACTGTCATTCAGGATGTGTTCTTAGGTCCCATTCCTTATATGACTCCTAAAGGTACATTTGTTATCAACGGTGCTGAACGTGTAGTCGTTTCACAATTGCATCGTTCGCCAGGTGTGTTCTTTGGCCAGAGTATGCACGCAAATGGTACTAAGTTGTATTCAGCACGTATCATCCCGTTCAAAGGTTCTTGGATTGAATTTGCTACTGACATCAACAATGTGATGTACGCTTATATTGACCGTAAGAAGAAATTGCCGGTTACTACGTTGTTGAGAGCTGTAGGCTTTGAAAATGACAAGGATATCTTGGAAATTTTCAATTTGGCAGAAGACATTAAGGTAAACAAGACAAATCTGAAAAAGATTGTAGGTCGAAAGCTTGCAGCACGTGTATTGAAGACTTGGACCGAGGACTTTGTAGACGAAGATACCGGTGAGGTGGTTTCTATCGAACGTAATGAGGTAGTTATTGACCGTGAAACCGTTATCGAACCTGAACATTTGGATTTGATTTTGGAATCAGGTGTTCAGAATATTTTGATTCATAATGAAGAAGCTAATGCTTCTGATTATTCCATTATATTCAATACTCTTCAGAAAGACCCAAGTAACTCGGAAAAAGAGGCTGTGTTGTATATCTATCGTCAGTTGCGTAACGCAGATCCAGCTGATGATGCAAGTGCGCGTGAAGTGATAAACAACTTGTTCTTCTCAGAAAAACGTTACGATTTGGGTGAAGTGGGACGCTATCGTATAAACAAGAAATTGAACTTGGATACCGATATGAGCGTGAAGGTATTGACCAAACAAGATATTATCGAAATCATTAAGTACTTGATTGAGTTGATTAACTCGAAGGCTGATGTAGATGATATTGACCACTTGAGCAACCGTCGTGTTCGCACTGTAGGTGAACAGCTAGCTAACCAGTTTGCTATCGGTTTGGCGCGTATGTCGCGTACTATCCGTGAGCGTATGAATGTACGTGATAATGAGGTGTTTACTCCGATAGACCTGATTAATGCGAAGACTATTTCTTCGGTTATTAATTCTTTCTTTGGAACAAATGCATTGTCGCAGTTCATGGATCAAACTAATCCATTAGCTGAAATCACCCACAAACGTCGTTTGTCTGCATTGGGGCCTGGTGGTTTGTCGCGTGACCGTGCCGGATTTGAAGTGCGTGACGTACACTATACTCACTATGGTCGTCTTTGTCCGATTGAAACGCCAGAAGGTCCTAATATCGGTTTGATTTCTTCGTTGTGTGTATACGCAAAGATTAATGAACTCGGCTTTATTGTAACTCCATACCGTAAGGTAAGTAATGGTAAGGTAGATCTTTCTTCAGAAGGTATTAGCTATCTGTCGGCTGAAGAGGAGGAAGACAAGATTATTGCTCAGGGTAATGCTCCGTTGAATGATGATGGAACGTTTATCCGTGAAAAGGTAAAGGCACGCCGTGATGCAGACTATCCTGTAGTTACCCCGGATCAAGTGGAACTGATGGATGTGTCACCTCAGCAGATTGCTTCTATCGCAGCTTCTTTGATTCCATTTTTGGAGCATGATGATGCTAACCGTGCATTGATGGGATCGAATATGATGCGCCAGGCTGTTCCTTTGTTGAAGACTGAAGCTCCTATTGTAGGTACAGGTATTGAGAAGCAACTTTGCGAAGATTCTCGTACCCAGATAGCAGCAGAAGGCGATGGAGTTGTAGACTTTGTTGATGCTACAACAATCCGCATTTTGTATGACCGTACAGATGATGAAGAGTTTGTAAGTTTTGAACCTGCATTGAAAGAATACCGCATTCCTAAGTTCCGTAAAACTAACCAAAGCATGACAATTGACTTGCGTCCTATCTGTGACAAAGGTCAGCGTGTGAAGAAAGGCGATATCTTAACTGAAGGTTATTCTACGGCTAATGGCGAATTGGCTTTGGGTAAGAACTTACTCGTTGCTTATATGCCTTGGAAGGGTTACAACTACGAGGATGCTATTGTGCTGAATGAACGTGTTGTTCGCGAAGACTTGTTGACTTCAGTGCATGTAGATGAGTATATTCTTGAGGTACGCGAAACCAAGCGTGGTATGGAGGAATTGACTTCCGATATTCCTAATGTGAGTGAAGATGCAACAAAAGATCTTGATGAAAACGGTATCGTTCGTATCGGTGCTCGTATAGAACCGGGGGATATTTTGATAGGTAAGATTACTCCGAAAGGCGAGTCTGATCCTTCACCTGAAGAAAAATTGCTACGTGCTATCTTTGGTGACAAGGCTGGTGACGTGAAAGACGCTTCTTTGAAAGCCTCACCGTCTTTACGTGGTGTGGTTATCGACAAAAAGCTCTATTCTCGCGTAGTAAAGACCCGTAGTGAGAAGAATGCTGACAAGGCAATTCTTCCGAAGCTGAACGAAGAATTCGAAGGCAAGGTCGCAGAATTGAAAGAAATCTTGATAGACAAGTTGTTGGCTCTTACAAATGATAAGGTTTCTCAAGGCGTAAAAGATTATTTGGGCACAGAAGTTATTGCTAAAGGTGCTAAGTTTACCAAGCATGATTTATCGTCACTTGATTATACAATCATTCAGTTGAGCAAATGGACAAACGATGCTCACAAGAACGATATGATTCGTGACTTGGTGATGAACTATTTGAAAAAATACAAAGAACTGGATGCTGAGTTGAAGCGTAAGAAGTTTGCTTTGACTATTGGTGATGAACTTCCTTCGGGAATTATTCAGATGGCTAAGGTTTACATTGCCAAGAAGCGTAAGATTGGTGTTGGTGATAAGATGGCCGGTCGTCACGGAAACAAAGGTATCGTATCGCGTGTAGTACATCAGGAAGATATGCCGTTCTTGGCCGATGGTACTCCTGTAGATATTGTATTGAACCCGTTGGGTGTGCCTTCTCGTATGAACATTGGTCAGATATTCGAGGCTGTATTGGGACGTGCAGGAAAGGAACTTGGTGTTCATTTTGCGACTCCTATTTTTGACGGTGCTACGATGGACGATTTGGATAAATGGACAGACAAGGCAGGTCTGCCGCGTTACTGTAAGACTTTATTGTATGATGGAGGAACAGGTGAACCGTTTGACCAACAGGCTACCGTAGGTGTAACCTATATGTTGAAGTTGGGCCACATGGTTGAAGATAAGATGCATGCTCGTTCTATCGGTCCATACTCTCTTATTACTCAGCAGCCCTTGGGTGGTAAAGCTCAGTTCGGTGGTCAGCGTTTCGGAGAAATGGAGGTTTGGGCTATTGAGGCATTCGGTGCAGCTCATGTTCTTCAGGAAATATTGACTATCAAGTCGGATGATGTAGTAGGACGCTCTAAGGCTTACGAAGCGATAGTGAAGGGTGAACCGATGCCTACACCGGGAATCCCCGAATCTCTGAACGTATTGTTGCATGAGTTGAGAGGTCTCTGCTTGAGCATTACATTAGAATAATACAGATCTTCATATTTATAATATATAAAGTATGGCTTTTAGAAAAGATACTAAGATAAAAAGTAATTTCTCCAAAATTACGATTGGACTGGCTTCACCCGAAGAAATTCTTGAGAACTCTTACGGTGAGGTATTGAAGCCCGAAACAATCAATTACCGTACTTATAAGCCGGAACGCGATGGTTTGTTCTGCGAACGTATCTTCGGTCCGGTGAAAGATTATGAATGCCATTGCGGAAAGTACAAACGTATCCGTTACAAAGGCATTACGTGCGACCGATGTGGTGTGGAAGTGACAGAAAAGAAGGTTCGTCGTGAACGTAGCGGTCATATCCAACTTGTAGTTCCGGTAGCGCATATTTGGTATTTCCGTTCTTTGCCCAATAAGATTGGTTATCTACTTGGTTTGCCTACAAAGAAGCTAGATGCCATTATCTATTACGAACGCTATGTGGTTATTCAGCCGGGTGTAAAAGCCGAAGATGGCGTTAACCAATACGATTTGCTATCGGAAGAGGAATACTTGGATATTATGGACACTCTGCCGAAAGAAAATCAATATCTTGAGGATTCCGACCCGAATAAGTTTATCGCTAAGATGGGTGCAGAAGCAATCTACGATTTGCTGGTTCGCTTGGATTTAGACTCTTTGTCATACGAGTTGCGCCATAAGGCAAACAATGATTCTTCGCAGCAACGTAAGAATGAAGCCCTGAAACGTTTGCAGGTAGTGGAATCGTTCCGTGCATCACGTGGACGCAACAAACCGGAATGGATGATTGTTCGTACTGTACCGGTTATTCCGCCTGAACTTCGTCCGTTGGTTCCGTTGGATGGTGGCCGTTTTGCCACTTCTGACTTGAACGACTTGTATCGTCGAGTAATCATCCGTAATAACCGTTTGAAACGACTGCTCGAAATTAAGGCTCCCGAAGTAATTTTGCGAAACGAAAAGCGTATGCTTCAGGAAGCGGTAGACTCATTGTTTGACAACTCTCGTAAGTCGAGTGCTGTGAAGACAGATGCCAACCGTCCGTTGAAATCTTTGTCCGACAGCTTGAAGGGAAAACAAGGACGTTTCCGTCAGAACCTGTTAGGTAAACGTGTTGACTACTCTGCGCGTTCGGTTATCGTTGTAGGCCCAGAATTGAAAATGGGTGAATGTGGTATCCCTAAATTGATGGCAGCAGAACTTTATAAGCCGTTTATTATTCGTAAGTTGATAGAGCGTGGTATTGTGAAGACCGTTAAGTCAGCCAAGAAGATTGTAGACCGCAAGGAACCTGTCATTTGGGATATTTTGGAACACGTAATGAAAGGGCACCCTGTATTGCTGAACCGTGCGCCGACATTGCACCGTTTGGGTATTCAGGCGTTCCAGCCGAAAATGATAGAAGGAAAAGCTATTCAGTTGCACCCATTGGCTTGTACTGCGTTCAACGCCGACTTCGATGGTGACCAGATGGCCGTTCACTTGCCTTTGAGCAATGAGGCTGTTTTGGAGGCTCAGATGCTGATGCTTCAAGCGCACAATATATTGAATCCTGCAAATGGTGCTCCTATCACCGTGCCTGCACAGGATATGGTCTTAGGATTGTATTACATCACCAAGTTGCGTAAGGGTGCCAAGGGTGAAGGTCTGATATTCTATGGCCCAGAAGAAGCTTTGATTGCTTATAACGAAGGAAAGGTTGACATTCACGCCATCATCAGTGTCGTTACAAACGATATAGACGAAGAAGGTAATATCGTGAAGAAGATGATTAAGGAAACTTCGGTGGGACGAGTTATTGTAAACGAACTTGTTCCCGATGAATGCGGTTACCTCAATCTGATTATTTCAAAGAAGTCTTTACGTGATATTATCAGCGATGTAATTAAGAAAGTGGGTGTGGCTCGCGCTTGCGAATTCTTGGATGGAATCAAGAACTTAGGTTACAGAAAAGCATTCGAAGGTGGTCTGTCGTTTAACTTGGGTGATATTATCATCCCGAAGGAGAAAGAAGAACTGGTTAAGCGTGGTAACGAGGAAGTGGAACAAATCATGATGAACTATAACATGGGTTTCATTACCGACAACGAACGTTACAATCAGGTTATTGATACATGGACTCACGTAAATAGCGACCTTTCAGATATTCTGTACAAGACAATCAAGAATGACGACCAAGGATTCAACTCTGTATTTATGATGTTGGATTCCGGAGCCCGTGGTTCAAAGGAGCAGATTCGTCAGTTGTCTGGTATGCGTGGTTTGATGGCGAAGCCGCAGAAGGCTGGTGCCGAAGGTGCGCAGATTATTGAAAACCCGATTCTTTCTAACTTTAAGGAAGGTTTGTCAGTGCTTGAGTACTTTATCTCTACTCACGGTGCCCGTAAGGGTTTGGCCGATACCGCATTGAAGACAGCCGATGCCGGATACTTGACTCGTCGTTTGGTAGACGTTTCTCATGATGTGATTATCAACGAAGAAGATTGCGGCACGTTGCGTGGTTTGGTTTGTACCGCCTTGAAGAACAACGATGAAGTTATCGCTACACTATATGAACGTATATTGGGTCGTGTATCGGTACACGATGTGATACATCCTACTACAGGAAAACTGATTGTCGCTTCAGGTGAAGAGATTACAGAAGCGATTGCTCAGGAAATCGAAGATTCGCCAATCGAAAGCGTAGAAATACGTTCTGTATTGACTTGTGAATCGAAGAAAGGTGTCTGCGCTAAGTGTTACGGACGTAACCTTGCTACAAGTCGTATGGTTCAGAAAGGCGAGGCTGTCGGCGTAATTGCTGCACAGTCTATCGGTGAACCGGGTACTCAGCTGACACTGCGTACATTCCACGCCGGTGGTATTGCCGGTAACATGGCAGCAGATGCTACTATTGTTGCGAAGAACGATTCTCGTTTGGAATTTGAAGAACTTCGTACGGTAGATGCTGTAGAAGAAACAGGCGAAGCTGTGAAGATTGTTGTAGGTCGTTTGGCAGAAGCTCGTTTCGTAGATGTCAATACGGGTATTATCCTGTCTACACACAATGTACCTTACGGTTCTAAGTTGTATGCTTCTGACGGTGAGGTCGTAGAAAAAGGCAAGCTGATTGCCAAGTGGGACCCGTTCAACGCCGTAATTTGTACCGAAGTCGGTGGTAAGATTGATTTCGAAGCAGTAATAGAAAATGTTACTTATAAGGTAGAATCGGATGAAGCTACCGGTTTGCGTGAAATTATCATCATCGAATCGAAGGACAAGACGAAGATTCCGTCATTGCATATCCTTGACGAGAAAGGCAATATTCTTCGCACATACAACTTGCCGGTAGGTGGACACGTTGTTGTAGAAGACAAGCAGAATGTAAAGGCCGGAGATATTTTGGTTAAGATTCCGCGTGCCGTAGGTAAGGCGGGCGATATCACTGGTGGTCTTCCTCGTGTAACCGAGTTGTTCGAAGCACGTAATCCGTCAAATCCGGCTGTGGTTTCCGAAATCGACGGTGAAATTACGATGGGTAAGATTAAGCGTGGTAACCGTGAAATCATTGTTACTTCGAAGGCTGGCGATGTGAAGAAATATTTGGTAGCGTTGTCTAAGCAGATTCTGGTTCAGGAGAACGACTACGTTCGTGCTGGAACTCCGTTGTCGGACGGTGCGATTACTCCTGCCGATATCTTGGCCATCAAGGGTCCTACGGCGGTACAGGAATATATCGTAAACGAAATACAAGACGTTTACCGTTTGCAGGGTGTGAAGATTAACGATAAGCACTTCGAAATCATCGTACGTCAGATGATGCGTAAGGTTCAGATTGATGAGCCGGGCGATACTCGATTCCTGGAACTGCAGGTAGTGGATCGTTTGGACTTCAACGAAGAAAACGACCGTATCTGGGGTAAGAAGGTGGTTGTAGATGCAGGAGATTCACAGACCTTGCAGCCCGGTCAGATTGTAACGGCTCGCAAGTTGCGTGACGAGAACAGTATGTTGAAACGCCGTGACCTGAAGCCGGTAGAAGTTCGCGATGCAATACCTGCTACTTCTACACAGATTCTGCAAGGTATCACGCGTGCGGCACTGCAAACGTCAAGCTTCATGTCGGCTGCATCGTTCCAGGAAACTACCAAGGTGCTGAACGAAGCTGCTATCAACGGAAAGTCAGACAAGCTGGAAGGTATGAAAGAGAACGTTATCTGCGGACACTTGATTCCTGCCGGTACCGGCCAGCGCGAATTCGACAAGCTGATTGTTGGTTCGAAAGAGGAATACGACCGTATCCTTGCCAACCGCAAGAATGTACTCGATTACAGCGAAGTGGAATAATGCCAACAACAATCCTTTCTACTGAAAGGATTTGAACATATAGAAAGAGAGCCGACTTGATTCGATTCAGGTCGGCTCTCTTTTTTATGGGGCTGCGGATATTCTCGGTTGGTAGCACTAATCAACATTTCTCGCCGGAGATTCAACAATTCCTCGGGACGTTTTAAAAATCTCTCGGGACGAAATTTTTTTCTCTCGCCAGAGATTTTAAATCTCTCGCCGCAAATTTAAAATCTGTCGCCGCAGATTTTACATATCCAAAGTCGTCTAGTTTATAGATAATTATAAATTGCTGTTGCAATTAACTCCATTCCTTTGTCATTCGGATGGGTAATTATGAAATTCCCTTTAATCCGATATGGTTTACCTATTGTATCATAAATTATATCACCTTCTTTGGGACAACATTCTGCTTGGTACAAATTCCATATCCAATATAAAGGAACATATTTGAGGTGGTGGTCACGAGCGTTCTTTATGACCGCCATTTCTTTGCTTTGTAGTGGCCAGTATTGACCTGCCAAAATAATTTTCTTTGTGTAATGCGAGCAATAATCTATCAGTTTAGATAACTCATCTGCAAATCGTGGAATATCGGGTCCTTTAACATTCTCCCCAATCCTGATAACGATAATATCTTTTCCTTGGCATATGTCTTTAAGGAGAGAGTCAATATTGATTGAGAAATTTCTTTCCCAGTCTCCTAAACCAATAGGGGTGACCGTTGTTTTTGGATTATGTTTTCTCATCAATTTTTCGAGTATGTGGCAATAGTCAAACTCAGGTTTTGTTGCGGCCATACCTTGACGAGAGTACCAATTTACATCATTAAGTGGTTGATGTATAGTCATAGAGTTTCCGATACAAAGAACATTGTGTGGTAACGTATCAAGGTTATTAGTTGACTGCATTACCATTGCTTCTGCTAGGATAGAATTGTTGATGATTGTCTCATGGCTGAGATTTTCAAGCTTTTGAGACATTAGGTTTGCTTTATTGCTGCAAGAGCATACCAGCATTAATAGAACTAATGCTAAAATGGAGCGTTTAACGCTCACCTTGTTTTTTGATACTTTCATCTTGACGATATTTACAAGTGTTAGACATAAGGCAAAAGAAAAGTGGATAGCCTCCCATATGCATCCACTCGCGAGCATCGCCAAACACCCTTATATAGCTACTTTGAGATTGGCGATTTCAACAAGTCTTGAGGCGTATCTATTTTTTTATGTGTTCGCAATCTGCCCGGAAGCAAATTGTAAACGTAAAATTACGAAAATTCTGCGAAGTAGCAAAATAAAACGTTTGCGATTGCACATCTTATACCTAAAACTAGGCTTTTACCGTACTATAAGTCAACCAAGAGTGTCGTTTATTGGGTTCTCAGATAGTTTCCTGTCCCGATATAAACGGCATTGCGTAGGGCTTATTAGAAGTACGGTTTAATCTATTCGCATCTCGTGTAAATTCTCGCCTATAGAGTCTTTTACGTCATTCCAATTATAGTATGGAGCCATCTGGCTTTCTATAGGAAGCCAGATTTCACGCTCATTATGTAGGAATTTCACCAATATGCAGCCCTTGTCATTCCTATAGAATACCATGATAAGGTTAGCTGACATGGGGATTATCTTATCCATATGCCGCTCTTCGTTGAAAAGTCCCAGCAGCGTGAAAAGACGGTAAAGGCTTGTATCATGCCCAAAACGCAGGGTTGCTTGTGGTGTTCCCGTCACAATCGCAGAGTCGGCCGACTCCACTATATTCTGCCAAAGCGATATGGCAGAGCGTGCAGGAATGTCACCACTTACAGCGTTGCGACTGTTGCACGTCCACATGTTGAGATTGTTCGCATCATATACCGCACGCATTTCTTCGGGTGTGAATATGTCATAGAGGGAGATGCCAATCTCCACATTCTGCATGTCGGATGCTATGCAGTGGAGTTCGCTCAAGAGGTTCATCTTTTCTTTTACCTTGTCGGTATTGATAAACAAAGAAGCAATCAACCTATTGGGTGACACTTTGATGATTCTTGGCGTACGGGCAATCAGCGAATCTTCTTCAGGTGACGAATAGGCGATGTATGGCATGAAGCGTTGGTTGGCTTCTGCCGTAATCTGCAGTTTGGGGTTGAGTGACTGAAGTTGGAGAAGGAATGATGTCATGCTCATCACGCAGCGCCCCACGATGCTTGACCTGGCAGAAACGACTGCATCTCCTTGGAACACTTCCGGCCAGGAATGATACATGCGACTGGCTATTTCTGAATGTTGCCGGGCGCCAAGTGACGTCAGATTGCCGCCTCTTCCCTGCGCATCCTCCCATATCTTTAGCATCCTATGGCTAACATCAAGACCAAGCGGAGTCAAGTTGGTTGTATCTGTAAATTGCTCCAAAACCCATTTGTAACGTTCGTCCGATGGCAACCAACGTGACCCGTGCCGTCCGAAATGGCTGATATAGAAAGGGGCGTAGCCTTCGGGTGCGGGAGTTTGAACAGCCGTGCTGTCATAGTGATAAGCATAATAGACTCCTCCCATCTGTTCATAATTAATACTGTCACTTGTCGGTTTTTGCGCAGATGCAGACAAAACAAACAGGAGAAAGAAAACGGAAACGGTAGCAAGATGTCTTTTCATGTGGAATATATTAAAGACAGTCCTTTGTAGCGTATACCACAAAGGACTGTTTGGTTTAGGAATAAAAGAATCAATAGCCGGTATTCTGCTTCCAGTTCGTGTTCTCGTTCAGTACACTTTGTGGCACAGGATATATGCGGCAGGTTTTCTCAAAGCGGGCATTGGGGAATCCTTTCTTGTGGAAACCGTATTCGTTCTCGAAAGTTCCGAAGCGAATCATGTCGTTTCGTCGCCAGTTCTCGTCGAAAAACTCTCTTCCGCGTTCGTCGAGCAGTTCATCCAGAGAGGGGGTGTGGTCCAGCAAAGGAGCGCCTACATAAGTGCGTATTTGATTGAAGAGCGACTGCGGCGTGTCGTTGCCTGTCGGTGTGGCGCCGCGTAATATGGCTTCGGCTTTTGTAAGGAGGATGTCGGCATAACGGAAGATGGGCACATCGTTGCTTTGGTTACGTTCGTAGCCGGCATATTCATTCGGATTGGGATAGAACTTAATGGAGCGCCATCCCTGTCTCCACCCGTTGGCGTCGGCTCCGGCATTGAGTTGTTCTTCGCCTCCTTCCTTGAGCGTGATGGTTTGGGTAAACTCAAGTTGCTCGCCTTTATACATATACGGGGTAGATGTTTCTTCGCCCGTGATAGGATCGTGAACAAACACCTTTCCACCGAGCACGGCGTTGTTGCGAGCATCGCCTTGTAAAGAGAAGAGCGACGAAAACTCAGGATTCATGGCCATGATGCCGGCACACGAGTTCTTCATCTTCGCTCCATAATAGCCTACAGGCGAACCGTTGTCTATTTTGCGGAACGTGCGATAACGTCCGTAATAGAGACCTTTAGCATTCACGCAGTCGTAGGGCATGGCATAGATGAAGTCGG
>CAVBJM010000043.1:0-16353 GCA_963595925.1 bacterium
CGCGACCCCAACCTTGGCAAGGTTGTGCTCTACCAACTGAGCTATTTCCGCGTAAGAACTCTCAATCGTTGTATCATTCCCGATTGCGAGTGCAAAGGTAGGACTTTTTTTGAAACCTCCAAAACATAGCTTCTTTTTTTTCATCAAAAACGCAAAGTTTTTTGCACACCAAAACGTATTCAGCTAAGAATCAGCAGCAAATAAAAAGCGAGAAAATTCCCAAAAAGAAGCCCCTTGCGCTTGCTGTTTCCAACAAACACAAGGGGCTTGTATCGAATAGATGGAATTATTACATCATTCCACCCATACCTCCCATGCCTGAAGCTGCAGGCATTTCGGGTTTATCTTCTTTCTTTTCTACGATGACACATTCTGTAGTCAAGAACATTCCAGCGATAGAGGCTGCGTTTTCGAGAGCCACACGGGTAACCTTAGCGGGGTCTACCACACCGGCAGCATGCAAGTTCTCGTAGACATCGGTACGCGCGTTGTATCCGAAATCACCTTTGCCTTCACGTACTTTCTGTACGACTACAGCGCCTTCTTTTCCGGCGTTGGCTACAATCTGGCGCAACGGCTCTTCGATGGCACGCTTGATGATTTCAATACCGGTAGTTTCGTCAGCGTTATCACCGGTCAGACCTTCCAAAGCGTCAATGGCACGGATATAAGTTACGCCACCGCCCGGAACGATACCTTCTTCTATTGCGGCACGAGTTGCACACAAGGCGTCGTCTACGCGGTCTTTCTTCTCTTTCATCTCCACTTCGGAAGCGGCGCCTACGTACAATACGGCTACACCACCCGAGAGCTTAGCCAAACGTTCCTGAAGCTTCTCCTTATCGTAGTCGGAAGTAGAGTTCTTCATTTCGGCCTTTATCTGATTGATGCGTTCCTGAATGCTATCCTTGCTTCCGGCACCGTTTACGATGGTTGTGTTTTCTTTCGTAACAGTTACCTTGTCGCAAGAACCCAACATCTCAATGGTAGCCTGTTCCAGTTTCAAGCCCTTTTCTTCGCTGATAACTACACCACCAGTAAGGATTGCGATATCTTCCAGCATAGCTTTACGACGGTCGCCGAAACCCGGAGCCTTTACGGCACATATCTTAAGCTGACTGCGCAAGCGGTTTACTACCAAAGTAGTCAAGGCTTCGCTGTCTACGTCTTCTGCAATAACGAGAAGCGGACGACCGCTCTGTACCGCCGGTTCCAAGATGGGAAGGAAGTCCTTCAAGTTGGAAATCTTCTTGTCGTAGATAAGAATGTAAGGACGTTCCATCACGCATTCCATCTTCTCGGTATCGGTTACGAAATAAGGAGACAAGTAGCCACGATCGAACTGCATACCTTCTACTACACCAATGGTAGTATCTGTACCTTTCGCTTCTTCGATGGTAATCACACCGTCTTTTGAAACCTTGCGCATAGCGTCGGCTATCAGCTTACCGATTACAGGATCGTTGTTGGCCGATATAGTCGCTACCTGTTCTATCTTATCGTAGTTGTCGCCTACGTTTTCAGCCTGCGACTTGATAGACTCAACGACTTTGGCAACGGCCTTATCGATACCGCGCTTCAAATCCATTGGGTTTGCGCCAGCGGTAACGTTTTTCAAGCCTACGCCTACGATAGACTGAGCCAAAACCGTAGCGGTAGTCGTACCGTCGCCAGCGTCGTCGCCAGTCTTAGATGCGACCGACTTCACCAACTGAGCACCGGTGTTTTGGAACGGGTCTGCCAATTCTACTTCCTTGGCTACCGTCACACCGTCTTTGGTAATGTGAGGAGCGCCAAACTTCTTTTCGATGATTACGTTACGTCCTTTCGGACCAAGTGTTACCTTGACAGCGTTAGCCAATTCGTCTACGCCCTTCTTCAATTGGTCACGAGCGTCTATATTGAATAAAATCTCTTTTGCCATAATGTCTTTCTCCTTTTTAATGTTTTACTTTATTGCTTTCATTATCCCAAAACAGCGAGAACATCGCTTTGGCGCATAATCAGGTATTTTTCGCCTTCGTATTCTACTTCAGTACCCGAGTACTTGCCGTACAGCACCGTATCGTTTACCTTCAGCACCATCTCTTCGTCTTTGGTGCCATTTCCTACTGCAACGACCTTACCCTGCAACGGTTTTTCTTTTGCCGTATCTGGAATAATAATGCCTCCAATCGTTTTTTCTTCTGCAGGAGCCGGTAAAATCAGGACTCTGTCTGCCAATGGTTTAATGTTCATAGTTCTATGTTTTAAATTTATAAATCAATTCATCGACTCGGGAAACCCGAGACACTTATCGAAATGCGAAAACCGTGCCAGCACTGCACTAATGACAAGTTGACACAAGCCAGCTGACATTAGTCGTAATCTACTGACATTATTTCAACCGTCCCTACCAAAGCTTGGAAAGCATACAAAATTCCTCGCCGGAGAGTCAACAATCTCTCGGGACGTTTTAAAAATCCCTCGCCGGAGATTTTTTTCCTCTCGGGACGAATTTTAAATCTCTCGCCAGAGAATTTAAACCTCTCGCCGCAGATTTTCACATACTCCAAACGGAGTACACCGGTACTTCTATAAAAAAGAAAACCCTCCGCCGAAAAGCGTTCACCTTTCCAGCGGAGGGTCTCCCCTATCACCAAATTATGTAGTTTATTGCTTCTCGAGTGCAATACCCAGCTGCAAACCATCGTAATTTCCCAGCAACGAATTGGCTGTAGAAAGTACCGAGCTGCTGGTAGTCTTGCCCAGCGTACCGCTAACGGTCTTAGCCAGTGACATCAGCTTGTCGGCCTTGAAGAGCAAACTCATCTTATTGGACGACAAAAGCGACTGCGACACCGTAGCGCTGAACTTAACGCCCAAACGGGATTTCAGTTGAAGCGTGCTTGAGCTGCTGTCGAAAGTATATGTTCCGCTTATAGAGCGTCCGTTTACGGTAGACGTATAAGTATTGTCCGAATTAAATACGAATGTAGCGCCTTTGGTAAAACCTAATTTCTGCATCACGGCGCTCATTTTACTTTCCACTTTCGAGGAAGCCAACTCACCTCCGGCCTTAGCCAAAAGGTTATCACTTTCGAACTTACAGTCGGGTCCCGTGTACTTCCATGTTCCTACTATCGAAGTAGCCGAAGCCGACGAACTCTTTCCCGTTACGGTGCTTACCACACCCGAAAGAATAGATTTCAAATCTTGCGCATTGGCAGTTTCGCCCATCAGCAGGCAGAAACACAACGCCATTCCCAATTTTAAAAAAACGCTTTTTTCATGATTTTTATGTTAGTTAGTCTGTTTATCAGCATGCCTTAAAACTCATGTCCAATCCCTTTACAGAGTGGGTCAACGCTCCTACCGAGATGTAGTCTACTCCGCATTCGGCATAGTCGCGCAAGGTATCGAACGTGATTCCGCCCGAAGACTCCAGCTCTACGCGTCCGCCAACAATCTCTACGGCCTTACGCGTGTTAGCCGGCGTAAAGTTGTCGAGCATAATCCGGTCTACGCCTCCCAAATCGAGCACTTGCTGCAATTCATCGAAGTTGCGCACTTCTATTTCTATCTTCAAGTCTTTTCCTTTCGCCTTGCAATACTCTTTCGCACGAGTGATAGCCTTGTCTATTCCTCCGGCAAAGTCCACATGATTATCTTTCAGTAGAATCATATCGAACAAACCGATGCGGTGGTTTACGCCTCCGCCAATCTTTACGGCCATCTTTTCAAGAATACGCATCCCCGGAGTGGTTTTTCGGGTATCGAGCACACGGGTTTTGGTTCCCTCTAAACGCTCTACATACTTGTGCGTCATGGTGGCGATACCGCTCATGCGCTGCATGATGTTCAGCATCAAACGTTCCGTTTGCAGCAGTGATTGGATTTTGCCTTCTACCACCATCGCTACATCACCCGGCTTTACCGGAGTACCGTCGGCTATAAACACTTCCACCTTCAGTGTGGGGTCGAAACGGCGGAATACCTCCTTAGCCACTTCAATTCCCGCCAAAATACCTTCTTCCTTTATGAGCAACTTAGATTTACCCATTGCATCGGCCGGAATACACGAAAGCGTGGTATGATCTCCGTCGCCGATATCTTCGGCAAACGAAAGGTCAATCAACCGGTCTATCAAATCCTTTACAACTTTTTCGTCCATCGTATTATTAATAATAGTCCTTATAATTCTCAAATCAGCGCAAAGATAACCATAATTATCCGTATCTTTGCACCCGCAAACACCCAAATCAAGCAAAACGGCCTAAAACAAAGACGAATCAGGATGAAATTTATACTATTGGCTATCGGGAGAACCGTGGAAAAACACTACATCACCGCCATAAACGACTATCTGGGACGATGCAAACATTATGCCTCGTTCGACATGGAAATAATACCCGAACTGAAAAACACCAAGAGCCTAAGCGAAGAACAACAAAAAGAAAAAGAGGGCGAACTAATCCTGAAATACTTGCAGCCGGGCGATGTAGTGGTTTTGCTGGACGAACACGGAAAAGAATTCCGCTCCATAGAGTTCGCCCAATGGGTAGAGCGAAAAATGCAGACCGTAAACAAACGGCTAATCTTCATCATCGGAGGCCCTTACGGATTCGCGCCATCCGTTTATCAGACAGCATCAGAAAAGATTTCTCTCTCGAAAATGACCTTTTCGCACCAAATGATTCGGCTGATTTTCGTGGAGCAACTATACCGTGCGCTCAGCATCATCAACCACAGCCCCTACCACCACGAATAAGACTTCGCTGCAGACGAAACTTTTCCCTTATATAGAATTGATATAAATAATATTTTTGCATACCTTTGCAGCGCAATTTATAACTATATCCTAATGAAGCAACTTATCTACGTATTAATTACGTTGTTACTTCCATGTACATCCTATGCCCAAGTTTCAAGCGGAAACACCCATCCCGACAACGCCCGTGTTCTGACAGGAGTAGTCAAAGAGCTCTCGGGCGAAGGCATTCCAGGAGCCTCCATCCTCGTCAAGGGACATCCTACGATAGGAATTGTATCGGACATGTATGGTAACTTCGTGCTGAAAAACATCCCGGCAGGAAAACAAACCATCGTGATTTCCTTCATCGGCATGGAAAGCAAAGAAATAGTCTACACCGGACAGAAAGCCGTAACAGTTGTATTGGAAGAGAAAGCCAACCAAGTGCAAGACGTAGTAGTAACAGGTATCTACGTCCGGAAAAAGACCAGTTTTACCGGAGCGGCCAGCACCTACTCGAAAGACGACCTGAAACAAATCGGCACCAAAAATCTGATTCAAAGCCTCAAGACTTTAGAGCCGTCGCTCAACGTCATAGAAAACACCAACTTCGGTTCCGACCCGAACCGAATGCCCGACATGGAAATACGAGGAAAGACCAGCATCGTAGGCTCGCTGGAATCGGACTATGACAATACCGCCAACCAACCCCTCTTTATCATGGACGGCGTGGAAGTTACCATAGAAGATGTCATGAAACTACCGATGGACCGAATAGCCAGCGTCACCGTACTGAAAGACGCGGCCTCTACCGCCATCTACGGCTCAAAGTCGGCCAACGGCGTTATTGTGGTAGAAACGGTTCGCCCCGAACCCGGCAAACTCCGCGTTTCCTATTCGGGGAACTTCGCCTTGCAAATGCCAGACCTTACCGACTATAACCTGATGAACGCTTCGGAAAAACTGGAGTACGAACGCTTGGCCGGACGCTATACGGCCAAAGACGCCTACACCAGTCAAGACGAACTGGACGCGCTCTACTACAGCCGTCTGAGAGAAGTACGAAGAGGCGTAGATACCTATTGGCTTTCCGAACCGCTGCGTGCCGTGCTAAACCACTCGCACAACCTATACATTGACGGAGGCGACGAAGCGATGGTTTACGGGGTAGGCGTATCCTACAGCAATGACAACGGCGTAATGAAAGGTTCCGACCGCGAAACGATGAGTGGTAACATCAAGCTCAGCTACCGGGCGAAATCGCTTATATTCAGCAACGATTTCAACATTGACGTTACCAACTCCGACCACGAACCTGTAGACTTCTCTACCTTCGCCCAAGCCAATCCCTACTACAGGAAATACAATGACGATGGAAGCATCCCCAGCCTGTTGGAATCTACCGCCATAGCCGGAAACACCATTTACAATCCGTTATACTTATATAATATAACGAACAAGAACCACACCAAAGAAATGACTTTGCGAAACAACTTCAGCATCATTTGGCGCTTCTGGAACGCATTCCAGCTTCGCGGACGAGTGGGAGTAAGCAAAGTGGTATCGAAAAACGAAACGTTCAAGTCGCCCTCTCATCCCGACTTCCTAAGTGCCACGCAAAAGGGAAGCTACAGCAGCGAGAACGACGACAACTTCTCGTACAATGGCGAAACGACCTTGACGTTCGGAAAGATATTCAAAGAACGCCACACGGTAAACTTCGTGGCCGGATGGTATTTCAATCAAAAAACCGTATCGAAAAACGCGTACCAAGTGTACGGATTCACCAGCGACCTTCATCAGAACCCGCAGTTCTCCGCCGGCTTTACCGAAGGCGACAAACCTACGTATAGCAATACGCTGAGCCGCTCTACCAGCTTTTACATCAACGGAAACTATTCATTCCGCAACCGTTACCTGCTGGACGCCAACTTCCGTTGGGACGGTTCGTCTGTGTTCGGCGCACAGAAAGTGTTTACCGGAACTTGGGCCATCGGCGCCGGATGGAACATCAATCAGGAGTCGTGGTTTCAGGTATCCTGGATAGACCTGTTAAAGCTCCGCTTCTCCATCGGAAACCCGGGGAATCAGAACTTCGACGCCTATCTTTCATCGGGCACATATACCTATAACTCCACACTCACGAACCACTTCGGTACAAGTGCCATCATCTCTAAGTTCGCCAACAAGAACTTGGCTTGGCAGAAGACCATCGACAAAAACGCAGGTATCGACTTCGAGTTCTTCAAGAGCCGCCTACGCGTATCGGCCGACTTCTATCACAAGGTAACCGATCCGCTGTTGGTTTCGGTCAGCATGCCGCCATCTCTGGGCTTTACCTCGCTTTATACCAACTTCGGAGGACAGGTATCACAAGGTTTCTCAGGAACAATCGTATATAACGCCATCAAGCGTTCGGACATGAGACTAAACTTCAATTTCAGCTTCAACCACGGCACAACCAAATACCAAAACATCGGCGACAAGCTACAGGCACTGAACGACGCAAACAGTACCAACAACTCCTACCGCCGATACTACGATGGTGGAAGTCCTGATGACATCTGGGCGGTTCGCTCTGCCGGCATCGACCCGGCCACCGGTCAGGAAATGTTTATCAAAAAAGACGGAACATACACGTTCCAATACGACAAAAACGATGAAGTGGTAGTAGGTTCTACCGCCGACAAGGTGCAAGGAGTGATAGGCGCAAGCCTTTACTACAAGCGATTCTCGGCCAGCTTCAACCTGCGCTACCGCTTAGGCGCACAGGTTTTCGCGTCGGCACTATACAATAAGGTGGAAAACCTCTCGGAAGACCTGATGTACTATAACGTAGACCGCCGTGCCTTGTACGACAGATGGAAAGAACCGGGAGACGTAGCCCGCTTCAAGGCCATAAACAATTTCGAATCCACGCCGATGTCGTCACGCTTTGTCATGAACGAAAACGTCTTGTCCGGCGAATCCATCAGCCTCGGATACGAAAGTACAGGCAAGTGGATACGAGCCATCAAAGCCGAAGGGGCATCCATCCGCCTCTATATGAACGACATCTTCCGTCTGGCTTCCTTTAAGGAAGAACGCGGTATAGAATACCCTTTCTCCAGAAGCGTATCCTTATCTTTCGACATCAGATTTTAACGAACTAAAGACTTATGCAAATTATGAACAAATATAAACTGGTTCTCCTCTTCCTCGTTTCCTTGCTGGCTTTTCCTTCGTGCAAAGACTGGTTGAAAGTCAGCTCGGAAGACCGAATCATGGAAGATGAGTTATTTACAACGGAATATGGCTTCTATACCGCTCTAAACGGAATATACATCGAACTGCTGAACAATAACCTGTACGGACAAACGCTAACCTCGTCAACGTTCGATATTCTGGCTCAATACTACGACACGTCGAAACCGCTCAATACGCATACTTACGTAAACTTGGCCAACTACGACAGCCAAAAGATGAAAGACGCCGTAAAAGACACTTGGACCAAAGCCTATGCCCTCATAGCCGACATCAATACGATATTGGAACATTGTGAAACCAATCGGGAAGTTTTATCCAATAAAAGTTGGCACATTATCAAAGGAGAAGCAACTGGACTGAGAGCCATGCTCCACTTTGAATTGTTCCGCATCTTCGGACCTATCTATAAATATGAACCTGGCAAAGCATGCATCCCTTACGTTAACGACACGGAAAGAGAAGTAAAGCCCCTACGCACAGCATCGGAAATCATCCAACTTATTACAGAAGACCTCAAGACGGCAGAAGAACTGCTTTCCGACACAGACCCAATCATCACGGAAGGGAAGCAAGCCACCGACAATGACAACGGAAACAACTTCTTAAGATACCGCAACGAACGGCTGAACTATTTCGCCGTTCAAGCGCTGACCGCACGCGTATATCTCTATGCCAATGATACTGAGAACGCCCAAGCATATGCCAAAAAAGTAATAAACGGAGCTGCAAAACTGTTCCCCTTCGCCACCCGTGAACAAATAAACGGACAAGCTACTTCCGGCTCAGCCAATACGGCTTCGGAAGACCGCATCTTCTCTCCGGAAATTCTGTTTGGGCTGTATCACTCCAAACGAACAACTGACGTTTACGACAAACTTTTTTCCTATAAACTGGAAACAAAGAACGTACTGAAGATGACGGACAACGGCGTTAATCTGCTATACGATGACGATGGCGACTTGCGCAAATGCCAGTGGCAAACCCAACGGGACACCGAAGGGAACGTAGGGCAGTTTTTCGTGAAATTTGGAGACGTGACCGACAACGGATATGAATTCGCAAATCTAATACCGCTTATCCGCATGTCGGAAATGTATCTGATAAAAGCCGAATGTACCAAAGACTATCAAGCGCTGAACCCTATCCGCAAAGCAAGGAACACCCCACAACTGAACTCGAATATCGGTCTTGACGGGTATATAGAAGACGAATATATGCGTGAGTTTATCGGCGAAGGACAACTCTTTTGGTATTACAAACGAAAAGGCATCACTTCCCTACCCCGCATTTATAACCCCAATCTGGAAGACGTGACAATAGCGAATAGCACTTATGTTTTTGACCTTCCGGACAGTGAGCAACAGCTACGCAACTAAAACAAACGATAAAGACATGATGAAACGATTATACATAGCATGCCTGTCAACGCTCATACTCGGCGCATGCAACAATCAGATAGAAACCTATTCTGGAGAATCGGGCATTTACTTTGCCATGTCGGCTACCCGAGGAGGTTTGGATGACAGCAAGCAAGACTATACCTCCCAAACCCAAATTCCTTTTGCAGTATATAGCAATGTAACCGATACAACCCTGATGGTAAGAGCTAAAGTCATTGGTTCAGCCGTAGCTTATGACAGGGAAATAAAGATTCAAGTTGTTCCGCAAAATCCATCGGACACACAAGCTAAGGAAGGATGGGATTACGACGCGCTGCAAAGTACCTATACCGTAAAAGCGAACGAAGTATACGCTCTGATACCTATCCACTTTCACCTGAAAGACGACCTGAAAGACAAAGAGCGGAAACTAGAACTGGAATTGGTACCCAATGAAGCCTTTTCGACCCCAATGTCTGAATGGAGGAAACCGAACAGCTCCGACAAAACAGGTATAGACGTACTTCACCACACCATTGTTATCAGCAATAAATGGGTGCAGCTCCCCGGATTCCGCACTTACTATTTCGGAGCTTATTCCGAAAAGAAATGCAGATTGATATGCAACTTGTTCGGGCTTTCACTCTTGGATTTCGAAAGCGAATCGAGCATGTCTATAACCAAAGCTAAAGCCTTAGGTATCAAATTCGACCAATACCTGAAAGAACAAGAAAGCAAAGGCCAAACCATTTATGAAGATGAAACCGATATCGAAGGGAATCTTGTAAAAATGACCGCTGGAGAAGGGATTAAATACTAAAAACATGAGAAAAACATTTATCATACTTGCAGCTGTCAGCTCTGTACTCACAGCCTGTTTCAACGATAAAGGGAACTATACATATAGCGACATAAACGATCTAATCATCGGCGAAAAAGGATTTAACGGAGATACTATCTATCACCTACGAGCCGATGTAGACGTATTGCAAATTACTCCGGAGATTAGTTATCTGCTCGGTAAAGAACAGGAAGGCAACTATAGTTATGAATGGGTAGCCGTAAGCACAAACAAACATATCGGTGAACGAACCGTATTGGGAAAAGAAAGAAATTTGAACTGCCCTATCAAACTAAAAGCCGATAGCTACAACTTGTTTTACAAGGTAACAGACCTCTCTTCCGGAATCGTCTATAGCCAACAAGCTACCCTAAAAGTAAACAACCTGTATACACAAGGATGGATTCTCACCGGAAAAGATAAAGACAACAATATGGTGGTAGATATGCTTTCCATCAGCCGAGACACACTGCATCTGACTGACATTTTAGCTGAAAGCGGACTCCAACTGAAACATCCCCTCACGGTATGGGCTGACAATAGCCCCGAAATATATGAGAACCAAATTTATGTATGTACCGAAAATGGCACTTACCGATTTGGGCGCGAGGACTTGGACAATCCGCAAGAGCTGACCATCTTCGACCCCGATTCGAAAGGATATCGCCATAACATCGTTATAAACGACATCCAAAAGATAAACGACAAGCGCGCTTTGTTTTTAGCCGACAAATACGCCTATTCGCTAAATAGTCTCAACGAAGGAGAATTCGGAAATCCCGTAAGTTATTACCTTCTGAACAATGGTTATGATTACTTTACACCGGGAAACAAAATCGCATGCAACCGCACGGGGGAAGACAACTCGGCAGCGGCTATCGAACAATATGTGATATTCAATACAAACGACCACGCATTCTGCTATTTCCGTCAGTTAGCAACATATATGAACCAACTGGCCGACTCTGATGCGGATGAAGCATTCAGCTGGGATACCAAGAAAGAATTTCCGGAATCTGGTCTTGATTTCATCACTACCGTTAACTCGCTTTATAGCGGAGGGCAATCGGCCTCTATTTTGGAAAACCCTAAAGATGGGAAGCGATACATCTACACCTATACCATCACACGCCAAGGTGGAGTGGCCACGAAAGGGAAACGCTACGAAATTCCGCTTTCGAACACATCCTTTTATCATTCCAAACTATTCAGTATGACAACCAAACAGGGTTATCTTATCTATGCTGACGGAAATATTCTTTACGGATATAACTTTCGTAATGGACAAACTCCTGTAGCGCTTTACACTTTCGAAGGGAAAGCAACTGCCATATTCAATGATATAATCACTTCGGAAAAGCAAGACGACTACTTCTACGTAGCCACATATACCGATGGGGAAACAAATGAAAGAGGTGGAAAACTCTATAAATTCGGAGTAACCGACACGGCAGACAAGATAGAAGTTACCCGAAAGTCCATGTGGACAGGTTTCCCTGAAACAGTGAATATCAGCTATAAAAAATTCTAATCATTAATTAAATCAAATAACTAACCGACAAAATGAGAATCAAAACGTTACTATTTTTCGCTCTCGCTTCGATAGCAGTGTCCGAAGTTTCGGCCTCTACCGAAATGGGAATATTCAAGAAAAAGAAGAAGAACAAAGCCGCGACTGAAGTAGCAGCTAAAAAGACTGACAAATTCGACAAAACCACCTCTGGAGCGACAGAATACAACGGTATGTTTAAAGCCTACCTCACTCCCAAAGGAGAACTCCTCTTGCAGGTAACCAAAAGTAACCTTGACGTCCCCTATCTGCTGGCCAACCGCCTATCTAGCACTAGTGAGAACGCCAATTTCAATGCAGGAGAAATGATTGGTGCGCCATTTATGTTTACCCTTACGGCAGACACGGCCAATGTATACATGCACACGTATCAGAACTACGAGCGTGTAAAACCAGGAGACCCCATCGAAGAATCATTCAAACGGAATTTCACAAACCCGATACTTAAATCGTTCAAGGTAAAGGCTTCCCGAAAAGACACTTTACTCATTGACATGACCTCGTTCTTCGTTTCAAACGAGAAATGCATCACCCCTATCCGCCAAAGCGTAAACACCCACTCTACAAAATCGGCTTCGTTTGATGCATCCGGCTCAAAACTTTTAGGAATCAAGAGCTTCGAGAGAAACCTTGAAATCACTAGCCGATTAAATTACAATGCTGAGTCTGGTCCTTACACCGTAGTCATGCGCCGTTCCATCGTTGCTCTACCCAAAGAACCGATGAAAATGCGTTATCAAGACAACCGTGTAGGATACTTCAGCACCAAATTCTATACCTATTCTTCAGACAAGGATTACATTGATCCTAAAGAATTCATACATCGGTGGAGAGTGGAGCCTAAGGACGAAGACATGCAAAAATACTTCAACGGTGAACTGGTAGAACCGAAACAACAAATCGTATATTACGTAGACTCCGCTTTCCCTGAAAAATGGAGAGGAGCCATCAAAGCCGGCATAGAAGACTGGAATAAAGCTTTTGAAGTAGCCGGATTCAAGAATGTAGTCGTAGCCAAAGACTATCCGAAAGACGACCCGAACTTCGACCCGGACGATATCCGCTTCAATTGCATCCGCTACATGACTACTGGCACAGCCAACGCTGCAGGTCCAAGCTACATCGACCCCCGTACCGGCGAAATCTTGGTGGGCGAAGTCATGTGGTATCACAATGTCATCGCCTTAGTCCATGAATGGCGCTTTGCACAGACTGGAGCGGTAGACCCACGTGTACGCAAGTCTACATTCGATGACGATGTGATGTCGGAATCGCTTCGCTATGTCACCTCACATGAGATAGGACACACATTGGGACTAATGCACAATATGGGAGCCAGCTACGCTTTCCCTGTTGAGTCCTTACGCGACCCGGCTTTTACCCAAAAGTATGGAACTACACCAAGTATCATGGACTATGCCCGAAACAACTATATCGCTCAACCTGGAGACTTGGAAAAAGGAGTAAGAATGGTTCCGCCTCTTATTGGAGTATATGACAAATACGCAATCAACTGGGGATACCGAATCTTTAAAGACACACAAACGCCCGAAGATGAATACAAGTATCTGAATGCCCTGATTGAAGAGAAGAAGAACGACCCTATGTATCGATTCGGAGCACAACAACTGTTCGTTACTCTCGACCCGACCGACCAAACAGAAGATTTGGGTAACGACCATATAAAGGCAAGTAACTATGGCATCAGCAACTTGAAAATCATCATTGCCAACCTATCTAAATGGTTGGGAGTAAAGAATGACAACTATGACGAAATTCAAGAAATGTACAAAGCTTGCCTCAACCAATACATGCGCTATCTAACTCATGTAATGCCTTATTTGGGAGGAGTAGAATACACCGACTTGGTTCAAGACGGAAGCAAAGAATACGCCAAGGCTTATCTCCCCAAAGAAAAACAAAAGGCTGCTATGGAATGGTTGGTACAGCAAGCGCTGCATTGCAGAGAATGGTTGCTACCCGATGACATCATGCGTATGCTGGGTGCTACATCAAATGCCTTGGATAATTTCCAGACGACCATTGCAGGAAAGATATTTAGTCCAGGAGCCATGGGTGGAATTTATGAAGGCGAACGCTCTGGACAGAAAGGCTTGTACACACTCGATTCTTACCTGAATGATGCATACAGCATCGTCTTCCGCAACACCATACAAGGAAAGAACCTGACCCAAGAAGATATGAACCTACAAAATGCAGTGGTTGTAGCCCTGAGCAAATATTCCAACTTAGATTCTTCACAAAGTAAAGAATCACCTCTAAGCGGGAAAGGGTTTGCAGAAGCTAATCCTGAGCAGGCTTGGAAAGACTTTGTAACACAAGTTGGAAGCGATTCACGCAGTTTCTGCCAGTCAGGATGCGCTATACATAATAGCGATGAGACTTCATACGCTCGCCACGATATGTCGGGAGCTAAACTGTCAGCAGGTGTAGGACGTCCTCTCATTACTGCAACGCTGAAAAAAATCCGTTCGCTATACAAGTCCAGAACAGGAAGCGGAGATGCACGTACCCGTGCTTATTACGAATATCAATCTACCATACTCGACAAACTGTTTAAGAAATAGTCTGTTTACACATTCCAAGATAATATCACTTAAACCATAAATAAAATTTTAAACATGAAGAAAATTACAAATTATGTCGCAATGGCGGCCATTGCACTAACTCTTTCTGTAGGCAACACAGCTTGTTCAAGTGACGACCCACAACCTGAAGCTTTCGAACTGAAGTTGGTAGATGAAGCTGATGCCGCACTGGATGTTGATCCGACAGCCCTCAGCGAACAGATCATTAAGATTGAAACTACAGCCAAGAAAGAAGACATGCAGATACAAAAGGTTAACGATCAGACTTGGTGTACTGCTACCATAAAAAGCGAAACGGAAATAGCCGTAACAGCAGGAGCAAACACGGCTACAGCCGACCGCGAAGCAAAATTCAAGTTGGTAGCTGGTGCTTCCAGCGTGGAATTCTCGGTTACACAAGCCGGAGTCAATCCGGCCAATGTCACCCTATCCATCGAATCAGATCAACTCATGGAGAGTTACGGTTACTATTCATATATGGGACAGAACGACAAAACTGTTGTCAAGGTAAAGGTTACAACAAACGCAAGCCGTTGGACCGCTTCAGCCACAACCTATATGGGAAAAGAAACCGATGTCGTGTTCACTAAAGCACGTGGTAAGAACGGAAAATATATGACTTTCTATTTGGAACCAAGCGTTTCAGAGATGCTGACTGGAACAATCACAATCACCGCAGGAGACCAATCTACAGATATCACAATCAACCAGCAAACGATGTCCGAAGCTTCATTCTTCAAATTGTTCACCGATGAAAAGAAAACCCAATCGTTTGCAAACAAAACCTCATTGACTTTCAACGCTACTTTCGACAAAGACGACACCATAAATCACATCAAGACTCTTTACGTAACGACCGATGGTGGATACGTACCTATTATATGCAAATCCGGTACCGAAAATGAAGCAGATGACTCGTGGTTGTCTGTTGGAGGTAATCTGGAAACCCTAAGAATCAGTGCCACTTCAAATACAACAGGTGCAGAGCGTCAGCTTGACATCGTTATTGTAAACAATGAAAGTTATGAAGAATTGTTCCGTATACCTGTAACTCAAGCCGCAAAATAAACTCCCGCACACTCTAAAATTAACACATAGCGAGAATACAAATTTGAGCGAAGCGTAGCGAATAGCACTGAAACAGTGTCCGTTACGCTTCGTTTTTATGTGGTAAGGAAGCAACTGAAAGCCACTTTGAAGCCAAAAGCGGCAGGAATTCAGTTACCAGCCCATTACTGCCGTAACGGATGAAAGTTTTCGGTTAAACGCTTCTATTTCTGCGATTTGCGTAGGTTTGCATAGCTGTCGGTAACTCACTGCAACTTAACTTTGTAACCCAAAAAGAGTGAGTATGCGAAGTACATTCAGGCTGTGCGCCGATGACATCATGAGCCATCTGAAACTGAAATCCTATCAGAACAGCTATGCCGTAGCGATGGCGAAGTACGGGCTGCAAAGGGGCATAGACGGTTCGGAAGCGAGGCACGTTTCCACGCAGCAATACTACCGTGACATAAAGCGTCAGACGGAGGAGCTGAAAGCGGAGGTGACGGAATTGCAGGAACGGAAAGATACGGCACAGGAGGAGCTTGTACGGGCGAAAAAGGAGATACAGACCGAGCGGCTGAAAGGGGCTGCAACGACCGCAGTCGCCAAATGCTGGATATGCAACAGAAGCATATCAACGAATTGGCACAGACAGAAACAAACCTCAAACGTGAGATTTCACGACTTACAGTGTTGGTAAACAAGACCTTGAAATGGTTTCCGCAAATCAAGTACATGATTAACATTGAAATATTGTGCCTTGCTGTAGGTTTCAATAAAGAGCAAACTGCGACATTGCTGACAGGTAAACCCATTGAGTACAACGGAGAGTTGTATTCGGAAGAACACAAGCGGAAATTCATGGCAAAAGATGTTAAAGCCAAAGTATTCTCTGACAACGGTAAGTTTATCCTTACGATTGACTTGCG
>CAVBJM010000044.1:0-14299 GCA_963595925.1 bacterium
ATTATCTTTGCGTAATTGGATTAATTTATATCATTCATTCAAGACATGAGAAATTTCACTTTTTACAGCCCCACCGAATTTGTCTTCGGAAAGGCTACAGAAACACATACCGGCGAATTGGTCAGAAAGTTCGGCGGCACCAAGGCTCTTATCGTGTACGGCGGAGGTTCCGTTGTACGAAGCGGCTTACTAAGCAGAGTTGAACAAACTCTCCGTGAACAGGGTGTAGACTTTGTTTCGATGGGTGGAGTAATGCCTAATCCTACCGACGCGAAAGTGTATGAGGGCATCGAATTAGGACGGAAAGAACACGTTGACTTCCTACTGCCCGTAGGCGGAGGTTCGGTTATTGATACAGCCAAAGCCATTGCGGCCGGAATATGCTACGAAGGCGATTTTTGGGACTTCTACATCGGGAAAGCCATCCCACAGTCAGCGCTTCGCATCGGCGTGGTGCTTACCATCCCCGCAGCCGGCAGCGAGGGTTCCGGGAACTCAGTCATCACGAAAACCGACGGACTAAAAAAGATGAGCCTACGTACTCCCGAGGTACTCCGTCCGGCATTCGCCGTCATGAATCCGGAGCTGACCTTCACCCTACCGGCTTGGCAGACCGCCTGCGGCATTACCGACATGATGGCTCACATCATGGAACGCTACTTTACCAACACCGAAGGAGTGGGCGTAGCCGACCGCATGTGCGAGGGCGTACTGAAAAGCATCATCGAAGAAGCTCCCAAAGTCATGCAGGACCCGAACGACTACGACGCGCGCGCCAACATCATGTGGGCTGGAACAGTGGCGCACAATGGCACTTGCGGCGTAGGATGCGAAGAGGACTGGTGCTCGCACTTTATGGAACACGAAGTCAGCGCCGTGTATAACGTCAGCCACGGGGCCGGACTGGCCGTGATATTCCCGGCATGGATGACTTACATGGCCGAGCACAACGCCCGTAAGATAGCACAGTTCGCCACACGGGTATGGAATGTAGCTCCACAAGCCGATGAAAGAGCCACAGCTCTGGAAGGCATCGCAAGATATAAAGCGTTTATGCACAGCATAGGCATGCCTACTACGTTCAAAGAGCTGGGCGTCGAACAGCCCGACATCGACCTACTGGTTAAGAAACTACACGAAAACAAAGGAGAACTGGTAGGCAACTACATCCGTTTGGACAAGAATGCCACCCGAAAAATATACGAACTGGCCTTATGAAATTCGACAACTCAAAAATACGTCGCCAAGACCGCACATTAGACGAAGCGCATGCCCTTGAAATGCTGAAAGAAGGAGAATACGGCATCCTGTCCATGCGTGCCGAAGACGAAGACGGCGCTTACGGAATCCCCATCAGCTACGTATGGGACGGCGGCTATTCTATCTACATACATTGCGCCCCTACCGGACGGAAACTGACATGTATAGACGCCTGCCCGCAAGTGTCTTTTTGCATCGTGGGACGCACCAAGGTTATCCCCTCCCAGTTTACCACAGCCTATGAAAGCATCGTACTGAAGTGCGAAGCGCATCGCGGGCTACCAGAGGCGGAACGAATGTCGGCCTTATCATGGCTGCTCAGCAAATATTGCCCGGACGACAAGATGAGAGGCATATCGTATGCCGAGAAATCTTTTCCCCGAACTGAAATCATCCGCCTCGACATCAAAGAGATTAGCGGAAAAACAAAGAACAAATTCTGAATTCATTCAGACAAGGGATATCCCTATATCCATTAGGGATACTCCCTTTTACTTATAGGCAAAAACATTCGTCCGGATAGTTTCCGCACCTTATCTTTGCCTACACAAACCAAGAAAAAAGGAAACGTTATGAAAACATTAGCACACAAACTCTGCGGCATAGCCTTGATTTTTACACTGGCTACCTCTTTCTATTCCTGCGAACCTGAAGACCCGCGCGACCGATACGAACAAACCGACTACCTATGTAGTCGCCGATGGGCCGATGAATGGATAGAAAATGGAGTAAGATACTATCAGGAATTTACGTTCTACGGCAACTACACAGGCCGAGAATACGTCTACCAAGAAGACGTTACAGGACGACGCAGCGAATCGACCTACAGCTTCGACTGGGATTGGGACGGACACTCATCTATCTACCTGAGATACACAAACGGTTCTAGCTACATGAATCATATATCTCTGGGAGGCAATGAGCTTTACTGCATCCTAAACGGCGAGCAAGTCACATTCAGAGGCATCTAAAGAAGGCGCAATAAAAAAGTTTCCGTACTTTTGCCTACAGATAATATAAACACATTACATAGAATGAAAAAAACAGATTTGAGAACCATCACAGCCGCCATGCTACTTGCTACATCGGCAACCATGAATGCTGCGGGACAGGTTTCAGACCAGAACAAGCCCATCATCGGCCGGCAAGAGATTACCGTAAAAGACGGACGCATGACTCCCGAAGTGCTTTGGGCCATGGGACGGATAGGCAGCCATACGGCTTCGCCCGATGGAAAGATGATAGCCTACACCGTTTCGTATTACAGCGTAAAGGAAAACAAGAGCCACCACGTTATATACGTGATGGATGCCGACGGCACGAACAACCGTCTGCTTACCACCACAAGCGACAACGAGAGTGAGCCGGCTTGGATAAAAGGCGGAAGTAAAATAGCCTTTTTGACCGCCACCGGAGGCAGCAAC
Organism: bacterium; assembly: GCA_963595925.1. Classification (GTDB taxonomy): domain Bacteria; phylum Bacteroidota; class Bacteroidia; order Bacteroidales; family Bacteroidaceae; genus Phocaeicola. Next base: position 2,685 of record CAVBJM010000044.1, read on the forward strand.
CAAATCTGGGAGATGAGCCCCAATGGTACAGAACGAAAACAACTGTCGCACTACGAAGGCGACATCGAAGGATTCAAGTTTTCGCCCGATGGCAAGCAGGTGCTCTTCATCTCGCAGGTAAAATACGGACAACGCACTTCAGACCTGTATCCAGACTTAGACAAAGCCTCTGGTCGAGTAATAGACGAGCTGATGTACAAGCATTGGGATGAGTGGGTAGAGACAGTCCCCCACCCATTTGTCGCTTCGTTCGATGGCAACAATGTGGGGAAAGCCACCGACATTCTGGAAGGCGAACCCTACGAATCGCCTATGAAGCCCTTTGGCGGAATCGAACAACTGGACTGGAGTACCGACTCGAAGCAGATAGCTTATACCTGCCGTAAGAAAACCGGGCTGGATTATTCCATCTCCACCGACTCAGACATCTTCTTGTACACCATCGAAACGAAAGAAACTACCAACTTGTGCAAAGCTGATGAAACAGACAAAAATCTGGGATACGATACGAATCCGCAGTTCTCGCCCGATGGAAAAAGCATCGCTTGGCTGAGTATGGAGCGCGATGGCTATGAAAGTGACCGAAACCGTCTGTGTGTATTGAACCTGAAATCGGGAAAGAAAAGTTATGTAACCGAATCATTCCAATCTGGGGTAGACGATTTCTGTTGGGCAGCCGACAGCAAGAACCTTTACTTCATCGGCGTATGGCATGCCACAACGATGGTTTACCGTACCAACTTGAAAGGCGAAGTAACGGCTCTAACCGATGGCATGTACGACTATGCATCGGTTAGTTTACTGAACAACTCCGAACTGCTCACCAAACGGCACTCCATCAGCCACGCTGACGAATTGTACTCCATCAACCTAAAAAACAAGAATGCGGTAACACGCATCACCAAGGAAAACGACCACATCTTCGACCAACTTAAAACAGGCAAGGTAGAAGCTCGATGGACTAAAACGGTAGATGGAAAGGACATGCTTTCGTGGGTAATCTACCCCATCAACTTCGACCCCAACAAGAAATACCCGACTCTGTTGTTCTGTGAAGGAGGACCTCAAAGTCCGGTAAGCCAATTCTGGAGCTACCGTTGGAACTTCCAGATTATGGCTGCCAACGACTACATCATCATCGCCCCCAACCGTCGCGGACTGCCTGGTTTCGGCATGGAATGGCTGGAAGAAATCAGCACCAACTACGGCGGTCACTGCATGGATGACTACCTGAGCGCCATAGATGACATTTCAAAAGAACCTTACGTAGACAAAGACCGCTTGGGATGCGTAGGTGCCAGCTTCGGAGGATTTTCGGTATACTGGCTCGCTGGACATCACAACAAACGCTTCAAAGCATTCATCGCCCACGATGGTTTCTTTAATATGGAACAACAGTATCTGGAAACAGAAGAAGGTTGGTTCACCAACTGGGATTTGGGTGGTCCGTATTGGGAGAAGAACAACGAGGCTGTTCGCCGCAGTTACGCCAACTCCCCTCACCTGTTCGTTGACAAATGGGATACCCCCATACTTTGCATCCACGGAGAAAAGGATTACCGCATTCTGGCTTCGCAAGGTATGGCTGCATTCAACGCCGCGAAACTACGAGGCGTTCCGGCTGAACTGCTCATCTATCCCGATGAAAACCACTGGGTATTAAAACCTCAAAACGGAATCCTTTGGCAACGCACTTTCTTCCGTTGGCTAGACCGTTGGTTAAAACCCGGTAAGTAAAGAACAGAACGCACAAAACAAACCATAAATCCGGTCTGGAATCATCTCCCACTACAGAGATTATTTCAGGCCGGATTCGTTTTCCGCCCTATTTCGGCGGAAACCTGTAGGGAAAAGTGTATTTTTGCACGCACAAACGTAAAAGGTACACTATGGGAATAGAAAAAGGAATATTCAAGCGGGCAGAACTACTGCTGGGAAACGAAGTAATGAACACGATAGCCGAAAAGAGCGTCATCATCTTCGGCGTAGGTGGCGTAGGTAGCTGGTGCGCTGAGAGCCTGGTACGTTCAGGCATACGTCGCTTAACCATTGTAGACTCCGACCGCATCTGTATCACAAACGTAAACAGACAACTCATGGCTACGCTAAAAACCGTGGGACAAGTTAAGGTGGAAGCCTTAAAGCAGTGTTTGTTAGATATCAACCCGAATGCCGAGATAAACGCCATACAACAGATATTTACCGCCGATACCGCAGAATCGTTCCACATAGAGCAATACGACTACATTGTAGACGCCATTGACAGCTTGCAAGATAAAGCGCTGCTTATCCGTATGGCCTGCGAAACCAATGCCGTATTCTTCTCATCAATGGGAGCAGCTCTAAAGATGGATCCTACCAAAATAGCGGTGGCCGAATTTTGGAAAGTAAAAGGATGTCCCCTCGCCGCGGCTCTGAGACGAAAGTTCAAAAAGTCGAAGGAATTCCCGAAAAGAAAGTTCAAATGCGTCTACAGCGAAGAGTTACTGGCCAACGCTGGTGTAAACTCATCGTGCGGAACCAGCCAATGCTTATGTCCGAAAGCAAAAAACGCTCCTGGAAATCCCGACTTGATAAACCACGAATGGTGCAGCTCGAAAGCGCAGATAAACGGAACGATGGCACACATTACCGCCATCTTTGGATTCACCATCGCAGGACTTATCCTTCAAGACATTCAGAAGCGAACGAATGAGCCCCTCGCAAAGGCAGAAGAATAACTTTTTGTTAGAATAATAGCCAAATAAACAAGAAATCGCTATTTTTGCAGAAAGTATCAGTAACAAAAGGAGCATGAACGTAGCTATAATCAAGTACAATGCTGGAAACATCTTTTCCGTGGACTATGCACTGAGACGCTTAGGCGTGGAAGCGGTTATCACAGCCGACAAGGAATTACTGCAAAAGGCGGACAAGGTTATATTCCCAGGGGTAGGTGAAGCCCAAAATACCATGGAATATCTTCACGCTTCGGGATTGGACGCTGTGATAAAAGGTTTGCGCCAACCTGTATTGGGCATTTGTTTGGGCATGCAACTCATGTGCAGACACTCGGAAGAAGGAGATGTAGACTGTTTAGGCATATTCGATAGCGAAGTAAAACGTTTTATCCCCAATAGACACGAAGAAAAGGTGCCGCATATGGGCTGGAATACAATCTGTAACACACGCAGTTCACTGTTTGAGGGATTTACCAAGGAGGAGTTCGTGTATTTTGTACACAGCTATTATGTCCCTCTGAATAAGTTTACTGCGGCCGAAACCGACTACATTCTGCCTTATAGCGCAGCCCTCCAAAAAGACAATTTCTACGCCACGCAATTCCATCCGGAAAAAAGCGGAAAGACAGGCGAAAGGATTCTCACCAATTTCTTAAACCTTTAAGTGTACCCCGATGAACAATAGAATAGAACTGATTCCTGCCATTGACATCATTGACGGGAAGTGCGTACGCCTTTCACAAGGGGATTACGACTCGAAAAAGATATATAATAACAATCCAGTGGAGGTAGCCAAGGAATTTGAAGCGCACGGTTTACAACGTTTGCATGTAGTGGATTTGGACGGAGCGGCATCGAAGCATATCGTGAACTACAAGACACTGGAAAGTATCGCTACAAGAACTTCTTTGGTGATTGACTTCGGAGGTGGAATTAAGACAGACGAAGACCTAACCATAGCCTTTGATTGCGGTGCCAAAATGGTAACATTGGGAAGCGTAGCAGTCAAACAACCTGAGCTTTTCGCTCTCTGGATGCAGAAATATGGAAGCGAAAAGATTATCTTAGGCGCAGATACAAAAAACGGAAGCATCGCAATATCCGGCTGGAAAGAAAATAGCCAAACAGAGCTAATGCCTTTTCTTGACTCGTACATAAAGAACGGTGTAACCCAAGTGCTCTGCACCGATATCAGCCGTGACGGAATGCTTGAAGGCCCGTCTGTTTCACTATACAAGAGCATCATGCAACACCATCCAAAGCTACACTTGATAGCAAGCGGAGGAGTGAGCGGGATAGACGACATACTGAGACTGGAAGAGGAAGGCATCCCAGCCGTTGTGTTCGGTAAAGCCCTCTACGAAGGGCGAATCAAACTGACAGATCTTGACCGTTTCATATCCAAAGCCTTTTAAAACTTCAAAGCATGTTAGCTAAAAGAATTATACCCTGCCTTGACATCAAAGACGGACAAACCGTAAAAGGTACGAACTTCGTAAACCTGCGAAGCGCCGGAGACCCGGTAGAGCTCGGAACGCTATACAGTCAGCAAGGAGCCGATGAACTGGTGTACTTAGACATTACGGCCAGCCACGAAGGCAGAAAAACGTTCACCGAACTGGTAAAACGCATTGCTGCGCACATCAATATTCCCTTTACCGTTGGAGGGGGAATAAACGAACTGGAAGACGTAGATAGACTTCTGAATGCAGGAGCCGATAAGGTTTCCATCAATTCATCAGCCATACGCAATCCGCAGTTCATCGATGACATTGCATCACATTTCGGTTCCCAAGTCTGCGTGGTAGCGATTGATGCTAAAGAGACCAACAACGAGTGGACATGCTACCTGAATGGCGGGCGCGTGAAGACTGACCGGAACCTGTTTGATTGGGCGCACGAAGCCAACGAACGGGGAGCCGGTGAAATCCTGTTTACTAGCATGAACCACGATGGCGTAAAAAACGGTTATGCAAACGAAGCCCTTGCCACACTAAGCGACAAGCTGACAATACCTGTCATTGCTTCGGGAGGAGCCGGATGCAAAGAACATTTCAAAGACACGTTTGTTTATGGGAAAGCCGATGCGGCATTGGCAGCTAGCGTATTTCACTTTGGTGAGATTCCCATCCCGGAACTGAAAGCCTATCTCAAGGCAGAGGGCGTAAACGTACGAATTTAATTACAAACATAATATATTATGGAACTTGATTTCAACAAAATGAATGGCCTCATACCGGCCATTATCCAAGATGACTATACACAGAAAGTACTCATGCTGGGATTCATGAATCAGGAGGCTTACGAAAAGACCGTTAACAGCGGAAAAGTGACATTCTTCAGTCGCACCAAGAACCGCCTTTGGACAAAAGGAGAAGAGAGCGGCAACTTCTTGCATGTAGTATCTATCGCCTCCGACTGCGACAACGATACACTACTCATCAAAGTTCATCCGGAAGGTCCTGTTTGCCATACGGGAGCAGACACTTGTTGGGGAGAGAAAAACGAGCAGGATATCATGTTCCTGAAAGAGCTTCAAGACTTTATCGATAAACGCTACGAAGAAATGCCCGAAAAGTCTTATACCACCAGTCTGTTCCAATCGGGCGTGAACAAGATGGCTCAAAAGGTAGGAGAAGAAGCAGTAGAAACCGTCATAGAAGCATGCAACGGAACGGACGAACGCCTTATCTACGAAGGAGCGGACTTACTTTACCACTTAATTGTACTTCTTACCTCTAAAGGATACCGCATAGAAGATTTGGCACGTGAACTGAAAGAACGTCACAGCTCTACCTGGAAAAAACATTGATGCCATGAACGAAGAATTACTCATATCATATAAGGGAGTAGAAATTAACCACCAAAGCCTCAACATCCTGAGCAATGTGGATTTTGAGCTACACAAGGGAGAGTTCGTTTATCTCATTGGGAAAGTAGGAAGCGGCAAGTCGTCCTTCCTACAGACCGTTTACGGCGAGCTTGGCATAACCAATGGCGAAGCCACCGTATTGGGATACAATATGCGTACAGTCAAACAAAAACAGATAGCCGCACTGAGGCGTAAATTAGGAATTGTATTCCAAGACTTCCAGTTGCTGACAGACCGTACTGTTCACGATAATCTGGAGTTCGTCCTTAAGGCCACCGGTTGGAAACAACGTACTGAAATAGAGAACCGCATCCACGAAGTGCTTTCGTTAGTGGGTATGGAGAACAAAGGATACAAGATGCCGAATGAATTATCGGGAGGCGAACAGCAACGCATCGTCATCGCACGTGCGATACTAAACAAGCCCGAGATTATCTTGGCAGACGAGCCAACCGGGAATCTGGACGTGGAAACTGGAAGAAATATTGTGGAATTGCTACGCGAGATTTGTAATAACGGATCAGCCATCATCATGACTACGCACAACCTAAACCTGCTTTCAGAATATCCAGGAAAAGTTTACCGTTGTGACCAACATCGCCTAAGTGCCGCCCAAGAATACCAAGACGAGCCAACGGACGAATAAAATACCTCTTGGTAGAGCCCTTGGACATTAAACAATCTCCAGCGGCTTCACCAAGAGGTTTCTAATCACATATCTTTTTCGGAAGACGCCGCCCTTAGAATAAGGGTTGTAGCGCCAAGCGTAAACACTGCTCCATCTTCCAAACGGACACGGTCTTTCGGACCGAGAATTTCGTTCATCAGAAAAGTTCCGGTTACGCTATCGTTATCGCGCAATGTATACACGATTTCTCCCGATTTGCTACGCTTTACATTAAGAATACAATGGCGGCGATCCATACTGGGGTCATTCGTTTCTACTTGTATATCCGCTTCCGTTCCTTTGTTCCTCCGGCCGATGACATTGTCACCTTCATGCAACGGAAGCACCTGCTTATAACCGAACACGTTTTCTATTGCAATGACGTTTCCCCAACTGTCTGTACCTTCTTTCTCATCGGCGGTTTCTTCCCGCTGGTTTGCCGCATTAAGCTTGGATTTTCCAATACGGATTCCGAACTGTTTCTTGCAGTTATCGCAAACGAAGACCAACGACTGGCCTTCCGCATACTTTGTTTCGTCAAACTGAATGTAATTGTCGCACTTCGGACATCTTACTCTTTTCATCGCGTATATTATCCCTCTTTATGATTGTTACTCCTGTGTATAAACCCAAGCCGACTCCATACCAGAGACTCGACGCATCTCATTCGTCTTTTTATAAGCATCAGACTGACTCTCGTAGCCGCCAACCGATACCCGATAGCGAGTCGCAGACTCCAAGACCTGAACACCTTGGTAGCCTTTCTTCTGCAAGCGTTCCGCTTCTATTTTTGCATCGTTCGCAGTGTTCAGACTCGCTACTATAACATGATATTTACCTTTTTTCTTTTCCTGTTTTTCCGCCTTGTTTTTTTGAGGAGCCTTCTCCTTTTGCGCTTTCTTCGGCACTACAGTCGTAGAGTCCTTTTGTCTCTTAGCTGGAACAGTCTGTGTTGCTCCGGTTGTTGCATCCGGCTTTCGTGCCGGAACCTTCTCTTCCCGAATAGCAGTCGGAATGATTTTCTTTTTTGTAGAGAAGTTATGCGACAACATCGACTCGCCCTTGATAGCATTGAACAATCCTTCAGTACCCAGCGAAGCATAGTCTGTTTCGTCTACATAAGTGTTCTCTGCCTGATTAGACAATACAAAGAACAACAGGACGGCAGCAGCAATTGCCACTGCGTTTTTCACCCATCTGCGCAGTGTAAGCGGTATGTGCGGAGTTCTCTTTTCCTCTCCTGCCTCAGTGTTTTCACCATCCTCTACGACTTCCAATTCTTCTATATTGAACTTTTGTAGCCCGTATAGCGATGGAGTAAAGTATGCCGATTCGGCAGGCTCGAACTCGTAAGTACCATTCATGCCATAAGACAATGTTCCAACGTGGTTCAACTGTACTTCACCCTCGTTGTACAACGCTTCCTTCAGAGCTTGCACCGTTTTTTCTATCCTTCGCGTAGCATCCGGAAAATCGGTACTGTACGCACGCATATACGACTGCACCAGAAGCCCGTCATTCATTGTCAGCTGCGGATTGAAACCAATGGTTCGCATCGGCGGACAAAACTCACCCGTCTCCTTGTCGTAAGACGCAGCGCGATAGTGAGCTATAAATCCTCCCAACTCGGGAACAACCACGCAATTGTTCTCCAGAAGGAGCACTTCTATATGTTTTACCAATTCTTTCATACTGCAAATTTACAATTTTCTTTTTTGAGAGAATACACATCGGCTCGTTTTTTACTACTTGCTTCCTTAAGGTAATTCCAATTCCTTATCCGCAAGAGATTGGGATTTTCTGTTTCATATCGTGTGTCGTATCTCGAAAATCTGCGTACCTTTGGGAGGTAAAAAGATGAATGCAACTATGGATTTCTTAGAACTTGTAAAGATGCGGCACTCGGTACGCAGTTACGAAAGCCGAGACATTGAGAAAGAGAAACTGGATTACGTAATGGAATGTGTAAGACTGGCTCCATCGGCAGTCAACTTCCAGCCGTGGAAATTCACAATAGTAAGCGAACCTGAAGCGTTGCAATCCATACAGGCCGCCTACAAAAGGGAATGGATTACCACTGCTCCGTACATCATCGTGGCTTGCGCCGACCATAATGAGAGTTGGCACCGTAAACCGGATGGCAAAGACCATGCCGACATCGATTTGGCCATCGCCGTAGAACACCTTTGTCTGGCGGCAGCCGAGCAAGGTTTGGGCACTTGCTGGGTTTGCAATTTCGACACCGAGATTTGTCGGAAAGCGTTGCACCTGACCGAGCAGTTGGAGCCTATAGCGCTGATTCCAATAGGATATCCGGCAAGCGTTGAAGTTCCAGAGAAAAAGAGAAAGCCGATGGAAGAAATCCTTTTCTGATTTAACTCACCAATAACTTGCAATGAAAAAACTTGTAATATTCGACCTCGACGGCACATTACTCAACACCATAGCCGACCTGGCAGAAGCGACAAACCACGCGCTAAAAACATGTGGATATCCCACCCACCCCACAGACGCATACCGATTCTTTGTGGGAAACGGAATAAACAAACTCTTCGAACGCGCTTTACCCGAAGGGGAAAGAAGCCAAGAGAATATTTTGAAAATACGAAGTCTGTTTATCCCCTACTACAACGAGCACAACGCTGACTACAGCCGCCCGTATCCGGGCATTCCGCAGTTACTGAAAAGGATTCAAGAAAGCGGGATGCTGATGGCCGTAGCTTCGAACAAGTATCAGGAGGCTACGCACAAACTCATCACGCAATATTTTCCAGAGATAAGCTTTGCACAAATATTCGGGCAACGGGAAGGCGTCCCGTCGAAACCAGACCCAAGTGTAGTAAACGAAATCATCCAAAAGACCGGCACGGAAAAGTCGGACGTGGTGTATGTCGGTGATTCATGCGTCGACATGGAGACGGGCGTCAACGCCCAGGTCACAACCATCGGAGTAAGTTGGGGATTCCGTCCGCGTACAGAATTGGAAGCCTACCGCCCGGCCTTGATAGCCGACAGTACGGACGACATCCTTACATTTTTGGGCATCTAAAATCTCCGGCGAGAGATTTTTAAAACGTCCCGAGAAAATAAAAAAACGCGGCGAGAGATTTTTAATTCCTCGCCTCGTTTTTTCGTACCCTTCTTAGAACTGATAGAGTACCGACATAAGCACCCGATGGTTTTCGATACCGTGCGAGTGTGTAGCTTTATGCTTAGCGTTGAATTCATCGCCATACCAAGCGTTGCAAATCGAGTATTCCGCACCGATTTTCCAGTGAGGTACATTGTATGTCAGTTCAGCCGTTCCTGTAAACAGTTCGTCTATCGAAGTACCTGTTCCCAAAACGCCAGTCACATCTTTCGTTGCACCCAAATTCTTCAGGTATCCAAAGAACAAAGCCGGGCGCCATTTCTTACCATACGCCACGTTTACCCACGAAGACGAGGTGCGAAGCGGTGCGTATTCCTGTTCGCCCGTCACGTTATCAGCCTTTACGATTCCGTATCCGCCTACCGAACTTGTCTGAGTCAGGTTCGTGCCGAGTACCGTTTTGGCCGCCACCATCCAGTCGTCCTTCTTATACTTTAAATGCGCCTCGGCCGATACGCCAGTTATTCGTTCGCTCACCCGATAGCGTTTGCCGTCTTTTTCGCTCTCCGTGCGCGGCACGATGGAACCTACATGCACACCGGCACCGGCCATCCATGCAGACGAACGGTAATCCATTCCTAAAAAGAACTCAGGAATACAGCCACGCTTCAAGAACTCCATGCTCTTTTGCGTGCCCGTTTCTCCCACGGCGTTCGATTTCGGACCAACCGACAGGTATTGCGACTGCCAAAGGGCTGAAGCAGTCAGTAAGAAATGATTCTTCGAGAATCTATATCGTATCTGCGGAGCTCTGCCGAAAGGCTGATAAGGCGCTCCTGTATTCAAGTTAAGAACTTCGGGAAGGATGTCACCACAAAGCGGATGCCATGTCTGTCCGACTAAGAGAGCCGACTGCCCCCAGTCCAAATTGACGTAAGCATGACGCAGTCGGATAGCCGAATAAGAAGTACCTGTTCCACGGAAGTCCACCTCAATCTTGGCCGAAGTCTTGGCCTTACCCAGCATCGGTCCGTTCAAATCCAGCCCCAATCGTGTAAAAAGCACATAAGAGCTACTATTGGCATAGTCGTTCAAGTCCTTCCCGTTCGCGTCCAATTCCTTATCTTTGGGAAACATATAAAACAGTCCGTCTACCGTTTCCGAATTAGAACGACTGTTGTAAAACAAATCGGCACGTACCTGACCATAAAACTTATAGTCGAATCCTTTCTTCTGGGCGAAACCGCTCGTCCAAACGCCCGCGAATGCCGCGGCAATCCATAAAATCTTTTTCATAACAACTAAAACAAGAACGCCGAACGGTTTACGCCCGGCATTCTGAGAAAATAAGGTTAAAACTATTCATGCAATTCGTTTAAAAGTAGAATCCAAAACCTATCTTGAATCCTAATTTACTGTAGTCGGATGTATGCTTCGTACTTATGTCGTAATAAACCGAAGGTTCTACCGTAATCGTACCGTTAATAAAGAACGCGTATCCTACTTCGGGAGTGACACAAAACAGGTTGTCTTTCGCATTATTCCACGAAAGGTGTTTGTAAGAGCAACCGAGGCCGCCATACACTCCACAACTGGAGAAATAATATCTTGCTCCGGCACCTACCGAAGTCTCGTCGATGCCGTTCTCTACATACTTACCCTTAAAGTTAACCAGTACCGACAGGTTATCGGCCACAAAAGTACCTCCTGCTACAGCCAATCCGAAATTAGTACCCTCGTTCTTACTATGGGAAAGGTCCAATCCCGTAAGCGACGCATTGAGATACCACTTTCCTTTCTCAAACTGTGCGTTCGCCTGTAGGCATGCCAACAGCAAAACGAACATCAACAAGATTTTCTTCATCATACGTTCAATATTAAATGTTACTTAAGCAAAGATAAGTAAAGTTTTTCACATCAGAAAAACACTTTTCACGTATTTAGTGTTCCGATATTCGGGATTGATACTTCCGCCGCCAAACAATGAACATTTGTTGCTCACATATCGGCCATAAAAAGTAGCCGACAATAAGCGCTACGAGCGCTATGGTAAATGTTATCACATATTTGATTTATTCATTAAAGCGCGACAAAGACAAATGTAACAAATTATCATAATAACAACAGGATTTACGCTTATTTTTCTTTTTATTGATAAATATTTACTTTACTACTCTCCCCGGTACGCTTTCGGGGTAGAACCTGTTAGTCGCTTGAAGTATTTGCAAAAGAAGCTCGTGTTTGGAAATCCCAGCTCTTCCGAGA
>CAVBJM010000045.1:0-14278 GCA_963595925.1 bacterium
GTTTTATTAATCATACCAAATAAAAAGCGGAGTAATCGCTCTTTTGTTAGTTATGATTAACAAAAATGCGATAAAGGATGATTCTATTGCAGATTGGGCAGACGGCATCTGCCCAATCTGTTATGCCGCTACACGACAACGTGTGCTGGAGTTACTACGAACGCCTCATGACGAAGGCGACAAAGAACTATAACCTCATGGAAAGATACAGCAAGTAACCGCAATCGACGAAACAGAAAGGGCGAACATCTTCGCGATGTCCGCCCTTTTCTATATATGTAAGAAGTTGTGTAAGTGTTATTATTCAGCGATAGTACAGATACTTACGCGGTTCCAGTCAGCTTCTTCGAACATGTTGCCTACACCCTGGCCTTCAGCCGAGATACGGCTTGCTTTGATTTTGTACTTGTTAATCAAAGTATCTTTAACGGCCTGAGCGCGCTGGTTGGCGATGCGTGCGTTAACTTCGGCGCTACCTTCGGGAGAAGCGTAACCCAAGATGTTAACCTTAGCGTCTTTGTGGTTCTTCAGGTAAGTAGCAACGCGTTCTACGTTGGGGAGCTGAGAAGATTCGATGGTAGTCTTGCCCTGACGGAATGTTACTACCGATTCCAGAGTCTTCTTGCTGTTGTCGATTACCTGCGGAGCCTTGTTCTGGCAGTCTTCGAGAGCCTTCTGAAGGTCGGCCGACTTCTGCTGTTCCTTGTTCAGGTTGTCTTCAGCGTCTTTCAGGCTTGCTTCTTTGTCGTTTACTTCTTTGCGCAGTTTGTTGATAGCGTCGTTCAGTTCAGCGATCTTGGCGCCGTCGCAAGGCTGTACCTTTGTGATGTAACGTTCGCCGTTGCTGTTCTTGAAGTGGTAAGCTACTCCGGCAGTGATTTCCCAGTTGGCGAAGTTAGCGTTGTATTTCAAGTGGTAGTTGTAACCAGTCGACTTATCGTGACGAGTCAAGTCCCACAAGATAGCCGGTTTAACGGCTACGGTCCATGCCTTCGATTCGCCCAGGTTGAAATTGAAGTTCAATCCAGCCTTCGACGCGATGTGGTTAGCTGCGCTGTTTGTAGCCTTTGTGTAGAATTTGTTCAGTCTCAACCATCCGGCACCTGCTACAGCTTCTACTTCGAAGAAACGGGGTGCGCCTTTGTAGCCTGCGAAGATGTTGTTCAGGTTCAAGCGGTGCAACAGCATTACGTCGAACGCGTCGAAAGCGGTGCATGCTTTTTCGCGTTCAGCCATTGCGCTCTGGGTGTTGATAGTCCAGTTGCTTTCCAGAGTCACTCCATAGATGGGGCTCAATTGTTTGTTGATGTCGATACCTACCACTGCGCGTGCGTTCTTGAAGAATGCGCTGTGAGTAAGCGGGCTTACGATACCGCCGTTCAAGCCAATCGACCAGTTGTCACCGAATTTTGTTCCTGCAAGAGCACTCTCTTGCGCGTTTAAGCCGCTTATACTCAAAGCGCTTAACAATACGATTAAATACTTTTTCATGTTTAGTTAAAAATGATTTAGTATGCAAAGAAAAGTCTTTTTCTTCAGTTGGGCAAAAGTTTAGATAAAAATCTCTGTTTTGTCACAGTTTTACTATGTAAACGGTCGGTTTTTGTCGGCGAAAGCATGTCCTTTGTTCTGTCGGGTAATCCCTCGCCGCAGCATAAAAATCTCTCGTGACATTTTTTAAATCTCTCGCCGGAGAAAAATTTTCTCTCGCCGGAGACTTATGTGGGGTTTTCTATATAACTTTGCGGTTAATTTACCGATTAAAAAAAGAATATACACAGAAATAGCATTATTGCAATGAAACAGACTAAATGGTTTGCCGTCGCGTTCTCTTTGGGGATTTTGGGCGGTCTTTCTTTTACTTCTTGCTCGGACGATGACTATATCCAGAGCCAAAATAGCTCCAACGGAGATGGCGGACTGAACACCGTGGTGCTGGATTCTACCGTATATAGCGTAGAGGAGTATGCCGATATGGTATATGGCGCCGACGATGGCTCAAACTCCGGTACGGGGGCGCTGGATGCCCGCGCGAAGTTTATCGCTCAGATTAACGAGTCAAACAGTGCCGTTGCTTCCGGCCTGGGTATGAACGGCTCGGTAGGTTCGGAATTTGTAAGATACAACTTTAAATACGAAGGCAAAAACTGGAACGACAATCGGAGCGGCTCTACCGACCAACTGGGCGGAGCGGTGATGTGGAGACGGTTTTATACCTTCGATACAAGCGACCCGACGAAGAAGTTCGTGATGAACGTACGCGCGCTGAACAATGTGTATCTGGTAGAACACGAACAGATGACACGCATGGCGGATATGCCGTCGAAAAACGACAACTACCTCATGCCGAACATCATGAGCGATTTGCTGATTATCCCCGACCATGCGTCGAACGGTCTCTACTTCTGGAAGAGCCATCCGTTCTACTGCAACGACCAGAACGCGCAAAACGCCCTGAAGGCTTATTATGCCGCCATGGAAGTGTTTAAAGACCGCGCCGGCGAGCAGGGTCTCCCCGATAGCCACAAGATGTATGCGGTGGGCGTGGGCGAAGGTGCAGGCACCGCTATGGCGCTACATAAATATCTGGATACGAACACGTCGGTAGGCGATGCCGTACATTTCGCAGGCTCTATCTGCTGCGGAGGCATTTACGACCTGAGAGGCACGTTCGACAAGTGGATTGAAGACGACGTGTGCGACCAGCCTATCCTAATTCCTCTGATTATCAAGTCGGTGGTAAGACTCCATTTCTTGCCGGGTGGAGAAAAGGCTTGCTTCTCGGAAAAGTATCAAGGCGTCATGGACGAAATAGACAACATGATAGAGGTGGGAAAGAACTCGATGGAACAGCTGAACTCCAAACTGAAAGAACTGATGGGGCTGGACGAGGTGAAACCGTCTGACTTGCTGTCGGCCGACGTGCTTCAGAATCCGAAATCGGGCGCGTCCATCATGCTGAACCATTGTCTGGACTCGGAGAAGTACGACGGATGGACTCCCGTTCACCCTACCGTGCTTATTCATTCGCTGACCGACCGTATAGCCCCCATCCTGAACGCCGAGCATATACGCAACGTGTTCAACGGAAACGCCCGCTTCAGCTTCAGCAGCGTACCGGCCGAATACGAAACCAAATATCCCAGCAAGGATAGCGGCACACAGAGCGGCACCATCGCTTACTGGTACAACAATACCGACTATAAGTGGCAGTGGAACTCTTCGGCTTACGACGGAAAGTCGAACCAATGCGATGAGATAAAGTGATTAAAAAAAACGAAAACGTATAGAAACCCATGAAACAGTACAACAGGATTAACAATCTGATGGGATGGCTGGCTTTTGTAGTGGCAGCGTTTACCTACTGCTCTACCATTGAGCCTACCGCCAGCTTTTGGGATTGTCCCGAGTTTATCACTACAGGATATAAGTTAGAGGTCGGTCACCCGCCCGGCGCGCCGTTCTTTATGCTTACGGCCAACCTGTTCAGCCAGTTTGTGAGCGACCCCTCGCTCGTGGCCCGAATGGTAAACACCATGAGCGCGCTGATGAGCGCGGCCTGTATCATGTTCTTGTTCTGGAGCATTACCTGTCTGGCCAAAAAGCTGGTATGCCCCGACGAAACGCGGATGACTCCGGGCAAACTTACGGCCATCATGGGCTCCGGCCTGGTGGGCGCGTTGGCCTATACGTGGAGCGACACCTTCTGGTTCAGCGCCGTCGAGGGCGAAGTGTACGCCTACTCCAGCCTGTTTACCGCCGTGGTGTTCTGGCTCATCCTGAAGTGGGAAGCCCGTGCCGACGAGGCGCACAGCGACCGCTGGCTCGTCCTGATAGCCTACCTTACCGGTCTGTCTATCGGGGTACACCTGCTCAACTTGCTTTGCATCCCGGCCATCGTACTGGTATATTATTATAAGAAGAATCCCCACGCTACCATCAAGGGCAGCCTGTTGGCTTTGGCCGGATCGATGGTCATCGTGGCAGCGGTGCTTTACGGCATTGTGCCGGGCATCGTCAAGGTAGGGGGCTGGTTCGAACTGCTCTTCGTAAACGGACTCAAGATGCCGTTCAACACCGGACTTATCGTTTACATAGCCGTGCTGGCGGCCTGCATCATCTGGGGCGTGTACGAAAGCTACACCATGCGCAGCCGCAAGCGGATGAACATCTCGTTCCTGGTCGCTGTAGGGCTGGTGGGCATTCCGTTCTACGGACACGGAGTGAGCAGCGTGGTTATCGGCGTCATTGTGCTGATACTGCTGGGCGTTTACCTGTTTGCCAACTTGCCTGAGAAATACCGCGTCAGCGCACGCACGCTAAACACTTCGCTGCTGTGCCTGATGCTTATCGTTGTGGGCTACTCGTCGTACGCCCTCATCGTGATACGTTCGGCCGCCAATACGCCGATGGACCAGAACTCGCCCGAGGACATCTTTACGCTGGGCGAATACCTGGGCCGTGAGCAGTACGGCACGCGTCCCTTGTTCTACGGACAGACCTACGCCTCGAAGCCGGCTCTGAAGGAGGTCGACGGCGGATGCGTTTACGATGTAGTAGAAGGCGCTCCCGTATATCAGCGCAAGGAAAAGGAACGTCCCGACGAACCGGACAGCTACGAAATATTACGAACCAAGACCGAATACCGCTATGCGCAGAACATGCTCTTCCCCCGTATGTACAGCGAAGCGCACGCGCAGGCTTACGAAGACTGGCTGGGCGGAGTGGAAGGCCGACAAGTGCCTTACGACCAGTGCGGCGAAACCATTATGGTGAAGATTCCCACCCAGTGGGACAACATCAAGTTCTTCTTCATCTATCAGCTGAACTTCATGTACTGGCGATACTTCATGTGGAACTTTGCCGGACGTCAGAACGACATCCAGGGACAAGGCGAGATAGAGCACGGCAACTGGATAACGGGTATTCCGTTTATCGACAAGATGCTGGTAGGCGACCAAAGCCTGCTCCCCTCGAACCTGAAGAACAACAAGGGACACAACGTGTTCTACTGCTTGCCCCTCATCTTGGGTCTCATCGGACTCTTCTGGCAAGCCTATAAGGGCGAACGGGGCATCCAGCAGTTCTGGATAGTATTCTTCCTGTTCTTTATGACAGGTCTCGCCATCGTGCTCTACCTGAACCAGGCGCCGCAGCAGCCTCGTGAGCGAGACTACGCCTACGCCGGTTCGTTCTACGCCTATGCCATCTGGATAGGACTGGGTGTAGCCGCCATAGCCGAATGGCTTACGAAGAAAACCAAGCGCGAAACGCTTTCGGCCGCAGTGGCCAGCGTAGTGTGTCTGTTGGTTCCCATTCAGATGGTCAGCCAGACGTGGGACGACCACGACCGCAGCGGACGATACACCTGCCGCGACTTCGGACAGAACTACCTGAACTCGCTCTCCGAAAAGGGTAACCCCATAGTCTATACCAACGGCGACAACGATACCTTCCCATTGTGGTACAATCAGGAAACCGAAGGCGTACGCACCGACGTGCGCGTCTGCAACCTGAGCTATCTGCAAACCGACTGGTACATCGACCAGATGCGTCGTCCGGCCTACGACTCACCCTCGGTGCCCATCAACTGGGACCGCATAGACTACGTACAGGGTCACAACGAAGCCGTGTACGTGCGTCCAGAGGCCATGGCCGCCATCCAGAAGTACTACGAGCAGGATCCCGAAAACGCCAAGAAGGAATTCGGCGACAACCCCTACGAGCTGAAGAACATCATGCAGCACTGGGTACGCGCTTCGAAAGACGACGGACTGCAGATGATACCTACCGACAGCATCGTGATAAAGCTGGATAAGGAAGCCATCAAGCGTTCGGGCATGCTTACCCCCGACACCATCCCCGACTACATGCACATCTCGCTGAAAGGCAAGCGCGTGCTGTACAAGAGCGAACTGATGATGTTGGAAATGTTGGCCAACACCAACTGGGAACGTCCGTTGTACATGGCCATCACCGTAGCGTCGAGCAACCACCTGAACCTTACGGACTACTTCCTGCAGGAAGGTTTGGCTTACCGCATCACACCGTTCAACAACGCCGCTTTGGGTCGCCGTGTCGACTCCGAAAAGATGTTCGACAACCTGATGCACAAGTTCAAGTTCGGCGGAATAAACAACCCCGACATCTATCTGGACGAAACCGTGCTTCGCATGTGCGATACGCATCGCCGCCTGTTTGTGCAGTTGGCTTCGCAGCTCCTCAAGGAAGGCAAGCGCGACAAGGCGCTTCAGGTGCTGGATTACTGCCAAAAGATGATACCGTCTACCACCGTGCCTCACGACTACATCTACTGTAGCTCGAAGGAGATGGCGCAAGACTATATCCAGCTGGGCAAGACGCAAGAGGGAGTAGACATCCTGAGCCAGCTGGCCCGCAACTCGCTGGAATACCTTACGTGGTATCTCAGTCTGGACGGACGTCATTTCTCCAGCGCGTACGAAGAGTGCGTCAGCCACTTCTACATACTGGAAGACTTGTGCGACGAGCTCTCGAAGGTGAAAGACCCGAAGACCGGAAAAGACATGCCCGTCACCCTGTCTTACGCCAAGCAGTTTGAGACTCTCTACAAGCAGTTCTCTGCCCGTGTAGGAAGCGGCTCATCGAACGCTTCGGCTTCGGAAAAGAACTAAAAAAGCGGAGGTTATGCTGATAGAACAACCTCCGTTCCTGCTGCGCTGCATTTACCCCGGGGCGTACTGGCGGATGGACAAGCGTGAGAAGTCGGTTTACCTGACGTTCGATGACGGTCCCATCCCCGAAATCACTCCGTGGGTGTTGCGCCTGCTGGATCAGTACGGCATCAAGGCTACGTTCTTTATGGTAGGCGATAACGTGCGCAAGCATCCCGAGGAATACCGCATGGTAGTGGAGCGCGGGCATCGCATCGGCAACCATACGTTCAACCACATACGCGGATTCGAGTATCTGAGCCGGAACTATCTGGCCAATACCGACAAGGCCAACGAGTATCTGCATACCGACCTCTTTCGTCCGCCGCACGGACACATGCGCTGGATGCAGTACATCGTACTGAAGCGGAAATACCGTATTGTGATGTGGGACTTGGTGACGCGCGACTATAGTAAACGCCTGACCGGCCCCGAGGTGCTGCAAAAGGTGAAGAAGTATGTGCGAAACGGCTCCATCATCACGTTTCACGATTCCCTCAAGTCGGAGCCTCGCATGAAGTACGCCTTGCCGCGCGCCATCGAGTGGCTATTGGCGCAGGGTTATACCTTCAAGGTCTTTCCCTGACGTTTCCACGCGGCCCCTCTCTCTTTCCCCAAAAAAAAGAACTGCAGCGCACTGCATTTTGTCCGTAGCCGAACAAATATGCAATGCGCTGCAGCTTTATGTTTGCCTACAGCCTTAATATTAAGGCTGCATTACCGGACGAATCTGAAAGCCCATGAAGCGCTGTATTCCTTCTGACGCATAACGCGCGTAGACTTGCGTGTTGGCGGGAATCACCCGGATGTAAATTTCTTGGGCGTACTCTACCTCGGTTTTGCTGCATAGTGTGCTTGCCCAGAGAGAGCCCTCGTAATAGACTTCTCCTACCGAATTTGTTCCCTGATTCTGGTATCCACCGGTTTGTCCGTAATAGCCGGCACACGGAATGTCGATGCTTTTATTGTTGGCTTTGCTTACGAGTCTGATGCCGTAATTCATGTGCTGCGATTCGGGTTCTATGGCACCCAGATACAAGGCGTTGCAGCCTGCCATCAACTCATTGCACTCTGCGCCGGTAGGCATACGGAAGGATGCGCCCCAGTTTACGTAGGCCGCGTCGTCTTCCGGATCGAGCTGTAGCTTGTGGTCTTTCAGACTGTACTTTGTAAACGATAGGACACCTTTCCCAAATTCATAGTTGTCCCAATTGAACACTGATTTCTGATAGGTATAGCCGTCTTCTTTCGTTTCGCCAATCTTTACCGCTCCCCAGCTGTAGTAGCCTCCGAAGCTTATCGGGTGTTTTGCGCCGAGGTTTGTGGTGGCCCAGAGCGTTCCCGATTCTAACCCGAGGTCAACGAAAGAGTGTCCGTCTATGGTGATGTCGAAGTCGCAACTTCTGATGGTGCATTTCTTTATCGTGTTCTGTCCCACGGTCAGTGACTTCTGGGTATCTGTAGTGCCGGCGTAGGAGAGGGTTTCTCCATTGCTTTCGCACTGCATTTCGGCTTTCAGAAGATACTGTCCGGGCAATACGGGCAGATAGAATACGGCCGGTTTCAGCTTCTCGGCGTTTTGGTAGTGGATGGTGACGGTGTTTTCGGCGTCGTCCTCGTAGTGGAACTGTTTATCGGTTTCCGAGTATTTGGCATAGCCGCAGATGGGTGCGTCTGATGTGATGGTGATGGTACCCGAAGCGGTAGGCACGCGGTCCAGTCGCAGGGCGATGACCGACCCGTAGTTGCGGAACGATACTACGCCTTCGCTGTCTACTGTACCATACATGGGCATGTTTACGCTGCTTCCCTCCTGAGCGGAGTATTCCGTATCAACATGGGTGAAGGTATAGCTCGACGGGAAGTAGTGTATGAGCTCGCCGTTTTCCTCCTGGTATTCGTGTTTTTCGTTGTAGGGATATACGGCAATGGCGTTTCCGGGCTTTCCTACCATCTTGGCGGTAAAGGTAGCTTCGGAGGTTCCCACTCCGTCGGAGATGACGAACGGGATGTATTTCTTGTCGTAGTCAGACCACACGCCGATGGTGTCTTCCTGCTGCCAGAATCCCACGCCCTCTTGGTCGAAGCCAACGCGGCTGCCGCCCTGAACGGCTTTTACGCTCACGGTTTCGCCCTCGGTAGTCTCGGTCTTGGAAGTGGAGTTTTCGGCCTCGCCGGGCACCGTATCGTTCTGGCAGGCCGCAAATAGCGCTGCGAAGGCAAAGAGTGCCGACAGGCGCAGCGTATGATAAGATATAATGTGATGTTTCATTGTTTCTTTTCGTTTTTAATCGTGGAGATTAGTACTGGTGTGTTTAGGCTTCGGTGTTTGCAACGGTTTCTTCTTCCCAAGTAGTGTTTTCTATCTGCTTGAATCCGTCCTCGTATTTCACCGTGGTTTGGTCTTCGCCGATGAGGATGGCAATCATGCCTCCACGGGTCGTTGTGAGGTTGCCGATTTTGGCTGTACGGGTGCGTGTGCCGTCGAAAATGCGGATGTAAATGTTTTCGAACTGGCCTGTGGCTACGGGCAGGTAGAACGTTTCGCTCTGTCCCTCGGTAGCCTGAGTGTAGCTGAATGCCACCTGACGTTCGCTTTCGTGAACGGTCTGGCTGGTTTTCATAGCCGCGTCTTCAGCCGACACGTTGCGGATAAGGAAGTTGCCCGAGAGCTTCTGGTCGGAAGTCATGGTCAGCGTACCGGTAGCCGACGGCATCTTTTCTACCGTCAGTACGAACACTGCGCCCACGGGGTTGAACGCTACAGATTCTCCCGTCAGGAGACCTACCATCGGCATGCGAGATGTGCTATAGGCTATCCGGGTGTCGCTGTCGCCTTGGTCTGTAGTACGACTGCTCGTGCAGGTGTGGGTGTAGGTAGCGGGCAGGTTGTAGTAAAGAGACGTCTCGGCAGTGAAGCGGTGCTCCTGGTTGTAAGGATATACGGCATATCTGCCCAAAGTAGCCCCGGAAGGCACCTCACCAGAGAAGTTGGTCTTCTGTGATGCGCTTTCTGTCTGTGCGGTAAACTTGGCGCCGTCATACCGGTAATACGCGTACGGAGTGTTGGTCTGCATATAGATAGAGTCTCCGTTTTCCCAATAGAAAACTACGCCGTTCTGTCCGTTGTCACTGTCTGGCGCGGATATCTTTGCGGAAGTGGCGGTTCCCTGATAAACATCATCGTCGTGACAGGACGTTGCGAGTAGCGCGGCACCCATCAGGGCGATAGGTAAAAGCTTCTTTTTCATTTTAGTTGTTATAGGTCTATTTTGGTTATTATATTGCGGTGCAAGTTACAAAGTTTGCATGAGATAAGAAAGTGAAATGGAAAAAATATTGGGACAGACGGGATTTTCAGTGGACAATCTTTACTTCATGAAGCGATGGTATGCGTTTTATCGGTCGAGCAAGAAGATTGAATCGCTCTTCGCCCGGCTCGACCGCATCGAGGCGGAGCTGTGTTAGGTTTGTCTGCCGAAAACATGTAAAATAAGGCGTTTCGTTATTTCTTCGGTTGTAAAACAGGTGGCTATAGGCGAATGGCCTTGGAAACCGTTTGCTGAGATTTTTGGTGCGTGCGCGTGACAGAATCCCGAAAAAAATATCGGGGCGAACCTTTGCCAAACCAAAGATTCTCACTACCTTTGCACCCGCAAATAAATAATTTAATCACAAACTGTCAAAAAACTATGTATTTAGACGCAGCTAAAAAACAAGAAATCTTTGGAAAGTACGGAAAGTCTAACACTGATACTGGCTCACCTGAAGCGCAGATTGCATTGTTTTCATACCGTATTTCCCACCTGACTGAGCACCTGAAGCTCAACAGAAAAGATTATAGCACTGAAAGAGCTTTGACTATGTTGGTAGGAAAGCGTCGCTCTCTTCTGACTTACCTGAAGAACCGCGACATCGAACGCTACCGTAGCATCGTGAAAGAGCTCGGCTTGCGTAAGTAATTACGCTGCAAACGAATTAAGTCACCGCATCAAGAAATCCGTTTTTCTTTTGATGCGGTGATTTTTTTTGCAGTGCGCTGCATTTTTCCGCCCACCGATGAGGAAATTTGCAGCGCGCTGCATTTTTTATGCGAATGTTAGGTATATTTGCAGCGGAGTTCATTTTTTATCGTATCACATCTTAACATTCTCAAGGTCATGGTAGAGCGCAAGGAGTACATCAGCCAGCTGGAAAAGTGGAAAGGCAAGAAAGTAATCAAGGTGATAACGGGCATCCGCCGTTGTGGCAAGTCCAGCTTGCTGAGGATGTTTCGCGAGGGGCTGCTGCGTGAAGGCGTAGCGGAAGACCAGATACAGGATTTCAATTTCGAGGACTTGGAAAACGAGCCGTACTTGGACTATCGGTCGCTGTACGCCCGTGTGAAAGAGCGTCTGCACGCCGGTAAGATGAATTACCTCTTCTTCGACGAGATACAGATGGTAGACTGTTTTCAGAAGGTGATAGACAGTCTGTTTCTGCTGGACAACGTAGACATCTACGTGACGGGTTCGAACGCTTACCTGCTCTCGGGCGAGATAGCCACCCTGCTTACCGGACGCTACGTCGAGATAAAGCTCTATCCGTTTTCGTTCGGCGAATATCTTTCCGCCTTGCCTGCCGATACGGGCTTGGAGGATGCCTACCGCATGTATGTCGACGAGGGGGCGTTCCCCTATGTGACGCAAATCCGCGCCGACCGCGAGATGGTGCGCGAGTACCTCGCGGGGTTGTATAACACCATCGTGCTGAAGGATGTGGTGAGCCGGAAGAAGATTACCGACGTGATGATGCTGCAGAGCGTCGTGCGGTTTTTGGCGGACAACATCGGAAACATCTCCGTGATAAAGCGCATTAGCGACACGATGACTTCTTTGGGGCGGAAAATCACGTCGCACACGGTAGAGGGCTACATCTCGGCCTTGACCGACAGTTACATCTTTTACGCCGTGTCGAGATACGACGCCAAGGGCAAGCAGCTCCTGAAGACGGGACAGAAACTGTATCTGGCCGACGTAGGGCTGCGAAGCGTAATCAACGGCACTCGGGGCGGCGACCTGGGGCACGTGCTGGAAAACGTGGTTTACATGGAGCTGGCCCGGCGCGGAGGGGAAATCTACGTGGGCAAGGTGGGCGACGCCGAAATAGACTTTGTAGTGGTGCGCGGCGACCGTAAGGCGTACTATCAGGTGGCGCTTAGCGTGCGTGCCGAGGACACGCTGCGGCGTGAGCTGGCTCCGCTGCAAGCCGTAACCGACAGTTTCCCCAAGTATTTGCTTACGCTGGACAACGACCCCGTGGTGTATCACGACGGCATCAAGCAGCAGTACGTGCTGCACTGGCTTCTCGGGCGATAAGCCCCCTTCCTCCCTGTCTCGCTCTCTCTCTTACAGCATCATGTTTTTGCGGATGGAGAACTTTACCAGCGCCATGGCCTGCACGCTGCTCAGGGGGAGGTCCATCGGCTCGTGGTGCGGGTTGTAGCTCACCAGACGGATGCAGCCGGGCTGGTCCGACTGTTTGACGTACTTCACCGTGAGGTAGTCGTTGTCGTCCATGACGAACGATACCAGGTACATCTCGCCGTAGATGATGTGGTTCAGGTTGCTGATGACCTTAAAGCCTACGATGTCGCCCGACTTGAGGATGGGGTACATGCTGTCGCCGCTCACGAATACGGCTCCGTCGCACGAGGGGATGTTGGGTATCACGATTTGTCCCAGCAAGAACTGGGGGCGGTTGTCCAGCAGCGTGCGCAGGTTGGCCGCCGCGGTCACGTCGTACAGCGCCACGCTGCGTTCGCCCATTCCCTCGGTAGCCTTTGGGAAGTACAGGCGTTCCACCTCGCTGGTGGTGTCTCCGCCGTCCAGGCTCACCGTGTTGCGCTGCCTCTCGGGCGAGCCTTTGCCTATCAGCAGCCAGTTGTAGTCCACGTCGGCCAGCTTCTCCAGCAGCAGGGGGAAGTCGATGGCGTTTCGGGCGCACCAGTTGCTCAGCGTAGAGCGCGAGATGCCCAGGTAGTCGGCCAGTTCCACGTCTTTGGTAAAGTTGAGCGCCTGTTTGGCTCGTTTCACTATCTCGGCCACGTTTAGCAGCGGCTCTGTTTCAGCCTTCGGGTTCATAGAGGTTCGGGGGTTTTTTCGGTGTGTGTATTCGGTGTATTTCTTCTTCTCACTCGCAAAGGTAGACTTTAAGTTTTAAAACCGCAAACTTTTGGCGGATTTTTCGTGCCGTGATGGCTAAAAAGCGAAAAAAAGCGCATCTCACGATGCACTTTTTTTAAAATATTGTTTTTGTTAATCTTAAAAAGTTTTATATTTGTAAACGAAAAGGATGAACGCTAACACCCTGTACAACTATAAAACATCATGAAAAATTTTAGCACCTTTATCACTAAAGATGATCTACTAAACGTAACGCAGCTTCGAGAGGTTTTTCCGAAGACTCGGTGGATTTTTTTAAGAATCGGCCGATATTTAACCTCTGTTAACTATTTTGCGCTTCGTGGAGGCTATTTTTTAGCCTCCGCAGCCCGGAAATTAATCTGCGGCGAGGGAATTTCAATCGCTCGCCGCGGAAAAAAAATCTCCGGCGAGGGAAAAAATTCCTGCGGCGAGGGGAAACAGGGTGCGCATGGCGGTCTTGGGGCGGAGATTCTGGAGTTTCTGGAATCGTTTCTCCCTAAAGAACTGAAAAGCTCCGCTGATGGTTTTTTCGCGAAGTGGAAAAACATCTGCCTTTCTTTTATGTTTTTTATTTATTATATATACAAGGAAAGGGAGCGCCAAAAGGTGTACACAAACCTGCTCTCAAACCTGCTCAATTTCTTTGTAAAAAACTGAACTTCAATTCGTAAAGGTGCAACCAAAGGTGTAACAAAAGGTGCAACTTCTTCTTCTCAAGGAAAACGGATTAATAACTAAAACTTTGAAATTCACATGATTAGAGACTTTAACCAATTCATGAGAGCCGACAAGAAAGGCTATGTCATCATTCCCCGCCGACTGCTGGAAACGATGTATTTCGGAAAAACCGCTTCGGAACGCCTGGAAGCGAAGATGTATGTTTTCTTCCTTTTCTCGGCCTGTTACGCCGAGGTGGACGACGCCGGGGGCGGCGGCGAGGCCCTGCAGCGGGGCGAGCTGGTGTTTTCGTACAAGGACTTGAGCAAGCGCTTCGGGGTGGCTCGCCTTACCGTGGCGCGTTTCGTAGAGCGTCTCCGCGAGGCCGGCGTCATCGAGATTTCGCCCTTCGGACGGAGCTGCAAGTCGCGCATGAAGCTGCTTTTTTACGACAATCTGTGCCGCTTTACCGACCGCACGCCGGGCGGAAAGGTGCGTACCCGCAAGGCGGACGAGGATTTTATCTTCTTCTGGGACCGCTACCACTCTATGACGGGCTTGCCCGAGGTGGAGATTGAAACGGCTCGCCGCAACTGGAACCGCTTGACGGCGGCCGAACGCAAACTGGCGGTGGACAATGTGGCGGCGTATGTCTGTACGCAGAGTTATGACCGGCTGCGCACGGCGGCCAATTATTTGGCGCATAAGAGTTTTTACGTGTAATGGCTTTTGTGTTGCGGTGCG
>CAVBJM010000046.1:0-14235 GCA_963595925.1 bacterium
CGAGAGATTTATTTTCCCTCGCCGCGGATTCGGCTGCAATCTACACAGTATCTGTAAAAAAACAAGTCCGGCCTGCCCCGACTCCCTACTGAAAAGGGATATCGGCACAGGCCGGAACTCTATGATGAAGATGTCTGTTATTCCTCTACGCGGGTAAACTGGTAGGTGATGCCGAAGAACTCGGCGTCCCAGTCGTACAGTTCGTAGCTCTGTACGAAGAAGTCGGTAGGCGTGTATTCGTGGAAGAATACGTTGATGTTGTTGTCGTCTATCTTGTCCAGACCGATGATGACATCGCCCACTTCCTGACTCTTCTTCGAGAAGAGGGTGTTGACGCCCGAAATCTTGAAGTACGGGATATCGTATTCTTCGAAGGTGCTCCAGTCGCAGAAACCTTTCTTGATGTGGTCGAATACGATTTTGTGTCCGGCGGGGTTGCAGAAGTAGCTGGTCAGGTCGCCCGTCAGGTGGGGAACAATCATGTTCGTACCGTCGGCGTTGTGCACAAACTCCAGGTAGTCGGTAGCCGCGTTGTTCTCAGGCAGCAAGCCTTCGTATTCTTCGAGTTCTATTTCCATCACCCCGAAGCAGTCTTTGTTGGTGATGGCTACGGGTTTCCATTTGCCCAGCATGTCGGTAAACTTCAGCTGATCCAGCAGCAGGGTACACGACACGAACGAGCCGGCGTAATACAGTTCGGCGTCGTCTTCGGGAGCGGAGAGCTGCAGCACGGCCGTTTTTCCGGCGTAGTCTTCAGCCCCTTCGGCCACCTTTACGGTGAAGTGCGTGCGACGTTCTTTCTGCTTGATGGTGACGTAGGTCATGCCGTCTTCCACCTCCACGTCTTCGCCCAGCACGGCGGTGCTCGACGCTGCCAGACTCAGCGGCAGCTTGATGTCGGTAGGAGCGGTGAAATCCTTACCGGTGGTTTCGCCTTGCAGCTCCACCCATACTTCCACTTCGCTCAGCAAGCGCGAGTACGATGACGTGAACGAGTACATGATGCGTTCCTTGGTTTCTACGGGAATCATGGCCACGTTTTTGTTACCCAGCGAGTATCCGTTTACCGGCACAAGGGCCAGACGGATTTCTCGTCCCGAGGTCAGGTTGTCTTTCGGGGTGATGGTCAGCTTGGCGGTGGTCTCGCCGGCCTTCAGCACGAACTTCTGCGCGGAAAGGGTGTAGTCTTCGCCTTCTACGGCGCTGCCCTCTACGGTAAACGGCACTTCGGTATCGGTTTCGGGAGCTACGGTAGCCCGGAGTTCCACTTCCAGTTCACCGATGGCCGGCAGGATGTAGATGGAGCGGCTGAACGACAACTGCGCGTTCTGCGAGTCGTCTTCCTTGCACGATGTGGCGCACACCATGAGCAAGGCCATGAGCCACAATCCTATTTTGCTTGTCAATGTTTTCATACGCGATACGTGTTTACTGGTTTATGGCCGAGTTGTATTCGTCCCACTGCGCCTGCACTTCCGCGCGCTCGTCGGCGGTAAGAATGGATCCGGTGGGAAGCAAGTATTTGTTTTCGGCGTTGCTCTTGGTTTTCGGGGTCATCTCTTCGGGGCCGCTGCAGGCCGTGAATACGGATGAACCGCACGCCATAAAGGCGATGATGCATATCAGTTTTTTCATGTTACGTTTCTCCTCTTTTTTTGATTCGTTGTTATTCCACATAGCCGGGGTTCTGGATAATCAGTCCGGGATACAGGTCTACGTCGGTCTTCGGCAGCGGGAACTGGTACATGTACTTCTCGGTGACGAACTTCTTTCCGCTGGAGGCTACCCAGAACTCGGGTTCTCCGTTGCGTTTCAGTTCAAACCAGCGGTCGCCTTCGGCGAAGAGCTCCATGCGGCGTTCGCACAAGATGGCCGACATCAGTCGGCTGAGCGGCTGACCCGTAGCGTCTACGGTGATGTCTTGGCTATACACTTCGGGCAGGTTGTCTTTGGTGTAGGCCACAAAGTCCTGACTGACGCGTTTCTTGCGGAGCAGGTTCAGGTATCTCAGCGCCTCGGTATCCTGATTCAGGTGGGCGTACGATTCGGCGATAATCAGGCAGAGTTCCTCGCTGCGGAACTTGCTGGTAACGATTTTCGTGGTGGTACGCGAACTGTTGAAGGCTACGGCGGTGCGGATGTCGTTGGCCGAAGTGGCGAAGAGCTTCACCAGGTTGGCCGATACGGGACGCGACTGCATGTCGGTCTGCGCGCTGAGGTAGTTCATCGAACCGAGATCGTCTTCTTGGGTGTACGAGCGGATAATCACGTTGTGCGTCTGGGTGAGCTTCTGGTTGATGGCGTCGGCGTATTCGTCGGCTTCCAGCATGGGGAATTCGTCCAGTAGCGGTTCGGCGTAGCCGATGGCGTTCGTCCAGTCTTGCGTCCAGAAGTAGAAGCGAGCCAAGTAGGCTCTCATTACCTGAGCGGTGACGATGTAGTCATTGTCGGTTACGTTATAGCTCAGCGCCGTTTGAAGCGATTTCTCGATAAACTCGGCCGTTTCCTGCAGAGTGGCGCGCGCCGGCTTGGCTTCCATGTCGAACTCGTCTACCAGCGGCAGTCCCAGTGCGGTCTGCGCGGTAGAGGGCGAGTAGGGGTCGCAGTAGCGCAGCATCATGTTGTAGTAACAGATGGCGCGTATACCCCAGGCGGTGCCCAGCAGCTTCTTGGCCAGTTCCGACTCCTTGTCTTCCATGTTTCCGATAATCACGTTACAGTCTTTTATCACCGAATACAGGTTGGTGTAGGCCATATCGTTGTAGTTAATCCTTGCCCCCACATACACCGGCGTATAGGTGTTTCCGTTAGAGAGGGTAGCGTTCAGGTCTTCGGCGAACATCTCCAGTTCCTTTACCTGTTCGGAGCTGGTGATGATGTAGTCGTCGCAGCCCAGTTCTATCTGGTTCAGCCAGTAGTGGATGATGGTGGAATAGTCGTCGGCCGTTTCGGGGATAACCTTTCCTTTCGGCTTTACGTCCAAGTAATTGGAGCACGAGGCGAGCATCAGCAGGCATACGCTCCACAAACCGTATATTATTCTTTTCTTCATAATGCTTGATGTGTTTTTGTTAGAATCCTACATTTACGCTGAACATCACCGAGCGGCTTACCGGATAGGTGGCTCCCGGAGTTTCGGGGTCCATACCCTTGTATCCGGTAAAGGTCAGGAAGTTATTCAGCGACAGCGAGCAGTCTACGTTCGAGATGGCGCTGCCGGCCAGGATAGACTTAGGCAGTGTGTATCCCAGTACCATGCTGCGTATTCTTACATACGACAGGTTGGTAAGGAACGCTCCGCGGGTGATTTCGGGGTCGGTGGGGTTGTAGTAACTGAACCCGTAAGTGGTGGCGTAGGGATTCCATACACGCGGATAGGTGCCCGAGGTATTGGTAGTAGTCCAGCGGTTGGCCGCTTCCTTGGGTACGTTCAGGTGCTGGGCGAACAAGTCGTTTTGGAATACCTGGGTGGTTTCTTTCACCGTACCCGAAACGCTGGAATAAGATACCGGCGACTGGATATACTCGAAGGTCTTGGCTCCGGTGGCGAACACGCCGTTCACGCTCAGGCGGAAGCCTTTGTACTTGGCGGTTACGTTGAAACCGCCGGTAACGGGAGCTTCGCTCGTGCCTAAGTAGTAGCGGTAGTTGTTCGACTTGTTCAGGTCGGTAGCCTTGTTTATTTCGGCGTCCTGACGAAGTTCGAAGGTGTAGAGACCCGTTTCGGGGTCGATGCCCGTATATTTACCGCTGTAGATGGCTCCTACGGGATAGCCTTCCCAGATGCCTGACAGGTCCATGCTGCCGTTGGGCGACTTGTACTTGGTTATCTTGTTCATGTTGTAGGCCAGGTTGGCCGAGAGATCCAACTGGAAGTCTTTGGTCTTGACGGGCGTGCCGCTCAGCGTGGCCTCGATACCCTTGTTCACCATATCGACGGTGTTGTACGACTGCGAGGTGAATCCGGTAGTAGAGAGCGTGCGCACGCTGTTTACCACATCCATACTCTTGCGGTAATATCCTTCGACGAGTCCCGTCAGGCGGTCGTTAAACAGACCGAAGTCTAAAGCCACCTTCATGTCTTGCGTCTTTTCCCAACGCAGTTCGGGGTTGGGTGGACTTACCACCTTACCGATGTGGTAGACGTTGTTTGCCACGTTGCGGTAGTCGTCGTAGTAAGAGATGATAATCTGCGGGCTGACGGAACGGTTCACGTTACCCGTGAAACCGGTAGCCAAACGAAGTGTGAGTCGGTTCAGTACTGGTTTCAGCGAGGCCATGAAGGCTTCTTCGCTGATGTTCCACGCACCACCCACAGCCCAAGTGGGGTTGAACTGACGGTTGCTACCGAAGTTGGAGCTACCGTCGGTACGGAACGAGGCGTTCAGCACATAGCGTGTCTGGAAGTAGTAGTCGGCCGAGGCGTAGAACGAGGCGTAACGCTGTTCGTTCCAAGTATCGCCCGTAGCCGCGTCGAGGGCGGCCAGATAGGCTTTCAGACGTTCGTAGCCTACGCCCGTGGGGTCGCTGGGCAGAGGAGTGATGGTGTTTCCGGTTGCCGAGTCGTAACCGAAACGTTTACTGTACAGGCTGGTCGACTTGCTTCCGCGCAATTCGGCACCGGCCAACAGCGAGATGGAGTGGTCTTGTCCGAAGTGTCCGTCGTAAGCGAAGTGTCCGCGTACCATATAACTGTCGTTGTCGGTATTGCGTTCCAGCAGCGAAGCGTATTCCTTGCTGCTCTGCGAGTCGACCGACATACGGTTGTCCAAAGCCGTCTTCGTGCCGTTTCCGTAAATCTCTTTCACACGGTTTGTAGAGTAGGTGTAAGAAGCCAGTCCCACGAAGCGCAGCGGACCTACGATGGTGTAGTCGATGCCACCACGTACGGTAACGCCGGTGTTCTTGGTGCGCGACGACGTTTCGTTCAGCTCGCGCAGGATGTTGAATCCCGAGTCGGGTACAATCTTCTGACGGTCGCGCTGGTTGTTGTATTCGCCCAGGGCGAATCGTGTTTCATCGGCACGGTAGCTTCCGTCCGCGTTGTACGGGCTTTCGTAAGGATTGGCGAAGTAAGCGTACTGGAATGCGTTGACGCTGCTGGCCGGAGCCTTCGAGTACTGGTACGAGAGGTTTACGCCGAAGTCCAGCTTCACCCGCCGTGTAGGATTCATCGTCAGGTTGCTGGTTATGTTATAGCGGTCGTAGTCGTTGTTCTTCAGCAGTCCGGCGTTTCGCGTGTAAGCGATAGAAGTATAATAGGTGTACTTGTCACCTCCGCCGCTGATGGAGAGGTTGTGCGTGGTAGAGACGCCGTTGCGGAAAAGCTCCTTATACCAGTCGGTGTTTACGCTTTCCAAACTGGTGAGGTAGGCTTCCTGCTGCTCGGTGGTCCAGTCGGCAAAGCGTCCGCGTCCGGAGCGTACCATACCCACGATGCCCACTACCGGATAATCCGTCCGTCCGGCTGCGAAGCCTTCGGCCGAGAACTCGTCCCACAAGCCTTTTTCGTAGTCCAGCTTCTCTTTCGAGTTCATGAGCGAGTAGCTATGCTGCGGAGCCAACGTTACCGATACGTTTCCCGAGTAGTTGATGTGCGGCGCGCCCTGCTTTCCTTTCTTGGTAGTGACTACGATAACACCTCCCGCAGCGCGCGAACCGTAGATGGCCGTAGCCGAAGCGTCTTTCAGGATGGTGATGCTCTCGATGTCGCTGGGGTTGATGCCCGCTACGCCGTTCATAAACAGGTCGTCGAACGAGCCCGACTTGATTTCGCTGCTTGAAGGCATATCTACCGTGCTGCCCTGCATGGGCACACCGTCTATCACCCACAGCGGTTCGCCATCGCCCGTCAGCGTATTCGTACCGCGGATACGTATCTTCTGCGTGGTACCCGGCTGTCCGCTTACCGCCGATACAGCCACACCGGCTATCTTACCCTGCATCAGGGCGTCGACGGTAGGCGCCGGTTGGTCTTTCAAGTCTTCGGCTTTGATGACGCCCACCGATCCGGTGAGCTTCTTATATGTGGTCTGGGCGTAACCCGTTACCACCACTTGATCCAGTTCACTGGACGATTCCTCCATGCTGATTCTGAGCGGGCTTTTCATGCCCGGTTTCACCGGATAGCTGATGTCTTGCATACCGATGTACGAGAAATTCAGAGTTTTCCCGTTTGTGACGCGACGCAGTGTGAAGTTTCCGTTTGCGTCTGTCACCGTTCCCGTGCGTGCGTTTTCCTTCCATCGCACCGAAACGCCAATCAATGGTTCACCGCTCTGGTCTGTCACGATACCCTTTATCACATCTTGCGCCGATGCGCCTAAAGGCATAAAAACAGTTAAAACGAGAACCCATACAAAAAGATGAATTTTACTCATGTCGTTTGTTCTTTGGTTCTTTACAAGGCGCAAAATTATTTCATTCTGACGGCATTGCCAAACCACGGAGAACAAATTTGTATTTTAATTCATCTATTTCTGTCGTTCCGTAAGTCTTTTTATTCCTTAAAATAACTGATTTTCTGTTTAGCGAGGGCGTGTCTTGCGGAGTATTACTCTCCGCAGGACTGCCACACGTGCTCTATCTCTACGATGTACATGCGGTGGAAGCCGCCGTGACTGCCATACCAGCGGGTCAGCAGTTCGGGGTCGGTGAAACGCTCGGGACGGATGTCGTCGGCATACAGCTTGCGGCACTCCAGCGTGAGGCGTGCCTGACGGAAGGATACGTTGCCCTCGGGGGTGAACACGGGTTCCAGTCCCGTAGCGGCTACCTTGTCGGTGTCGCGGCCCGAGAGGGTTCCGCAGGTCTTGAGGATGTCGCGATGCGCTTCGCCCAAGAACGACAGGGTAAGGTGGTCTCCCCGCTCGATAAACTCGTAAGTGTATCTCTCCGGACGGATGAAGACGAAGGCCACGGGTTTTCCCCACAGCACCCCTACTCCGCCCCAGCTGGCGGTCATCGCGTTAAACTTATCGGGAGTGCCGGCCGTAACCAGCATCCACTCTTTTCCGATGGCTTCCAGCATGTTGTCTGTCAGCTCCGATACGGTTATCTCTTTCATACGGTGTGTGATATTTTAGGGTTTAAAATTCGAAATCCACGGTACGCCGCTCGGCGATGGAGCGTCCCGACAGAGGAGTCACGGCCGTCCATGCGGCCAGGTCGGTAAGCGTAGCCGGATAGGGCATCTCGCCCCGGATGTCGGCCTCTACGGCCTTCAGCATGATGTAGTCCATGCCGTTGTGGTGGGTGTCGCGCTGCATGGCCTCGGCTCCCCAACGCTGCCAGTAAGCGCTTTCGTAGCGGGCGATGTAAGGCTCGTCGGAAGTCCACTCCTCCGAACCCATACTGTCCAGATAAATCTTGCGCTCATCGCCGTTCCAGATGCCTCGGGTGCCTTGCACCTCGAAGTCCAAGCCGCGCGGACGGGGCAAGGTGGTGTCGTGCGTGAGCGAGATGAGTACGCCCTCGCGCGTCTCTATTTGGGTAGAGATAACGTCTCCCAGAGTCACCGCCTGACGGGTGTCGCCCTCCATCCGGGCTATCTGGGCGCGCAGTCCCGCCGCCTTCGAGGCGAACGAGGTGAGACGCAGCAACGAGTCGGTACGTCCGACGCCGGCCATCAGGCAGAGAGGAGCCAGTCCGTGGGTGGGATAGATATCGGCGTTCAGCGTCTGATAGAATCGGCTTCGCCACACGCTCTCGGTTCCGAGGCGTTGCCCGACGCGTCCTTCATCGTCCAGCAAGATGTGTCGCAGGTCGTGACGATACCCTCCGCGCAAGTACACCAACTCGCCGAAGAGACCTTCGGTCACCATGCGGTACACCGACTGTATCTCGCGTAGGAACAAGGTGTTTTCCAGCGGATAGACGCTCAGGGCGTTCTTCCGCGCCAGTTCGATGAGCGGACGATACTCGCCATCCTGAAGGCCGCCCTTTATCTCTACGGCCACCCGGCATCCGTGCAGCAAGCACTCGCGCACGTGACTCACGTGACACTCCCACGGCGAGGACACGAACACCAGTTCGGGTTTCCGCTCGTCCAGCATCCGCCGGTAGTCGTCCGCTCCGCGGTTGTAACAGGCCACGTCGTGAGGCACTGTCGAGGGGTCGGCCGTAGGGTCGGCCACCGCTACGGGACGGAACACAGGCATGCACCGCGCCAGCCGAAACAGCTGTCTGCCCCGATACCCGAATCCGATAAATGCTGTAGTGATTCTTTCCATACCTCTCCCTTTTGTTTTGCTCCGTTACCGAAACGGAAGCCAAATATACGGAAACTTCTTTGCACGAGACGCATAAACGGCTTAAATTTGCTTCCTAAATAAAAACTATATACCTAATTCACACAATGAAAAGACTTCTCGTTTTATCGGGGCTGCTGCTTCTGAGTGGAGCGGCCGCCGAGGCTCAGAGTCGCCTCACCGCTTTCAGCATGCGCCCCGCCATCAGCTTGAGAATGCCGCTTCAGGGCGACAGCCTCAACTTTACCGGAGGCCGGTTCACTGCCGCCGACTTGCTGAAAACCCGTGTAGACCTGAACTTCAACCGCCACGAAAGCCATGCGGTGACGGCCGATACCGCCGGATACGTGCGTGTCGAAAGACCTGCGGCCGACAGCCGTCTGTATCTGCTCTCTACCCGTATGCGGGCCGAGCGCTTTATGAAAGGTACGCTGAAGGTGACTTCGCCCGTGCGCTTCGAGGTGTTTGTAAACGGCGCGTCGAAAGGCGTAAAGACTACGGCCGAGGCCGATGTAAAACAGGCGCGCAGCCACACGGTGAACCTGCGCCTGGAGCCGGAGGCCGATTATGATATCGTGATAAAGATGCTGTCGTGTTCCGACGACCGGGAGCAGCCGCAGCTGAAGTGCGAGTTCACTCCCGACAAGGAGTTCGCCGGGGTGACGCTTCACGCCGCTCCCGACCTGAAACGCCGCTTCGCGCTGGCCAACACCGCCTTCGGAAGCCGGGTGTACTCCACCTCGCTCTCGGCCGACGGCAAGTACCTGCTTACTTATTACTGGGACAACTATTCGCTCAAGCGAAGCCGCTCGTACCAAACGCTTACCGAGGTGAAGACCGGCCGTGTGATACAGCCCAACGTGAATACCCGCGCCCGATGGATGCCTCGCAGCGCCAAACTGTATTACACCGTAACGGGCGAGACTCAGAACGACCTGATGGTATTCGACCCCGCCACCATGCGCGAGGAAGCCGTACTGCGTGACGTGCCCGAAGGCGAATTCACCTGGTCGCCCACCGAAGACTACCTGATTTATTCCTCGTCGGACAAGGGCGAAGCCGTGCAGGGACCGCTCAAGCGCATGCTGCATCCCGAAGACCGCATCCCCGGCCAACGTTCGCGCGGGTATCTGGTGAAGTACAATCCCGCCACGGGCGTATCCGAACGCCTCACCTACGGCAGCAACGGCACTTACCTGATGGACATCACTCCCGACGGACGGAAGCTGCTCTGCGCCTCGCGCAGCTACGACATGACCCAACGTCCGTTTATCCGCACCACCATCTTCGAGCTGGACTGGGCTACGATGCGTACCGATACGCTCATCGCGCACGACCTCTTCGCCGAGACGGCGGCCTACTCGCCCGACGGACGGAAGCTGCTCATCACCGGAAGTCCTGAGGCTTTCGACGGCATCGGAAAGAACTGCGGAAACCATCCCATCGCCAACGACTACGACAAGCAAGCCTTCATCTTCGACATCGCTACACGCCGTGCCGAACCCATCACGCGCGACTTCAACCCCTCGGTAGAGCTGCTGCAGTGGAACGCGAAGGACGGATGCGTGTACTTCAAGGCTACCGACGAAGACCGCACCACCATCTACCAGTATAACCCCTCTACCCGCAAGTACTTCCGCCTGCCGCTGGAGGAGAACGTCATCAGCTCGTTCTCGCTGCCCGACCAGAACCCCACCGTAGCGGCTTACGTGGGCAGCGGAGCGTCCAGCCTGGGAGTAGCCTACACTTACGACGTGCGACGCAAGGCGTCTACGCTGATAGCCAACCCCATGAAGGAGACGCTGGACGAGATTACGATGGGCGCTACCGAGGAGTGGAACTTCACCTCGCGCGACGGAACGGTTATCAAGGGCATGGCCTGTCTGCCGCCCGACTTCGACCCGAAGCGCGTCTATCCGCTCATTGTGTACTACTACGGCGGCACGCTGCCCACCACACAGGGCATCACCTCGCCCTACAACCCGCAGCTGTTCGCCTCGCGCGACTATGTGGTGTACGTTATTCAGCCCAGCGGCACCATCGGCTTCGGACAGGAGTTCTCGGCACGTCACGTAAACGCCTGGGGCGACTATACCATAGACGACATCATCGAGGGTACACGCAAGTTCTGTGAAGCGCATCCCTACGTAAACCCCAAACGGATAGGCTGCATCGGAGCCTCGTACGGAGGATTCACCACCATGTTTATGCAGACGCGTACCGATATGTTCGCCGCTGCCGTGTCGCACGCCGGCATCAGCAACGTGACCAGCTACTGGGGCGAGGGCTACTGGGGATACTCGTACAACGCCGTGGCCGCGGCCGACAGTTATCCGTGGAAGAACCCCGAACTGTTTACCCGCCACGGCGCGCTGTTCAACGCCGACAAGATCAAGACTCCGCTGCTGCTGATGCACGGCACGGCCGATACCAACGTGCCCATCGGCGAGAGCATCCAGCTGTATAACGCCCTGAAGATACTGGGCAAGACGGTAGAGTTTATTACCGTAGACGGCGAGAACCACTTCATAGCCGACTATCCCAAGCGCGAGTTGTGGCACAACTCCATCATGGCTTGGTTTGCACGCTGGCTACAGGACGACGCCTCGTGGTGGAACGACCTCTACCCCGACCGTCGCTTCTAAAGGCGCGAGCGCTACCACCGCTCCGCGCCGACATCGAAACAGGGGCATTGCTTCAGCCACTCGTCGGGGGTAATGAGTCCGTCGCCGTTGCGGTCGGGACTCAGGTCGCGGTGTCCGCACACCCGGACGATGGTGGGATGCTCCTTTTTCAGCACACGCACAATGAGGCGTAGCGAACGCTTCTGCCAGTCGGTACGCGTGTCGGCCGGTCGGCCCGCCGAGTCCAGTCCGCCCTCGTAGCATACGCCTATCGAGCGGGCGTTGTATCCGCGGGCGTGCGCTCCAGCTTTCTGTCGCGGACGCATGGAGTATATCATCCCGTCGCGGCGGATGTAGTAATGATATCCGCATCCGTCCAGTCCGCGCCGGCGGTGCATCTCGTCCAGGGCGTCGGCCGTAAGCTGTACCCCTTCGGGGGTGGCCGAGCAGTGTATCACAATCATATCTACACGGCGCGGGGTTTCCCCCTGCGCCGTGTTTGTTTGTAAAGAGTTCGGTTTCATAGTCTGTTTCCTTTGGAATTCATAGTTTGGTTTTCTGAAGACGGGGCGCCGGAGTTTACATGCTGGAAGCCTTTACGCCCAATACACCGGCTATGGCCGACGCCACGGCGATGATGATTTTCAGTACCGTGCCCCACACACCTTTCTTAGTAGACATACGTTTTTTCAGTTTAAGGTTTTTCTTGTGTTACGGATGTTCTCTCTCGCTTCGGTTCCAGACCGGTCACACAGTTTGCGCGCCGGTTTTCTGTTTCTTCGCTACCTGGGTGTAGGTCAGTCCCGACATGGCGTCGGACAAATCCTGTCCCACACGGAACAATACGCGCGCCCTGCGGATATTGGCCGAGGTGAAGTCCTTCTCGTCTTTTACGCCCTCGCTCGAGAGGGATATCTGCAGCGAGCCCAAGTCGCCCAGACGGATGATTTCGCCGTTCTTCAGTCCGTCGCGCACCACCCCGCTCAAGGCCACGAGCACGGCCATGATGTCGCTTCGGGTTACGGTACACTCGCGCTGGATGCGGTCTGAAATCTCCCGGATGTCCATCACGCCGCGCGCCTGCGCCTGCGCGTAAAACAGTTTGTTACCACTCTCAAGGTTCTTGAGGTCTCTTCTTTCCGCCAACGAATAAGTTACTGATTTTGCCATAATTCTGTTTCTGTTTTTAAGGTTACTGTTGTTTGGTTTTTAGTCTCTTACACGCCATCACCGCACCCGGGTCCGCTGTGATTTCGTATAACAAAGATACCACCTCGCCAAGGGGCTACTGAAGCTATTTGAAGCTGTTTGAAGCCATTGGCAACATTTGTTCACATTCTTTTAGAAACAGAAAGGGAATCGCCACATTTTCTTGCGCTACGGCTCGCCCAGGTGGCGCACGATGGCCCGCACCTCGACGGCGGAGAAGCTGTGGCGGCGGGGCGTGTAGCCCAGGGCGTGAAGCTCGTCTTGCAGCGGACGGCAGAGGCTTATCCAGCGGCGCAGGCGCTGCAGGGCGGCGCGGAGGTCGAGGTCGGGAAAGTACAGCAAGGCCAGGACGGACTTGGGCTGGGAGTGGAGCGAGCAGGCCGACGCGCAGGCGTCAGTCGAAAAGGTGAGGCTGGCGGTCATAGGCGGAGGTGTTTGGGGTTTCACGACGATAACTGGGATGCCCCGACGCCCGGCGCTGCGCCGGCTGAGGGGCTACGAGGACGGCGGCCGGGGTGTCGTCGTCGCGGAAGCGGGTCATGCTCTCGTTGTGGCGATACTGCACGACGCCGGTAGAGCCGTTGCGGTGCTTGGCCACGTTCAGCACGCCCAGTCCCTTGGTGGAGGCTCCCGTCGCGGGGTCTACGCTGATGTGGTGGCGTTCGGGACGGTGGATGAGCATCACCACGTCGGCGTCTTGCTCGATGGCGCCCGACTCGCGCAGGTGGCGCAGTTCGGGCATGGTGGGCAGCTCCTCGGCCTGACGGTTCAGCTGACTGGCTACCAGTACGGGACAGTCCAGCGAGCGGGCCAGCGCCTTGAGCTTGCGGCTGCACTCGGCCACCTCCTGCTCGCGCGTGCGGCCGGGACTGACGGTAGCCAGCAGTTGCAGGTAGTCTACCACCAGCAGCCCGCAGCGCTGACGGGCGTGCTGCGCCTTGACCAGCGCGCACAGATGGTCTACCGAGAGGTAAGGCGTGTCGTCGACCCGCACGGGCAAGCGTTCGGCCTCCTCGCGGCACGCCTCCAGCCCCTGCACCTCCTCGGGGGTGAGACGTCCCTGCTTCAGGCGGGGAGCGTCAACGTCGGCATGAGCCAAGACGAAGCGTTCGCCTATCTCGGTGGCCTTCATCTCGAGGGTATAAATCAGCACGGGCACCCCGGCTCGGGCGGCGGTGAGCGCCATGTGCAAGGCCACGGCCGATTTCCCGTCGCCGGGCCGTCCGGCCAGGTAGATGAGGTTACCCTTCTGCCATCCGCCCGTCAAGGCGTCCAGCCTACCGAATCCCGTAGGCACGCCCGTCAGTCCGTTGGCCGCCGAAGCCTGACGCAAGGCTATCAGTTGCAGCGTGTCGTCGACCACCTGCGGCAAGGTGTGCAAGTGGTTCTCCAAGGGCGAGTTCTCGTACAGGCTCTCCAAGACGCGCTGCATCTGCACGATGAGGTCGAAGACATCGGCCATCACGTTGCTCACGTCGGCCATCAGGGGAAGCACCCGCCGCACCAGTTCCCGGCGCACGTAGTACTCGAAGAGCAGCGCGCAGTGCGACTCCAGGTGGATGGTAGAAGCGATAGAGCCCGACAGCCGCGTGATGTAAAACGCCCCGCCCGCCTCGTCCAGCCGGCCCTGTCGGCGCAAGTGTTCGGTAACAGTAATCAAGTCGACCGGCTGTCCGGCCTCGTAGAGCGCCGCCACCGCCTCGAAAATCAGCCTGTTTTTTTCGATATAAAACATCTCCGGCCTCACCATGCGCAGCGTATCGGCCAGCGCCGCCCGTTCCATGAGGCATCCGGCTATCACCATCCCCTCTACGTTCTCCTCGAACACCATGCGCGGTTCGGCCGAAGCGGAAGAAGCCGAAGCAAACCCAGCAGCGAAAGTATCATTTTTCATCCTAACAAATCCTTTAAAGTTTTCAATTCATAAACAAAAGCGAACAGCGAAGCGCATTCGCGTAAAAAAACGGACGGCCTCGGCGGAGAGGCGTCAAGCGGAGGGACGAGGCGGGCGGCACAAGGGCGAAACGCTGTCTGAGCGAAGCGAGTTCGTTTCGACCGCCGACCGTCCGTTCCGGAGTAGCCTCGCAGACGCAGCCTTGACTTTTTCTTCTTGTTTCGTTCTTCTTTTGTGTCAAGACAAAAGAAGAATGAAA
>CAVBJM010000047.1:0-13821 GCA_963595925.1 bacterium
TTATTGACAGCATTAAGGAGCCATCATGTAGTGGTAACGGTTAATTGAAATTGTTTGACTGAAACGTAGAAAAGCCGCAAGTAAGGAGAAGACCTTACCTGCGGCTTTTCTGCTGATTATGTATAAAGCGATATGTGCGTTTGGTTAGATGAGTTGCATACCCAGTTCGGCACATTCTTTTCGCATTTCTTCGGGCCAGATGCTAGCCTGTATTTCACCGATGTGTCCCTTGCGCAGATACAACATGCACAAGCGCGACTGGCCTATTCCGCCCCCGATGCTCAGTGGTAACGAGCCTTCTAACAGACGTTTGTGGAAATAGAGCTTCGTGCGCTCTTCTTTTCCTGCCAACTCCAACTGTTTTAGCATGGCAGACTTGTCTACACGTATACCCATAGACGAAAGTTCAATGGCACGTCCTAGTACACTATTCCATACCAATAGGTCGCCGTTTAGTCCCGGAAGTCCGGTCTTTGGGTCTACGGTGGTATAGTCATCATAGTCGGGAGCGCGTAAATCGTGCGGTTTTCCATCGCTAAGCTTTCCGCCGATTCCGATTATAAATACGCTTCCG
The DNA here is from genome assembly GCA_963595925.1 of bacterium. GTDB lineage: Bacteria > Bacteroidota > Bacteroidia > Bacteroidales > Bacteroidaceae > Phocaeicola. The sequence goes on from CAVBJM010000047.1 coordinate 575, forward strand.
TAGCGTTCGGCTATTAGGTTCTCGCGTTCTTTCGGCGTCTTGTCGGGATACATATTCAGCAAGTCCTGTGAGTGGATGAAGTGCAGTTCCTGTGCCAAAAATGGTTTTATCTGCGGATAAATTTCGCATATCATATATTCTGTGCGCAACATGGCCGAGTAGATACGTGAGGCGATGTTCTTCAGGAAGTCGATGGTGCGTTGTTCGGGACTGATTACACGTTCCCAATCCCATTGGTCCACATAAAGCGAGTGTAGGTTGCCTAGCTCTTCATCGGCACGGATGGCGTTCATGTCGGTATAGATACCGTATCCCGGTTCGATGTGGTAGTCTGCCAAAGTCATTCGTTTCCATTTGGCCAGCGAGTGCACCACTTCAGCTCTTTGTTCGCCTAGGTCTTTGATGGGGAAGCCCACGGGGCGTTCCACACCGTTCAAGTCATCGTTGATGCCCATTCCCTTCAGTACGAATAGGGGGGCGGTGACTCGGCGAAGGCGAAGCTCGGATGACAAGTTCTGTTGGAAAAACTCTTTAATCTGTTTGATGCCCAGTTCTGTTTGCTTCATGTCGAGTAGCGGGCTGTAGTTTATCGGTTTTATTAGATAGCTCATTTCTTTTTTCTGATTGTGATGTTTACATATACGTTCGCAAAGTTATCTATATTTTGTGATAATGCAATCTTTTATGCGGTTTTTATTATCAATGTGTTTTGTTTATGCTTGCGATTGCTGCTTTTTTGATAAAGTAAGCAGGCGTTTGCCTGTGGTTCGTATTATTTTTGCAGAATATTAGGTGAAGCCGAAGAATAATTGTACATTTGCACTCGCAATCTAAGGATGCGCCCGTAGTTCAATGGATAGAATAAAGGATTCCGGTTCCTTCGATTGGGGTTCGACTCCCCACGGGCGTACTTTCTCTCTACAAATTCGAGTTGTTTTTTTATAAGAGGGCTGATAGATAAGGTCTAAATAGTAGGTTGAGGCTTTTTGGGGGACTCAAGTGATTTGGCTATCGTGGGCTTTTTGTGGCATCCGTGTGGGACTCTAATGGAGATTCGACTTTTCCTTCAGTATATGTCTTGCAGTGTTGAACTTAGGTATTAAATAAAAAGTGTATAATTGCAGAAAGAAGTTAAAAGAGTTTTATAAGGGCCTTGTCTCACTAATAAGTACATTTGATAATCTATTGATGAAATAGAAAGGATGCCGAATGTTTTGATGGAGAAATAATAGCCATAAGGGAACATATGATTCCTTATGGCTATTATTTTTTGCTTCAATATAACTGTGTGTTATTTTATTTTGTTTCGGCGTAAAAGCGTTCCCAGTTTTCTTCCAAGTCTTTCATGGAGTGGAATAGCAGGTTTGCTCCTTGGTCTGTCAGGGCATTGTCGGGAAGCGGTCCTGTGTTTACGGCTATGGTGAATATGCCAGCGGCTACTCCGGCTTGTACACCGAGCGGTGCATTTTCTACCACGATGGCTTCGTTGGGATGCACATTGGCTTTTTTTAGGGCCATTAGGTAGGGTTCAGGATTGGGCTTGCCGTATTTTACATCAAACGCCGTTACCATTAGTTCGGCCTTGAATATATCAGGAAAGTTGTGGTTCAGTCTGTCCAATAACGAGGTTTGTCCCGATCCTGTAACGATTACGGGGGTTAACCCATCGGCTTTCACTTTTTTCAGCAACTCGTGAGCTCCCGGCATGCGTTCTGCCTTTGGCAAAGAGTTGAATAAGTCACTTTTTGTACGGTAGATTTCTTTTATCTCTTCTTCCGAGGCTTCTCGTCCGCGTTGGCGTTTGCTTACGATGTTGATAGTTCCAGCTCCCGTGCGCCCTTCGTGCATATACGCTTCTTCACGGCTCAGGTGCATGCCGTACTGCTTCATAGCTTCGTGCCAAGCGTCGGCATGGTTTCGCATGGAGTCGAATAGTACTCCATCCATGTCGAATAGCACTGCTTTTAGGTTGAGGCTTTCGTAGTGATGGCTTTGTAGATAGTTTTTTATGGCTTCTTGAAACATGGCATGTGAAAATGAAACAGAGACGCGAACCTCTTTCCGGAGGTTTTGCGTCTCTGCAAAATAATTTTTTTCCGTTATTTATTCAGGCGTGCCTGAATGGCTTTCGATGCTTCTTCGTAGCCGGGTTTGTTCAGCAGAGCGAACATATTTTTCTTGTAGGCTTCCACTCCCGGTTGATTGAACGGGTTGACTTCCAACAGATATCCGCTGATGCCGCAAGCTTTCTCGAAGAAGTAGATGAGTTGTCCGAGATAGTATTCGTTGAGCTGCGGTACGCTTACACGCAAGTTTGGAACTCCGCCGTCTACATGAGCCAATTGAGTACCAAGCTCTGCCATCTTGTTTACTTCGTCCACACGCTTGCCAGCCAAGAAGTTCAGGCCGTCCAGATTCTCTTCATCGTTAGGCACGCGCAGTTCATGGTTCGGTGTTTCTACTGAAACTACGGTTTCGTAGATGGTGCGTTCGCCTTCCTGAATCCACTGTCCCATAGAGTGAAGGTCGGTCGAGAAATCTACCGAACTTGGATAAATACCTTTGTGGTCTTTTCCTTCCGATTCGCCAAACAGCTGTTTCCACCATTCCATGAAGTAGTGAAGTTTCGGCTGGAAGTTAACCAGAATTTCTATTTTCTTGCCGTTCTTGTAAAGTTCGTTGCGGGTAGCGGCGTACAGAGCTGATGGGTTTTCCGTCAGTTCCTCGTTGGCGCATACCGTTTCCATTACGCGAGCGCCTTCTACCAACTTGTCGATGTCAATACCTGCTACGGCGATGGGGAGCAAACCTACCGGGGTAAGAACAGAGAAGCGTCCGCCTACATTGTCAGGGATGATGAATGATTTGTATCCTTCCTTGTCGGCTGTTACGCGAGCTGCACCTTTCTTTGCATCGGTTACGGCTACGATGACCTTGCGAGCCATGTCTTTGCCACGCTGACGTTCGCACTGCTCTCTCAGCAAGCGGAAAGCTAATGCAGTCTCGGTGGTTGTTCCCGATTTCGAGATGTTGATGATACCGAATTTCTTATCCTTGAGGAACGAGGTCAACTCGAACAGATAGTCTTCGCTGATGTTATGTCCGGCAAATATGATGGTAGGGTTTCCTTCTTTCTTTTCCTGCAGCCACAAGAAGCTATCCGAAAGAGCTTCTATCACGGCGCGTGCACCCAGATAACTACCGCCGATGCCGGCCACTACTACCACTTCGCAGTTTTCTCTCAGCACTTGAGCGGTTGCTTTCAAGTCGGCCAAATGTTCCGGCGTGATGGAAGAGGGGAGATGTAACCATCCTAAGAAATCGTTGCCTAGTCCGGTACCTTTCTCGAGGGTTTCCATGCAGGCCTTTACTTTCGGGGCATAAGCCGCCAAAGAGTCTTTAGAAATGAAATCCAGAGACTTCTCGATGTTTAGTTTGATATTTTCCATTGTTGTAAAAAAGTGTTTTATCTGAATGAATCAGTCAGTAATTTTATTTCTATCATCGGTGAGATGCGTTCGTAGAGGATGTTGTACACCGCGTCTACGATGGGCATGTTTACGTGCAGATGTTTGTTGAGTTCCTTGATGCATTTGGTGCCGTAGTAACCTTCGGCTATCATTTCCATTTCTATCTGTGCGCTCTTTACCGAGTAACCTTTCCCAATCATCGTACCGAACACGCGGTTTCGGCTGAAGTTGGAGTACGAAGTTACCAGCAGGTCGCCCAAATAAGCGGAGTCGTTGGTGCAACGGTCTACCGGATGTACGGTATTGAGGAAGCGGTTCATCTCTTGTAGGGCATTCGATACCAGTACGGCCTGAAAGTTGTCGCCATACTTCAGACCGCTACATATTCCTGCGGCGATGGCGTAAACGTTTTTCAGCACCGAAGCGTATTCGATGCCCGCTACATCTGAGTTTACCGAAGTCTTGATGTATTGTCCCGACAGTTGGCGGGCGAAAACCTTGGCTTTTTCTATGTCCTTACACCCGATGGTTAGATATGACAGGCGTTCCAAAGCTACTTCTTCGGCGTGGCAAGGTCCTGCTAATACGGCGATGTTCTCTTCGGGGACATCGTATTTCTGATGGAAGTAGTCGGAAACTATCAGGTTCTCGTCGGGAACTATTCCCTTGATGGCGGTTACGATGAATTTGTCTTTTAGCTTGGTCTTCAGCTTCTTGAGGTGCGCTTTGAGGTAAGGCGATGGGGTAACGAATATCAGCGTATCCGATTCCTTCACCACCTTATTGATGTCTGAAGAAAAGTTGATGCTTTTCATGTTGAAACGCACGCTGGTAAGATAAGCGGGGTTATGCCCGAGACGTTTGAATTCCTCTATTCGGTCGTCTCGGCGCATGTACCAATTTATCGACTCGGCTTGAGCCAAAACTATCTTGGCGATAGCTGTGGCCCAGCTTCCTCCTCCCATAATCGCTATTTTCCCGGGTAGTTTCATGTCAGCCTATCTTTTGTATCCAGCCAGCTACTTCGTCTACGCTTGGGTTCTTCAGTTCCAATTTGTATTTCTTGTTGATGCCGCAGATGTCCATTTGCAGTTTCTGCGGATTGACTTCTTTCATGTCCGATACCAGGTTATATCCGGCTTTCTGCAGTACGGGAACCCATTCTTCGGGAACGCCCAATTCCATGAATTTGGCCGGAGCGTCTTTCGGTATTATTTTTTCGGGGCGCATCTGCGGGAAGAACAATACTTCCTGGATGGTGCTTTGTCCGGTCATTAACATCGTCAGACGGTCCATGCCGATACCCATACCCGAAGTAGGAGGCATACCGTATTCCAATGCGCGGACAAAGTCTTTGTCGATAATCATGGCTTCGTCGTCACCCTTTTCGCTTAAACGCATCTGCTCTTCGAAGCGTTCCAACTGGTCAATTGGGTCGTTTAGCTCAGAGTATGCGTTGCAGAGTTCCTTGCCGTTTACCATCAGCTCGAAACGCTCGGTAAGGTTCGGGTTGTTGCGGTGACGCTTGGTGAGCGGCGACATCTCGATGGGGTAGTCGGTGATGAATGTAGGCTGTATGTATGTTCCTTCGCAGAATTCTCCGAAGATTTCGTCTATCAGCTTACCCTTGCCCATGGTATCGTCTATTTCCATATTCAGCTTTTGGCATACTTCACGTATCTGCGCTTCATCCATATCGGTCAAGTCGTAACCTGTATGTTCCTTGATGGAGTCCAGCATGGTGACGCGTTTGAACGGAGCCTTGAAGCTGATAATGTTTTCGCCTACTTTTACATCGGTGGTTCCGTTCACGTCCATACAGATTTTTTCTATCATGTTTTCGGTGAACGTCATCATCCAGTTGTAGTCTTTGTAAGCTACGTATATTTCCATGCAGGTGAACTCGGGATTGTGCGTACGGTCCATACCTTCGTTTCGGAAGTTCTTACCGATTTCGTACACGCCTTCGAATCCGCCTACGATTAGTCTTTTCAGATAGAGTTCGCTTGCGATACGCATGTACAATGGGATGTCGAGCGCATTATGGTGCGTAATGAACGGACGTGCTGCTGCTCCTCCGGCGATAGACTGCAGTATCGGGGTTTCTACCTCGATGTAGCCTTTCGAGTTGAAGTACTCACGCATGGAGTTGTACACTTTGCTTCGCTTTAGGAAGATGTCTTTTATTCCATCGTTTACGGCCAGGTCAACGTAACGCTGGCGGTAGCGCAGTTCCGGGTCTTCGAACTTGTCGTAAGCTACACCGTCCTTGTACTTCACGATGGGGAGTGGGCGGATAGATTTGGAAAGTACTGTGAGCTGCTGTGCGTGGATAGAGATTTCGCCGGTTTGGGTGCGGAATACGAAACCGCGGATGCCGATGAAGTCGCCAAGGTCGAGGAGACGTTTGAATACCACATTATACAAGTCTTTGTTTTCGTCCGGACAGATGTCGTCGCGGGTAATGTATATCTGGATGCGGCCTTTAGAGTCCTGCAATTCTACAAACGATGCTTTACCCATTACGCGGCGTGACATGATTCGTCCGGCTACGGATACTTCACGTGGTTCGTCTTCGTCTTTGAATTCAGCTTTTATATCGGTAGAAAAAGCATTGGTTACATACTCTGCGGCAGGGTACGGGTCGATGCCCATCGCTCTCATTTCGTTCAAGCTATTTCGCCTGATTATCTCCTGTTCACTTAGTTCTAATACGTTCATTTGTTGACAAATTAACTCATTTTCGGCACAAAAGTAGCAAAGTTTTTGTAAACTATCTATATAATGAGGCTACTTTTATTACCTTTGGTGCGCTTGAAGTAAAGATAGATAGGAGAATAAAATGAATATAGCTGTCATACAGTCGGATATCTGTTGGGAGGATGCGGCGGCCAGCCGGCGAGGGATAGACAAGTTGCTGGCCAGAGTGGTAAAGCCGGATGTAGTAGTGCTTCCCGAGATGTTCGCTACGGGATTTTGTATGAATCCGATTCGTGTGGCTGAGCCCGAAGGGGGAGACACCCTGTTGTGGATGAAACATTGGGCGGTGCGCTTAGACTGTGCCGTGACGGGAAGCGTTCCGACTGAAGATGGCGGGCGGTTTTTTAATAGGATGTACTTCGTGTATCCCGATGGCTCCTACCGTAGTTACGACAAACGTCACCTGTTTACTTTCGGAGGCGAGGACAAGGTTTATACCCGGGGCGAGGAGCGGGTCGTGGTGGAGTTTAGAGGATTTCGCTTCCTGTTGTTGGTGTGTTACGACTTGCGTTTCCCCGTGTGGAGCCGTTGCCGGAAGGATTACGATGTTCTGATAAACGTGGCCAATTGGCCGACGGCGCGTCGTGACGTATGGGACGCACTGCTTCGGGCCAGGGCGTTGGAAAACCAGTGCTATGTGGCGGGAGTGAATCGGGTAGGGGCTGACGACTCGTGTACGTACAACGGCGGAAGTGTGATACTTAGTCCGTACGGAAAGGTGATAGCCTCTTGCGAGGATGACAAGAGCCAATGTGCACAGGGTGAAATCTCACTCGAGGAATTGGAACGGTTCCGCCGGCGTTTTCCCGTGTTGGACGATGCGGACGACTTTACACCCGGTTACTGAAAAAGCGGTTCGGTGAGCTGCACCGCTTCGCTTTCGTTGCCGCAACGGTCTACAGCGGTGATAGCCCAATAGGTACGCTCTTCCCACGGATATACGGGAGTGTACGTGTATTGGGTGTCTGCTACCCGTGCGTTTATCAGGTTCAGGCCTTGGTTGACGTCTACCGGATACGTGTCAGAAGCGTAGATGCGGTAAAACACGCCGCCTTGCGACAGGTTGTCGGTAGAGGCTTTCCAACGAATGCTTACGCCGTGTTCCAGCGGGGTGAACTGCACGTCGCACGGACGTGACGGGGCGATGCTGTCTATCCACGTCATGGGCGGCACTACGGCAGGTGTGGCGTAAGTGGTTTCTGACAACTCCGAGTAGAGTCCTTTTACGTCATCCAGCAGAAATTTGTTTCGGAAGTACGCTTGTCCGTCGGCTTTGATGTCTCTGGTGAAACGTATTTGGCGCAGAATCTCGTCGACCTTCCAGTTTTTTTCTTTCGGGTGCAGGAAGTAGATGCCCAATCCCGGTACTACCCATCGTCCGCCCTTGTTCTCCTGCCAGTCCAGCGCAAAGGGGTAGAAGTTGTTCCCTTGGAAATACATCATGGGGAAGATGGCATCTTGGATGCCATCCTTAAGCCACCGCTGAGGGTCTTGGTACACCACTTCGTAAGCGTTCCATCCGCGTGATGGGTAGCGCGAGGTATCTTTGTATTTCCCTACGGGCGAACTGCTTACCTTTACCCACGGCTTCAGCTTTTTCGTTTCGGTGTAGAGGCGGCGCACGATGCGTGTGATGTTGTCCCGTCGCCACTGTTCAATGGGTTGCTTGCGTCCGTATTTGCGATACGTGGCCGCGTCGGGGAATCCTTTGGCGCGCTCCGGATAGCGGATGTAGTCGAAGTGTACGCCGTCGATGTCGTATTTCGAGACCACTTCCCGCACCAGACTAGCCAGATAGTCGTCGGTTTGCGGATTGCCCGGGTCGAGGTACCAGGAGCTCATGTAAGGCTTGCAGATAGACGGATGTCTTTTCGCCACCGATTTATTGCCCAGTAACTTCACCTGTCGGTTGTTTCCCGAAGGGATTGTTACCATCCAAGCGTGAATCTCCATGCCCCGTTTATGACACTCCTCTACGGCAAACTGGAGTGGGTCGTACCCCGGCGATACGCCTTCGTGTCCGGAAAACGATTCGCTGAACGCTTCGATGGCCGATGGATACGATACATCGCCGCGCATCCGGGTTTGAAACAAAACGGTATTGAAGTGCGCAGCCTGTAGTTGGTCCAATATTTTGCGCAGTTCCTCCTTTTGCAGTTCGATGCCTTTTGCGGATGTAGCCTTTTTCGATGGCCAGTCCATTCCGCCCAGTGTAGTGAGCCACGTGGCTCTGATTTCATATTTTGTCTGTGCGGTGAGGGGCATTGCCGTCAGCAGAGCCAGCCCCAACCGTAAGATGTGTTTGTACATAAGTTTCGGGATGTTTGCTTTTGTTCTTTTTATTGCGAGTGCAAACTTACAAAAAAACGGCCGAAAGTGTATCTTCTATTCTGTTCTTTTAGGACCTTCCCAAGGGCGTGTAGGAGGGGGCTGGAAGGCATAAAAATCTCCGGCGAGAAAATTTTTTTCTCCGGCGAGAGATTTAAAAAACGTCTCGAGAGATTTTTTTTCTCCGGCGAGGGATTTTTGGACCTCTCCAAACGGTCTCGAAAACGCTTGGCGTCACGAATTTTTTCGGTAGCTAGCGATGGCCCAAAAGCTCATGCCTACTGCGAAAACGGCCAGCATCGCCACCTGATGAGCGATGCATCCGAAATCGCCTCCACGTACAAACACGGTACGGATGGCATCGATGAAATAGTGCATCGGGTTGACGTATGTAGTAAGGTACGCCCAGTGCGGCATGGAACGCACGGGGGTGAACAGTCCGCTCAGCAAGATGAGGCACACCACGAAAAACCACATGACGAACACTGCCTGCTGCATCGTGTCGTTATAGTTCGATATCACAAGGCCGAATCCGCTGAATATGAAAGCCAGCAACATGGCCAGCAGGTAAACCAACCACAGGCTGCCGGCCGAGGTGATGCCGTACACCGCCCAGGCCAACACGAAGCAGATGCTCATCACTATCAGGGCAATGATCCAGTAAGGAATCAACTTAGACAAGATAAAGCTCCATCGGCTTACGGGAGTAACGTTAATGGCCTCTATCGTGCCGCTCTCTTTTTCGCCTACAATGTTCAGGGCGGGCAGGAAGCCGCACGTCATCATAATGAGGATGGCCATTAGCGAAGGTATCATAAACAGTTTGTAGTTCAGGTGCTTGTTGTACAGATACAGTACCGATACCTTATCCTTTACGGCCTGCACCGTAGGCGCAACGTGTTGGGTTACGATGCTTGTGGCATACGAACTTCCGATGCTCCCCTTGGTTCCGTTTACCGCATTGGCTGCAATGAGTATCTGTGGGTGTTTACCGCTTGCCCAGTCGCGCTCAAAGTGCCGCGGAATCTCCAACACAATGTCGGCCTTAGTCTGTTCGATGTCTCGCATGGCCTCGCGGTAACTGTCCCGTTGTCCGCCGAACACGAAGTAGTCGGACGCTTCGATGCGGTGCGTCAGCTGGGTGGAAAGCGTGGAGCGGTCGTGGTCTACCACCTCCACCACAATGTTTTTTATCTCCATGTTCATTACCCACGGCATGACGCACATAATCATGATTGGGAACACCACGATGAGCCGCGGTATAAACTTGTTCCGGCGGATTTGCAGGAATTCTTTTCGGATAAGGTATTTCAGTGTCATGTTGTTATTCCAGTCTTTTGTTGAACTTGAGAAGTGAGGCCGTCAGCAGCACCGCAGCCATGCCCGAAAGAACGGCCAGTTCGTGATACACCATGTCAATGCCCACGCCCATAATCATGAGCTTGCGGATGGCCGAAATGTAGTATCGTGGAGGGATAATGGCCGAAACCCATTGCAACACGGTGGGCATGCTCTCCACCGGGAACATCATGCCGCTAAGCAGAATACTCGGAAGCATCAACATCATGGCCGAAGCGAGCAAAGCTACCAGCTGCGTGCGCGCTACGGTGCTGATAAGCAGCCCCAACGACAACGCCACCAGGATGTACACCGCCGAGACCAGCGCAATGCTTCCCAAGCTTCCTGCTATGGGCACTTCGAGAACGAAGTAAGAAATAAGCAGGATAGACGTGAGGATGGTAAAGGCCAAGGCCAGATAGGGTACGGCTTTGGCCACGATGATGGTTAGCGGACGTACTGGACTTACGAGTAGCACTTCCATCGTGCCCCGTTCTTTTTCGCGTACAATGCTGATGGAGGTCATCATGGCGCATATCAGCATCAGCAGCATTCCCATGATGCCCGGAACAAAGTTGTAGCAGCTTCGCATCTGTGGGTTGAACAGTAACTTAACGGATGCCGGCGTGAGCGCTTGCGCGTCCGCCGCTCCAGACGTGTGCTGCGCAATGATTTGTGTGGCGTAGTTGGCGTACATCTGCGCCATGTTCGGGTCGGCTCCGTCGGTGATAATCTGCAGTCCGTTTTGTCCCGAAGAGAATCCTGCGCCGAATACCAGGGCTATGTCTGCTTTCTGGTGGCGTATCAGTTCTTCGGCCTCTCGTGGAGTACCGACGGTGTAAGTGATATCGAAATACTCGCAAGCTCCCAGTGCTTCGACGGTACGTTGCGTAGCGTCGTCGGCCGATGAAGTGACCACAACGGTGCGCACGTTTTTTACATCGGTGGAGATGGCGAACCCGAACAGAAGCATCATCACAATGGGCATGCCGAACAGGATGAGCATGGTGCGCTTGTCGCGCAAGATGTGTCGGGTCTCTTTTTGTATAAACGAAAGGAATTGTTTCATAAATCGGTATGAGGATTATTTCCGGGCCGAAGTCCGTGCTAAATAGGTAAACACACTGTCCATGTCGGGCTGGTTGAATTTGCGCTTCAGTTCATCGGGCGTGCCCATCGCCTTAATCTTCCCGTCTACCATGATGGAGATGCGGTCGCAATACTCGGCCTCATCCATATAGTGTGTGGTAACGAAAACGGTGAGGCCCCGGTCGGCCGCATCGTAGATGAGTTGCCAAAACTGTTGACGGGTGGCCGGGTCTACGCCGCCCGTAGGCTCATCAAGAAATACTACTTCGGGTTCGTGGAAGATGCTTACAGAGAAAGCCAACTTCTGTTTCCATCCCAACGGCAGACTGGCCACGATGTCGTTGCGATGCTCCGTAAAGTCAAGTCGTTCAAGTAGTTCAGCGGTCTTTTGTTTGATGTCACAGTCGCTCATTCCGTAAATGCCGGCAAAGAGTTGGATGTTTTCCGTCACGGTCAGGTCTTCGTAGAGCGAGAACTTCTGGCTCATGTATCCGATGTGCTTCTTAATCTGTTCGTATTGGGTCACGATATCGCATCCGGCCACTGTTCCCGTGCCGCTGGTGGGCTGGTTCAGTCCGGTAAGGATGTGCATGGCCGTAGTCTTTCCGGCTCCGTTCGCGCCGAGAAATCCGAATATCTCTCCGCGCCGCACCGAGAACGAGATGTCATCCACAGCCCGGAAGTTGCCGAAAGCCTTAACCAGGTGCGAAACCTCGATGGCATTCCCTTCGGGATGTATGGCGTCTGGTGTAGTGGCTGATGTATGGCTCTGTACGTGTCCGATGGAAGGCGGGCTGAATACGTGGCTGAACTTATCGAGAATCTCGGCTGGGGTGCCGATGGCTTTCACCTCGCCTTGCTGCAGGAAGGCGATGCGGTCGCATCTTCTCACCTCGTCTAAGTAGGGCGTAGCCACAACGATGGTAATGCCTCGTTGCTTGAGCGAAGAAAGGATGTTCCAAAACTCCTTTCGGCTCACAGGGTCTACGCCCGTAGTAGGCTCGTCTAACAAGAGCACGCTGGGGGAATGCACCAAGGCGCACGACAGGGCCAGCTTTTGTTTCATCCCGCCGGAAAGAGCGCCGGCCCGTCGGTGCTTAAAAGGCTCAATCTGCGAATAAATGGCCTGAATGGATGCGTATTCATTCTGTACGGTGGTGCCGAACAGCGTTGCGAAGAAGTTCAGGTTCTCTTCTACCGAAAGGTCTTGATAGAGCGAGAACTTTCCCGGCATATACCCCAACAGGCTTCTGATTTGTGCCAGCTGAGTGTTTGTATCGAATCCGCATACACTTGCCTGCCCCTCATCGGGACGTATCAGTGTGGCCAGAATCCGAAAAAGGGAAGTCTTTCCCGCTCCGTCAGGCCCGATAAGACCGAATATTTCTCCTTTCTCTACCGAGAACGACACGTGACTCAAGGCCGTGACTTTCCCGTAGCGTTTCGAGAGGTCGTTAGCTTCGATGGCTTTCATGATGTAGGGTTGTGTAAGAGGATGGGTCAGAACTTTACTTCGCCGTACATTCCAATCTTGATATACCCGTCGTTTTCTACCGCTACCTTGACGGCGTACACCAGGTCTGCTCGCTCATCATCGGTCAAGACGGTTTTCGGTGTGAATTCGGCTTTTTGCGAAATCCAGCTTACGACTCCGTTGTAAGTCTTGCGGTCGCCGTTTCCGTAATCGGCGAACACCGTAACTTGCTGTCCCAACTTTACTTCTTTCAGTTGTGCGGTGGTGAGGTAGGCGCGTAAGAACACGTGTTTTGTGTCGGCTATCTTGAATACAGGTTTCCCTACGGTGGCAAACTCGCCGCATTCCATGTATTTGTTCAGTAGCGTTCCCGTGACGGGAGCGGTCAGGCGGCATTTCCGCAACTGGTCGGCTACTTGTAACTTTTCGATGTCGGCGGTGCTCATTTGTGCGTTCAGACTGTTGGTTGAGGTGTTTAGCGAAGCCAGTTGCGCGTCCAGTTGGCGTTGCAATACCTGTACTTGGCTATGGGCATCATCGGCCTGCTTCTGATTGGCCGCCCCATCTCTGACCAAAGCCGAAAACCGTTGGTATTCCTGTTGCGCTTTAGCCAGTTGTTGCCGGGTAGCGGCTACCTGTTTGGCGATGTCCGGACGCTGGTTGGCGTAAACCAACTTGGTGGCTCCTATTTGCAGTGCGCGCAGATAGAGTTGGGTCGTGTCAATAAGGGCCACCTGCGTCCCGACTTCCACTTGGTCGCCTTCGTTTGCATCGAACAGGAGCAACCT
>CAVBJM010000048.1:0-11426 GCA_963595925.1 bacterium
ACAAGGCGGCATTTAATTTGAATATAAATTCTTGGAATTTCAAAAAAGATATTCTTCTTTTGCAAAAAGAGTTATTTGACAGCATAGCACCGCAAACCGCTGAAAATCGCACGGTTGCCAATTCTTTACTGTTATTCCTCAAATGGTTGTGTCAAACCGTTGAAAATTTAAAATAAAAAGAGTTGTCAGAAAACACAGCGGACAACTCTTTTTGCATGTATCCATCACTTGGATTTTCATGAACCATATCGCATCTTTACTTGTATATGTGATAATCCATTCACTTCTATACGTTCTTCTATATATCCACTCTTCCGAAATAACAATACGTCATTTGACGGAGTTTCTATGCTATACTCCCCCTTGGAGTTTGTCTTACCTACCACCTTCTTCTGCCTTGTAGAATAAATCTCTACCTCTGGTATCAAAGTAGCTTGAATGTCGCGTACCGTTCCTTGTAACCTTATGTTCTCACCATTTACTCCTTGAACGACAGTATCTTTTAGCGATTTCTTATTAGCCACAGAACCTATCTCAATCGTATCACGCAACAAAATATGATTGGAAGCATCTCCCAACATTAGTTCAAACGAACCTGGTTCCACTTTATAAATCCCTTTTTCATCGGTAAATCCCAAGTCATCCACAGCCACCTTTAGTTGCTCCGTCCGCTTCTCACCCGGTTTTAATTCTGTCTTACAAAAAGCCTTGAGCTGTTTCACCGGAGTAGCAACCGAGCTCACGCAGTCACGAACATATAGCTGCGGCACAGCTTTTCCCGTGTAATGTCCGGTGTTACACAAAGAGAACGAAACTGATATAGAATCTTTTCCTACTTGTGTCTTTAAACCGCTATATGAAAAAGAAGTATAACTCAGCCCATGTCCAAAAGCCCACAACGGATCAGGGGAAGAAAAGACATAATCTCTACCCGGATGGTCATAAGAGCCATGCTGATGATAAAATCCCTTATCTGTCGGTAAGTGATTATAATAAGCCGGAAGATGACCTGCGCTTTGTGGAAATGAGACGGTGAGATGTCCTGAAGGATTCACCTTTCCAAACAGAGCATCTGCTATCACATTTCCACTCTGCTCGCCTCCATACCACTGTACCAATATAGCCGGAAGATGTTCTTTTTCCCAGGATATCGCAAAAGGCTTTCCAGTAACTAATACCAAGATTACCGGATGTCCGATGGCATACAGCTTCTTCACCAATTCTTCCTGTGCCCCAGGAAGCGATAAATCGGACAAATCAAATCCTTCACCACAGTTAGCCCCTGAGTAATCTCTTGCCAGCGAAGCACTGGCACTTCCACAGAAAGCAACTACCACATCACTCTTCCGTGCAGCCTCAACAGCATCCGCTATCCCTGTAGTATCACAATTCATCAAACTACAACCTACCGCATGATTCACTTCTATCCCGTATTGACTAGCCCACGAACGAATGCCTTGCAACGGAGTTACACCATCATGATTAGAACGACTCCAACTATAATCGCCAAACTGCACTTGATTGGAGTTTGGTCCGACAACCGCTATCGATTTCAGTTTCTTCGGATTAAGAGGAAGCAATCCATTCTCATTCTTAAGCAACACGACAGACTCTTCTGATATCTGACGTGACAAATCCACACATTCTTTGGTATGGATATTGGGAACGGAAACTTTCCTCGCTTCATCGAATAGCCCCATACGATATTTCGCGCCAAGCACCCTCCGTACAGCTTGATCTATCAATGCCTCGTCTATCTTTCCTTCTTTTACCAATTCAGGTAACTGCTGAAAACAGGAGCTTGCAGCCTCTACATCAAGCCCGGCAGTCAGCGCCTGCACTGCTGCCTCCGCCGCATCGCCTGCCACATGATGAAATGTATTCAGCATATCTACCGCTCCCCAATCGGCATATACATATCCCTTAAATCCCCATTGGTTACGCAGAACGTCAGTAAGCAAATAATGCGAGGCCGAATTAGGGATACGATTCCAAGAATTGTATGTCGACATTACAGCCTGCACCGGCAGAGAGGTTATCACTCTCTTAAATGGATACAGATATATATCATGCAGTTCACCGATGCCACAATTTACCGAAGCCAAGTTCAGACCGCCCAATGGATTGCCATGAGCTCCAAAATGTTTCAACATGGGAGATATGCCATTTTCAAGATAGCCTTTTACTTCCTCGCAAGCAAATATTCCGCTTAAAAAAGGATCTTCTCCATAGCACTCTTCCACTCTTCCCCAACGTAAATCACGAACCACATCCATACATGGAGCCAAAATCTGGCGAATACCTTGATAATGCAATTCCTTGGAAATTTCTGTTGCTCTACGGTAAGCCAATGAAGGATTAAACGTTGCAGCCAATGCGATGTTTTGAGGAAAGATTGTAGAGCCCTCATGCACGGAACCATGTAACGACTCAGCGACAGTAAACACCGGAATACCCAAGCGAGTGTGCTTCATTGCATACTTCTGAACGCGTGGCATATATTCCCTACACTGTTCAGCAGAAAGTGGAAACCCTTCAACAAATCCGCGAGGAGACGTAGCCAACAATTTTTCAAGCTTCGCCTCATTCAGCTTTTTATCGTCAAAAATATCCCACGAATGGATATGGCTTATTTGAGCCACCTTTTCCTCCAAAGTCATTTTGCGGAGCAAACTGTCTACCTTCTGTTCAATCGATTGGGTATCTGTTTGCGCACAAAGGCTAACTGCTACTCCACAAAAAGACAAGAAGCAACAACTTCTATAAAACAACCTCATAATTATTTTTATTTCTTCGATGCAAAAGCATGACTATATCCGTCCACCTTGTTCCATGCTCCTCGAGTGAAATCAGGAACTTCCACCGGCATATTTCCGTTTTCGATTGAGATTTTTGAAAGCGGTATCAGTGAACACCATTCCGCTAAATCATAGACATCCATATCAAGAGGAAGTCCGTTGCGTAGACAATAAATCAGGCGCGAATCCATGATGAAATCCATACCTCCATGTCCACCTACTTCTTTAGCTCTCTCTTCTATCTCTTTTACTATAGGGTCTTTATAGGCTTCCATCAATGCATTCTTTACCGCTTCAGGCATATATTCGTGAGCTGTAAATTCAGCACCTTTAGTCACTTCAGCCGGAAGATTCTTGCTATCAAGAGCATATCCCTCTACAGGGTATTTATTGGCGAAGCCCTTTGTCCCTGTAAGCTGATATAAACGGCTATATGGACGAGGCGAAGCTACATTGTGCTCTATCTGTATGGTTTTACCCTTCTGTGTACGCAACAATGTAAGCGTTACCTCCCCGTTTTGGAAATTTACAGTATCTTTTGCTCTATTGTGTTCAGCCAAATAAGCAGGTAAAGACAATGGGTCACTATCCATAGCCACCAAACGGGTAATTCGGTCTCCTCTATGAATATTCAGCAATTGACACACTGGCCCTACCCCATGAGTAGGATATACATCGCCACGGTTCTTCATGTTATACTGCATACGCCAGTCGGCATTATAGTCCGGCCAAATATCAGCAAGGCAATGATTATACGCACCTTTTACATGTGTTATCTCTCCGAATAATCCCTGACGCGCCATATTTAATGTCGTGATTTCGAAAAAGTCATATACACAGTTTTCTAACATCATGCAATGCTTTCTGGTACGTTCCGCCGTATTCACCACATTCCATATGTCATCCAATGTCATCGCAGCCGGCACTTCACATGCCACATGCTTTCCGTGTTCCATAGCATATAGCATGATAGGTGTGTGATGTATCCAATCGGTAGCAATGTAAACCAAATCGATATCAGAACGGTCACATAATTTCTTCCATGCATTTTCATCCCCATAATAAATATCAGCCTCAGCCATTCCAGCCCGTTGCAACATTCTATTACATGAATCTACGCGCCATTGATTCAAATCACAAAGAGCTTTTACCTGTATGTGTTTTTGATAAGTAAAACGCCGGATTGCTTCAGTACCTCTGGCCCCAAGTCCAACAAAACCAATGCGAACCGTATCTATTGGCGCACAGGTTAACCCGATTACATCCTGTTGACCGTTAGGACGTTCTGGTGTTTCTACGTATATACATTTATCATCAGTTTTCTTTCTCGTGAGATTACTACAAGCTGTTAAACCAACAAGTGAAAACAACAATGCACCAAATAGGCTATATATAAATATCTTCTTCATAGTACTTTTATATAAATTTAAATCATGCAGACTTCGCCTGAAAAGCCTGCATGATTTCTTGTAATTACTTAATATCAATATCCCGGATTATTTACGACTAAACCTTTTCCATCGGTTATTGCCGATAATGGCAACGGATACAATTCTTTGTTCTTATTCGCATAGGAAGTTCCTTTTACAGTCTGTGCATGCGATACAAATTTATCGAAACGAATCAAATCCGCACGATACTGTCCGTTCTCGCACCAGAACTCATGACAACGTTCTTGCAGCAGACAATCAACAAACTTTTCTTGTGTATCGACAGCGCTGGCAGGAAGTTCCGTCAATCCGGCACGCTGACGAATGGTATTTATGAGTGAACGAGCTTCTTCCTTGTCGGTTGCAGTAGATCCGCTCTTCATATACAATGCTTCCGCCAACGACAGGTAAGCGTCCGCATAACGAAATATAATGGGGTCTATCGTACTCTTTCCACCATTTCCTGATACATTTGTATCATATCCATACTTCATTGGTATAGGTCCTAACTCCATGTGTGTCCCTGGATTCTCACGGTCTACAGTCGTTCCGTCTTTCGATTTATAACTGTCTACCAAATATGTACGACGGGTATCTCCCGTTTCAAAAGAATCGTAAAAATACCATGTACTGTTCAACGATTCATATCCAGAAGACATACCATGGTCATTGAAATCGGTAGGCAAGACAAACATGTGCCAGTCATTCCAACTCACCATTTCGGTATTTACAGGCAACGCCCAAATAATTTCCTTATTTGACGCCCCTTGACCTCCTGTTTCAAACATTGTCGGATAACTATCAGACAACTGATAGCCCATTGACGGTGACATCAACTCACGAGCCAATGTTGCAACTTTGTCATAATAAGATTTATCCGATACTGTTTCATGCAGATAAAGACGAATCAACAACATTTTTGCTAACCCCTTGCTGAAACGTCCGTATTCAGCAGTTGAAGGAGAAGGCAAATTTTCAGCAGCAAAAGTCAAGTCGTTTTCTATATATTCCACCATACTTTCCTTGCTGAGTCGAGCCAATGGTTTCTCATTGGTGGGATTCTCCAATTCTTCTTCAGAAGCCACCACTATCGGACCAAACATATCATACAGATAATAGCAAATCAATCCACGTGCACATCGTACTTCCGCTGCATATTCCGTCTTCTTTTCATCAGACAGGAAAGAAGCTTTGTTTATATCTGACAGCACTGAGGTACAACGGCTAACGTCATTTACCCAACCGTCACTATATCCATCCGTATCGGTATAATAGAAACGAGTTAAATCAGCGGTCGTAGAGAAATAGTTCAAATCTGAAATATTTTTCAGGAAACCACCTTTGCAAGTTAATATTTCAGTTGTCAAATCATTTACCGAAACCACTCCTCGCTCACTGGTGGCAAACAAACCGTCAAACCAACTGGAACGGACAGAGTAATAACAAGAGTTGACCATGGATTCTATATCATCCTCCGTCTGAGGAAAGTTAGACGGATTTATATCGGAGTAATCTACTGGATTCAACTCAACACAACTACTCAGCGAAATGCCAGAACAAAGCATGGCACCCAACAATATTATATTACAATATTTTTTCATAACGTATCTTTTCATTTGAGGTTACTTAAAAAGAGATGTCTACACCGAAACTGAATGTACGCGCATTGGGATATGCGGCTGCGTACGAATCGGTTTCCGGATCCAATCCTTTGTAAGGAGTGATTACGAACAGGTTGTTAACCGAAGCATGGAAGCGAACATTACTCAATACTTTAGTCTTTGCAATCAGAGATTTAGGTAATGTATATCCAAGACTGATGTTTTGCAAACGGATAAACCAAGCTTTCTGGTAGAAGAAATCACCGGCTGTATAATTATGTCCTTCCAAATAGTAAGAGCTGGGGCGTGTTGTTGACGGATTTTCGAATGTCCATCTGTCTTTTACTATACGCAATCTATTATATCCCATTTGTGCAATACCAGTTCCTCCCACGCCGTAATCCATATCGGTCGGGTCAAGCATGATACGGTCGAACATACCATTAAACATAAAGCCAAAATCGAATCCTTTGTAACGGAATGAATTGGTCATACTGGCCAACCATCCGGGATCGGTTGTTCCTATCAGTTCCGTATCTGCTTCGTCAATCTTTCCGTCAGGTTCTCCTGTCAGCATAAAACGTCCGTTTTCGTCTACCTTCGGGTTACCGTCTTCATCGCGAACATACCCATTAAGGTCTTTTATGACAATCTGACCCGGACGCAAATCAGGCTGAGCGGCAGGAGCTTCTTCGCCTATCTGAAGAATGTGGTCGGCACGACGTGCATAAATAGCCCGAATTGGATCGTCTACTTTCTCATATACATTCGGCTTCCAGTCGGGAGTACGTTCTTTCCACTTATCAGTGTATTTAGAGAATGTTAATGCAGTAGACCAAGTGAAATCTTTCGTCTGAATATTGTGTGTATTAATGGTCAATTCCACACCTCGGCTACGTGTTTTACCTACATTGGCCATGATTTGTTTCACTTCCTGATAGGTATTCAGCGGCTTATAGTTCAACAAGTCGGAAATCACACGCTGATAAAGCTCAAGAGATCCTGAGATTCGGTTTCTAAAGAAGCCGAAGTCAACACCCAAGTTCCATTCTGTAGTTGTTTCCCATTTCAAATCCGGATTTTCCAAACGACTTTTCAGTACGCCGGTAACGGTCTTGTAGTCTGAATTGACCCAGCTTCCCTGTGCTCCATAACTGGCAAAAGCATTGGTTGAGATGTCGGAGTTACCAGTCTGTCCCCAGCTCAAGCGAAGCTTTAAGTTAGACAGCCAATCCACCTTCTTCAGAAATTTCTCCTCGCTCATAGTCCATCCCAATGCCACCGATGGGAAATATCCCCACTTGTTGTTCTTTGCAAACACACTGGCTCCATCGGCACGAAGCGTAGCGGTCAGCAAATATCGTCCACTCAATACATATCCTACACGGAAGAAGTAAGAAAGCATCTTGTTCTCGGTAGCGTCTGACTTTACGATTTTAGTACCTGTTCCGGCCTCTATATTGTTATAAAGGAACGCATCTGTCATAAAATTGTTGTTACCCAGTTCGGAAGCATTATAATTAAACTTCTCGTAAGACACACCGGCCAACAGATTCAGACTATGAATATCAGCGAACGTACGCTGATAATTAGCTGTACCTTCCATCAGATACTGATTATTGGCTGTATTATAAACATATGCTACCCCATTCAGGTTCTTTCCGTTTAGGGTTGTACGGGGTTGATAGGTATTTCGGTTAATGGCCGCATGGTCCATACCGGCATTGACCTTCAACAACAGTCCCTCCAACGGACGTGCTTCTATAAATACATTACCCAATAAGCGGTCTGTACGTCCCTTATCCGTATTGTTTAACAGAGAGTACGGGTTAGGTTGGTTGCCCAGCAAAGGATTTATCGGATAAGTTCCGGTTGCTTCATCATACGCCTGAATGTTCGGTCCCATCTGAATGGCAGAACGTATAATTCCTGAATTTTCGTATTTTCCGTCTCCAAGCTGAGTGTTGTCATTGTCTATACGTGTCAATGTCAGGTTCATTCCGGCCTTAAATATATCCAAGAATTTTTGGTCGATATTGGTCTTTACCGTATAACGCTTCATGCCGGAGTTGCGGATAATACCCTCATGGTTATAGTAGTTGAACGAAACCATATACTGAGTGTTTTGACTTCCGCCTTGCAGATTGACGTTGTGTTCCTTAATCTGTCCGTTTCGGGTTATCAGTCCCAACCAGTCAGTACCTTCGCCAGCCGCATTGATTTCGGCCTCTGTATAAGGTTGTTTGTAAGATACCCCATTGGCGGGATTGGCCTTCGCCTCAGCCAATGTACGGTTACCCCACGGGCTGACATTATTATCCCATAACCATGCTTCCCACGAAGTACGGTTCTTTTCTGTCATCCACTCCTGTAGGTTCAACAAGTCGTACTTATCGGTATATTTCTGAAAAGAGTAGTTGTACGAATAGCTTACTTTGGCTTTTCCTTCCTTTCCACGTTTTGTGGTAATGATAACCACACCGTTGGCAGCACGGGCACCGTAAATAGAAGTGGCACTTGCATCCTTCAGAACCTCTATCGATTCCACATCGTTCGGATTCAGGAAATTCAAGATACCTTGAGTTCCCGGATTCATTTTCGCATCACTTCCGGAAGCCTGATCCAATTTTGCGATAGGGAAACCATCGACAATATAAAGGGGGTCGTTACTTGCGTTTACCGAACCTGCTCCACGCACCAATATATCCAGACCACCACCCGGTTGAGCACTGTTTTGCTTGATATAGAGTCCTGCAGCTTTTCCGCTGAGCGCATGACCTACTGAGGCAACACCGCTCAATTCCAAGTCGCTACCTTTCACGCTCGAAACAGAACCTGTCAAGTCACGTTTCTTAACCGTTCCGTATCCTACTACGACCACTTCATCAAGCGACTGCGAGTCTTCTTTCAGAGAGATGTCCAACGATGAGTTTCCGCCTACTTTTACATACTGCGTTTCATAGCCTATATAAGAGACTTCACAAACCGACTTATCGGATAGGTCAAGAGAGAACGAACCATCCATGTCGGTTATCGTGCCGTTCGACGTGCCACTTTCACGGATGGTAGCGCCAGCAACGGGTTCTCCGTTTTCATCTTTCACAATACCTTTCACCTTCCGTTTCGGAGCGGATTTATCCGACTTTCCGTTCAGCTTATGCACCACTACGCTCTTCCCCTTTATTTCATACGAAACAGATTGCCCAGACAATATCTGGTCTACAGCTTCTTTCAGCGTAGATGCCTTTACGCTTACCTTGCTTTTCGTGTTCAAATCTGCCGATATATACACAAACGAATATCCGCTTTCTTCCTGTACATACTTTATGGCTTCTTTAACTGTTACATTTTTCAGATTTACTGAAAGGCTTTGGGCAAATACATTCAGATTCATTCCTGATAAAACAACAGCACAAAGACACACTTTTCTCCATGTTTTCATCATAAATTTAAGAATTTAAAGTTTTAATAAAAGTTCAATCACCTGTTCTGTAGAAAATTATGCGTACCTTTGCTTTCTACTGAAACAGATTTCACTCAGTCAATGCGAAACTTGTTTTTGTCGGCAGAAAGACCTTCCCCGTCTTTCTGCTTTTCTCGCCACTAATTACATTTCTTGTTCATAGGCTATATTGTATTTAAGTTCTTTCAAGGTCTCAGTTGATGGTTATCTTACGGCCATCTATGTGATATTTCATCTTCTGCGTAGAAGACAATATCTCCATCACGTCACCAATAGTCTGCTCATCGGTTTTAAACGCTCCATAAAACATCAGGTTGTCCAAACTGTCCGCCTGCAAGTCAATCTCTACATTGTATTGTCTTTCCAGTGCATTCAATACGTCTCTTAACGGCTCTTCATCGAACGAAAGACTGTTTTCAGTCCAGCGAATCGCCTCTACAGGAACAGACTTACGTTTTTGCAACCCTCCACTGGTCTTGTCAAGTATCACTTGGTCGGAAGGCATCATGATAAGCGACTCCCCTTCGACCTGCAAGTTTGTCAGATTTACTTTCCCTTCCGACAGCGTTACCACTGCGTTCTTGTCTGAAGGATAATCCCGAAAATCGAACTTGGTGCCAAGCACCCTTACTTGCATATTCTCCGATTTTACCAAAAACGGAATCTTTTCGTTGTGCGCTACCTCAAAATAGGCTTCACCGCAAACGTTCACTTCTCTCGTTTTCAGTCCGAACTGGGGGGTATAGCTGATATACGAGCCAGCATTCAGACAGACATTCGTTCCGTCAGGAAGCGTTACTTTCGTCTTTGCCCCTATCGGAGCTTCTATCCGCACGGCACAATCGCTGAAAGGCAATCTCTTTTCGCCTGTCTTATATGCACCAAATACCATCAGTAAGACAACGGCTACCGCAGCCACATAGCCCCACACGTTACGCATATTGTAAACTTTAGCAGGCTTTGACTGACGGCAGAAAGACCGATAAGCCTCATCTATGTCCTTATCAGTAAACAGTTTTTCGACATTTCCAGCCAATGAAGAGAACCATACTTCCTCCATCTTGCGAAAATAACTTTCATTTTCGCAAGATTCTCTTCTCCACGCCAACAAGCTTGCGGCTTCCTCTTCCGCTGTCTGACCGGAAAAGAAACGAATTATCAAATCATCTATATGTTTTTTATCCATAGCTTCTTTATGCGCTTACATATAAATGACGACCGGGAAAACCAAAAGTATAGTGTAATGTTCAGAAAAAAAGTAGAAATAGCAGGTATTTGCTTAATTCGGCATACAACAACCGAACCGCGTTTTTCATGTGATACTTTACCGTAGGAACCGATATACCCAGTTCTTCGGATATTTTTTCATATTTTTTATGCCCGAATCGACTCATAATGAATACCCTTCGACACTCCGTTGGGAGTTCACGAATGGCCACATTTATTTTATGTTCCAATTCATCTTCCAGCAATTTCCCCAATGGATAGTCATCCGATTCCCACACCTTGCTTTCACAGTCTTCTTCCGAAAAAGATACCTCCACCTGCAAAGGTTTCGACTTTAAGTAGTCCAGACATTTATTTCTGACGGAAACAACTAAATACTTACGCAAAGAACATTCGATAGAAAGCCGGTCACGTATTTCCCACAAATGCAATATCACATCCGAGACAATAGACTTTGACAGAAAAGTATCGCCTACATATTGGTAAGCAATGCCGCACAATATCACATAATGTTTTTCGAAAAGATACTTATAGGCTTTGTTGTCTCCCCGCTTAAGTCCTTCCAACAATTTGCGCTCAGCATCAGTCGCAGATAATCTATCAACGTTCTTCAAATTAATCTTCATTCTAAAAACAGCGTGTTCTTCCCGCTCACAAATATAGCGACAAATCGAATTATTTATTCCGATAACAACTTTTTTCTTCAGAAGCATTTACCGCCTTGTCAATCTCTCGGGACGAATTTTTCTTCTCCGGCGAGAGATTATTTTTCCCTGGCGAGGCGTTTACTAATCTCTCGAGGCGTATTCTCTTACTAAACATTCTCTAAAAGACTGAATAGAGTGCGGACGCTTTTTTAGTCCCGAAAAAACATCTGCCTTACTTTTATCCTTTTATTTATATATAT
>CAVBJM010000049.1:0-11235 GCA_963595925.1 bacterium
AATTTCTCATGTCTTGAATGAATGATATAAATTAATCCAATTACGCAAAGATAATAAATTTTTCCTACCTTTGTGCATGAAAAACCCAAATAAATGAAATCGGATATTGAAATAGCACGCAGCATCGAACTCGTGAAAATAGAGCAGGTTGCTGAGGGAATAGGCATTCCCGTTGAGAAAATTCAGAATTACGGAAAGTACATCGCCAAAGTGCCCGAAACGCTTATTGACGATGAAAAAGTAAAGCAGAGCAATTTAATCTTGGTTACGGCCATTACTCCGACCAAAGCGGGAATCGGAAAGACTACGGTTTCCATCGGTTTGGCTTTGGGCTTGAACCACATCGGAAAGAAGGCTATCTGTGCGCTTCGTGAACCGTCGCTCGGTCCTTGCTTCGGCATGAAAGGTGGAGCTGCCGGTGGGGGATACGCGCAAGTTCTCCCGATGGATAAAATCAACCTGCATTTTACGGGCGATTTCCACGCCATTACATCGGCTCATAACATGATAGCCGCACTGCTGGACAACTACATCTACCAGAATCGCGACAAAGGCTTCGCTATGAAAGAAGTGTTGTGGAACCGGGTGCTTGACGTGAACGACCGTGGTTTGCGCTACATCGTAACCGGGTTGGGAGGCAAATCGAACGGTATCGTGCGCGAATCGGGATTCGATATCACTCCAGCGTCCGAGATAATGGCTATCCTCTGTCTGGCTACTGATGAGGATGACTTGCGTCGCCGAATAGAAAACATTCTGTTGGGATTCACCATCGACAACAAGCCGTTTACGGTGAAAGATTTGGGTGTGGCAGGAGCCATTACGGTATTGCTGAAAGACGCCCTTTCGCCCAACTTGGTTCAGACTACCGAGCATACGGCTGCATTCGTTCATGGCGGCCCGTTTGCCAACATCGCCCACGGATGCAACTCTGTATTGGCTACGAAGCTGGCTATGACCTATGGCGATTATGTCATTACGGAAGCTGGATTCGGCGCTGACCTCGGCGCGGAGAAGTTCTACGATGTGAAGTGTCGGAAAGCTGGGCTTACTCCCAAGTTGACCATCATCGTGGCTACCGCGCAAGGGCTGAAGATGCATGGAGGCGTGAGTGTGGATATGATAAAGGAACCCAATGCGGAAGGTCTCGAAAAGGGATTGGCCAACTTGGACAAGCACGTACAGAATCTCCAGTCGTTCGGACAAACGGTAGTCGTAGCGTTTAACCGCTATGCAAATGATACCGACGATGAAATAGAACTGGTTCGCCGTCACTGTCAGGAAGAACTTGGTATTGGATTCGCTGTAAACAACGCTTTCGTAGAAGGCGGACAGGGCGCCGTAGAACTGGCTAATCTGGTAGTAGACACCATCGCCAACCAGCCTTCGGGTGCGTTGACATTGGCTTACGCCGATGACGATACGGTAGAAGAAAAAGTACAGAAAGTATCTTGCAACCTGTATGGTGCCGCTACGGTAACTTATACTGCTGCCGCCAAGAAGAAGCTGGATATGATACGTAGTTTGGGCTATGAAAAATTCCCCATCTGTATCGCTAAAACCCAGTATTCATTCTCTACCGATGCCAAGAAGTACGGTGTAGCAAAGGACTTCACGCTTCAGGTACGCGATATCGTAATCAATGCGGGCGCTGAAATGTTGGTTATCGTGGCCGGTGAAATCATGCGTATGCCGGGCTTGCCCAAAGAGCCTCAAGCATTGCATATCGATATTGTGAATGGCGAGATAGAAGGATTGTCCTGATACGCATCCTTCTCTCGGAATAGATACACAGAGGCCGTTTGCCGTATTTGCGGTGAGCGGCCTTTCTGATGATACGGGTGAAATCTCTGGCGAGAGATTTTTAAAACGCCCCGAGAAATTTAAAATCTGTGGCGAGGGATTTTCAACGCCCGGCGAGGTTTGAATATTCTGCAGAGGGCGTGGCGACACAGCCGTTCGTTGGCTCTGTTGGCTGTAAGCTTATTCCCAATAATTACCATGTAAAGAAAACTGAAAATATTCAGATTGTTTTTTGCTTTGTGAAAAACATCTGCCTTACTTTTATCCTTTTATTTATTATATATAAGGTGGAAAATGCAAAGATGTAGCACACCATGTAGCACCGCATGAACCACTTTTGGGGTTAATCCGCTGACAATTAAGTAACAAGATGTGGCACTACATGTAGCACATCGTGAACCACTTTATGTTGCGATTTTTGGAACACATTCATTGTGAGGCGGGTATAAAATCTGCTTGTTTAGAGTCAGAATAAACAAGGAAATCGGGTGTATAAATATCTTTTACTAAAAGTCAACTTATAACAGAAAAGAAAGATGAGTCTTCAGTGATAATGTCATGGTGCTGATGAAATGATTTTATGGGGTGGTAGAGGTAAAAAGTATCTTGAAAGTTTGCTTATATCAAAAAGAGTACCTACCTTTGCACCGCATTTAAGGGAAATGCATCGCACTTTGCTTATTGGAAGTTTGGGTGAGTGGCTGAAACCAGCAGTTTGCTAAACTGCCGTACGGGATTACTGTACCGGGGGTTCGAATCCCCCAGCTTCCGCACAGAAGTTTCTCTTTTTCTTTTTTTTATTTAATCAATTATTTTATTTCTGTACTTGTCTGTATCACAAGTATTTTACCATCCAGATGCTGACTGCGGTGTGTCCGGAATTGCCGAGGGCGTGAGTTAAATGCTTAAACCCGAACTTAGCGTAAAGGTTTACGGCTTTACTGAATTCGGGGAATGACTCGAGGTAAAGTTTAGAATATCCAACGGCAAGCGCACGTTGCTCGATGTGTTTTAGTAGCTGATGTCCCATGCCTTGTCCGCGTAAAGCGGGGGAGAAGTATAGTTTTACAATTTCGGCCATGCCGCTTGGAAGACCCTCTGTTGGGTAAAATCCACCTCCGCCTAAAACGTGTCCGGTTTCGTCTTCTATTACCCAATATTCGGCATCCTTCCGTGTGAACTCTTTGGAGAGGTGCTTCATGCGTGGTTCATTGTAGACAGAGCCTGTGAGAGGTGCGCCGAACTCCTCGAACGCCCTTTGCATGATGCTGAAGATTGTTTTATCGTCTTTGGGCTGTATGGGGCGGATGTTGTAAGTATGTGCGATGTCTTCTTTTTGTGTCTCCATTACTTCCTGTTGTTCGTTTAGAATGCCTCAGTCATGTTGAAGTAGAACAGGTTCTGCTTGTTGATGAAGTTGCGTCCGTAGTCGAAACGGATGTTCATGCGTGGCTGCACCTCAATACGGAAACCTAATCCGGCATTGGGTAGTACGCCTTCTATTTTGCCCATTGTAGGCCCCATAAATCCTACGCCTCCCCATGCTACGTATCCCAAATGACTGACAATGCGCTTTAGCCACGTGTCTCGGTTGTTGTTGAACATCTGTCGGTATTCCACCAGTGTCACGTGCGAACTCTTGTCGCGGTATTGTCCCATGTAATATCCGCGCAGGTCGAAGGGGGTTCCGCTTAGGGCGTAGTTGCTTAGGGGGATGTTCTTTCCGAAAACGTTCTTTGTCTGAACCGTCCATGCCAAAACTTTTCGATTGCCTACGGTCTTGTATTGGCGATAGTCCAGTTCCAGTCGGGAGAAGTTATTGTCGCTGCCCAGCCACTTCTGGTATGCCATACCCCGGAAGTCTAGGTAAATGCCTTTGTACGGGTTGGCTGGAACGTCGCGCGTGTCGTAAGTTAACAAGAATCCTACGCCAGAAGTGAAATTGCTGTAACCTTGCTCGTTTCCGCCTGCCGCCAGATAGTCGGGTTGATTCTCGTAAAGCCCTTTCGCAGGCTTGCTCATCTTGTTGTAGGCTACATCGATTTGCGGCCCAACGAATACGTTGCTTTTCCCTATACGGAAAAGGAACCAAGGATTGATTTGGAATCCGCTGTAACGGTATTGGCTGGTAGAGTCGCTTCGCTCGTAGTTCTTGTTCGTATTATATCCGATGCCGTAGAAGTTTTCCTGTGTATTCTTGTAGGAGAACTGTCCGAAGATGCGGAATTTGTCGCCTTTGAAAAACAGTTGAGGTTTGACCATGATATTTAGGCCGCCTCCATCGAACATGAAAGCCATAGACATGGGGATGACCGAACGCCGCATGGTGGTGTCGGACGGATTCATGCGAAATGTTACCAACGCGCTGCCTCCCACGAGGAATCCGAAGTCTGGGCTATAGCTTGGCCCGCCCAAAATGTTGTAGTGTACATTCCGTTGGGCTACCCGTAGTTTGTGAAGTTCTTTTTTGCTGAGTGTGGCAATATTCGCCGTATCGGTAGCGGCTACTGAGTCCAATACTGTTTGTGCCGGGCAGGACATCGAAATGAAAGCCGCCAAGGATGCAAGAATCGTTTTTTTCATCATGTTCACGTATTTCCGGTGCAAAAGTAATGAAAAACAATCATAGAACCGTGTGTATGAGGTTGACTTTCTGCCGATGCGGCGTTTTTTAGACACTTGTATTTGCCCAAGTGGAAGCGATTGCTTACTTTTACATTGTAAAAACAAAAGAATAAAATAAGCTATGACAGTAATTGATCGCTTTTTGAAGTATGTCTCTTACGACACACAGTCTGACGAAACCACCGAAGTAACCCCGAGTACCGCTAAACAGCTGGTATTCGCCAATTATCTGAAGTCTGAACTCGAAGCCTTGGGCTTGGAAGAAATATCATTGGATGAGAACGGATATTTGTTCGCTACTCTTCCTGCCAATGTAGACAGCGACATCCCAACTATCGGATTTATTGCACACATGGATACCAGTCCCGACATGAGCGGCAAGGACGTAAAACCGCGTATCGTGAAGTCGTACGACGGAAAGGACATTCCCTTGTGCGCGGCAGAAGGC
The DNA here is from genome assembly GCA_963595925.1 of bacterium. Lineage (GTDB taxonomy): Bacteria > Bacteroidota > Bacteroidia > Bacteroidales > Bacteroidaceae > Phocaeicola. Next base: position 4,877 of record CAVBJM010000049.1, read on the forward strand.
ATTATTCTTTCTCCCAAGCAGTTCCCCGAGCTACTGGATCACGTAGGGGAGGACTTGATTGTGACAGACGGTCACACGCTTTTGGGAGCTGATGACAAGGCCGGTATCGCTGAAATCGTGGCAGCAGTGTCTTATCTGAAAGAACATCCGGAAATCAAGCACGGAAAGGTGCGCATCGGGTTCAATCCCGACGAGGAAATCGGCTTGGGCGCTCACAAGTTCAATGTAGAACAGTTTGGCTGTAAATGGGCTTACACCATGGATGGCGGCGAAGTAGGCGAACTGGAATTCGAGAACTTTAATGCCGCGTCGGCAAAAGTCCATATCAAGGGTTGCAACGTGCATCCGGGTTATGCAAAGAACAAGATGGTGAATTCCTTACTGCTTGGCGCTGAGTTTACCACGTTACTTCCGGCCGATGAAACACCTTCTACTACGGAAGGATACGAAGGTTTCTATCACCTGATAGGCGCAAAAGGAGAGGTGGAACAGACCGACTTGACCTACATCATCCGTGACCATGACCGCGAGAAATTCGAAGCGCGCAAACGCTTCATACAAGACTGCGCTACGAAGATGAACGCCAAGTATGGCGAGAGTACAGTAACGGTTGAGCTGAAAGACCAATATTACAACATGCGCCAGCAAGTAGAACCCTTGATGCACATCATCGACATTGCCTTTGCGGCTATGAAGGAAGCGGGCGTAGAACCGAAGGTCAAGGCTATCCGCGGCGGAACAGACGGCGCCCAACTTTCGTTCAAAGGACTTCCGTGTCCCAATATATTTGCCGGTGGCTTGAATTTCCACGGACGTTATGAATTCGTTCCAGTACAGTCTATCGAAAAGGCTGTAAATGTGGTAGTGAAAATCATCGAACTGACTGCGAAAAGATACTAGTCGATTCCTTTCATAACACCTTTATACAGAAAATCTACCATGAAAAAGAATCAAACATTCAGACTGTTGGTTCCCTTTGTTCTGTTTACCACCTCTTTCCCGGCGGTTCAGGCTGCCGATGAAGACTTGCGTATCAGTTTCGACAAGCCAACATCGCTTTCCGGCCGTTGTGTATGGTATAACGGGAAACCGGAACTGTGGAAAAACAAGCCAAAGCCCATTTCGGCAGGAGACCGTAGCGTCAATCCGGATTCCGAATGGGAATCACAATCGTTGCCGTTGGGCAACGGTAGTATCGGAGCAAACATATTGGGATCGGTAGAAGCCGAACGCATCACGTTCAACGAAAAGACGTTGTGGCGTGGTGGTCCCAATACTCCGCAGGGAGCGGCTTATTATTGGAACGTGAACAAGGAGTCGGCTCATTACCTGAAAGACATCCGGCAGGCATTTACTGACGGTGACACCCAAAAGGCGGCTCAACTGACGCGTGACAACTTCAACAGTGTGGTACCATACGAGGCGAACCGGGAAAAGGATTTCCGTTTCGGTAGTTTCACTACGATGGGAGAATTCTACGTAGAGACGGGACTGAGCGCCATTGGAATGACGGATTACAACCGTAGTCTGTCGCTTGATTCAGCCTTGGTGACAGTGTCGTTTTCGAAAGACGGAGTAGCGTATCGCCGACAGTCATTCATCTCGTACCCGGACAATGTGATGGTAATCCGCTTTTCTGCCGACAAGCCCGGTAAGCAAAATCTGACGTGGAGTTATGCGCCGAGTCCTGTTTCTACGGGTACGTTTATGCCGGATGGAGACAACGGATGGGTGTTTCATGCCAAGTTGGATAATAACGGAATGGAATATGCCGTTCGGGTTCGTGCCTGTATAGACGGAGGAACATTGAATAACCGTGACGGAAAGATCTCTGTAAACGGAGCGAACGAAGTTACGTTTTATGTAACGGCGGACACTGATTATAAGATGAATTTCAATCCGGATTTCAATGACCCCAAGGCTTATGTAGGAGTTGACCCCATGCAGACCACATCCGACTGGATGCAGCAGGCGGTAAGCAAAGGATTCCAGTCGCTGTTGCAAAGGCATTATGCCGATTATTCGAACCTGTTCGGTAGAGTGAAGTTGTCGCTTTGTCCGTCGGAAAAGCGTACGGAACTTTCTACTCCAGCCCGTTTGGCCGCTTATCGGCATGGTGCAAAAGACGCGTATTTGGAAGAACTGTATTATCAGTATGGCCGATACCTGCTGATTGCGTCTTCGCGTGCCGGGAATATGCCAGCCAATTTGCAGGGCATTTGGCATAACAACGTGGACGGTCCGTGGCGAGTGGATTATCACAACAACATCAATATACAGATGAACTATTGGCCTGCATGCTCTACGGCTTTGCCTGAATGTGTAGAACCGCTGGTGGATTTCATCCGTACACTCATCAAGCCTGGAGAACGTACAGCTAAATCGTATTTCGGAGCCCGTGGATGGACGGCTTCCATTTCGGCCAATATCTTCGGTTTTACGTCTCCTTTGGAAAGCAAGGATATGTCATGGAACTTCAATCCGATGGCCGGTCCGTGGCTTGCTACCCATATTTGGGATTATTACGATTACACTCGCGACAAGGATTTCCTGGGTCGTACGGGATATAGTATCCTGAAAGAAAGTGCTTTGTTCGTATGCGATTATCTGTGGCATAAGCCAGACGGGACGTATACGGCGGCTCCGTCTACATCACCCGAACATGGCCCGATAGACCAAGGGGCAACTTTTGTACACGCAGTAGTCCGTGAGGTTTTGCTCGATGCCATAGCTGCAGCCGAAGTGCTGAAAACAGACAAGGACTTGTGCAAGCAGTGGAAAGAGGTACTTGATAAGTTGGCTCCTTATCAGATTGGTCGCTATGGTCAGCTGATGGAATGGTCTACGGATATAGACAATCCGAAAGATAATCACCGCCACGTAAACCATTTGTTTGGACTGCATCCGGGACACACTATATCGCCCATCACGACCCCGGAACTGTCGGAGGCATCGAAAGTGGTTCTTCAGCATCGTGGTGACGGAGCTACAGGATGGAGTATGGGCTGGAAGCTAAACCAATGGGCGAGATTGCACGATGGTAACCATGCCTATGTGTTGTATGGAAACTTACTGAAGAACGGAACGCTGGATAACTTGTGGGATACACACGCTCCTTTCCAAATTGACGGAAACTTCGGTGGAACAGCTGGTGTTACAGAAATGCTTCTGCAGAGCCATGCCGGATTTATCCATCTGCTTCCGGCGCTTCCTGACAGATGGAAAGATGGAACGGTATCTGGACTGTACGCCCGCGGAAACTTTGAAGTAGACATGACGTGGAGCGAAGGCTCTTTAGATAATGCTCGTATCCAGTCGCATTCGGGTGGTTTATGTACGGTATATTATCAAGGCGAGAAAATTTCGTTTAAAACTCAAAAAGGAAAGACTTATACAGTCTCGTTTGCAAACAACAAGTTGTCATACAATAAATAATACCATGAAAAATTCAGTACTAACATTGTGTGCGGGGGCTTTTATGACCATGTTTTCCGCATGTGGGGGCAGTCAGGCTCCTAAAGTTTACAACGAAGGCATTCATATCATTCCGATGCCGCAATCGTTGACTATACAGAATGGCGATTTCCGGTTGGCCGACGGTATGGTGTTTGGAGCTTCCACTCCGGAAGCCAGACAGATAGCCGAGTTCTTTATTGACAAGATGCAGCGTTCTACCGGATATAAGTTTACCGTAGCGGATAAAGGAACTATCAACTTACTTATTGACGAATCGGTTGAAGGAACAAAAGAAGGCTATAAGCTGGATGTTACAACCGATGGCGTGACTGTTGCTGCCAATGCCCCTCAGGGATTGTTCTATGGTATGCAGACGTTCTTACAGTTGTTGCCGGCCGAAATAGAAAGTGCGGAAAGGGTTAAAGGGATGTCTTGGACTGCTCCTGTAACATCTGTTGCTGACTCGCCGCGTTTCTCCTACCGTGGACTGTTGCTTGATGCTTGCCGCCATTTCATTACTGTGGATGAGATAAAGAAGCAGTTGGATGTAATGGCAATGTTTAAGATTAACACCTTGCACTGGCACTTGACGGAAGATCAAGGTTGGCGTGTGGAAATAAAGAAATATCCCAAGCTGACAGAAATCGGCTCAAAGCGTATAGACGGTGAAGGAACCGAATATGGCGGCTTCTATACTCAGGAAGAAATCAAAGATGTGGTGAAATATGCAGCCGACCGTTTTATAACGGTTATTCCTGAGTTGGAAATTCCGGGGCATGAGCTGGCAGCGATTGCCGCTTATCCCGAATTGTCATGTAAGGGTGAAGCCATTACACCGCGTGTTATTTGGGGAGTGGAAGACATCGTGATGTGTCCGGGAAAAGAAGATATGTTCCGTTTTCTGGAGGATGTAATCGATGAGTTGGTTCCGCTCTTCCCAAGCGAATATTTCCACATTGGTGGAGACGAATGCCCGAAGAGTAGTTGGAAGAAGTGTCCCTTGTGCCAAAAGCGTATCCGTGAAGAGGGGCTGAGAGGCGATGCGAAGCATTCAGCTGAAGAAAAGTTACAGAGCTATGTGGTACGCCGCATTGAGAAGTATCTTGCCACAAAAGGGAAGAAGATTATTGGTTGGGATGAAATACTGGAAGGTGGAGTAGAGCCAAGTGCTACAATTATGTCGTGGCGTGGTGAAACAGGAGGAATAGCAGCGGCTTCAGCTGGACATGATGTGATTATGACTCCTGGTCCTCAAGGCTTGTATTTGGATCACTATCAGGGCGACTCAAAGATAGAACCTGTTACCATCGGAGGTTATTCTCCGCTATCCAAGACTTACGCTTATAATCCAGTACCTGATACGCTGACTGTAATGAACAAGGCTCAGCACGTTATCGGTGTGCAGGGCAATGTGTGGGCAGAATATCTTTATACTACCGATTTGCGTGAGTATATGACATTCCCGCGTGCGCTTGCCGTTGCGGAAATAGGATGGACAGAGGTAGACAAAAAAGACTATGCCGATTTCGAGCGCCGTCTGGATAACGCATATGTACGTATGGACAAGCATGGCGTGAACTACCATATCCCATTGCCTGAACAACCGGGCGGTTCGTGCGACTTTGTTGCATTCCTCGATACCGTATCGTTGGCTTTCACCAATACTCGTTCTTATCCGATGGTATATACGGTTGATGGAAGCGAGCCTTCAGCCCGTTCGGAAGTATATGCTTCTCCTGTGTTGTTTCAAAAGAGTGGAGTGCTGAAAATTGCCACTTTGCTTCCTTCTGGTAAGATGAGTAAGGTTCGTGTCATTACGGTAGAAAAGCAGGATTTGGCTCCGGCAAAGGAACAAACCGAAGGTTATACTCACGGACTTACTATGACTGTAACCGATGGTATGTATCTGAATATGGATGCGTTCCGGGCTTCGGACAAGCAACCGCTTGAAGTGAAGCAGATAGCAAATACTTCCGATTTGAGAGCTTATCGCCAATCTACAGAATCAATGCGTGGGGTACAGCAATATGCAGCCATAGCCAAGGGGTATATAAACATCCCGGAAGACGGTATTTATTACTTCTCTTCCGAATTGGAACAGGTAAGCATTGACGGTAAGGTTCTTATTGACAATAGTGGTGAGGTAAAACGTTTTTCTCGTCATGACAAGTCGGTTGCCTTGGCTAAAGGATTGCATCCAGTAGAAGCTATATTCTTGGGGCATGTAATCGGTGGTTGGCCTTCCAATTGGAGCGATGGACTGATTCGTATGCGGAAAGCTTCGGATGCCGAGTTTAAATCTGTTTCGGATGATATGTTTTTTACAGAGAAGAAGTAATACGTAATAGAATAAACACATAGCGAGAAGATGATTTTGAGCGAAGCGTAGCGAATAGCACTGAAACAGTGTTCGTTACGCTTCGTTTTTAAGCATTCCACACTCCTCGCAATAATGATTCGTGACGTTAAAAAACTAATCGCACTGCGAACTCTCAAACGTGAGACATGATAAAACCTGATTGAAAGTATCTGTTATTAGTTGATTATCAGTATTATACGTTCTAAGCGGTAGAAAAGTGACAATATGGATTCTGTTTAGATACGGAATGATGAATATTTAACGTGTTTAACCTTCGCTTACACAAATAATCACGAAAATAACAAGTTCTGGGATTGTTGTTCTATACATCGGCTACATCAACGAAGCCACTAACTTTGCCGAAAGTCAAGGCGGAAGCGGTAACGATACTAAGGATTGGGGACGTGATAATGATGAAGATGACCGTGAATGGATAAGGCGTTGCTTGCGGCAAGCGACGAGGATGATAAAGCCCCCAAAAGGTAAAGGGTTGAGACGATAGCCTAAATCTTACTGAAAAAACAAAACAGTAAGATTTAGGAAT
>CAVBJM010000050.1:0-11138 GCA_963595925.1 bacterium
CATGAATAACTTGTAACCTTAAGAAGGTCGCTTTTTAACACAGTTTAACCGGCTCGAAAATTCCTCGGGACGTTTTAAAAATCCCTCGCCGGAGAAAAAAAATCTCTCGGGACGTTTTTTAAATCTCTCGCCGGAGAAAAAAAATCTCTCGCCGGAGATTTTGCGGCATCCTAACAGACTGAATAACAAGCCTTAGAAACTCATCAAAAGCCGCTTTTACAAAATTTCAAAGCGGAAAGTTTCTTTTTAATCCACTTTTTATTTTCTTTGTACAGAATAACACGCCTATTCAAAAATTTAATACGCTAACGAAAACAATATAACCATGAAAATCTCACACATCGAACACTTGGGTATCGCTGTAAAGAGCATCGAAGAAGCCCTCCCCTACTACGAACAAGTTCTCGGTTTAAAATGCTATAACATCGAAACAGTAGAAGACCAGAAAGTAAAGACGGCTTTTCTGAAATGCGGCGACACGAAACTGGAACTGCTGGAGCCCACCGGTCCGGACAGCACCATCGCAAAATTTATTGAGAACCGCGGAACGGGAGTTCACCACGTGGCTTTCGCTGTGACCGATGGTGTAGCCAACGCACTGGCCGAAGCCGACGAAAAAGGCATCCGACTGATAGACAAAGCACCCAGAAACGGTGCCGAAGGCCTGCACATCGCTTTTCTGCACCCCAAATCGACGATGGGAGTACTTACCGAACTCTGCGAAAATTAACATTCATCAATCACTCAAAACATACCGACTATGAGTAATCAACTGGATAAAGTAAAAGAACTGATACAACTGCGCACCCAAGCCCGACTGGGAGGCGGAGAAAAAGCCATCGAGAAACAACACGCCAAAGGCAAATACACGGCTCGCGAACGCATTGCCATGCTGCTGGACGAGGGCAGTTTCGAAGAAACAGACATGTTCGTACAACACCGATGCACCAACTTCGGGATGGATAAGAAACACTACCCGGGCGACGGTGTGGTAACGGGATACGGAACCATCGACGGCCGACTGGTGTACGTCTTTGCACAAGACTTCACGGTTTCAGCCGGCTCGCTCTCGGAAACCATGTCGCAAAAAATATGCAAGGTAATGGACATGGCCATGAAAATGGGAGCGCCCTGCATTGGCATCAACGACTCGGGAGGCGCACGCATACAGGAAGGCATCAATGCCTTGGCCGGATACGCGGAGATATTCCAACGCAACATCTTGGCCTCGGGCGTGATACCGCAAATATCCGGCATCTTCGGCCCATGCGCAGGCGGAGCCGTTTACTCGCCGGCACTGACCGACTTCACACTGATGACCGAAGGCACTTCGTATATGTTCCTAACCGGTCCGAAAGTGGTAAAGACCGTAACCGGCGAAGACGTAACGCAGGAAAACCTGGGAGGGGCAAGCGTTCACTCCACCCGTTCGGGAGTAACGCACTTTACCGCAGCGACCGAAGAAGAAGGTCTGGCGCTGATTCGCAAACTGCTGAGCTACATTCCGCAAAACAACTTGGAAGAAGCTCCACGCACTGAATGCACCGACCCCATCGACCGCCTGGAGGATTCGCTAAACGAAATCATCCCCGACAATCCCAACAAGTCGTACGACATGTACGAAGTTATCGGAGCTATCGTAGACAACGGAGAGTTTCTGGAAGTGCAACAAGACTTCGCCAAGAACATCATCATCGGCTTTGCACGCTTCAACGGACAGTCGGTAGGCGTTGTAGCCAACCAGCCCAAACAGTTGGCCGGCGTACTGGACTGTAACGCCTCGCGCAAGGGCGCACGCTTCGTCCGCTTCTGCGATGCGTTCAACATCCCCATCGTTTCGCTGGTAGACGTACCGGGATTCCTTCCAGGAACCGGACAAGAATATAATGCGGTCATCCTGCACGGCGCCAAACTGCTTTACGCCTACGGCGAGGCTACCGTACCAAAAGTAACCGTAACCCTACGCAAGTCGTACGGCGGTTCGCACATCGTGATGAGCTGTAAGCAGCTCCGCGGCGACATGAACTACGCTTGGCCAACCGCCGAAATAGCCGTAATGGGAGGAGCCGGAGCCGTAGAGGTGCTCTATGCCAAAGAAGCCAAGGAAGCCCAAGACCCGAAAGCGTTCATGGCCGAAAAAGAAGCCGAATACACCAAGCTGTTCGCTAACCCGTACAACGCAGCGAAATACGGCTACATCGATGACGTGATAGAACCTCGCAGCACACGCTTCCGCATTATCAGAGCCTTGCAGCAACTGCAAACCAAGAGACTGACGAACCCGGCCAAAAAGCACGGAAACATTCCTCTATAAACCTAAACGCGCAAACTATGAACAAAAGAACAATAGGAATATTCCTTTCGCTGCTCTTATGCCTGACTTCGTGCGAAAAACCAACCAACACCAAGCTGCTGATAAACGAAGTGCTGGTAACGAACGAAAGCAATTTCCAAGACGACTACGGAATGCACAGCGGATGGATAGAAATATTCAACAAGGCATATAGCAGCGCCGACTTGGCCGGTTGTCTGCTGCGGGTGAGCAGCCAACCAGGCGACACCGCAACTTACTTCATCCCAAAAGGCGATGTTCTGACCTCGGTTAAGCCCCGTCAGCACGCCCTGTTTTGGGCCGATGGAGCGCCGCGCCGCGGCACATTCCACACGAACTTCATCCTAAACCCCACCACCGAAAACTGGATAGGGCTGTACGACTCCGGGAAAAAACTGCTGGACCAAGTTACAGTGCCCGGCGGAGTACTTCAGGCAAACCAATCGTATGCCAGAGTGAGCGACGCCTCAGGCGAATGGGAAGTTAAGGACGACAGTGAAGACAAATACGTAACCCCAAGTACAAACAACCAGACCATCGAAAGCAACCCTAAGATGGAAAAGTTTGGAAAGCACGACCCAATAGGCATCGGAATGGCTATATCTGCCATGTCTGTGGTATTCTTAGGCCTCATCCTGCTATACATCTGCTTTAAGCAAGTAGGCAAGGGAGCGATTGCACTGCGGAAGCGGAACGAAGCAAAAGCGGCAAACACCGCCGATGCGCAACAAACGAGCTCCAACGCTCCGGATGAAGTTCCGGGCGAGGTGGCCGCCGCCATCGCCATGGCCCTGCACGAAGCCCAAGGAGCCGACCACGACACGGAAGCCACCGTACTGACTTTCAACACGGGACGGAACAACTCACCGTGGAGCTCGAAAATATATACCTTACGCGAAACGCCTCACAAGAAATAACACTTACACACATCGGAATATGAAAGAATATAAATATAAAATCAACGGAAAACTGTACACCGTTTCCGTTGGAGACATCGAAGGAAAGAATGTAACAGTAGAAGTAAACGGCGTAGCCTACTCCGTAGAACTGGAGAAAGAAGCCGCTCCCAAGATAAAGCCTATCGCACGCGTATCGGCTCCGGCTACTGTCGCCCCGGCCGCTGCACCCAGACAAGCCGCACCCGCAGGCAAAGGCGCCATCTGCTCTCCGCTTCCGGGCGTAATACTTGAAGTAAAAGTCAAGGAAGGCGACAACGTAAAGCGCGGACAAACCCTAATGGTACTGGAAGCCATGAAAATGGAAAATGACATCAAAGCCGACCGCGACGGGAAAGTCACCAAGATAAGCGTCAGCAAAGGAGAGTCAATTCTTGAAGGAACCGAACTAATAAGCATCGAATAATATGGGAGAATTTATAGCTTTTCTACAAAACAACTTAGCCGACTTTTGGACCTATACCGGATTCTTTAACGCCACATGGGGACACATCGCCATGCTTTTGGTAGGTATCGGTTTCATTTATCTGGCTGTAGCCAAGGAATTCGAACCGATGTTACTCATACCCATCGGATTCGGAATCCTGATAGGAAACATTCCGTTTAACATGGAGGCCGGACTGAAAGTAGGACTTTACGAAGAAGGTTCTGTGCTCAACATCCTGTACCAAGGTGTAACCTCGGGATGGTATCCACCGCTTATCTTCTTAGGTATAGGCGCTATGACCGACTTTTCGGCGCTCATCTCGAACCCCAAGCTGATGCTTATCGGCGCTGCGGCACAATTCGGCATATTCGGCGCATACATGATTGCACTCGAAATGGGATTCGACCCCATGCAAGCCGCCGCCATCGGTATCATTGGCGGAGCCGACGGCCCGACGGCCATCTTCCTGTCTTCGAAGTTAGCTCCAAACCTGATGGGAGCCATCGCCGTGTCGGCCTACTCATATATGGCTTTGGTGCCTGTGATACAACCCCCCATCATGCGCTTACTCACTACGAAGAAAGAGCGCCTCATCCGCATGAAAGCACCGCGCGCCGTATCGCATACCGAAAAGGTGATGTTCCCCATTATCGGGCTTCTGCTCACTTGCTTTTTGGTTCCTTCGGGACTGCCTCTGCTGGGTATGCTCTTCTTCGGAAATCTTCTGAAAGAAAGCGGTGTGACACGTCGTTTGGCCGAAACGGCACGTGGACCGCTAATCGACACCATCACCATCCTGCTGGGACTTACCGTAGGAGCCTCAACACAGGCCTCGGAGTTCATCACATTTGATTCTCTGAAGATATTTGCACTGGGGGCTTTGTCGTTCGTCATTGCCACAGCATCTGGTGTACTGTTCGTGAAAATCTTCAATCTGGTACTGAAGAAAGACAATAAGATTAATCCGCTCATCGGCAACGCTGGCGTTTCCGCCGTACCCGACTCCGCACGTATTTCGCAGGTCATCGGATTGGAATACGACCCGAGCAACTATCTGCTAATGCACGCCATGGGTCCCAATGTAGCCGGTGTTATCGGTTCGGCAGTAGCCGCCGGTATCCTGCTGGGATTCCTGATATAATACGGACTATCGCATAACGAACGCTCCCCCGTTCTAAAACCTTTACGGCTTGGACGGGGGAGCATTTTGCTTTTATTCTTATAAGATTCTTATTCGGCTGCTTTTCCGCTCAACTGACTATCCATTGCGGCTGCTGCCCTACGGCCATCGCCCATAGCAAGAATCACGGTAGCTCCACCACGCACGATATCTCCACCCGCAAAGATGGTAGGGATAGACGAACGCATCCGTTCATCGACTGCAATGGTACCTTTACGTCCCAATTCAAGCCCTTCTACCGAATTCGGCACAATGGGGTTAGGCGAAACGCCCACGCTCACAATCGCCATATCGATGTCAATCGTTTCGATTGCTCCAGGGATAGGAACAGGACTTCGGCGGCCAGATGCATCGGGTTCGCCCAATTCCATCTTCTGTAGAACCACCTGCTTTACGCGTCCGTTTTCATCGGCTATATATTCTATCGGATTGTGCAACGTAAGGAATTCCACTCCTTCTTCTTTAGCATGCTTCACCTCTTCCAGTCGAGCCGGCATCTCAGCTTCCGAACGACGGTAAATAATCATCGCACGCTCAGCTCCCAAACGGCGAGCCGTACGCACAGAGTCCATCGCTGTGTTTCCGCCTCCTATTACGGCTACACGCTTGCCGAAAGGCACCGGAGTATCAGACTCTTCGCTGGCTGCATCCATTAAGTTTACACGAGTCAGATACTCGTTGGACGAAAGAATATTAATGGAGTTCTCACCCGGAATACCCATAAAGTTGGGTAGCCCAGCTCCTGAAGCCACGAATATCCCCTTGAAACCCTCGTCTTCCAACTGGCCTACGCTTATGGTTTTTCCTACGATGCAGTCTTTGATGAAACGTACGCCCATCTTGGAAAGATTATCAATCTCCACGTCTACTATCTTATTGGGCAAACGAAATTCGGGGATTCCGTATTTCAACACACCTCCTATCTCGTGTAATGCTTCGAATACAGTTACCGCATATCCTTTCTTTGCCATATCGCCGGCAAACGACAGACCTGCAGGTCCAGAGCCCACAACGGCCACTTTTATTCCGTTAGGCTTTTCTACCTCTGGCGTTGAAATCTGTCCGCTCTCGCGTTCGAAGTCGGCAGCAAAACGCTCCAGATATCCAATTGCTACCGCCGGCTCGTTCATCTTCAGGTGCATACATTTCGATTCGCACTGCTTCTCCTGCGGACACACGCGGCCACAGACAGCCGGAAGCGCACTGGTCTGCTTCAACACCTGAGCCGCTTTTACAAACTCGCCCCTTTCTATATTTTTCACGAACGAAGGAATATTGATGCCGACCGGACATCCCTGCATACAAGACGGATTGGCACAGTCCAAACAACGTTTAGCTTCAGTCAACGCCTGCTCCTCGTTTAATCCCAAGTTCACCTCTTCTTTTCGGCTATGCGAGCGGTATTCCGCATCCAGCTCGTTCATCTTCACACGAGGGATGGCGGTACGTTCCTTCGGTTTCATCGCCTTGCGTAACTCCTGACGCCAGGGAGCGTTACGGTCGGTCAAATCGTCTTTTGTTTCTCCCCCATCGGTACACGGTGCCACCTCATCCAATTTATGAAGTTCTCTACGCTCCGCATCTTTGAATGCGCCCATTCGCTTCAACATCTCATCGAAATCTACTTGATGTCCATCGAATTCAGGACCATCCACGCAAACGAAGCGTGTTTTTCCTCCGACCGTAATGCGACAAGCGCCACACATGCCAGTACCATCTACCATAATCGTATTCAATGACACATCGGTGGGAATATCATACTTCTTAGTAAGCAAACAAACGAACTTCATCATCACCGCCGGGCCTATCGCAAAACATTTGTCCACCCGTTCACGTTTGATGATATCCTCTACGCCTTCGGTCACCAATCCTTTTCGACCATACGAACCGTCGTCAGTCATTATCACTACTTCGTCCGATGACGCACGCATCTCGTTCTCCAATATTATCAAATCCTTGCTACGCCCGGCCAACACCGTTATTACTCGGTTTCCAGCCTCTTTAAGAGCCTGTACTATGGGAAGCATCGGAGCTACTCCTACCCCACCTCCAGCACACACTACCGTTCCGAAATTCTTAATATCTGTAGCCTTTCCCAATGGACCCACCACATCGGTGATTTCATCGCCCACTTCCAAGTCACAAAGACGCGTAGACGAAAGTCCCACTTTCTGAACCACCAATGTAATGGTTCCCTTAGCCGTATCAGACCCGGCTATAGTCAACGGGATACGCTCTCCTTTTTCACCTACACGCACTATTACAAAATGACCTGCTTTCCGCGCACGAGCTATCATCGGAGCCTCCACCCCCAGCTTAAAGACATTTTCCGAAAAACGCTCTTTCGATATGATTTTATTCATTTAGATTAAGTATAAAGTTATTAGCTGTTTTCTTTTTTCGGCAAAGATAAAAATTAAACGCTAACTGGCAAACACTTTCCGAAAACATCCTAAACCGAACAAAAACCGTATCGAACAGTCATTTAATTGCATCCGCAATCGTTTCGTTCAAAACCAAAAGGAAGCATACATAACACGCTATGTATAAATATTATACAAGATTCAGAAAAATTTATTTTCGCCATTCAGAGCCAAATATTCGAAGAAAAAGCCATTCCTTTTTAAAATAAAACATATCTTTGTGAATGACAAAAGAGCCAATATAATGACCGAAAAACTGCAAGCTATCAAGGTACTGATAAACGATGGAAGAACAAGTTCCGCCATTGAACAACTGCGCAATGCGCTGCAAACAGAACCGGAGCAAGTGGCAAACATTTATTATCTATTGGGCAATGCCTTCCGCAAAGAAGGAAACTGGCAAGAAGCCTTAAACAATTATCAAATGGCTATTTCCATAGACCCAAACAATCCAGCCCAAGAAGCACGCAGTATGGTATTGGACATTTTGAATTATTACAATAAAGATATGTATAACCAGTAACTAACAAAACTATATGGCTAAAATGAAAGGTGTAGTAGTAGTGAATACGGAACGATGCAAGGGATGTAACCTTTGCGTAGTAGCGTGTCCGCTGCACGTTTTGTCGCTCGCCCCGAAAGTTAATCAGAAAGGATACAACTACGTACAACAAATTACAGAAGACACTTGTACGGGATGTACCTCGTGCGCAATAGTTTGCCCCGATGGTTGCCTAACTGTATACAGAGCCAAATGCGAAGACTGAAAACCAGCAAAACGAATTCTACAAAACAAAGCCGACTACACATTGGCACATTATAAAGAAGAAACATCATGGCAGAAGAAATAGTTCTAATGAAAGGAAACGAAGCTATCGCACATGCAGCCATACGCATCGGTGCAGACGGATACTTCGGATATCCTATTACCCCACAATCGGAAGTATTGGAAACGCTTGCCGAACAGAAGCCGTGGGAAACAACCGGAATGGTTGTTCTACAGGCTGAAAGCGAAGTTGCGGCAATCAACATGGTATACGGAGGCGCAGGAAGCGGCAAAATGGTTATGACTTCCTCGTCAAGCCCGGGTGTAAGCCTGAAACAAGAAGGTATTTCCTACATTGCCGGAGCTGAATTGCCGTGCCTGATAGTGAACGTTATGCGAGGAGGTCCCGGATTGGGAACCATCCAACCCAGCCAAGCGGACTATTTCCAAACCACCAAAGGTGGAGGACACGGAGACTATCATGTCATAGCGCTTGCACCGGCATCGGTACAGGAAATGGCCGATTTCGTTAAACTGGCTTTCGATTTGGCTTTCAAGTATCGAAATCCAGCCATGATTCTAGCAGATGGAGTCATCGGACAAATGATGGAAAAGGTAACACTACCTACACCTCGCCCACGCAGAACCGAAGCCGAAATCCTTGAACAATGCCCGTGGGCCGCCAATGGATGTAAAGGACGCAAACCAAACATCATTACGTCGCTCGAACTGGATCCAGCCATCATGGAACAGCGCAACCTGCACTTACAAGAGAAGTATGCTGAAATACAACGCTCGGAAGTACGTTACGAGGAAATAGACTGCGAAGACGCCGAATACTTGATTGTAGCGTTCGGTTCATGCGCACGTATTGCACAGAAAGCCATTGCCAATGCACGCAAAGAAGGCATAAAAGCCGGACTCTTCCGGCCGATAACCCTGTGGCCGTTCCCATCTGAAGCTTTGGAGAGAAGAGCCAAACAGACGAAAGGAATTTTGGTAGTGGAACTCAATAGCGGACAAATGATAGAGGATGTCAATCTGGCTGTGAAGTGCAGCCTTCCGGTAGTTCATTTCGGACGATTGGGCGGTATCGTACCCGACCCGGACGAAGTGATAAACGCATTGAAACAAAACCTTATCAAATAACAGGCGGCGTATGAATAACAATCTCATCAACAATATCAGAACTGTATTGAACATATTATTCATGGCAGGAGCACTCTGCGCCATTGTTCTGTACTTCATTCCGGGCATAGACCAGACCATAATTACCTATATATGCTTTGCCGCCTTGTTCCTGAAGATGACAGAATTGGTACTCCGAACCACCACAAGGTTTAATTCACGAAGGAAATAATCATGACAAGAGAAGATATTATAAAACCCGAGAATCTGGTATACCAGAAACCTCGTTTGCTAAACGACAACCCCATGCACTATTGCCCGGGATGCAGTCACGGCGTAGTACACAAGTTGGTGGCCGAAGTGATAGACGAAATGAACATGGCGGAAAAGACCATCGGCATTAGTCCCGTAGGATGCGCCGTCTTCATGTATAACTACTTGGATATAGACTGCATGGAAGCCGCCCACGGACGCGCTCCAGCACTGGCCGGCGCCATCAAGCGCCTTTGGCCTGACCGATTGGTTTTCACTTACCAGGGAGACGGCGACTTAGCCTGCATCGGTACCGCCGAAACCATACACTCGCTAAACCGAGGCGACAACATAGCCATCATCTTTATCAATAATGCCATCTACGGCATGACGGGAGGACAAATGGCTCCCACCACACTGATAGGTATGAAAACGGCCACTTGTCCGTACGGCCGAAACCCTGAGATACATGGCTACCCATTGAAAGTTACCGAGATAGCAGCCACACTGCAAGGCACGGCTTACGTTACCCGACAGTCGGTACACACGGTAGCAGCCATTCGCAAGGCAAAAAAAGCCATTCGCAAGGCTTTCGAGAACTGTTTACACGGGAAAGGCTCCAGCCTGGTGGAGATTGTATCTACCTGCAACTCGGGATGGAAAATGTCGCCCGAAGCTGCCAATAAGTGGATGGAAGAACACATGTTCCCATTCTATCCCGTAGGTGATCTGAAGGACACCACGGAAGAAAACAAAACATCAGTGGAATAAACGGACTAATGATATGGAAGAAGAAATCATCATAGCGGGATTCGGCGGACAAGGCGTTCTGTCGATGGGGAAAATACTGGCTTACTCCGGACTAATGGAAGGAAAAGAAGTGAGTTGGATGCCAGCTTACGGCCCCGAACAACGAGGCGGAACAGCCAACGTAACGGTCATTGTGAGCGACAATCGCATCTCATCACCCATCCTGAGTCAATACGATGCAGCCATTATCCTGAACCAGCCTTCATTGGCCAAGTTCGAGAGCAAGGTAAAACCCGGTGGAATCCTCATCTACGACGGATACGGAATCATCGAACCACCTACACGAAAAGACATTCAGGTGTATCGCATTGACGCAATGGATGCGGCAAACGAGCGCAAGATGGCAAAAACATTTAACATGATTGTATTGGGTGGACTGCTTAAAGTACGCCCCATCGTGTCAATAGAAAGTGTGGTAAAAGCCTTGCGGAAAACATTACCCGAACGCCACCACAAGCTCATCCCCCTGAATGAAGAAGCCATCCGTATAGGCATGGAAATCATCCAAAAAGAGTCTTGATACAGAACGGTTTAACACACTACAAAAAACGCTAACGCAGATTAAAAAAACGCTAACGGAGATTTTAAAAACGATAACGCAGATTAAAAAAACGCTAACAGAGATTTTTATTCCCTGTTGGCGTTATTTTTTAGCCTCGCCAATGCTTAAAAATCCTCCGTTTAGCAGGCTCGAATTTCATTTAGAAGAATCGCCATTTCCACCCCCAAAGATAGGGTTCACACGGCGTAAGCAACTGTTGCCAGTCCTGCAACAAACAATAAAAAAAGCTCACAGACTTTCTGTGAGCTTTTGGCGGAGAGACAGGGATTCGAACCCCGGGAAGTGTTACCTTCAACGGTTTT
>CAVBJM010000051.1:0-10453 GCA_963595925.1 bacterium
AGAGCACAACCTTGCCAAGGTTGGGGTCGCGAGTTCGAGTCTCGTTTTCCGCTCTTTGGTCTGCTCGAATGGTGGAATCGGTAGACACGAGGGACTTAAAATCCCTTGGCCATTGCGGCTGTGCGGGTTCAAGTCCCGCTTCGAGTACGTGCATTGCCTCTTAATCGCTTGATTTCGAGGCTTTTTTATTTTCTTAGGTATAAAAACAACACTATCCACGCTTTTATAGCGTCAGCGAATATTCCCGAATAGTCACTAACCTCGATTTCGTATTCGGTGCACTTGCCTTCTTCACCGTTGACAATCACCAGATAGATGTCGCCTGTCTATTTGGGCATAAAATCTTGTTTCTAGAGCAAATATAGAAAGGAATAGTGATAGGGAAAAGACAAGTCGAGTAATAAAGTCATAGTTTAAAAACCTTTTATACAATGAGTTCGCTATGTTTAAAACGACAAAAGGCAAATTATGGATAAAATTTCATATCTTTGTTTGTTAAAATTCACCATAAAAAGACCGAACTCTTATGTAAGAGTACATGACAAAAACAACGCCATATAAAAAATTGAAACAGCTAGGTTAAAACCAGCACCAAGAAATAAGATAAATGGAATCAATAAAATACAAGGATATAGAACAACATTCAGACATAGTCTCGGAACCAAGTTATGATTTGTTTTATAACAATGGCGATAAAGAAAGGGTTGAAGACGATACTCTAAGAGTATTATCTATATTTTCGGGTTGTGGGGGTATGGATTTAGGTCTCGAAGGCGGATTTATTTGTCATAAAAAATCCATCACAAATAGCAGTTGGATAGAAAACGAGGTCAGCAAGAATTGGGTGCTTCTAAGAAAAAGTGTATTCCGTACTGTTTTTGCTTGTGACATTTTAGAAGAAGCCCGTAATACATGGCTTAATTACATGTCGAGATTCCGTGTTGACCCAAACATCTTTCATCTTCAGAGTATAGTTGATTTGGTAAAGTTACAGAATAATGGGGTTGATGTTTTCCCTCATAACGTTGACGTTGTGACAGGCGGTTTTCCCTGCCAAGACTTTAGTGTTGCAGGAAAGAGAAAAGGCTTCGATTCGAATGTGTCTCACAATGGAGAAAAAAGGTACGAAGACAAGCCCTCTGAAGAAACAAGAGGCAAACTATACATGTGGATGAAACAAGTCATAGACATAGTTCAACCAAAAATGTTTATCGCTGAGAATGTGAAAGGTCTTGTCAGTTTAGGCGACGTAAAGGATATAATTCAAAAAGATTTCTCGTCTGCTCATGGAAACGATTACATCGTGCTTGACCCACAAGTTCTTCATGCAGGAAACTATGGTGTACCAGAAACACGTGAACGTGTTATTTTTATTGGAATTAAGCGCTCTGCTTTAAACGAACGTGCATTAAAGGCTCTGACTCAAGAAAGCATACCGTTCGAGTATAATCCATATCCGTTGCCAACCCATAACTATAATGTTCAAAATGAAGCTTTAGCAAATCCTGTGACTTGCAAAGATGTTCTTGCAGAGTTGCCAGAGCCAGATGAATCAAATGATTTGTCACAAAAATATTATTCAAAAGCAAAATACATGGGTGCGAAATGTCAAGGTCAAACCGAAATCAACATGAACGGACTTGGCCCTACAATTCGTTCTGAACATCATGGCAATATTGAGTTTCGACGCCTTTCAAAAAATCATGGAGGACATAATCTCGATGAATTGAATAACGGTTTGGAAGAAAGACGCTTGACCCCTCGTGAATGCGCTCTTATACAAACGTTTCCACCTGACTACTATTTTGTAAATTATAAAAAAGGAACTAAGAAATACGAGGTTAGCCCGTCTGGGGCATATAAAGTCATAGGAAACGCAGTGCCTCCAGTTTTAGCCTACAATATAGCGCAACGAATTCAAGGAGTATGGAATTTATATTTTGATAGAGATGAATAGCGATTACAACATAATAGCGATTCGTAAAAAAGATGTTACACTTGCTCATCAAATGTTCAATTCATTAATGAACAAGACCGAAACAATTATGAATCAGAATGCAGCGAATAATCCTAATGCCTATAGGAAAATTTCGCCAAGTGATTTAGAAAAATGCTCAGTGGATACAATAAAAATAGCCTGTAAAGATACACCATTTGACCCTAATGAGGTGATGCTTATCTCTGGGCATCGATTTCCCGATATTGTAACAGAAAAGTATTATGGAATAGAGGTTAAGTCCACAATTTCAGACACATGGACTTCGACAGGAAGCAGTATTGTTGAAACAACTCGTGTAAAGGATGTCGAAGATATATATATGCTTTTCGGTAAGTTGGGCGGACAAATTCCTGAGTTCAAGTGTCGACCATACCAAGATGTTTTATATGAAATTGCGGTTACTCATTCTCCTCGTTATATGATAAACATGGAGCTAAACCATGACGAGACTATTTTCTACAAAATGGGGGTTGAGTATGACGATTTCAGAAAATCGTCTGATAATATAGAAATGGTGCGTAAGTATTATCGCGACGAAGCAAAACGAAAGGGGAAGTCTGAAATGCCTTGGTGGATAACTTCTGATAATATTGAGAATGCTCATTCTTTTAATATTCGCCTATGGGCTACCTTGGATGCAGAAGAAAGGGCTGAACTTAAAGCCAAATGCATGATATTGTTTCCTGAAGCATTGTCTCCTAAACCATCAAAGACAAAATACAACGAAATATCGTTATGGCTTTGCTCCTACAATCAAATAATTAACCCTAACATAAGAGACTTGTATTCTGCTGGAGGTAAGATTACTCATGTGGATGGTCAACGATTGGGAAAGTCCGTTTCCCAAGTATTTAATGTTATTGTAGAGTATTCTGACCGGGTAAAAGCCTTGCTAAAACATCCGACAAAAGATTTGTTATTATTGATAGCGGAACACAATCCCATTTTACTAAATGGCGGTGATCTTTTTGACAATTGGGTGAAGCTCTGTTGTAAAATAGCCGACAACAAAATACCCCTTAAACATTGGATAGAGACCAAACCAACTTTTACATTTTCACGATAAGCAGAGTCAAAGATAAAGAAAAGCCTTGGACAAGCATGAACAATTCCAAATCAAAAACTCTTTTCCATTTTACGAAAGAAGCAGCTAATATTTACTCTATACTTGAGAATGGATTGAATTTTTCCTATTGCGAAAAACGATATGATAATGACTTCCACTATGCGCTTCCCATATATTCTAACATGAGTGCATAAAGTCGACATTATGGACAAGATGACAAAAGAGCAACGCAGCAGATGTATGGCATCTATACCAAGTAAGGGTACAAAACCCGAACTACTTGTACGCCATTATCTTTTCACTCATGGATTCCGTTACCGACTTAACCATCCTCGATTGCCTGGCCATCCAGACATCGTACTTCGTAAGTATCGCACTGTTATCTTTGTAAATGGATGTTTTTGGCATGGACACGAAAAATGCAAAAGCTATGTTATGCCAAAGAGTCGAGCTGAATATTGGGAAGAAAAAATAAAGCGCAACAAGGAAAGAGATAAAAAAGAATTGGATGAATTGGCGCATATGGGGTGGCATAGCATCACAATATGGGAATGTCAACTCAAACCTAAAAAAAGAGAGAAAACCTTGCAATCTCTTGAATTTACCCTTTACCACATATTTCTTGAAGACCGGAGTATAAAAAAGTATGTATTACCAAAAAATGAAACAATGATAGCAGCTGAACCCTATATTAAGTAACCAACCATCACATTTCATAAAAAAGACATCCCAAACTGCGACTACACTGTTAAACTCCTCTTCTGAAACGCCAAACAAAAATATTCGAACTCTCACTCCACCACATCATTACCGCTTCTCCCCATTCGGAAACGATGGCATGAGACCTCTCTGTATGGCGATGGCTACGGCATGTACGTTGTTGCGGGCTCCCAATCGACGGAGAATCTGCTTGCGATGGTATTCGATGGTATTTTCGCTGACGAAAAGCAAGTCGGCCACTTGACGTGACGAATAGCCGCTACTAAGCAGCGAGAGCACTTCAGCCTCCCTTGCCGTGAGCATGGGTGTGGACTTCTCTATGAGTGATGCGTAGCGCTGACTGTAATAAAGTAGTCCTACATTCGCCGACTCTACCGCAGTAACAATCTCCATAGGATTATCGCCTTTGAGTACGATAGCGTCCACTTTAGTTTCTTGCAACCGGGCTATAGTCCACGGCTCCTCGTGCATGGTATAGACCACGATGCGTGGTGGAAAAGGGCGTTGTGCCAAGTCTTCTATCAACTGAAAGCCATCGGCACCAGGAATCTCCAAGTCTACGATTACAACACCTACCCGAGTTGTCTTTACCGTTTGCAAAGCCTCACTTCCATCTGCAGCCTCAAGAATACGGGTTGTCGGGGAGGCTGACACCAACAGCGCCTTGATGCCTTCGCGCACAATGGGATGATCGTCAACAATAAGTATGCAGGGACTGGTTTTCTCTTTCATTTCTCGATTACAATGTTACTTCTACTTGATAAATGCCATCAGTGGTAATGGCGGTCTTTATATCTCCTTTCAAGCTACGCACACGCTCAGCCGTAGTACGAATACCGATGCCACGACCTTCCGCCATCTGACTGTCCACCCCATCGTTCTCCACCGTCAGTTTCAACCTTCCGGCTTCTTCCTCAATAGTCACCTTCAGATGGTGTGCAGAGGAATGGCGTGCCACGTTACCCAACAGTTCCTGCAGGATGCGATACAGTTCGAAAGCTTTCAGCCTATCCAGATGGCGCAGAGCCTCTTCGGCAGAACAGGTCAGCACCGTTTCACAATGAGGCAAGGGATAGTTTTCCACATAGTCGGTGATGATGGTTAGGATGTCGCACTTGTCGAAGCTCGGAGGCATAAGTTCGTGAGAAATCTGCCGCACGTTCTGGGTAACAACTGTCAGTCTGTCGCCGCATGTATCGCTACCTACCGCCATCAGCATCTGAATGCCCAGCAGGTCGTTGCACACGCCGTCGTGCAGTTCCTTGGCCAATCGCAACCGCTCGCTCTCCAGTCCCTCAATATAGCTGCGCCGCAACTCCAATTCCTGCTTTTGCCGCGTCAACCGGCGACGATAAAGCACGAAGGCTACAACGACCGTAAGCAAAATTACGAGTAGTACTAGCGACCACACAATGGTCATCAACCTCACCCGTTGTTCCGCTTTTTCCGAACGCAGACGCTCTATCTGCAGTTCCTTCTCTTGAGTTTTATAACGTACACTGAACTCGGACAACTGCCTGTTGACATCATTGTTCTTCAGCGAATCGGCCGTAGCATAAGCCCTGCATAACAGTTCGTACGCTTCATCGGTTCTACCCAGATGGTGTAGGCAGTCAGCCATTGAGGAGAAGATACGAGCCTGAGGTATCCCCTTGTTCTTTTGCGATAAGCTATCGATACGATGCCACAATTGCAACTCCTGTTTCCATTCTTTTTGGGCATGCAGCAATTGGGCGCGCGTCTCAAAGATGCCCAATGCCCCGTTGCTCTCAGGAGAGACCCTACCCAGTACTGGTTCAATAAGTCGCAAATAGTGACGAACCGAATCGAGCTGCGCCGACTTCAGCATGGCACTGAGCATGGGCGAAGCCGTTTTCAGTATCAGCGGTGTGCTGCCAAGCCCCATGATACGGTCAAACTCGCAACTGATGATATTGGCCGCTTGAGTGTATTTCTTTTGTCGCAACAAAGCTGCCGACTTGGTAGCGAGCGAAGAATACAGTTCTATGGAATCGCCCGCCTCACGTGCCCATTTGGCAGCCGTGTCGGTATAGTCTATCCCCTCCTGATAGCGGTCGGTCTCTACATACACCACTGCGATGTTGTTGTAAAGATTGGCCACATAATCCTTTGCGTCCACACGCTTAGCCACATCTATCCCCTTGCGATAAGCCCACAGCGCAGAGTCAGGCATTGCCACACGTCGATAGATAACACCACAGGAAGAGTATTGATTGATGAGTATCTCGTCGTTGCGCAACCGTTCTCCCTCGCTGATAGCCTGCCGGCATACGGGCAACGCCTCCTGCATACGTCCCAGAACAAGCAGCGTATTCGCCTTTTCCGCCTTTGCCATCGCACGGATTGTGTCATCGGTTTGGACATTGCTTATGATGCTGTCGAGCAAAGGAAGAGCTTCGTCGGCTCGCGAAAGGGCAGTCAGATGGGAAGCGCTGTCGAGCAGCACCTCACAATCGGAAGCGGGGACTGGCATTGTCGTATCTTTCCCGCACGATGCCAACAGGAGCAGGGTAAGGGCAACGGCAATCAGAAGATGTGGCTTTCTCATAAATCTCAAAATAAGTTGATACACAATAATAACGATTTTCTCGCTATTATCGTGTATCAACCGAAAATATTATCAAAATACAGTGTCTATTCCCCGTAGACAATGGTATACTCGCATTCTTCACCATAGTCGGCAGAAGTCTTCATTGTCACCTTCAGCGGCAATCCGTTGGTTTCATCCCGCTCATAAACGTATGTATACACCCGGTCGCCAGAGTTTACGGCTTCGGCACCATCGGTCATGCTGCTGACAAGATACGTAGAGCGTTTGCCCACATAACCGAGAATGGCGAATATCTTATGAGGGTCGCCGGCAGCAAAATCCCATCCTTCCGAATCGAGAAGGAACCAGTTCAGGTCAAGGTTAGCCCAGTTGTTCACATTGTCATAAGTAGCCTTGTCTATCAGTTGCGTGCTGCCCGTATAGCCCCACAATACCTGCGTAGGACAGCCGTTTGTCCAGCTTATCACTTCGTCGTCGGCATCTTCACCATCCTCTACGCGGCTCGACTTCACTAGATAGCCGTTGTCATCGTATGTAAGGGTATAGGTGGACACATATTTATAAATGTTGTCGTTACCCTTATCGTCGTAGTCAATACTTGTGCCGCTCACAGCGCGTCCGTTCTCCAGCACGATGCTTCCCGACGGCTTCGTCTTCTGTTCCACACCGTCTATGGTGGTGGTAATCTCGTAGGCCACCGCTCCGGCTGAGTAAGTTATGTCAACGGTCGTTACTTCCGTTTCCGTGTCTTTGGCTCCCGTATAGCCGCCGATGTAATCCACTTCATTTATTTCGGTCTGTACGATTCTTACAAGGCGGTTGCTGCCGTCATAAAAGAACTCATAGGTGTCTTCGCCGTCATCTTCCAGTCTTCCGCCGCTTTTGTAGTAGTTGTGCTGGATAATTTTAGTAATCTGGTTACCGTCTACGATTTGGGTGGATGGTTCTTTTCCGTCTTTCGTAGTGGCCTTCTGCTCTATGGTTATCGTGATGGTGGTATCACCAGTCGTGATGACAATATCCGCCTTGCGGTCTTGCCCCGTTGTATTCACTGTAAGCGTGATGCTGATAGAGTTATCGCCTATTCCACCGCTGTAAGCGCTAAGTGTGAGCCAATCTACACCATCGGCTCTTGAGGAGGGACTTACCGATGCCTTCCACGAATCGGAAGCCACGAAGCGGATAACATCGGTTACATTGGTATCATCGGCATAAACAGTCTGCAGTGTTGGGGTCTGCATCTTGATATCACCGTCATCGTTTGAGCACGAAGCCAGGATGAATACTGAAAGGAATGCAAAAACTATTCGCATGTAGAGAGATGTAAATCTTGTCATAAATAGGTGTTTTTGATGATTATCGGATAGGGTTGCTACCATCTGCGTACGAGGTAGTAGCGAGTAGGGAAACAAACGCAAAGGATGAACGCAAAAAGCAGCAGAGCTAGAATGCCGACGACTACGACATAGGCTATGACCACACAACATAAGTATATGGCGGTAATGCTGAGCAGAGAGTAAACCATCATCCAGCGCGCCGCTTTCTTGCCATACTGACGTTTGTTCTTCAGATAGACATAACGCAACACAAAAAACGGGATGGCCAGCGTGAACAAAATGCCGAGAATGAAGAGCGGTATCTGCCAGCCATCGTTGCCTGCCGCTGCTATCATTATGATGTAGTTAACGCCTCCACCCAAGATGGCCATGGCCAAAGCGGATATCACCGGCGGCCATAGCAGACTATTCATGCGTTTGTAAGGGATTGCTTCCACCTCGCATTTCCGGTTGAACCACGCTGCCAGTGTCTTATATTTAAACACATAGAAAATGGTAAACACAATAGCGACGAGCCCAATACACGTTCCTATCACCCCGAGCAACAGGAAGAGTACAGAGAGGGCTGCTCCACCGGCCGTAAGTTTCTCTGTCGAACTTTTATCACTACGTTCAGCCACCTCCACCTGGGCAGGGTTGGCATTCCCTGCCTTCACGGAAGTAGTGTGGCTTTGCGACGTTATGGAAGTTACTTCTTCCGCTATCTCTTGTTGAGCCGTCTCATCAACCACACGTTCGCAGCAGTAAGTAGCCACATAGGCCGTCTGCCCATTGTATTCGAATTGTATCATGTCGCCGTCAATACCCGTCTCGACTATTTCATAGCCACGGTGTATCATGCCGAGTTTAGATAGATAATCGGGCGAACTCCACACCGTCAAATCTTGGTCGCTTACACGCCATTTGTCGCCCTTGTCAGCCAAAGCGACTTGTGTTACAACAACAGTCAGCAAAAAGAGAAGTATCAGTCGTAGTCTGTTCATTGCTTTGGGGCGTTGTTGTTCTTGTTCACGAAATGCTTGATAACTGAACCGATAAGTTTAAACAGGTTTGCTATCAGCCAGCGCAGCACGCGGATAACGTCGTGCAGGGTAGAAACTCCAATGTCTGCCATATAATAAGTATTTAGCGGTGAATAATATAGAAACGGATATAGTTGATGAGTCCCACGAATGGCATAAATAGAGCCAGCGCCACTATACCAATGAAGGCCAGTGCGGGGTACATCACATGTTCTGAATTGTCCTCGTCGGAGGCTACCGGCTGTCCTAATTCATTATAGTAGGTGGTAATCCATGTCCGACCAGAGCCGGCAAAGGCAAACAGTCCGCCAAGCAAAGCTGCCATGCATCCTGCGTTGCCACTTCGGCCTTTCAAGTCTTGCGCTATCAGTTGATAGAGTTTTCTCTGACTGCCCAACCAATAGGCTCCAACAGAAAAAAGGAAATAGAAGATGCCTTGCAACACATGTCCTTCTCCGATTCTCAATGCCGCGATTATAGCCACAACAATACCTCCCACGATGAGATACATTTTGCTGCCGGCAAATTTTCGACTCTCACATTCGTTTACCACATCCACCATTACATTGTACAGTTCCACTCCGTCCTTGCTTTGTGGGGAAACATCACGCAAGCTACGCAAAGCTACTTTCATATCGCTGAGTTGTTGGCGTGTAGTAGGAGCATAATTGTCTTGCGTACCAGGCATCAACGTACAGCTGCGATAAGCATTGGCCACTTGTTCCATGGCTTTTTCTTCAGTCTCGCTTGCCTGTTGGTCTGTACCTTTGTTTGGAAGATTGTAAAACTCCGGTTTCTTTATGTATCTTTCATAGATGCCATGCGCAAAAAGCAAAACAAACACCAGAGCGAGACAGATATCCTTAGCCCAATCGGATGCCGATTTCTTCCGCATCGACTTCTGCGCTATGGCCTGGTCAATGGTATTAGGGATAATGGCAGACGATTGCGCTACTTGTGCCGCAGACTCACTGTCACTATAGTTGAGAGTACACGTCTCTGGTTGGTCGCTGATATCCAGTGAAGGCTCACTCACGGTACGATGAGTCCAGTTGCCTTGTTCGTCGATATCCGTGTACTTATAAGAATAAACGGCTCGCATGCTTCCGTCTTCATTGTATATGGTTTCCTTCGTTACATGTCCGTTGTTGTCGAAAGTGCGTACAGTACGCGTGTCAAGAGTTTCCTGATCATCGTCTTCGTTTTGATAGCTGTTTTTTACTTCCACGATACGTCCCTCGCTGTCGTAAACGAAATCGTTATATCTGGCATTCTCCCCTTCTTGTACTTCTATGCGTACAATGCGCTTTTTAGCATCACGTTTTACATTCGGTTGGAGACCATCAAAAAGCTGAAGCGTACCTTCACTACTGAACGTAGCGCAACGTGCAGGCAGTATAAAACCATTGTCAGACACTTCTGGCGTGTACACTTTCACATTTCCCTTCAGATTGAACGCTTTACGGTCATCTTGAGCATACATCGTCAAAACGCTTGCCAGTAACGCAATGAACAGAATTCCACGATTCCATCTTTTCACGATTGAGTAATTGCAAATCATAGTATAAACTCTTTTTACTTTCAAAAGTAGAGATAAAGCTTGTAAATCATGGAGATATATAAACAAGAAACGCTATAAGCGAAGCAAAAACTACGGAAATCAGTAGGGGGGGGGGTAAAAAAACATAACCCCAAATTATCGAGTGAGCCGCATTTGGTGATGCTCCTAAAGGGGAA
>CAVBJM010000052.1:0-10079 GCA_963595925.1 bacterium
AAACGCTCCCCGTTTTGCTAATCTTGCAAGACGGGGAGTTTTTTTATGACCGTTTCCCCCATTCTCGTTTTCCGTTGATTCCTAACATCCGGTTATTGTGCTTTGTTCTCAAGTCTTCTCTTGATAGGAGTCTATTCCCACCTTCATCAGTATTGAATGTATGTCCACTGTTGAGACAAATCAGTTCGGTCTTATTTGCTTAGCCAGAGCTGAACGCCATGTGGTATTTCAACTCCGGCTTTGTTCTAATGAAGGTGGAATCGTTCTTGCTTTATAGGCTCAAAACCTACTGGTTTCTTACTTCTGAAATTTCAAAAGAGTAATTCCCTTGTGTAATTAGCTTTTTCGCCTGGAAGCTCAGTCGATAGATCTTGCTTCCCCAAACCTTGGAAAGACGTGGGTCGGTTTGCGTTATAGGTTCTATAGTGAGGTTGAAAGCCGAGGTATCATAGGTAAGCTCTGATTTGATGCCATTTACCGTAATAAGCACTTTCCCTTTGGCTGGCTCTACCTCGCCCCATGTCATGAAATTTACGACGTTGGGAGCGGTGGCCTGCTTCAAGCGGAATTTTTCAGCGAGTTTCACCTTATTTCCAAGAACCTTGAATGTTCGTACCCAAGAGTCTACTTGCGCCTCTTCGGGATAAGCGGTCGCGATGTCTACCGAGAAAGTACCTTGTGAAGCCTTGGCATTCGAGGCTTTGTATTGCTTTCCGTAGCTTTGCGGTACGCCGTTTATCTGGGGAAGGTTGTGGTAATTGCTTTGCATGGTCCAGATACTATAGCGTTCGCTGCTGAATGTCTGACGTGTGTATGTACCCACGCCCGCATCTATTAGAACTGGGGTGTCGTGCAACCAAACAGAGAATGTTCCGATATCATTATGGTTGTGGCTTTCATCGTTGTATCCTCCTTTTGAGGCAAAGAAAAGTCCGTTTTTGGTAGTGAGGTAGCAAAACTCAGTTTCCGGATACCATGTAAAGGGACGCATGATGTGTTCCGCTTCCTCTTCGCGGAGTTCCGAATCGATGGTAATGGATTCTAAGGTACGGAAGATATCTCGCCCATTGTAGGGCGTTCCCGGCTTGAACATCAGAGCTGCGAAGTGCTTCATCTCATCACTATCTACGGCCTCTCCGTATCGGTAAATCAGCCAAGCGTTTCCTTCACCGTGCGCTGACGCATCGGCAAAGTTCACCACCCATCCATTCCCGACATAAGAACGAGAGATGTATTCGCCCATGTCCCGAATCATTTTCTCATGGAAAATATTAACCCGCCCATCTGTAGCGGCGTAGAGTAGTTCCAGATAATCGAGCAGTTTGCCCGATGCGTGCCCCCAATATGATGGACCTTCTTCACATGCGCCATCGGCCTTGATGTAGTTTAAAAATTTGTCTACCGACTGCATGGTGAGGTAGACTGCCTGCCCGAGTTTGTCCCGATTGTCTTCCATTAGCATGAAAGTCATCAGTACGTTGCTGTTACACCACGGATTCCAGTTGTTCAGCATTCGCCCATTGTATTTTCGGGCAGCCCACCAAAACGACCCATCGTTTATGTATGCGTCCATGATACGCACTTGTAGCTCATGGCGCAGTCGACGGGATATTTCGGGATTTATCCGGTCGAAAGAATCGTGCATGAAATAGTAAGTCCATGAAAGCAGTCCGCCTAAATCGCCAGAAGTGAGGTCTATCAGGTGATAGTCGTATACGGGAAGCGAACGGTGAGTTGGTTGGGTGATAAGGTGTGCAGGGAGTGCCCATGAGGTCATTTCGCACGCTTGGAACACACCGTTTATCAGTTGGTCTACGAATCGTCCTTTCCCTTCGGCCAGTTCTGCCATCAGAAGGGTTGATATGGCTCGGTTGTTGGCATCGAAAGCCGATTCCATGTCAGATCGGTTGCCTGACCGTTCAAAGGCTAAGTAATCGGTTGCCGGTATCACTTTCCATTGATAATTCAAGTATTTCTCTCCTTGCTGGATATACCCCTCTTTATGGATTCCTAAGAATTTGTCCCATCCGCTACGGTCGGTATAGGTTGGGTATTTCACCCATTTGCGGTTCATAACCAATGCTTCGGTAACCTGTTGTATCGAGGCTTGTTTTTCCAGTAAATTTCGTTCGGTGTAAGCGAAAGCACCTAATGCGCACCAAAGCGCCACACATACGCATAGAATCTTTTTCATAGTCTTCTCGGATTTTAATCATGTGGGAATCATATACCCGTAGACAAAAATAAGAATATTCTTTCATAATTGGTCGTAGGCAAAGAAGAAATGATTATATTTGTGCCGTTTTTGAATTAACTACCCGATAAAATAATAAAGATTCAATAAAATGGCAGAACAAAAGAAAACTCAAGATTCGTTGAATGTGGATGAAGCGCTTATGACTTCGGAAGCGTTCTTGTTGAAGTACAAAAACTTGTTGATTGGCATCGTAGTGGCCATCGTAGTAGTAGTGTGTGCTGTATTCGCATACAAGCATTTTATTAGCGCACCGAAAGAACTGAAGGCTCAGGAAGCCTTGTTTAAGGGACAGCAATATTTCAGTGCCGATGAATACGAAGCGGCTTTGAACGGTGATAGCTTGGGCTATGTGGGATTTGTAAAGATTGCCGATGAATATGGAAGCACAGAAGCCGGAAACTTGGCAAATGCTTATGCAGGTATCTGTTATACCCGTTTGGGCAAATTTCAGGAAGCAACCAAGTATCTGAACGATTTCAGCGGAAGCGATTTTTTTGTAGCTCCTGCATTGTTGGGAACATTGGGTAATTGCTATGCCGAACTTGGTCAGTTGGATAAGGCTGCGGCTACTCTTCTGAAAGCGGCCGACAAGGCAAACTGCGTGTCTTTGAGTCCGATATATTTGCTTCAGGCAGGTCAGATACTGGAAAAGCAGGGCAAGAACTCCGAAGCGGTAGACACTTATAAGGAAATCAAGTCTAAATACGCTAACTCTGTTCAAGCGATGGATATAGACAAGTATATCGACCGCGCTTCGATAAAATAATAGAAAGAACTGTTACGCAGTGATGCGTGTAACCGTGTGAGTTAATCGATTAAGTATTCTTACATGGCTGATACACCGTGGTATCAGAATAAATCAATCAGAAAAGGAAGCTGCTTCTTGTTAAGATAGAGGCAGCTTTCTTTTTTTACATTGGAGTATTTTCCGTAATTTTGCATTCGATAAAAAGGCTTTCACTTGTCCATGATGCAACTATTAGAAGACATTGGCTTAGACATTCATTTTCCCATCACCGATCCTACTTGGATATTCTTCTTGGTGTTGGTTATAATCTTGTTTGCTCCGGTCGTTTTGGAACGTTTGCGCATTCCGCACATTATCGGGATGATTTTGGCCGGAATCGTTGTTGGGGAGCATGGATTGAATATCTTGGCTCGTGACAGTAGCTTTGAACTGTTTGGTAAAGTCGGCTTATACTATATCATGTTCCTTGCCGGGCTTGAAATGAATATGGAAGATTTCAAGAGCATTCGGGTAAAGGCTATCGTGTTAGGCTTACTCGCTTTTGTCTTTCCGCTGGCTATCGGTATCTGGACCAATATGAATTTGTTGGGTTATGGACTGATGACTTCAGTTTTGCTTGCCAGTATGTATGCGTCACATACACTTATCGCTTACCCCATTGTAATACGTTATGGCATCAACCGGCAACGAGCCGTGAGCATCGCTGTTGGAGGAACGGCGGTTACCGATACTCTTACCCTGTTGGTTCTTGCAGTCATCGGAGGAATGTACAAAGGCGATTCTTCGCAGATGTTTTGGGTTTGGCTCGTCTTGAAGGTGTTGGCGTTAGGTGGATTTATCATGTTCTTCTTCCCACGTATCGGACGTTGGTTCTTCCGTCGTTATAGCGACAATGTCGTGCAGTATATCTTTGTCATGGCAATGGTTTTCTTGGGAGCGGGCTTGATGGAGCTGGTCGGGATGGAAGGTATTTTGGGCGCTTTCTTGGCCGGACTGGTCTTAAACCGTCTTATTCCACATGTGTCTCCGCTGATGAGTCATTTGGAGTTTGTCGGAAACGCGTTGTTTATCCCTTATTTTCTGATTGGGGTGGGTATGCTTATCAATGTAAACGTATTGTTTGGACATGTCGATTCCTTGAAGGTAGCAGGCGTTATGATTGTCGTGGCTCTACTGGGAAAATGGATAGCCTCGTGGTGTACGCAGAAGATTTATAAGATGCGCGCCGTGGAGCGCGAACTGATGTTTGGTTTGAGTACGGCTCAGGCCGCTGCAACTCTGGCTGCAGTATTGGTAGGCTATAATATCATTTTGCCGGACGGAAGCAGGTTGTTGAGCGAAGATGTGCTGAACGGAACGATTCTGTTAATCTTAGTAACCTGCGTAGTCAGCTCGTTTATTACCGAGATTGCGGCGAAGAAGTTGGCGATGAACGGAGTCGATTTGGATTCGGACAAGAGTCAGGAAAAGGAATGTTTCCTGATTCCTCTTGCTAACCCGAATACATTGGAAAATCTGATGGATTTAAGCTTGATGCTGCGCGATGGAAAGAAAACGGACAAGTTAGTGGCCTTAAACGTGATAAACGACAGTAATGATTCCGTTCGGCAAGAAATGTGCGGAAAGCGTAATTTGGAGCGAGCGGCTCAGATTGCGGCTTCTACCGATGTAAAACTGACAGTCGTTACGCGTTTCGATTTGAATATTACGACGGGTATACTGCATACAGCCAAGGAATACGAGGCTACAAGCATCATTGTGGGTTTGCATAACAAGACTAGTATTGTTGACTCCTTTTTCGGAAGCCTGACCGAGAATCTGCTGAAGGATACATATCTGCAGGTTATGGTGGCGCGTTTTCTGATTCCGGTAAACACATTGCGCCGCATCATTGTAGCAGTGCCGCCCAAGTCGGAATTTGAACATGGTTTTACGAAATGGGTTGCACATTTGTGTCGCATGGGCGGACAGTTGGGCTGTCGGGTACATTTCTACGCCCATCCTCAAACGTTGGGATATATCCGGGGCTTTATCGAAAAGAAATATAAGGATACGCGTGTGGCTTATTCCGAATTGGAGAGTTGGGATGATTTGCTGCTTCTTACGGGGCAAGTGAATTACGATCATCTGTTTGTCGTGGTCAGCTCACGTCGCGGTTCTATCTCGTACGATTCCTCGTTTGAGCGGTTGCCGATGCAGATATCCAAGTATTTCAATAATAATAGTATCATGCTGCTTTATCCGGGACAGAAGGGCGATCCGGTGGAGAGCCTGTCTTTTTCCGACCCTCGTGGGTGGGCTGAAACCCAATACTACGATAAGGCTGGCAGTTGGATTTATAAATGGTTAAAGAAAAATTCATAAACGTACAATGGACGCGGAGAATATGATAAGCCTAAAAGGTATAACGAAAAGTTTCGGTACGCTGCAAGTGCTGAAAGGCATCGATTTGGATATCCGCAAGGGTGAAGTGGTGAGCGTAGTAGGCCCCAGTGGCGCCGGAAAGACTACGCTTTTGCAGATAATGGGTACACTGGACAAAGCCGACAGCGGAACGGTCATGCTGAACGGGGTGGAAGTAAACCGCTTGAAAGAAAAAGAGCTTTCGGCGTTTCGTAATAAAGAAATAGGCTTTGTCTTTCAGTTCCATCAGCTATTGCCGGAGTTTACGGCTTTGGAAAATGTGATGATTCCGGCTCTGATACATGGCGTTTCAGCGGGGAAGGCGAAGTCTGCAGCTCAGGAAACGTTGCGTTCTTTGGGCCTGTCCGAACGGGCTTTGCATAAACCTGCGGCTCTATCAGGAGGAGAAAAACAGCGTGTGGCGGTGGCTCGAGCTTTGATTAACCATCCATCGGTTATACTGGCGGATGAACCATCGGGGAGCCTTGACTCTCAGAATAAAGAAGAGTTGCATCAGTTATTCTTCGATTTGCGCGACAGATTGGGGCAGACGTTTGTTATTGTGACCCATGATGAAGGGCTGGCGGCACAAACCGACCGGATTATTCATTTGATGGATGGCGTAATCGTACAACAGTAAACAGTAGAAAAACAGAATATGAGTCATATACAATTAGGACGATACAACCAGTTGGAGGTTGTGAAAGAGGTAGACTTCGGTGTCTACTTGGATGGTGATGAAGACGGCGAAATTCTTCTTCCGAAACGCTACGTTCCCGAGGAATGTGCTCCGGGTGATGTGCTGAATGTGTTTATTTACCTGGATATGGATGAGCGGTTGGTAGCTACTACGTTGCAGCCATACGTGCAAGTCGGTGAGTTCGCCAGCCTGAAAGTGGCGTGGGTGAATAACTTTGGCGCTTTCCTCGATTGGGGATTGATGAAAGACCTTTTTGTGCCTTTCCGTGAGCAGAAACTGAAGATGCAGAAAGACAAGTATTATGTGGTGTATGTGTATCTGGATGAAGAAAGCTACCGCATTGTGGCTTCTGCGAAAGTGGAACATTTTCTGTCGAAAGACAAACCTGAATATCAGGCGGGCGAAGAGGTAGACATCTTGGTGTGGCAGCGTACTGACTTGGGATTCAAAGTGATTGTTGACAATAAGTATAGCGGAATGTTATATCATAACGAAGTGTTCTGCCAGCTTCATCAGGGCGACAGAAAGCGGGCGTTTGTAAAACAGGTACGCGAAGACGGGAAAATAGACTTGGAACTCCAAAAAGGGGGAGCCCGTAAGGTCGGCGATTTTGCCGATACCTTGTTGGCGTTTATCAAGGAGCATGATGGGTACACGGAGTTGAATGACAAATCGGATGCTAACTTGATATACGAAACCTTTGAGGTGAGCAAGAAGACGTTCAAGAAGGCTGTGGGCGACCTCTACAAGAAGCGTCTGATAGTGCTTGAAGAGGGCGGTATCCGATTGGCGTAATGTTTTCCCTATCAGAAAGAGGGAAAACCCTACGGATAATTGGGAAGATTTTGTTGTTGGAGGGATATTGTCCATTTATCTTTGCTTCAAAGAAATTAAAAACGATATGATTATGAAGACAAGAAAACAATTTTTGCTATGGATGATTGCTTTTATAAGCATTGCATTTCCCGTATCAGCTACTGGGCTGAATGATATAAGGGTAAACGCCCGCTTCCTTTCCGACCGTATGGCTTACGAACTGAATCTGACTTCCGACCAATACAACGATTTGTATGAGGTAAATTATGATTTCTTGCGAAACGTAGACCCTTACCTGGCGGGTGTAGCTTGTCAGGATGCGGTGGCGTTGGATTATTATTATCGATATTTAGACGAACGTAACGAGGATATCAGATGGATTCTTTCCAGAGCGGAATATACGTGTTTCCTGTCGTTGGATTACTTCTTCCGTCCCGTTTACGCGCAGAACAATATCTGCTACTTGCGAGTGTTTAACCGTTATCCGGATAGAGGACGTTTCTATTATCGCCAGCCGTTGCATTACCTGGATTATTGCGGCGGACATAGCCGGGCGCATTGGCATGGGGTAAGTTTTTACGAACGCAATTTTGCCAAGCGCTACCATCATCCGGTTTATGTGGGCAATGTGCCCAATCGCTTGAACCACCACACAATGGATTTCGGTTCTGCACCTCGTCCGGTAAATCCGGGACATGGTTCGCATTTCACTCCGGCACAACCGCCGCGTCATGACGTAGGCGCTCATAGACCTCCTATGGACAATCAGCGTCCTGGCGTACGTGACAATCGGAACGATAATCAGTTCCGGAATCAGCCTCGTCCGGAATCGGGAAGAGAGCCGGAACGCCGTCCGTCAGGTTGGCAGGATAACCGCAGAAGTGAGAGCAGACAAAGCGCACCTCAACGCCAGGACAATTCCTCTTTCAATCGGGGACGTCAGGACGGTCAGTCGGTAAGGAAGGAGAACCGTTCGGACGAAAGACGACAGAACCAGTCTACACGCTCCAACTCTGGAAGCAGTAATCGTAGGCAACCGGCGCAATCCGGTTCACGATTCGTGCATGAAATGTAGGGAATGTTGTATTTTTGCAGCAGAACATTAATCTGCTTGGAAAATGAAGAAGATATACCTCAAATGGGAATTGGTGGGATTAGTCTCACTCTTGTTTCTGACAGGAGTGGGACTATTCTTGTTTCGTGGGACGTTGCTTCGCTCGGTAGCCCGTGAGAAGGTGGAAAATCTTTCCCGACGTTATGGTTTGCAGGTGTCGTACGCGTCACTTACGATGCCTTCAGTCGCTACGGTTCGGATTGAAGGGCTGTCGGTTGTGCCCAATGGTTGCGACACCTTGTTCCGTCTGCGTGACATGAATGTCGATTTGGCGTTATGGCCGATGTTCTCCGGGAAGGTTTCTGTTCGGGGGATAACGGCCGACGGTTTGCAACTGACGTTCGTGAAGCAGGGGGCTCAGTCGAATTACGACTTCCTGTTTCGGGGGAGCGTGAAATCGGAGCGTGTAAAGAGCGCGCAGAAGGGCGGATACGATGAACGGGTGGAGAAAGTTTTTGATGTTCTGTTCCGTTTGTTGCCCGACAACGCTTCTTTGCGCAATTTGTCGGTCGAGGGCAAGAGAGATTCGTTGTCTACTCGTTTTACCGTTCCTTTATTGCAGATTGCGAACCGCAGCTTTGACACTTCCGTCCGGGTGTCGGAAGGAGATTTGCAGACAGACTGGCGTGTAAAAGGGATTCTGAACAGTGCTGAACGGAAAGTAGAGGGCGAAATATCATCCGGTCGGCGAGTGGTATTGCCTTATATACGTTCTCATTACCAAGCATTTGTAGGCTTCGATAAGGTTGCGTTCAGACTCTCGCAACATACTTCGGGCAAGGAACAGGTGTTAGACGGTGACGCTTCAGTTCGTGGGCTGGAGGTTTATCACAAGGGCTTGTCGCCCGATACCATTTGTTTGGATAGGGGAGAATTCGATTACAAACTGCGGATAGGACGCAATTACGCGGAATTGGACAGCGCTTCGAGAGTCGTTTTCAACCAACTGGAGTTCAATCCTTATCTGCGGGCGGCGAAGGAGAAGCGTTGGCACGTGATAGCCTCGATTCATCGTGCGGATTTTCCGGCTCAGCGCTTGTTCGCTTCATTGCCTTCCGCGCTGTTTCGGCATGTGCAGGGCATACAGACCGAAGGTGATTTGAGTTATGATTTTCTGTTGGATGTGGATTTCAATCGGTTGGACAGCCTGCGGTTTCATTCCGACCTTAGGGGACATCGTTTCCGCATCCGCAATTTTGGTGGCAGCAATCTGGCAAAAATGAGCGGTGAGTTTGAATATACGGCTTACGACGGCGACTGCCCTGTTCGAACGTTTGCGGTTGGACCGTCCAATCCGTCGTTTCGGAGTTTAGACCGCATCTCTCCGTTACTCCGTGAGGCGATTATGCAGTCGGAAGACGGACATTTCTATTACCATCAGGGCTTCTATCCCGGAGCCATTCAGGAGGCATTGATATACGACTTGAAGGTCGGGCGCTTTGCGCGGGGAGGGAGTAGCATCACCATGCAGCTGGTAAAAAACGTATTCCTGAATAAGCATAAAAACATTGCCCGAAAACTGGAGGAAGCGCTCATCGTGTGGCTGATAGAGTCGCAACACCTTACCTCGAAAGACCGGATGTACGAGGTCTATTTGAATATCGCCGAATGGGGACCCCGTGTTTACGGAGTATCGGAGGCGTCGCATTTCTATTTCAATAAAGAGCCATCCGACTTGACAATGGAAGAAGCCATTTTCATGGCCTCCATAATACCTCGTCCGAAACATTTCTACTGGTCGTTCAATCCAGACGGTACGTTGCGCGAGAGTCAAGGCGGTTACTTTAGGCAGATAGCCCGTAGATTGGCCATAAAAGGGCTGATTACGGAGGGGCAGGCCGAAAGCGTGCAGCCGAATGTGGAACTAAAGGGTGTAGCTCATGATCAAATTGTGCAACCCGATACCGCAGTTGTGGTAGTGGACAGTACCGGGGTAGAGAATCGGTATTGATAAGTAAAAAAAACGTCCCGAGAGAATAAAAATCCCTCGGGACGTTTTAAAAATCTCTCGCCGGAGAAAAAAATTCTCTCGGGACGTTTT
>CAVBJM010000053.1:0-9820 GCA_963595925.1 bacterium
CAACGACCCCGAGATTACAAATCACGTGCTCTGGCCAACTGAGCTAAAGAGGCAATCAAAACTTTGCAGCCACTTTGTTTTCTTGTGGCTTAGCGGCTGCAAAGTTAGATATTATTTTTAAACCGCAAAACTTTTAGTGCGATTTTTATTTATTTGCCTTGCAACTTTTCTTTTGCTTTCAACAGTTGCTTCGACAATGCGTCCACGCATACATCAATTGATTCTTCAAACGTGTCGCTAACCTTCTCTGCATAAAACTCAGTATTCAAGGCCAACACTCGGACGCCAGCCTCTTTGTTCATAGCAGTTTCAGGTTTTGTAACTTTTAATGACACCTCTACTTTCTTTATATTATCGCAAAACTTTTCGAGCTTCTCCGCCTTCTTTTGAATAAAGGACTCTAACTTTTCAGATGCATCGAAATGAATAGACTGAATTCTTACTTCCATAAAAACCTCCTTTTCTTTACGCCCTAGGATGGGCTTGTTCATAAACCTTTTTCAGTTCCTCGAAAGTGGTATGCGTATAGACTTCAGTAGTTTTCAGACTTTCATGTCCCAACAACTCTTTTACCGCTTCCAACTCCGCATGATGATTCAGCATCGAAGTAGCGAAAGAATGCCGCAACACGTGCGGGCTTCTTTTCTTAAGCGTTACCACACCCGAAAGGACTCGTTTCACTATCTTATAAACCTCTCCATCCGTAATCGGCTTCTTCTTTTTTGTCACAAAGAACGCACCACTACATTCTGGAAAAGTTTCATTTCGCAAAGAAAGGTATACACGCAAATCATTCTCCAATTCGTCTCCAAACGGAACAATACGCTGTTTGTTTCTTTTTCCCGTTACTTTCACTTGCCTTGCTGCCAAATCCACATCCACATCTTTCAACCCAACGAGTTCCGCCAACCGAATACCTGTAGCATAGAAAAGTTCTACAATCACACGGTCACGCACCCCCTCAAAATCCGGATTAAAACGCCCATTATCGAGAATCCTATCCATATCCGTCTCTTTAACGAATACCGGCAAAGGCTTTTTTCTCTTGGGACCTCTCACCTTCTGCGTCGGATCAGCATCCAAAGCATTTTTACTCAACAAATAACGATAGAAAGAGCGTAACGAACTCAATTTTCGGTTTACCGTGGTAGCCGTAAAACCTTCTTCCATCAGACTCACCATCCAGTTACGCACCAAACTAGAGTCAACACTAATGAAATTCAAGGTCTCGTCCGCTTTTTTAAAATATTTTTCGAATTGCGTAAGATCCACCCCATAGCTTGTTACCGTACACTTCGAATAGTTCCTCTCAAAACGGAGATATTCCAAAAAAGACTCTTTCCACATAGAAACATCACCTATTTCTTTTCAGCAACGAATTTATGAAAAAGAATTCAGTTATTCCAAATTATTTGCGGAAATTATTATTCTTCTGTTTGATGCAATTTCTGAACATAGACAGCATGTTCCATTTTCAGTCTTTTCAATACTGACGGCTTGTCGTACTGCTGTCTGCTTCTAAGTTCTTTTACTACACCTGTTTTTTCAAATTTTCTTTTGAATTTCTTCAGCGCTTTTTCGATGTTTTCGCCTTCTTTTACTGGTACTACAATCATGTTAATTAAATTAATGTATGTTGTTACTAAATTATTCTTATTTTGATTCCGATAGACGAAATGCGGCGCAAAATTACATATACTTTCTTTATTTACAAAACATTCCGAAATATTTTCGACAGAACATAACCGAATGAGTCTATAAGTCTTCCACCTTGCCCATAAACAGTATCAGCCCCGTACTCTTCTCACGAATAAAGAAGAAGAAAGGGTGATTAAAAGACACTTCGGGATCAAGGTCTGCCATTTCACCTCCCGTATATGTTATAGCAGCGGCTTCTGTTCCGTTTTCATCCACTTGTACAAAAGCTTTCTGTGCAAGGTCCTTCAGAAAAAGAGAGCCATCCGATATTTTACTAAAATTTGCACTCTCCGCATCAAACGCGCCTTTCACACCCATAACAGACAAAACATCCTTAACCGAAATTTCATTAACCACTTTAAAATTCGGAAGTTTCAACCTTATCTTTCTCCACTTGGCGGATGTCGTCAGGTCTTCAAAAATGCCCTCCGACAACTGTTTCCCAGCCTGAGCCATATCACTTTTTGGGGGAGGGAGTATAAGTATCATCGAGTACGCCTCGTTACCGTACGGAAGACCAACCAAATCGAAACCGTTACAGGTCGCATACCATGAATGCATATCATTATCGTACATCATCTTTACAGCCGCTGTTCTTGATGTTCCAAAAAACACTTCTTCCGTTGTTTGGGAAACGTTGAATTTGTTTTTCCAAGTCCCCTTGAAATATAAAGCATTCACAGCCGCCATCTGCGTATTTTCCAGCTGTAATTTTATAGTCTCGATACATCCATTGGTTTTCTCACGACACCAACTATACAAGTCTTGCGTAGCTTGTGGATTATAGAAGTCCTTGACAAAAACATCGGAGTTCAAAGTAGATTTGACATAATCCGTATAACTACTCTTTACGCTAAACGAATTACTCACCCACAGCGAATAGGCCATTGCTACAGTAGCGGTATTATCCAAATCGGGGAGCCAAGTATTCAGTTTGGAATAAAAGCCGTTCAAATCTTCGGCCGTACAACCGTCAGGGCTTAAAGCATTGTAAATTTCCGCAGCTGTATTTCCGCCAGCACCATTCGCCAACATATTCAATACAGCCGATACTCCCAAAGGAGAAAAGAACAGGTTTTCACCCTGCACGCTTTCCTGTTGGAGCATCCGACTTATCAGATTTAGGGAAAATTCTTTCGTCTTGTCCGAAATGGCTTCTTCCGTACGGGACAAAGGTATATCACGACGTTCTTTCGGGAGATTTGAATTCACATCGTCTTCCGAGCGACAAGAAGAAAAAGCCACTAACGCTGCAGTTAAGAACGCATAGACAAATGCAACACAATAATTAAATTTTTTCATGGTGTTTATTAATATTAGGTTGTCAATAGGCTATTTTTACAAATATAATGCAAACTCTTAGACTTTACTGCTTTGCGAAGTAATATTTTTTCGCAAAAATATTCTTTTCTTCGACACACTGCGCCAACTATTCCGGAAAGCCACTGACGCATCTATATTTTATAAGAAACACTATTGCCGATAATCCAATTCTTTCATAAATTTGTTACCGACACAATTACTGATAGTTTATGAATGACATTATATTCTACGAAAGGAGTCAAAGGATATGGATGCGGTGACTTGGCTGATATTCCGCCTCCTTTATCTGCTAGTGGCCGGAGGTATGACTTTCATCGTACTACTGGACAACCGTAGTCCGGTGAAGACGATGGCCTGGATTTTAGTGTTTATCTTCTTGCCTATTTTAGGACTGATTTTGTATTTCTTTTTCGGACGAGACACCCGCAAGGAGCGACTCATCAGCAAGAAGGGATACTCCCGCCTGAGCAAGCGCCCCATGAGTGAATATCAGGCGCAAGAGGCTCTATCCGATTTTACAGGACAAAGCATGCTGATTCCGTTTTTTCACCGTGTAAACAACGCATTGCCGTTCGAAAGGAATGAAGTAGAGTTTTACACCGACGGTTATTCCATGCTCCAGTCTCTGATACGGGAAATATCGAAAGCCAAGCATCACGTTCATCTGGAGTTCTATATTTTTCAGGACGATGCGGTAGGAAGATTACTGCGAGACGTACTGATAGACAAAGCTCGCGAAGGGGTAAACGTAAGAGTCTTGTACGATGACGTGGGATGTTGGAAAGTCAATCCGATATTCTTCGATGAAATGTTGTGCGAGGGCATTGATGTACGTAGTTTCCTGAAGGTTCGGTTTCCACAGTTTACCGGCAAGATAAATTATCGTAATCACCGCAAGCTGGCGATAATAGACGGCCGCGTAGGATTTATCGGCGGCATGAATATCGCCTTACGGTATCTGAAAGGTGTTTCGTGGGGTAAATGGCGCGATACACATGCGTGTCTGAAAGGCAAGGCGGTATACGGAATTCAGACGGCTTTCCTTACCGACTGGTTTGCCGTAGACTGTACACTGCTTACATCGGCCGCTTATTTCCCGAAAATGGAAATGACTGGCACTTCAACGGTACAAGTCGTCACGTCGGATGCGATAGGAGAATGGCACGACATGATGCTGGGACTGGTTAAGGGTATATCGTGCGCCAAACGATACTTGTATTTAGAATCGCCTTACTTCCTGCCTACCGAACAGGTAAAAGCGGCCATCCAAACGGCGGCACTATCGGGAATAGATGTCAGGCTGATGATTCCGAAGAAAGCCGACACTATACTTATTCATAAGGGAACGCTCTCTTATTTAGGCGATTTAATGGAGGCAGGAGTAAAAGTTTACATGTACCGTGCGGGATTTCTGCACTCCAAGCTATGGGTAGCCGATGACGAATGGGCCTCGGTAGGCTCTACGAACCTGGATTTCCGCAGTTTTGAACACAACTTCGAGTCGAACGCCTTCTTCTACGACAAGGGAACGGTGTGCCGGCTAAAGGAAATATTCATGACAGACCTACAAGACTGCTTCCAGCTCTCGCTAAAGCAGTGGCAGAACCGTTCGCTGAAAGAACAGTTTATCGAGTCGGCCGTCCGGCTAGTTTCGCCCTTGCTTTAAGAACTTTTGTCAAGCCTTGAAAAACGAAAAGTTTACACTGCCATAATGACGGTGTTCCAGAAAATGCGGATCGGTTTCAAAGCTAAGGTCTTTCCCGTGCTCTAATACGAAAAGTCCGTCGGGCTTCAGCAACTGACGTTCAAAAATCAAGGAGGGAATGCTGGAGAGCTCTTTCAGCGCATAAGGCGGATCGGCAAAGATGAAGTCGAACTGCTCGGAACACTTGTCAATGAAACGGAACACATCGG
The DNA here is from genome assembly GCA_963595925.1 of bacterium. Lineage (GTDB taxonomy): Bacteria > Bacteroidota > Bacteroidia > Bacteroidales > Bacteroidaceae > Phocaeicola. Next base: position 4,936 of record CAVBJM010000053.1, read on the forward strand.
CCTTCAGCGGAAAGCATTTGTCGGTCTTCACTTCACGCATCACCTTCGAGATAAAGGCGTGGTGCTGCGGGTCTTTCTCCACCGATATTACGCGGTCGCACCCTCGCGACACCAGTTCGATACTGATGCTGCCCGTCCCCGAGAACAGGTCGAGCGCTGTTACTCCGTCTTCAAAATCGATATAGTTGGTTAATACGTTAAACAAATTTTCCTTGGCAAAGTCGGTTGTCGGTCTCGCCTTAAACGTATGAGGCACATCGAAACGACGGCGCTTGTATATTCCACTGATTACTCGCATATAAGTAAGGATTGTATATCGAACGGAACATCGCTTCCCCCGTCCGAGGTCGAAGCGGCAAATTCCGCCTTAGGATTAATAATGAACACTTTTTTTACATACCGCTTGAGCTGCCCGGATACTTCGGCCAGTGCGCCGATGCCGCCTACCAGGTGCAGTTCGTCCGCCTGTTGGTCGTAAGCCAGTTGCTTCCAGACGCAAAGCAGGTAGTAACAATAGTCGTCCACACAGCTTACCGCATACGAGTTGCAGAGCTGCAGGCGGCCACGATCCATGCAAAACACTTCCATCGACTGCTCGTGCAGGTTGGCGTACAGCTTGCGATTATTTCCGAGCTTGCTCTTGTGCGAAAGGTATTCTATCTGCGGACTGACGGAGGCGAAGATGCGCGCGTCCGGGAAACGCTCCATGAGGTACGAGTGCGCCAGCTTGTCGATACCGAATATCACTACGACACCACTTTTCCCCAATACATTGCATAGTACGATTTCGTTATTGTCTTTCCGAAAGCTCTGCCAGAACACCGTTTCCATCTGCTCGTCTTCGAACCACTCTAACGGCACAAGGGTGAACCGATGCGTATGCAGCACCAAATTCACTTGCCTGAAGTTGTGCGACACGTATTCCGATTCCGAAAGAAAGCCTTTCACATTGGCGGCCATAGACCGCTGTGTGTTTACCTCGTGCTGCAAGCAATGTGTTTCTCCCCCGTTCAGCGGACTGTATACCACGGCCGAGAATCCATCGGTACTGAGCCGGACAGACAGCGTGTAATGGGCGGATTGAGTAAGGAGGTCAATGCTCATGGGACAGACGTTTCTTGCTTTTTTTGTTCTATATTCAGGATTGCACTATCTTTGTGGCAGTGCAAATTTAAATAATAAACTTCAGTCGTGCCTTATCCGCACGGCTTTTTTATCCGTATAAACGATGCTGAACGATTATTTGCGACAGCTCATGGAGCGTCATTTCGGGCACTGCCCTACCGACGGGCAGCGGCAAGCGATGGACGCTTTCATCGATTTCCTCCAGTCGCGCGACTCCGACGGGGTTTTCTTACTGACGGGATACGCCGGTACGGGAAAAACTTCGATAGTCAGCGCATTGGTGAAGACGCTCGACGAGCTGAAGCAGCGTTGCGTATTACTGGCTCCTACGGGTCGTGCTGCAAAAGTCTTCTCGCACTACGCCGGACATTCGGCCTACACCATCCACCGGCGCATCTACAGGCAACGGTCGTTTTCGAACGAGCTGGACAATTTCACCATGAACGCCAACCTGCACCAGCATACGCTGTTTATCGTAGACGAAGCTTCGATGATTTCGAACAACGGACTGTCCGGGAATGTATTCGGCAGCGGGCGGCTACTCGATGACTTGGTGCAGTACGTTTACGGCGGACAGGGATGCCGACTGATACTGGTAGGCGACACGGCGCAGCTCCCTCCCGTGGGAGAAGAAGAGAGCCCGGCACTGATGTCCGATGTATTGAGAGGATACGGACTGAATGTCACGGCGTGCAACCTAACCGACGTAGTGCGTCAGGAACACGACTCGGGCATCCTGTACAATGCCACCCGGTTGCGCCAGCTACTCACTCAAGGAAATACGGATACCTGGCCGGTGATACGCGCTACGGGGTTTCCCGATGTAAAACTGATTCAAGGCAATGACCTGATAGAGGTGATAAACTCTTGTTACGGCCAAGTGGGAATGGATGAAACGATGATAGTATGTCGTTCGAACAAGCGGGCGAATCTCTACAACAAAGGCATCAGAAACGCCATCCTTTACCGGGAAGACGAACTGAACACGGGCGATGTGCTGATGGTGGCCAAGAACAATTATTTCTGGGGGACGGATTGCAAGGAGCTGGACTTCATCGCAAACGGAGACACGGCCGTAGTGCGAAGGGTACGCCGCACGCACGAAATGTACGGATTCCGGTTTGCCGATGTCACGCTACGGTTTCCCGACTACAACGACTTGGAATTGGACGTGAAAATCCTGCTCGACACACTGCACTCCGACTCGCCGTCCTTGCCCCGGGAGCAGAGCGACCGTCTGTTCAACGCCGTATGCGAAGATTATGCCGATGTACCCACCCAACGCGAACGGATGAAGAAGATAAAAATCGACCCGTGGTATAATGCCTTACAGGTGAAGTACGCCTACGCAGTGACCTGCCACAAAGCGCAAGGCGGGCAGTGGGAGCGCATCATTTTAGACCAAGGATATGTTACAGACGACATGCTGAATACCGACTACTGTCGCTGGCTTTACACGGCCTTCACCCGAGCTACCGGCACCCTCTATTTGGTAAATTGGCCCAAGGAACAGACCGAAAAATAAGCGTTTTCGCATCGATGCAAAAAACGTCCCGACGTTTTCAAAATCTCTCGGGACGTTTTAAAAATCTCTCGCCGGAGATTTTTTTTCTCTCGGGACGAATTTTTTTTCTGCGTTATCGTTTTTTTAAAACGTCGGGACGTTTTTTCACCCCCCCCTCTACACACCTATATATATAATAAGGTAGAAGCGTTTCGCCCCGGCCAAAAAAGCGGCATCGACAGGGCATCGGCTCAAAAAAGGAATTATCTTTGTGAAAACATTTCAGATTTCATGAAAACAGATATAACAAAACGAATCGAGGCGTTGCGGCTCTGTATGCAAAAGCACGGACTGTCCGCATACATCGTGCCGAGCACCGACCCGCACGACAGCGAATACCCCACCGCTTACTGGGAGGGGAGAAAATGGATTTCGGGATTCACCGGTTCGGCCGGTACCGTAGTAATCACCGCCGACAAGGCTGGACTGTGGACCGACTCGCGGTATTTCCTGCAAGCCGAGGAGCAGCTTTCGGACACAGGCATCACCCTTTTCAAGGAACAAACAAAGGGCACTCCATCCATCACCGAATGGCTGAGCCAAGTATTGCCCGCCGGAAGTACAGTGGGCGTATGCGGACTGACGTGCGCCGTAAAGGAGTTTGAAGCCATGCAGACCGACTTAAGCGAATCCGGCATCACGCCAACCAGTACCCCCGACCTGCTGACAGAAATTTGGGCCGACCGGCCCTCACTCCCTCTTACCCCCGTGTTCGTCTTGAGTACAGAATACGCAGGAACTTCCGCCGCCGAGAAGCTGACCGCCATCCGGCAGTACCTCACCCGCAAGGAGGCGGACGGATTACTGATATCGGCCCTCGATGAAGTGGCGTGGACACTGAACATGCGCGGTGCGGACGTGCATTGCAATCCGGTATTCGTAAGCTACCTGTACGTAGGCGCTTCGCAAGCCGTGCTTTACATCAACCCCGACAAGGTGGACGCGGAAACCGCACACTACCTTGCCGAAAACGGAATAGAGATACGACCCTATGCACAAGTGGAAGCCGACCTAGCGCAACTGTCGGCCGAGACTCGCATCGTCCTCCCTACCGACACCAACCTGGCTCTGTACCGGGCAGCCTCAACCTGCAGCGTCATCGCCGATATTTCTCCCGTAAAATACATGAAAGCGGTAAAGAACAACGTGGAAATTCAGGGATTCCACGAGGCCATGAAACGCGACGGAGTAGCCATGACACGCTTCCTCATCTGGCTGAAACAGGCGGTAAAAAGCCTGAAAGAAACCGAGGTAAGCATCGACCAAAAGCTATACGAGCTACGTGCCGAGCAACCGTTTTTCAAAGGAATCAGCTTTGACACCATAGCCGGATACCAGGAACACGGAGCCATCGTACACTACGAAGCCACTCCCGAAACGGCCTACACCCTAAAGCCCGAAGGCTTTCTGCTGCTGGACAGCGGAGCGCAATACTTAGACGGCACCACCGACATTACGCGCACCATCGTATTAGGCTCGCTTACCGAGGAACAACGTACCGACTATACACTGGTGCTGAAAGGCTTCATCGCCTTGTCGGAAGCCGAGTTTCCACAAGGCACATGCGGCACGCAGCTTGACGTATTGGCTCGCCAGTACATGTGGCAACACGGCATCAATTACAAGCACGGCACGGGACACGGCGTAGGACATTTCCTCAACGTACACGAAGGACCTCACCAGATACGCATGAACCACATGCCCGCCCTCCTGCAACCGGGTATGACCGTAACCAACGAACCCGGCATCTACAAGGCCGGACGCTACGGCATCCGTACCGAAAACACCATGCTCGTTGTAAAGAGCCGCGAAACAGAATTCGGAGAGTTCTACAAGTTCGAGCCGCTCACCCTCTGCCCCATCGATAAAGAGGCCATCCGCATTGATATGCTCACCACCGGAGAGCGCGCCTGGCTGAACGAGTATCACCTGAAAGTGTACGAAGCTCTGGCTCCGCTGCTGAAACAAGAAGAACGTACTTGGCTGGCCGACGCCACCAGTCCGCTATAAACTCATCATCCGGGGCGGAAGGAATTACAACCATCCGCCCTACTCCCCGATTTCCCTTATATCCTTACAAAAGCACGCGCCCTCTCTACACCTGTTCCGTTAACGATAACGGAAAAAACTCCAATATTTTTCATCTAAACTTCTGCTAAAAAAGTTTTATTTTCGCTTTGAATATTCATTCCTTTC
>CAVBJM010000054.1:0-9089 GCA_963595925.1 bacterium
CTCCGGCGAGAGATTTTAAAAACGTCCCGAGAAAATAAAAAAACGTCCCGAGAGATTTTTAAAACGATTCGACAGGCTCCAACTCACCCGAATACGGCATCAGTTTTTGTCGGTTTGGGTTAACTAACTCACAAAATATGCTTATATTTGCGCACAAAAAGAAAGAGTATTTTACAGAACAATTAAAATTCGAAAGAAGAAATGAAAGTTTTAAAGTTTGGAGGAACATCTGTCGGAACGGCACAGAGAATGAAAGATGTTGCCAAATTAATTACCGATGGTGAACAAAAGATTGTAGTTTTGTCGGCCATGTCGGGTACGACAAATACGTTGGTTGAAATTTCGGATTACCTATACAAAAAGAATCCTGAAGGAGCCAACGAGATTATCAATAAGCTGGAAGCTAAATACAAGCAGCACATTGATGAACTTTATTCCACAGACGAATACAAACAGAAAACAACGGATTTCGTAAAGTCCGTATTCGATTTTATACGTTCGTTTACCAAAGATATTTTCACGTTGTTCGAAGAGAAGGTCATTCTGGCACAGGGCGAAATCATCTCTACCAACATGGTGACAAACTACCTCTGCGAACAAGGCGTAAAAGCAACACTCATCCCGGCCTTGGAGTTCATGCGTACGGACAAGAACAGCGAGCCCGACCTGAAGTACATCCGGGAGAAACTGGAAGCGCAGTTAGAAGCTCATCCTGACACGGACATCTACATCACTCAGGGCTTTATCTGCCGCAACGCATACGGAGAGATTGACAACTTGCAGCGCGGAGGAAGCGACTACACGGCTTCACTGATTGGCGCGGCTATCGACGCATCTGAAATTCAGATTTGGACAGACATCGACGGCATGCACGACAACGACCCGAGAATCGTTGACAAGACTTCGCCCGTACGTCAGCTCCACTTCGAAGAGGCCGCAGAACTGGCTTATTTCGGCGCCAAGATTCTTCACCCCACTTGCGTACAGCCGGCCAAATACGCCAACATCCCCGTCCGTCTTCTGAACACGATGCAACCGGACGCTCCCGGCACACTTATCTCCAACGAAACGGAGAAAGGAAAAATCAAGGCCGTAGCCGCTAAAGACAACATCACAGCTATCAAAATCAAGTCCAGCCGTATGCTGTTGGCTCACGGATTCCTGCGCAAGGTATTCGAGATTTTCGAAAGCTACCAAACGCCGATTGATATGGTTTGTACTTCGGAAGTAGGCGTATCCATGTCGATAGACAATACCAAGCACCTGAACGAAATAGTAAACGACCTGAAGAAATATGGCACCGTTACCGTAGACCACGACATGTGCATCGTGTGTGTGGTAGGCGACCTGGAATGGGAAAACGTAGGATTCGAAGCGAAAGCTCTGGACGCAATGCGCGACATCCCCGTGCGTATGATTTCTTTCGGAGGCAGCAACTACAACATTTCGTTCCTCATCCGAGAATCGGACAAGAAGAAAGCATTGCAGTCTTTAAGCGACATCTTATTCAACAATAAATAATACATAGCCACAAGCGGCCGCGCAATCTACGGTTCGGTTGTGGCTTTTCAATTTGCTCATACATTATCACCATGAAAGGTTCATTCCCCATTGACAAACTCCGTCGGATAGAAACTCCGTTCTATTACTACGACGCCAATTTGCTACGCAAGACACTGGATACAATCAAACAAGAAACCGCTAAATACAGCAACTACCGCGTACACTACGCCGTAAAGGCCAACGCCAATCCGAAAGTGCTTTCCATCATACGTGAAAGCGGACTGGGAGCCGACTGCGTAAGCGGAGGTGAAATAAAGGCGGTTATCCGCGCCGGATTCCCCACTGACAAAATCGTGTATGCCGGAGTCGGAAAAACGGATAGCGAAATCAACTTGGGACTGGACTACGACATCTTCTGTTTCAACGTAGAGTCTATCCCCGAGCTGGAGGTCATCAACGAACTGGCGGCAGCTAAGGGGAAAATAGCTCGAGTAGCGTTCCGCATCAATCCCGACGTAGGCGCGCACACCCACGCCAATATCACTACGGGATTGGCCGAAAACAAATTCGGCATCAGCATGCAGGATATGGACAAGGTCATCGACTTGGCTTTGACTATGAGCAACGTGAAATTCGTCGGGTTGCATTTCCACATCGGCTCACAGATATTGGACATGGGCGACTTCATCGCCTTGTGCAACCGCATCAACGAACTGCAAGAGAAGCTATACGCACGCCAAATTATCGTGGAACATATCAATGTGGGCGGAGGCCTGGGCATAGACTATACCCACCCCAACCGTTGCCCCATCCCCGAGTTCGGCGAATATTTCGCTACGTACCACAAACACCTGAAGCTGCGTCCGCAACAGACCTTGCACTTCGAACTGGGACGAGCCGTAGTAGCGCAATGCGGTAGCCTCATCACCAAAGTAACCTACGTAAAGCAGGGAACAAACAAGCAATTCGCCATCGTAGACGCCGGAATGACCGACTTGATTCGCCCGGCGCTCTATCAGGCTTACCACAAGATAGAGAACCTGACTTCGGAAGAGCCTACGGAAACTTACGACGTAGTAGGCCCGATTTGCGAGTCGTCCGACGTGTTCGGTAAAGCGATAGACCTGAACCGTGTGAAGCGCGGCGACCTCATCGCCTTACGCTCGGCCGGAGCCTACGGAGAAATCATGGCGTCGGGATATAACTGCCGCCCTCTTCCTCAAGGCTATACTTCGGACGAACTAATCGGATAAATACCGTCTGCCAAGACTCGCAATACATTTGTGACCTTGGCAGACCTGCGTTTTAAAGCCTTTTTATTACTTTTGCGCCAAGAACCATCGCAAAGAGAAAAACAAAAAACAAAATAAAATGGAATTAGCAAGCAAATACAATCCCTCCGACGTGGAGAGCAAATGGTACCAATACTGGCTGGACAACAAACTTTTCAGCTCTAAGCCCGATGGGCGCAAACCTTATACCATCGTAATCCCGCCGCCCAACGTAACTGGTGTGTTACACATGGGACATATGCTAAACAATACGATTCAGGACATCTTGGTTCGCCGTGCCCGCATGACCGGCAAAAACGCATGCTGGGTTCCCGGAACAGACCATGCGTCCATTGCAACGGAAGCAAAAGTGGTAAACCGTTTGGCGCAGCAAGGCATCAAGAAAACAGACCTCACCCGTGAAGAGTTCTTGAAACACGCGTGGGCGTGGACGGAAGAACACGGAGGCATCATCCTGAAACAGCTCCGCAAGCTAGGCGCTTCGTGCGACTGGGAAAGAACGGCATTCACCATGGACGAGACACGCAGCAAAAGCGTGATAAAAGTATTCTGCGACCTTTACAACAAAGGCCTAATCTACCGTGGCGTACGCATGGTTAACTGGGACCCGAAAGCCCTCACGGCCTTAAGCGATGAAGAGGTTATCTACAAAGAAGAACATAGCAAGCTTTATTACCTGAAATATTACGTATCGGATGATGACATGTCGGGCGAAACTGGCAGCGAAAGCGAAATAGTACATCGCGACAATCAAGGCCGACGATATGCCGTAGTGGCTACTACCCGTCCGGAGACCATCATGGGCGATACGGCCATGTGCATCAACCCGAAAGACCCGAAAAACCGTTGGTTGAGCGGAAAGAAAGTTATCGTTCCGTTGGTAAACCGTGTGATTCCCGTCATTGAGGACGAATATGTAGACATCGAATTCGGTACAGGATGCTTGAAAGTAACTCCTGCTCACGATGTAAACGACTACATGTTGGGCGAGAAATACAACCTCCCGTCTATCGACATCTTCAACGACAACGGAACTATCAGCGATGCTGCCGGTATGTATGTAGGCATGGACCGATTCGATGTTCGCGCACAGATAGAAAAAGACCTGCAAGCCGCCAAGCTATTGGAGAAAGTGGAAGCCTACGTCAACAAGGTGGGATTCTCTGAACGTACCAACGTAGCCATCGAACCAAAACTCTCTATGCAATGGTTCCTGAAGATGCAACACTTTGCCGACATGGCGTTGCCACCGGTAATGAACGACGAGCTTAAATTCTATCCGGCCAAGTACAAGAACACGTACCGCAACTGGTTGGAAAACATCAAGGACTGGTGCATCAGCCGCCAATTGTGGTGGGGACACCGCATCCCTGCGTACTTCTTGCCGAAAGGCGGGTTCGTAGTAGCGGAAACCGCAGAAGAAGCGCTGAAACTGGCCATCGAAAAGACCGGAGACGCAAACCTGAAAGCAGAAGACTTGCGACAGGATGATGACTGCTTGGATACTTGGTTCTCCTCATGGTTGTGGCCAATCTCGCTTTTCGACGGCATAAACCGTCCAAACAATGAAGAGATAAACTACTACTACCCCACTTCCGATTTGGTAACTGGCCCGGATATTATCTTCTTCTGGGTAGCCCGCATGATTATGGCCGGCTACGAATACATGGGGAATATGCCATTCCGTAACGTGTACTTCACCGGAATAGTACGCGATAAGTTGGGAAGAAAGATGTCGAAATCGCTCGGAAACTCGCCCGACCCGTTGGATTTGATAGACAAATACGGTGCCGACGGTGTACGTATGGGAATGATGTTATCCGCTCCCGCCGGAAACGACATCCTTTTCGATGACGCGCTGTGCGAACAAGGCCGAAACTTCAACAACAAGATATGGAACGCTTTCCGACTGATTAAGGGATGGGAAGTGGCCGACATTGAGCAACCCGAATACGCTTCGATAGCAACCAGTTGGTTTGAAAACATGCTGGCCAAAACGAGTGCAGAAGTAGCGGACTTGTTCAGTAAATATCGCTTGAGCGAAGCCTTGATGGCTGTTTACAAGCTGTTCTGGGATGAGTTCTCCAGTTGGTATTTGGAATTGATTAAACCGGCATACGGCACACCTATCGACAAGAAGACTTACGAACAGACTCTGAAGTTCTTCGAAACCTTGCTTAAGTTGCTACATCCGTTCATGCCATTCATCACCGAAGAGTTGTGGCAACACATCTACGACCGTAAGGACGGTGAAAGCATCATGACGCAGCAGTTGAGCGAAAACGAAACGTTCGATGAAAACTTCATCTCGCAATTCGAAGCCGTAAAAGAAGTGATTGGCGGTATCCGCACCATCCGTTTGCAGAAAAACATTGCACAGAAAGAAACGTTGGAACTGCAGATTGTAGGCGAAAACCCCACTGCCCAGTTCAGCTCCGTTATCATCAAACTTTGCAACCTTTCGGGCATCTCGACTGTGGCTACAAAGGCAGATGGAGCAGTCTCGTTCATGGTGGGAACCACTGAATACGCAGTGCCTCTCGGCAACCTGATTAATGTAGAAGAGGAACTGAAGAAACTGGAAGCCGACTTAAAGTATCAAGAAGGTTTCTTGCAAAGCGTCCTGAAGAAGCTGAGCAACGAGAAATTCGTCAGCAAGGCTCCTGCAAACGTCATCGAAACAGAACGTAAGAAGCAAGCCGATGCGGAAACAAAGATTGCGGCGCTAAAAGAAAGCATCGCCGCACTGAAAAAATAAGGTTCTGTCAGAACCATCCTTTCATAAAAGGCTGTACCTACGGTTTATTCGGGGCGCAGCCTTTTCTTTTTATCGGCACTCTCATTCGGATAGAGAAGTTTTTTGTATTTTTGCCAACTGACAAAAACTGTTATTATTGAATATGAAATCCATTCACATAATCGGGCTTTCGCTTGGGATGTTCCTCTTTACCACAGGCATCTCGGCACAAACCCACTCCGGAAGCGGATATTTCCTGCATACCATCACCAAAGGGCAAAGCCTCTATTCCATAGCCAGCATGTATAACGTTTCGGTAAACGACATCATACTGCTAAATCCTGGAAGCAAGGAGCAGATACGCACCGGCGAAACGCTGAAAATACCACAGGACAAGACAACGACCAATGGAGAGAAACGATTCCACACCATTCAGGCGGGAGAAACATTGTACCAGCTTACCGTAAGATACAACGTCAGCGCGCAAACCATCTGCGCGGCCAACCCGGGACTTAGCGCCAGCAACTTCCGCATCGGACAGGTTATCGCCATTCCCACCTCAGAGACGAAAGCGCAACCCTCTGCGCAGCCTACTTCACACGTCACCACACAGGGAACAACGGGCACAACGTCTGGACAGAAGAAATGGAAAGACATGCACAAGGTGGAGAAGAAAGAAACCATATTCAGCATTAGCCAACAATACGGAATTACCCAAGACGAACTTATCGCTGCCAACCCGGAACTGAAAACAGGGAAGCTGAAGAAAGGTACATTCCTTTTCATCCCCTACCCGAAAAGGGCACAACAAGAAAAAACTACTACGCAAATCCCCACCAACGAGCAGTTGTTCAAAGAAAACGCCCGGAAAGGCAAAAGCATGACTACCATTAAAGCGGCTCTGCTGCTCCCATTTACGGGAGCAAACAAAAACGAAGAGCAGTCTCGCATGGTGGAGTTTTATGAAGGTTTCCTCATGGCTGCCGACAGCATGAAGCGAAAAGGCGTATCGCTGGATATCTATACTTACGACACGCAAGGCACCGCATCCGGTGTCAACGCCATACTTTCACAACCTGTCATGAAAGATATGAATATCATCTTCGGGCCTGTACACGCCAGTGCTATCGCTCCAGTTGCTTCTTTCGCCGAAAAACATAACATCCGACTGGTCGTTCCTTTTGCGGCGAAGGTAGATCAGGTATTCAAGAGTCCGAATGTCTATCAGATAAATACGCCTCAATCGTACTTGTACTCGGAAGTAGGCGAGCATTTCACCCGGAAATTCGAGAAAGCGAACGTGGTATTCATCGCCACGGGCAGCAAAGAGAAAACGGAATTTATCAGCAGTTTAAAGAACGACCTGAAAGAAAGCAAAATCAGCTTCCGGCAGGTTCAACTCTCGGCAGGAGTTGACGAACGCAAGTTAGTGACTGCTATGGACACGTTGCGCGAAAATATCTTCATCCCCACATCGGGACAGAGTTCGGCGCTGACCCAAATCATTCCGCTACTGACATCCATCCGCAAGGAGCATCCCAACTTTCAGATGAGCCTGTTCGGATATCCGGAATGGCAAACCTACACGCAAGACCACCTGTCGGGATTCTACGAGCTTGACACGTATTTCTACTCATCGTTCTACACCAACAATCTGTTTCCGGCGGCCAAGAATTTCACGAAGTCGTACCGTCGCTGGTACGGCAAAGACATGGCCAACATTTATCCCAAATACGGCATGCTGGGGTACGACATCGGATATTATTTCCTCAACGCGCTTTCGTTATGGGGCGACAAGATGGAGCAATACCTGAACCGAACGCATACCACTCCCATTCAGACGGGATTCAAATTTGAACGCGTAAACAACTGGGGAGGATTCATCAACCGAAAAGTGTTCTTCGTACACTTCTCGAAAGACTACGAACTGATAAAACTTGATTTCGAATAACTCATGAAAGTACTGCATCTCATATCCGCTGCATGCCTATGCGTCCTGATTGCATCGCCCGCCAAAGCCCAACTGCAAGACCAAAGGCGAAATTTTTCGGTAGGCGTAAACGGAGGCGTAAACTTCAGTTCAGTGAGCTTCCAACCCAGCGTAGAAACATCTTACCTGCCAGGCCCCACTTTTGGCGTGACGGCACGATATGTGTCCGAAAAATATTTCAAAATGATTTGCGGCATACAGGCTGAGATAAACTATTCGCAACGCGGATGGAAAGAAGTTATCGAAGAAGGTATAGACGGCGCTTACCAACGTAAGATGAACTACGTAGAAATGCCGATTATGGCTCACTTGGCTTTCGGCAAAGACAAAGGGAACGGAGCCAGATTCGTATTCAATCTGGGACCGCAAATAGGATTCATGTTGAACGAAAAGGAAGAAAAGCAAGGAAATCCGGAACTGCAGACCAACCGTTCTACCTCGCAATACGGAAAAATGGCGGAATCCAAGTTCGATTATGGACTCATCGGAGGAGCTGGTGTAGAGATACGCACAGGCATCGGACACTTCATCCTGGAAGGCCGATATTACTTCGGACTGAGCGACTTTTATCACAGTACGAAAAAAGACCCGTTCTCGCGGTCGGCCCATTCGTACATTGCCGGTAAACTGACCTACTTATTCGATTTAACCAAATAGACTCACCATGAAACTCATATCTTGGAATGTAAACGGTATTCGCGCCTGCTGCGAAAAAGGATTCAGAAACGCGTTTAAACAACTTGACGCCGACTTCTTCTGTCTACAGGAGACCAAAATGCAGGCCGGTCAATTAGACTTGGCTTTCGACGGATATATATCCTACTGGAATTACGCAGAAAAGAAAGGCTACTCGGGTACTGCTATCTTCACTCGCCACACTCCCCTGTCGGTTAGCTACGGGCTGGACATTGAGCACCACGACAAGGAAGGAAGAGTCATTACGCTGGAAATGGAAACGTTTTATCTGGTTACGGTCTACACGCCCAACTCGCAAGACGGACTGAAACGCTTGGACTATCGGATGACGTGGGAAGACGATTTCCGCAACTACTTGCAGGAACTGGATAAAAAGAAACCTGTAATCGTGTGCGGAGACCTGAATGTGGCTCACCGGGAAATAGACTTAAAGAACCCGAAGACCAACCGAATGAACGCAGGCTTTACCGATCAGGAAAGAGAGAAATTCCAAACACTGCTGGACGCCGGATTCATTGACACGTTCCGCTACTTTTACCCGGAGCAAACGGACATCTATTCGTGGTGGTCGTATCGGTTTAAGGCGCGCGAGAAAAATGCAGGTTGGCGCATCGACTATTTTTTGGCGTCGTCACGCCTTGCCAACCAACTAACTGGCGCACAAATACATACCGAGATATTTGGCTCGGACCATTGCCCTGTAGAAGTGACACTGGAGCTGTAGTTTCTGACGCCTACGGTAAGATACGCCAAACGGTTTCGAAAGGGTTCAGAAAAACGTCCCGAGAGATTAAAAAAACGCGGCGAGAGATTTTTAAAACGTCCCGAGAGAATTTTTTTCTCCGGCGAGAGATTTTTAAAACGTCCCGAG
>CAVBJM010000055.1:0-8035 GCA_963595925.1 bacterium
ATTGTCGGGGTAGCGGGATTCGAACCCACGACCCCCTGCTCCCAAAGCAGGTGCGCTAACCGGACTGCGCTACACCCCGAACTGTGCTCTTTCTTTTGAAAAGCGATGCAAAGGTAGAGGTTCTTTTGTTAATATGCAAGCGTTTTCTCTATTTTTTATTGAATAAAATTTCACCATGGTATAAAGACCTTGGATATTAGAGTATAAGTTGCTTCTGAATTAAAAAAAATAAGGTAATCCATTGTTTGTGAAAAAATGTTGTTATATTTGCGTCCAAGAAAACAATAATCATGAAAGAATTCTTTCTTCATATCATATTGTTGAACGGATTGGGGCGAATGTCTACAGTCACATCGCACACCGGGATGACCCTTAGGGGTTGAGAGTTGGTTTATAGTGTTTCTATGTGAAACACGCCTGTGTACTCAGGCTTCTTGAGATTTATCTTATTTTCTGGAATTTTTATTTTAAAGCATGAAAGTATTGAAATTCGGCGGAACGTCCGTAGGTTCCGTCAACAGCATGTTGAATGTGAAAAAGATTGTCGAGTCTGTAGATGATAAGGTTATCGTTGTGGTTTCGGCATTAGGGGGTATAACCGATAAGTTGATAAATACATCTCGTATGGCTGCCAATGGTGATTCTGTATACGAGAAAGAAATGAAAGAGATAGTCAACCGCCATATTGAAATGGTCTATACGCTGATTCCAGCAGGAACGAAAAGGGAAGTGCTGTTAGATTACGTAAATGAACTTCTAAGCGAGTTGAAAGATATATTTCAGGGTATTTACCTGATTCGTGACTTGTCCCCCAAGACTTCGGCTACAATTGTAAGCTACGGTGAACGTCTTTCTTCTATTATTGTGGCTACGCTGATAGACGGAGCGATGTGGTTTGATTCTCGTCAGTTTATAAAGACTGAAAAGAAACACAATCGTCATATTCTGGATTCCGAGCTGACAAATAGCTTGGTACGGGAAACTTTTAAAAACATTCCTCAAATATCATTGGTCCCAGGATTTATTTCATCGGACAAGGATACGGACGAGGTTACCAATTTAGGACGTGGAGGCTCCGATTATACAGCTTCTATTATAGCGGCAGCGCTGGATGCGGATATTTTGGAGATTTGGACAGATGTAGACGGTTTTATGACTGCTGATCCACGGGTTATCAGCACGGCTTATCCCATTGCCGAATTGAGTTACGTAGAGGCGATGGAGCTTTGTAACTTTGGCGCAAAGGTTGTGTATCCGCCTACTATCTATCCGGTTTGTCATAAGAATATACCTATCCTGATAAAGAATACATTCAATCCTCAAGCGCCAGGTACTATCGTAAAACAGGATGCAGATCATTCTTCTAAGGCTATCAAGGGGATATCTTCCATTAACGATACTTGTCTGATTACGATGACAGGATTGGGCATGGTAGGAGTTATCGGAGTGAACTATCGTATCTTCAAGGCTTTGGCTGGAAATGGAATCAGCGTGTTCCTGGTGTCTCAGGCTTCATCTGAGAATTCTACTTCCATTGGCGTACGTACCGAAGATGCCGATTTGGCATGCGAGGTGCTCAATGAAGAATTCTCCAAAGAAATAGAAATGGGCGAGATATTCCCGATGAAAGCAGAAAAGGGATTGGCTACGGTCGCTATTGTTGGAGAGAATATGAAACATACGCCGGGTATCGCAGGAAAACTGTTTGGTACATTGGGTAGGAACGGCATTAACGTCATAGCGTGTGCACAGGGGGCTTCCGAAACGAATATCTCGTTTGTTGTAGACAACGCTTCGTTGCGGAAAACGCTGAATGTGATTCACGATTCTTTTTTTCTCTCTGAATATCAGGTTCTCAACCTTTTTATCTGCGGCATCGGAACCGTAGGGAACAGTTTGATTCAGCAGATATATAGCCAGCAGGAACGCTTAAAACAGGAGCGTGGACTGAGCCTGAAAGTGGTAGGCATAGCCAACGGACATAAGGCTCTGTTTAACCGTAGGGGCATCGATTTGGGTAACTATCGTCAGGAATTGGAAGAAAAGGGTGTTGCGTCGTCTACACAAGTGTTACACGATGAGGTGATAGGCATGAATATATTCAATTCTGTGTTTGTAGACTGTACGGCAAGCGCGGATATTGCGGGGCTTTACAAGGAGTTCCTGAGTCATAACATCGCAGTGGTGGCCGCCAACAAGATTGCGGCTTCGTCGGAGTATGATTCTTATGCAGAGCTCAAACGGATAGCTCGTCAGCGTGGCGTGAAATTCTTGTTCGAGACGAATGTGGGGGCGGGACTTCCGGTTATCAATACCATAAACGATTTGATAAATAGCGGCGACCGCATACTCAAGATAGAAGCGGTACTGAGCGGTACACTGAATTATATATTCAATATGATTAGTGCAGACCTGCCATTGAGCGAAACCATCCGCATGGCGAAAGAAGAAGGATATTCCGAGCCTGATCCGCGTATCGACTTAAGTGGAAAAGACGTAATCAGAAAGTTGGTAATATTGGCACGTGAGGCCGGTTACCGCTTGAATCAGGAAGACGTAGAGAAGCATTTGTTTATTCCTGCAGATTTACTGAACGGTTCGCTTGATGATTTTTGGAAACGTATTCCTGCATTGGATGCCGATTTCGAGGCTCGTCGCAAGGTGCTGGAACGCGAAGGGAAGCATTGGCGATTCGTAGCTCGGTTGGAAGATGGAAAAGCGTCAGTTAGCTTGGAAGAGGTAGACCGTCATCATCCGTTCTACGAACTGGAAGGCAGCAATAACATTATTTTGATTACAACTGAGCGATATAACGAGTATCCGATGCTTATACAAGGTTATGGGGCTGGCGCAGGGGTAACTGCTGCTGGGGTTTTTGCCGATATTATGAGTATCGCCAATATTTAAGCTTATGAAGCATCTGATTGTTTTGGGGGACGGCATGGCCGATTGGTCTGTCCCGTCACTGGGGGGAAAAACATTGCTGCAATACGCTCATACACCTTACATGGATATGTTGGCTCGTATGGGGCGTACAGGGATGCTGAAGACTGTAGCTGATGGATTCCATCCGGGAAGTGAGGTGGCTAACATGTCGGTGATGGGGTACGATTTGCCTACGGTATACGAAGGTCGTGGCGTACTGGAAGCTGCTAGTATAGGAGTCGACTTGAAACCAGGCGATATGGCTATGCGTTGTAATCTGGTTTGTGTGGAAGGCGATACATTGAAGAACCATTCGGCAGGACATATCACTACCGAAGAGGCAGACCAGTTGATACAGTATCTGCAGCAAGAATTGGGTGATGAACGCATTCATTTCTATACAGGAGTGCAATACCGTCACTTGTTGGTAGTAAAAGGGGGAGACAAGCGTTTGGCTTGTGTGCCGCCACACGATATTCCTTTACAACCTTTCCGCCCGAACTTAGTCAAACCGCTTTCTACGGATGCTATTCCTACGGCTGAACTGCTGAATGATTTGATATTCAAATCGCAAGAATTGCTTGCAAAACATCCGCTCAACTTGCGGCGCAAGTCTGAAGGGAAAGATATGGCTAATAGTATTTGGCCGTGGAGTCCGGGCTATCGCCCACAAATGGAACCATTGGCGGCAAAATATCCGCAGATACGGAAGGGGGCGGTCATTACGGCTGTTGACTTAATTCGGGGTATCGGTCGCTATGCCGGATTGCGTTGCATTGATGTAGATGGAGCTACAGGACTGTACACCACCAATTACGAAGGGAAGGCACAGGCTGCCATTGAAGCCTTGCGTACAGACGATTTTGTATACTTGCATATTGAGGCTAGCGATGAGGCTGGACACGAAGGGGATGTTCCTTTGAAACTGAAAACCATTGAATATCTAGATAGCCGTGCTATCAGGCCGATTGTGGAAACGATAGCGAATTGGGACGAACCTGTGGCGATAGCGGTACTTCCCGACCACCCCACTCCCTGTGAACTGCGCACACATACGGCAGACCCTATTCCGTTCCTGATATATTATCCAGGCATTGTTCCCGATGATGTACAGACCTACGATGAAGTGTCTTGTCAGGAAGGTGGATACGGAATGATGGAAAAAGATGAGTTTATGAATCTATTTATGTCTTACAGATAAAAGCGATACGATATGAAATACTACAGTACAAACAGACAGACTGCCGATGTAACTCTGGAAGAAGCCGTGGTACGTGGGCTGGCAGGAGACAAGGGACTATTCATGCCGCGGGAGATAAAACCGCTTCCTGCTTCTTTCTATGATGAGATACAGAATTTGACGTTTCAGGAGATAGCCTACCGTGTGGCTGACGCTTTCTTCGGTGAAGACGTTCCGGCCGATACGCTGAAAAACATTGTGTACGATACGCTCAGTTTCGATGTGCCAGCTGTGAAGGTAAAAGACAATATTTATTCGCTGGAATTGTTTCACGGACCCACTTTGGCATTCAAGGATGTAGGCGGGCGCTTCATGGCTCGTTTGTTGGGCTATTTCATCCGTAAGGAAGGTAAGAAGCAGGTTAATGTGCTGGTAGCTACTTCGGGGGATACAGGTAGTGCCGTAGCCAACGGGTTCTTGGGTGTGGAAGGCATTCACGTGTATGTATTATATCCCAAGGGGAAGGTGAGCGAGATACAGGAAAAGCAATTTACTACGTTGGGACAGAACATTACGGCGATAGAGGTCGACGGTACATTCGATGACTGTCAGGCTTTGGTAAAAAGCGCGTTCATGGATAAAGAACTGAATGCTCATATGCAGCTTACTTCGGCTAATTCCATCAATGTGGCGCGCTTCCTGCCTCAGGCATTTTATTACTTCTATGCTTATGCACAGATGAAGAAACTGGGTAAGGCCGACCATTTGGTAATTTGTGTGCCGAGCGGAAACTTCGGAAATATCACGGCCGGACTGTTTGGCAAGCGTATGGGGCTTCCGGTGGAACGCTTTATTGCGGCAAATAACCGTAACGATATCTTTTATCAGTATCTGAAGACAGGCGAATATCATCCGCGTGCTTCGGTTGCTACCATTGCCAATGCGATGGATGTAGGCGATCCAAGTAATTTTGCACGTGTACTTGATTTGTATAACGGAAACCACGATGCTATAGCGGCCGAAGTGAGCGGAGAAACATATACTGATGAGCAAATTCGCGAAACGGTGCAGCGTACTTATGAAGAGACAGGATATTTGCTCGATCCGCATGGCGCATGCGGCTATCGTGCTTTGTCGGAAGACCTGAAGTCGGGCGAGACGGGTGTGTTCCTCGAAACGGCTCATCCGGCTAAATTCCTGCAGACGGTGGAATCTATCATCGGTGTAGAGGTGAAGATACCCGAGAAGTTGCAAGCGTTTATGCGTGGTATAAAGCAGAGTGTGCCTATGGCAAAAGATTTTGAGTCGTTCAAGGCTTACTTGATGAAGCAGTAAGTGTGGTATATAATAAAAGAATCGCCTCCATCTGTTCCTAATTAGGGTAGATGGAGGCGGTTTTATTTCTCTATGTGTTAAGAGGAGGATGGCGTTTTACAACCATTCCTTCATGAATTCATCCATTTCGGCTGCGTGAGCTTCCAGACTTTGCAATAACTTGAACTGGGCTTTGGTACGCACCAGATTATGCTCTGGGTAAGCTATCTTGTAGTAAGTGTCACCGTTGATGTAGTCTGTCAGGAATCTTACAGTCTGCATGTATGTCAGCAGTCGACCTCCATAAGGCAGTAGACTGGTTTCCAGTGGGGTAAGGAATGCTTTTGCTTTTTCCATATATCCACGGGTGTAAGCCTTGAAGATTTCCATGTTTACGTTTACGTTGTCCAGATTCTTGTCGTCTTCGGCACCAGTGTTGGCTGCAGTGCGGATAAAGTCGCCGATGTCGGAGAGAACGAATCCCGGCATCACGGTATCCAAGTCGATAACGCAGAGTACTTTGTTATTGTTTGCGTCAAACAACATGTTGTTAACTTTCGTATCGCAGTGGTTGATGTGTTTTTTCAGCTTGCCTTCGCGGTATAGACGTTCTTGAATACAGAATGCGTCAGCACGTTTTTCTATTTCGTCTACCAAGTCTTTCACTTCTTTTACTCGGCCTGCGGCATCAGTCTGTACCGCTTCGCGGAATTGTTTCAGACGAAATTCCATGTTGTGGAAGTCAGGGATGGTTTCGCCCAAAGTACCTTCCGGAATGTCTGAAAGCATGTGTTGGAAGTCACCAAAAGCCTTTCCTGCTTCGTAGGATAGTTCGGGAGTCACTTCTTCGTAGCTCTTGCTGTCGGCAATCAGTAAACTTACGCGCCAATAATTCTCGCCATCAAAGTAGTAAGTCTTTCCGCTTTCGGTGGGGAAGAATGTCAGCACCTTGCGGTCGATGTCTGTTTCACCTTTAGCTTCCAATTTCTCGCGGATGTGTCCGGTTACCACCGACACGTTGTGCTGAAGCATGTCTACATTGGTGAAGATATGGTGGTTGATGCGCTGCAGTACGTATTTGGTTTCGCCCTTGTCGGTCGTGACTTTCAGAGTATCGTTAATGTGTCCGTTTCCGAACGGTTCGGCGTTTACCGGTTTGTCTGCCAGCTTGAATTGCGACAGAATCTGCAATAATTCTTCTTTAGATTTGCTCATGGTATTTTGTTTCAGTGTTAATTGAAAAGTTGTTTCTTTTGTTAAGAATGTGCGAATATAAGAAAAAAACAGATTCTTTTTGGTCTTTACGTATAAAAACTTTTGGAGAGTCTTGTCTAGCTATCTGCAGTATGCGTTTCTCTTGTTGTTTGCTTTCGAACATTATATTACAACGGCAACTTCCCATATTCTCACGCCTTATCCTGGTACACGTCTTTTCTACCAAATGGAATCGGGTGGGCGTATTACATCTTACGAGTGGAGCAAGTATGATACCAGAACCGTTGTCTATAAAACAGTTGGACTGACCGCAGAAGAGTTGAAACATGGCTATGACTGGGCTTATTCCGAATTTTATTCGTGGAAGAATGTCTTCAAGTCAAGTTTTGGTCACGACAACTTAAAACAGCAGTTGGCTCATCTGTTCTATATGGGAGGGTGGAAAAAGTTTGAACCATTCTGGAATTTTATGATTCAGTACGGCAACCTTAATCGTATGCTGCCTATATTTAGAAAAACTGTTGTCCAATGCGGGTGGGCATATGACCAACTAGACATCTTCAATTGGGCAACTATTCTAGGATACTTTACCAACTCTGTTATATAAACGGGGAGAACATTATTTCTTGTTCACGTCTTTGCCTATACGGATGTCATCGGACATTTCTTCATAAGGGGCACAGGCTATCACCTTGTCTAATCTATACTCCACTTGCATTCCCATCCAAGGATGGGTGACATGACCTCTTCTGCTTTGCCCTGTCATTTCTGCGCTAGTTGCCGTTGGCTTGCTCGAAATATACACTCTTGCTCGTCGGCATGGCTTTGCTAGTAACCCGACTCCTTGGCAACAAGTCATTCCATACAGACTTCGTGCGTCCGCTCAGTTCCGATGCACAGGTGAAAGTATATAGCATCACCGGGCAGTTGCTCCATTCTGCCGTGGTCACCGCCGGTATGCAGACAGCCTACATTGCCCTGCCTCAGTCTGTTAGGGGTATTGTTGCGGTGCAGATAGCGGGCGACTCTCCAGCTACTACAGGCTCCATTCTTATGCGCTTCTGATTGCGTATGCATTGCGGTTTACTGTATTCAATGATGTAAGAAATTAGGTTCATTTGTGCAAGAATATAGGTGCGTCGATTGTGTGACATATGTCAAAACATCAGAGGACGTGGATGCTAACATCAATCCAACAGACTCCTCCGATGTAAACATATTACAATTATCAAACCGTTATCTCAACGGTATTTCCTTCAGGGTCGGTCACAGCAGACTCAAAATACCCATCGCCAGTGGTGCGCGGTTCGCTGAGAATGGTGTAGCCATCGTTGCGCAGGCGTTCTGTGAGCGCAAGCACCTGCTCTTTGCTGCCTACGCTTATAGCGAAATGTGCAAGTC
>CAVBJM010000056.1:0-6581 GCA_963595925.1 bacterium
AGAGCGTCAGATTGTGGTTCTGAATGTCGTGGGTTCGAGTCCCACTAGTCACCCTGCCTCTTAGGCATAAACGAAGTCTCCTTTTACGGGAGACTTTTTTTATTGTCCAAACTCTGCTTCCCGGGCGAGCCGTAAAGTCTCGGGGTATGAAACAACAAGGCCGGAGAAGAACGTTTCGTTTCTCTCCGGCCTGCGTGTTCTAACACTTGGTGTTTCCTTATTTCAGGCGTGCCAATGTCTCTTTAATGCGGCGCATAGCCTCTACGATGTTTTCATCGGATGTGGCGTAGCTCATGCGGATGCACTCGGGGCTTCCGAACGATGTTCCGCCTACGCAAGCCACGTGGCCTACTTCCAGCAGATACATAGCCAACTCGTCGGCGTTGTTTATCACGCGGTCGCCGTCTTTCTTTCCGTAGAACGAATCGCATTTCGGGAACAGGTAGAAAGCGCCTTGAGGGAAGTTGACTTCAAATCCCGGAATCTCCTTGGCCAATTTCACAATCAGGTCGCGTCTACGTTCGAACGCCTTGCGCATTTCTTCCACGGGAGCCTGTGTGCCGGTATAAGCGGCTTCGGCTGCTTTTTGGGATACGGAGCAAGGACCAGACGTGTACTGTCCCTGCAGTTTGTTTACGCCTTTTACAATCCATTCGGGACCGGCGATGAAGCCGATGCGCCATCCGGTCATGGCGTATGCTTTCGATACACCGTTTACGATAACCACGCGGTCTTTGATTTCGGCGAACTGTGCGATGCTCTGGTGCTTTCCGATGTAGTTGATGTGTTCGTAAATCTCATCGGCTATCACGATAACGCGTTCGTGTTTGGCCAGAACGGCAGCCAGTCCGGCCAGTTCTTCTTGACTGTACACCGAACCGGTAGGGTTCGAAGGCGAGCAGAGGATGAGCACACGGGTTTTCGGGGTGATGGCAGCTTCCAGTTGTGCCGGAGTAATCTTAAAGTCCTGTTCGATGCCTGCGCGTACGATAACGGGAGTACCTTCGGCCAGCTTGACCATTTCGGGGTAGCTTACCCAGTAGGGAGCCGGAACGATAACCTCATCGCCTTTGTTTACAAGGCTCATGATGGTGTTGCAAACCGATTGCTTGGCGCCGTTTGCGCAGCTTATCTGTGCCGCAGTATATTCCAAACCGTTTTCTTTCTTCAGCTTCTCTACGATAGCGTTGCGCAATGCCGGATATCCGGCTACGGGAGAATAACGCGAGAAGTTCTCATCGATGGCTTTCTTTGCGGCTTCCTTAATGTGGTCGGGGGTATTGAAGTCGGGTTCACCCACGCTCAAGTTGATAACGTCTACGCCCTGTGCTTTTAATTCGCCGCTCTTTTGCGACATAGCCAATGTAGCCGAAGGCGACAGGCTATTCAAACGATCTGAAAGTTGGTTCATAATAGTGTATGTTTGTTTTTAATGTTTGTACAAGTTTATTTTCTGTCGCCCAAGAAGCGGAGCAGATATAGGAACAGGTTGATGAAGTCGAGATATAACGACAACGCTCCGAGTAGGGCAATTTTTTGCGTTTCGTCATTCACTTCGATGCCATCGGCGCTGAGCAGTCGTTTTATCTTCTGCGAATCATACGCCGTAAGCCCAACGAAAATCAGTACCCCGGCTCCCGAAACGATAAGTTCCATCATGGAATTCTGCCAAAATACATTCACCAAGCTGGCGATGATTAGCCCGATTATTGCCATGAGGCAGATGTTTCCGATGCGGGTTAGGTCGGTTTTTGTTACATATCCGTAGACAGCCATGACTCCGAAGGTGCCGGCCGTAATGAAGAACGTGGAGGCGATGGAACTGGCCGTGTAAATCAGAAACAGCACGGAAAACAAAGCTCCGTTCAGAATGGAGTAGATGATAAACATAATAGTAGCCGTAGAAAAGGCTATCTTCTGTATGCGTGCGGATAGCGACCATACGATGGCAAGCTCAGCAATCAGAAGCACCCAAAAGGCGGCTTTGTTTTCTACGATGAACGACAGTAGCTGATAAGAACGGGATACGTATAAGGCTACCAGTCCGGTGATGACCAATGCCAAAGCCATCCATACATATACGCTGCGAAGCAAAGACGACTGTGCGGCCTTTGCGGCGTAATTGCCTGTTAAGTTCCTTGTTTCTTCCATAATGTTGTGTTTAGAGGTTATAGATGCAATGTGTGTCCCATGCGTACCTTCTTTGTAAGCAGGTAACGCTCGTTATAGGGGTTTGGTGTGGTTTCGATGGGGACGATTTCGGAAATCTCCAGTCCGTAAGCTTCCAGCCCCACACGTTTCACGGGATTGTTGGTGAGTAACTTCATTTTCTGTACGCCTATTTCGTGCAGAATCTGTGCGCCTACGCCGTAATCGCGTTCGTCGGCTTGGTGTCCCAGACAGATGTTGGCGTCTACGGTATCCATGCCTTCTTCCTGAAGCTTATAGGCTCTCATCTTGTCCATCAGTCCAATGCCGCGTCCTTCCTGAATCAGGTAAACGATAGCTCCTTTGCCGGCTTCTTCTATCATCTGCATCGACTTGTGAAGCTGTTCTCCGCAGTCGCAACGATAAGATCCGAAGATATCTCCGGTAGCGCATGATGAATGCACCCGAACCAATACAGGTTCGTCGGGTTTGAATTCGCCTTTAATCAGTGCCACGTGTTCCAGTCCGTTGCTCTTTTGGCGGAAAGGAATCAGTCGGAAGTGTCCGTATTCGGTAGGCATGTCTACTTCCACTCCCTTTTCTACCAGTGACTCTTGTTTCAGACGATAGGCTATCAGTTCAGCAATCGAAATGAGTTTTAATCCATATTCTTGGGCCATTTTGTATAGCTCGGGCAGTCGTGCCATGGTTCCGTCTTCATTCATTACCTCCATGAGGGCGGCGGCGGGGTAGAGTCCTGCCAGTTTGGCCAAATCTACAGCAGCTTCTGTATGTCCGGCGCGGCGAAGCACTCCCTTGTCTTGTGCGTATAGTGGGTTGATGTGTCCTGGGCGTCCGAATGTTTCGGGGGTTGACGCGGGGTCAGCCAGGGCGCGTATGGTTGCGGCGCGGTCGGCAGCTGATACTCCGGTGGTGCAACCTTCCAATTTGTCTACAGTTACGGTAAAGGGCGTGCCCAGCATCGAAGTATTGTTTGATACTTGATAGGGCAGATCAAGCTCCTTGCATCTTGACAAGGTAATGGGGGCGCATAATACTCCGCGTGCGTGCTTCAGCATGAAGTTTACTTTTTCGGGAGTGATAAGCTCGGCGGCAATAATCAAGTCGCCTTCATTCTCGCGGTCTTCGTCGTCTACTACGATGACAAATTCTCCTTTCCGGAAATCTTCAAGGGCTTCTTCTACGGTGTTCAGTTTGATCTTGTCCATAATATGATTAATCTATGATGTCTAATTGTTTCTTATTTATTTGCTTAATGATTTCGGCGTTGGTAGCCGGAATCAGGTTGAGGTCTTTCTCTAGTCTACGGCGATAGCGACAGATGCGCAGATAGATAATGATGCCTGCAGGAAGGATGATGCCTATCAGTAGGTTTATCCAGCGCTTGTCTGATATGTTTTTATGCGCCCGTTCCGAAAGGAATGGGTAGCGACTTAAGCGGTCGATGATGACAGCGTCTTTCGAGTTCGACAGGTTTTCTATCACAGACTCCAACCTATGGCTTATCTCGGCGATATGATTGTCGGGTTCGTTGCTCGTAAACAGTTTGATGTAGTTAGGCAGACGATGCAGACTGTGTGTACTTAGGTAGTCGGTACATGCTTCCGAAATCTGTTCCAATGTATGGGCGTCGGAAGCGTAGTCGGGCGTATCGATAATCACTTCTTTCATGAACAGGTGGCGTGATTCGCGCAGACCGAGTAGCTTGCGGAAGAAAGCTCTATACGCATCGATGTTGAATACCGCCGAGTCTTTGTTCGACTTGTAGGTAAAGAACGCTCCGACTGGAGCCAATACAATGGAGCTGACCCATGTGCCCAATGCAGGATTCATTTCGCCACTCTTTCCTACTCGAACGGCTCCAGAGTCGATGATGTAGTAGATTACGAATATCAGAACCGAAATGACTACGGGCATACCTAACCCTCCTTTTCGGATAATGGCTCCCAAGGGGGCTCCGATGAAGAAGAATATCAGGCAAGCCAGCGAAACGGTAATCTTCTTGTGCCAGTCCGAAAGGTGTGTGCGTATGTCGTCATCGGTATCTTTGGTGATATAGCTCTTCATACTCCATTCCGAGCTGAGCGATGACATACGTGCGCTGGCGTTACTCAAGGCGTGTAGTTTATCGGCCGAACTCATGGACTGATAAATACTGTCGGTATTGATTACGGAAATGTGTTCTTTAACCAAACGAATGGAGTCGGAAGCGCTGATTGCCGGTTTCTGATAGGTGGTGGCCATGGTTTCTTTATACATTGCACGTCCTACGCTGTCTACAAACAGGGTAAGGGAGTCGATGGCGTGCGAAATCTCCACCATGTTCTTGATGTCTGAGCGTCGATCCAGAAAGCTGCCGTCTACCATATTGAAGTCGGAATTGAACTTGATGAGTGTATGCTTTTCCTTGAATGTTTCTCTGCGGTAGGGGACATTCTCTGATGCGATGGAGCTTTGCGAACGCAAGTTCTCAAACTGTTCGCCGTTGTACAGGTGCAGAAACAAGTGTTGCTTGTCGGCTGTCATTTCCAGTTTGCCTTCAGCTCCCCACAGGATGTGGGCGTTTTCAAATCCGTCGGAGAAATTATATATCAGAATGTCTTTCAGCAATCCCGTCTCACGGTCTTTCTGCTTTACGTAGATGTTATATCCATCAATGTCGCTATAGAATACTCCTTCGGGAATGTCCAATTCAGGCGACTTCTGTTTCATAGACACGAGCAGTGTCCAAAGTTGCTTTTGCGCCTTGGGGCCGATGACGTTTTGGAAGTACAATGAGGTTGCCGCCAATAGGAAACAAAAAAAAACCGCAGGCCGCATGATGCGTAGCAGGGGGATTCCTGCGGCTTTCATCGACAGTAGCTCGTAGCGTTCTCCGAAGTTTCCGAACGTCATAAGTGCGGCAAGCAGGATGGCAAGTGGCAACGATGCGGGGATAAGGGTCAACCCCGAGTAGAAGAAGAATTGCGCTAAAACGCCAACTTCCAGCCCTTTGCCGACCAGTTCGTCTACATAACGCCACAAAAACTGCATCATGAAGATGAAAAGGCAGATAAAGAATGTGCCAGAAAAGAGCGTCAAGAAACTCTTGAGGACAAATATGTCGAGCTTTTTTATGCGTAGCATGCCTTTAGTTATCTTTGTCAGCGTGCAAAATTAACATAAAAAACGGACAACGAGGTCAGCTATTGTATATTTTTAAAGATTGAGTATCTGTTATACGCCACACAAGCGCCGCAAGTCTTCTATTTGCGAATCCCAAAGGTTTTTCAGGTCGTCTTCTTCGCCCTCATCGGCAAAGTCGGTCACTTCTATAGAGTGGTCGTTGGTGAGTTCGTTGCGATGTATCTTGATTTCGAAAAAGGTGCGTGGTTCGTCATCAGTCCAATGGAAGCGCATGTAGGAGTCTGTTCTAGAATTTGTCAGTTCGGCTTCGCGTGTCTCGGTTTTTCCCCATCGGAAGGTGAACGTCTTGTCTTTTCGGATAACATCATCGGCAAACCATCGCTGTAGTCCCGATGGGGTGCTGATAGCTCCCCAAAGGATGGCACTTGAAGCAGGTCTTAGTGTGTATTCTATTTGTATTTTCTTTTTCATGGCATTAAATCAAAGATTTTGTTTGCTTTTGCGGTGGCAATATAATCTGTTTTTTTGAGTTTTCCCCTATAAACGGATGTTTTTTTCGTTGTTTCGATGTGAAAAGGTGGCAGACGAACACCGGAGTTACGGATGCATGTCGCTTTTAATGTAAGCGGATGCGGTTGTAACGGTTTGACAGTGAATGTTAAATGGGGATGGGTGTAGGGTAGACTTTGATGATGCGGAATCTGATTCTTCTGCTACAGCATCATAGCAATCTTAATTTCTGTATTCTGTCGGGTTCACACCAAGGTTGTGCAAGACGTAACGGCTGAAATAAGCTGGCGAGGAGAAGTTGAACATGTCGGAGATTTGCACAAACGACAACGTCTTGTCGCGCAGTAGTCGGGAGATGTCTAGTGCGGTGTAGCGGTTTATCCAGAAATTGGCGGCATAGCCACTTACCGCCTTCGACACTTCTGAGAGATACTTCGAGGTGACACAGAGTTTGTCGGCATACCATGTCACTTCGCGGTGACTGCGGTATTCGCCGCTTTCGAGTAGCGAGAGGAAACGGTTCATCAGCGTGGCATATTGGGTGGATACATCCGTCTCCTCGTACAGTGTGGCATGAAAATCGAAAAAGTCGATAATCATTGCCTGTACCTTGTTCTGCATCATGTCGTTGTAGAACTTATGTTCGGTTTGTAATATTCGGATTTGCAGGTCATCGAAGTTGCGCTTGCATAGCTCGAACTGTGTGGAAGTAAGGTGCATGATGGGGTTGAGAAACAGGGCTAGTTGCCCCTTCATGCCATAGTTGCTTTGCGGAG
>CAVBJM010000057.1:0-5961 GCA_963595925.1 bacterium
TTTTGGCGGAGAGACAGGGATTCGAACCCCGGGAAGTGTTACCTTCAACGGTTTTCAAGACCGCCGCAATCGACCACTCTGCCACCTCTCCAATAAAATTTATCAAGCATGCTTTCCTTTGAAAGCGATGCAAAGGTACGCATTATTTCCATTCCTGCAAATATATAGTCGGATTTTTGATTATTTTTTTTCGATATCGTACCTTTGTAAGGTTTTAAATACCCTAAAGAAGAAACCTCATGGTGTACCCGCAGAACTTCGAGACAAAGATAGCATTCGACCAAATACGAAAACTGTTGAAAGAAAAGTGCTTGAGCACCCTTGGTATGGAAGAAGTGGACGAGACTACATTCTCGGCCAACTTTGACGAGGTCGGACGCCGGCTGGAGCAAGTGGTAGAGTTCACGCGCGTACTGCAGGAAGCCGATGACTTTCCAAGCCAGAACTTCTTCGATGTACGCCCATCACTGAAGCGCATACGCATAGACGGAACTTACATGGACGAGCAGGAATTGTTCGACTTACATCGCTCGCTGGGCACCATCAGAGACATCGTGTATTTCTTACGGCAGACCGATGAAGAAGAGGGGGAAGAAACACATTCACCCTACCCCAACCTTTACGAATTGGCCGGCGACATCATCGTCTTTCCGCAAATAATCTCGCGCATTGACGCCATGTTGGACAAGTTCGGTAAGATGAAAGACAACGCTTCGCCCGAACTGCTACGCATCCGGCGTGAACTATCGACCACTACCGGCAGCATCTCACGAAGCTTAAACAGCATTTTACGCTCGGCTCAGGCCGAAGGATACGTAGACAAGGACGTGACACCTACCATGCGCGACGGGCGTCTGGTTATCCCGGTAGCCCCCGGCATGAAGCGAAAGATTCGAGGTATCATACACGACGAGTCGGCCACCGGAAAAACGGTATTCATTGAGCCGGCCGAAGTCGTAGAAGCAAACAACCGCATACGCGAACTGGAGGGAGAAGAACGGCGTGAAATCATCCGTATACTAACCGACTTTGCAACGGTAATACGTCCGCAAGTTCCTGCCATCCTATCGTCTTACATATTCCTTGCGAAAATAGACTTCATCCGCGCCAAAGCCCTATTGGGCATCGAGATGAAAGCCGTAAAACCGGCCTTGGAGCGCGCTCAAATTATTGACTGGTTCGACGCTATCCACCCGTTGTTGCAAATATCACTGGCCAAGCACGGGAAAAAGGTGATACCGCTTGAAATCAAACTAACCCGAGAAGAACGCATCTTGCTTATCTCCGGGCCAAACGCCGGCGGAAAGTCAGTCTGCCTGAAGACCACGGGATTGCTTCAGTATATGCTGCAATGCGGACTGCTGGTTCCGATGAACGAACGCAGTCGCGCAGGAATTTTCGGAAGCATATTCATCGACATCGGCGATGAACAGAGCATCGAAGACGACCTTAGTACCTACTCATCGCACCTTACCAACATGAAGAACATGATGAAAGGATGCAACCAGCAGAGCTTGATACTAATCGATGAATTCGGCGGAGGAACGGAACCACAAATAGGCGGCGCTATCGCCGAAGCCGTCCTGAAACGATTTAACCAACGAGGCACTTTCGGAGTAATAACCACCCACTACCAAAATCTGAAGCACTTTGCCGAAAGCCACGAAGGGGTGATAAACGGAGCTATGCTATACGACCGTCACGAGATGCGAGCCTTGTTCCAACTGCAAATAGGAAATCCAGGAAGTTCGTTCGCCGTAGAAATAGCCCGTAAGATAGGACTCCCCGAAGACGTTATAGCCGACGCCTCAGATATTGTAGGAAGCGAATACATACAAAGCGACAAATATCTGCAAGACATCGTACGCGACAAACGCTATTGGGAAACCAAACGTCAGAATATACGCAAGCGAGAAAAGGTTATGGAAGAAACCATCGCGCGCTACGAGAAAGAAATCGAAGAGCTGACACGCAGTCGGAAAGAAATCCTGAAAAAAGCCAAGGAAGACGCCGAGCATCTTTTACAGGAATCGAATGCAAAAATAGAAAACACCATACGCGAGATAAAGGAAGCTCAGGCCGAGAAGGAACGCACCAAACAAGCCCGCCAAGAGCTGGGCGACTTCCGCAAACAAGTCGAAGCGGCCGACCAAGCGGCTATTGAGGAAAAGATAGCACGCAAAATGGAAAAGCTGCGCGAAAAGCAGGAACGAAAGAAAGACAAGAAGAAGAAACCTGCCGAACCCAACACGCCCAAAGCACCCAAGCCCACGGTCATACAGCCATCCGACTATGTTCGCATCAAAGGGCAAAGCAGCGTAGGACAAGTCATCGAAACAAACGAAAAGAACTCAGTCGTCATGTTCGGTCTGATGAAAACAAACGTAAAAACCGACCGTCTGGAACACGCTGAACCACCCAAGCAGCAACCCCTATCGGCAAAAACCACCTTTGTAAGCACCGCCACACAAGACAGTGTCTACGAAAAGAAACTCAACTTTAAGCAAGACATCGACGTGCGCGGCATGCGAGGCGATGAAGCAATACAAGCCGTCACCTATTTCATTGATGACGCCATATTGGTAGGGATGAGCCGTGTCCGCATCCTTCACGGAACAGGAACGGGCATACTTCGAACACTCATCCGGCAGTACCTGGGCACAGTGCCCGGTGTCACTCATTATCAGGATGAGCACGTTCAGTTTGGAGGAGCAGGAATCACAGTAGTAGATTTAAAATAAGAAACAAAAGATATGAAATCAATAAAGGAACTCTACCGCATCGGTACAGGCCCGTCAAGCAGCCATACCATGGGACCTCGGAAAGCCGCCGAACAATTTTTGGCTCGCCATCCCGAAGCCGCTTCGTTCGAAGTAACACTCTACGGAAGTTTGGCCGCCACAGGAAAAGGCCACATGACAGACGTTGCCATACAAGACACGCTGCAGCCACACGCCCCCGTAGAAATAATTTGGAAACCACATGTATTCTTCCCATTCCACCCCAACGGAATGACTTTTAAGGCATTCGACAAAGACAAGCGTCTCACGGAAGAATGGACCGTATTCAGCGTAGGTGGAGGCGCATTGGCCGAAGAAGGACACGACAAAGGAGCAACACCCGACATCTACGACATGAACACCATGAGCCAAATACTGTATTGGTGCGAACATACGGGACGCAACTACTGGGAATACGTAGAACAATGCGAAGGAAAGGAGATTTGGGATTATCTGCAAGAAGTGTGGAACACCATGAAAACAGCCATCCATCGGGGACTGGACGCAGAAGGAGCCTTGCCCGGACCGTTAAACTTGCGCCGAAAAGCATCGGCTTACTACATCAAAGCCAAAGGATTTAAAGACTCATTGCGCAGTCGTGGATTGGTTTTCGCATACGCATTGGCAGTAAGCGAGGAAAACGCTTCTGGTGGAAAGATTGTCACAGCTCCTACATGCGGTGCCTGCGGTGTAGTTCCGGCCGTTCTGTATCACTTGCAACGAAGTCGGGAATTCAGCGACGCGCGTATCCTCCGGGCCTTGGCAACGGCCGGTCTCGTGGGAAACATTGTAAAACACAACGCCTCCATCTCGGGAGCCGAAGCTGGATGCCAAGCCGAAGTGGGCGTAGCCTGCTCAATGGCCTCGGCTGCGGCAAGCCAACTCTTTGGCGGAAGCCCTGCACAAATAGAATACGCAGCCGAAATGGGACTGGAACATCACTTGGGTATGACTTGCGACCCCGTATGCGGACTTGTACAGATTCCCTGCATCGAACGCAACGCCTATGCTGCCGCCCGTGCCCTCGACGCCAACATATATTCGGCCTTTACCGACGGACATCACCGCGTTTCGTTCGACCGCGTCATAGAGGTCATGAAACAAACCGGTCACGATATCCCCTCCCTCTACAAGGAAACCAGCGAGGGCGGACTGGCTAAAAATTACCGTCCCATGGAGTAACCAAAAACGAGCATTACTTTCAGCGTATGAACTATACCACTTACCTATTCGACTTCGACTACACACTGGCCGACTCTTCACGAGGCATCGTAAAGTGCTTCCGCAGCGTACTGAACCGCCACGGTTTTTCCTGTGTAACCGACTACGAAATAAAACGTACTATCGGGAAAACACTCGAAGAGTCTTTTTCAATCCTTACAGACGAAAAGGACTTAAACGTATGCCTCTCCTACAAAGCGGAATACGGAAAGGAAGCCGATATCTACATGACCGACAATACATTCCTATTCCCTGAAACGGCAAACGTCCTCACCCAACTGAAAGAGCAGGGAGCTAATGTGGGAATTATTTCCACCAAATACCGCTTCCGCATCAACGACCTGCTGAATCGCCACATCCCGGGAGTGCTGGATATCATCATCGGTGGAGAAGACGTAACCGAGGCAAAGCCTTCTCCACAAGGATTACTATTGGCCATCCAACGTCTGGGTGTAGAAAAAGAATCCGTACTCTATTTAGGAGACAGCTTGGTAGATGCCGAAACAGCAGCCAAAGCAAAAGTTGACTTTGCTGCCATTCTGCACGGAATGACTACCCAAGAGGAATTCCTCCCTTATCCACACGTAGCCATTTCGCCCGATTTAAATTTTTTAATCGAATAAATAGCGTAATCTATTGTGTATATGGATTAAAACCCGTACATTTGCAGCCGATTTGAGTCCGTTTAGGTAAAAAAGCAACTGGAAGAGGCCGGTTCACCTGACGGAGTAAACCCGTTTAATATTAATAAAATGTACGTAATTGTAGAAATTAACGGTCAGCAGTTC
Organism: bacterium; assembly: GCA_963595925.1. Taxonomy (GTDB): domain Bacteria; phylum Bacteroidota; class Bacteroidia; order Bacteroidales; family Bacteroidaceae; genus Phocaeicola. The sequence continues at coordinate 4,790 of CAVBJM010000057.1, forward strand.
AAAGCCGAAGAAGGCAAGAAATTGTTCGTTCAGCACATTCAGAATGCAGAAAACGGCGCAACTGTTGAATTTGACAAAGTCTTGTTGGTAGACAACAACGGAACCGTAACTGTAGGCGCTCCTACTGTAGAAGGCGCAAAAGTGGTATGCGAAGTAGTATCGCACTTGGTAAAGGGTGATAAGGTTTTGGTATTCCACAAAAAGAGAAGAAAAGGTTACAAGAAACTGAATGGTCATCGCCAGCAGTTTACTGAATTGACTATTAAACAAGTTATTGCTTAATCATTAAAAACGTAAAAAGAAATGGCACATAAAAAAGGTGTAGGTAGTTCTAAGAACGGCCGTGAGTCAGCAAGCAAGAGATTAGGCGTAAAGATATTCGGTGGTTCAGCTTGCAAGGCTGGTAACATCATCGTTCGTCAAAGAGGAACAGTTCACAACCCAGGCGAAAACGTAGGTATGGGTTCTGACCATACTCTTTACGCATTGGTAGACGGAACTGTATGTTTCAAGAGAGGTCGTGAAGACAGAAGCTATGTTTCTGTAGTTCCGGCTGCTGAAGCATAAACAAAGTCCATCATAAAGATTTAAAAGGATATTCCCTTCGGGGAGTATCCTTTTTTTATTTTTCTGGATTACGTACATAAGCCATCCCCCTGCGCTACGCCACCGATTTACAGCATAAAGAAACTCCCGTACAGTCCCCAAAGGAATCCGTACGGGAGTTTTAGTTTATAATCAATAAAGACTGATTACTTATTCAAAGCCAATGCTACGTTTACGGCGCAAGCTACGGTACATCCTACCATCGGGTTGTTACCGATACCGAGGAATCCCATCATTTCTACGTGTGCAGGAACTGAAGAAGAACCGGCAAACTGAGCGTCTGAGTGCATACGACCCATAGTGTCGGTCATACCGTAAGAAGCAGGACCAGCAGCCATGTTATCCGGGTGCAAAGTACGTCCTGTTCCACCACCAGAAGCTACAGAGAAATATGGCTTACCAGCCAATACACGTTCTTTCTTGTAAGTTCCGGCTACCGGATGCTGGAAACGAGTCGGGTTAGTAGAGTTACCAGTGATGGAAACGTCTACGTTTTCGTGCCACATGATAGCTACACCTTCACGAACATCGTCTGCACCATAGCATTTTACTTTAGCGCGAGGACC
>CAVBJM010000058.1:0-5616 GCA_963595925.1 bacterium
CTCTTTAAAGTTTAAGCAGACAACATACAGACACAACACGCTAATTTTGCACTGCAAATATTTCAACTTCATTATGAACGACAATAAGATTCTCCTCGTAAACGATATGTGCGGCTATGGAAACGTTGCCACGGTTGCAATGATGCCCATACTTTCATACCTCGGCATACCTACATTCAATCTGCCAACAGCCATCGTATCAAATAATCTAGAATATGGAAGTTTTAATATTCTTGACACAACTGAATACATGAAAGGCGTCTTCCCTGTATGGAAGAAGTTGGGATTCAGTTTCCGTGCCATAGCCACCGGATTCATCGCATCCGACGCTCAAGCTGAGATAGTTGCCGACTACTGTGCGGAGAAATCGCAGGAAGGTACATTTATCTTCGTGGATCCCATCATGGGTGATGAGGGGAAACTCTATAACGGGGTTAATCCATCAACAGTACAGAGCATGCGTCGATTGGTAAGCAAGGCTCATCTAGTAGTACCAAACTACACCGAAGCCTGCTACCTCACTGACACCCCCTACTCCACTAGCGGCACAACCCAAACGGAAGCCTATGCCATTGTAGACAAACTGAGAAAAATTGGAACGCAGTCAGCCATTGTGACGAGCATGACAATAAAAGGCAAAAAAGCCGTAGTAGGCTACAACGCTGCCTCGCAAGAATATTTCACCTTGCCTTACGAGGAAATCCCCGTGCGTTTCCCAGGCACGGGAGACATATTCTCATCTGTGCTCTATGGCAATCTGCTAAAAGGAAAGTCGCTGGAGGCAAGTTGCCAAAAAGCCATGACCGTGGTTGCACAGTTGATTGTTCTCTGCACCAAACAGGAGGACAAAATCCGCGGCATACCTCTTGAAAAGTATCTGTATTTGATGGACTAAAGAGCTATTTTACGCCCTCACATTTACGTCAAGAAAAGGGGCACTCTATGGATGGGACAATTCCCGAAAACATCCATATGGCTCACTGAAAAGAGCCGCCGTCCTGCAATAATCACAAAACGGCGGTTCTTTCATATTACCACTAATACTTGAAGCAGAATACTTAAGCTTCCACAACCTGTTTATCCAATACTTCGTATCTGGAATGCTTACTAATATATTCTGGCACTATTTCTTTCATCTTACGGACAGTTTCCATATCGTTGTATTGAGCGGCAACATCACGAAGTTCTTCTATTTCACGCAATGCATCTTCGTATTCATAATTACGAACCATCGCAATGCGAATCTTCTTATGAAAAGAAGGCAAGGTATTTTCATTTTCGCTTAAAACTTCTTCATAAAGTTTTTCCCCTTCTCGGAGTCCCGTATACTTAATATCTACATTCTGTACTCCACTCAACTTTATCATACGCCGGGCCAAATCAGCAATACGTACCGGTTCTCCCATATCGAATACAAATATTTCGCCACCTTTACCATGTGTTCCCGCTTCAAGAACTAACTTACAAGCTTCCGGTATCAACATAAAATACCGTATTATCTTGGGATGAGTCACTGTGAGCGGTCCTCCTGCAGCCAGCTGCTTACGGAACAATGGTATCACCGACCCATTTGAGCCCAAAACGTTACCAAAACGAGTCGTGACAAACTGAGTTACTCCCTGTATCTTTCCATCTTTGATGGCTTTATCTAAACTTTGCACATAAATCTCACAGATGCGCTTCGAACATCCCATCACATTGGTTGGATTAACAGCTTTATCGGTGGAAATCATTACAAATTTCTTCACGTCATACTTCACACTCAAATCGGCAATGACCTTCGTCCCTATAACATTATTCTGTACGCTTTCGCTTGGATTATCCTCCATCATCGGCACATGCTTATAAGCAGCTGCATGAAATACATAGTCAGGACGAAAACTCCGAAATATTTCTTCCATACGATCTTCCTTACAGATTGAAGTAACAACTGTATGCGCCAATATCTCTGGATAATCATTTTTCATCATCAGACGGATGTCGTGTTCTGGTGTCTCGGCCTGATCTATCAGCATCATTTCGGCTGGCTTATAAACTGCAATCTGACGAACCATCTCAGAGCCTATCGAACCGGCAGCACCAGTTATCAGAACTTTTTTACCACTAAGCAAAGCACCCACACTCACCATATCAACCTGTATTTCATCACGCGGAAGCAAATCTTCAATTTTCACTTCACGCAACTGCACTTTCGCTTTTACGTCCTGAAGTTTATTCCACTCTTCGGCATTCTGTGCAATATAAATCTTAACTCCGGCATCTATCAACAAATCCTGAAACTTGGGATTCTTCATGAAAACCTCGTTTTTCATCGGGCTGACCAATACTGCCTGAATATTCCTTTTACGAATAATCTCAGGTAAATCCTCACGAGTGGAATAAATATGTTTTCCCATCAAGCGCTCCGAGTAATGTTCTTTACTATCACCAATATAGCCAACTACCAGAAATTTAACAGGCTTTGTAGTACGCACATCGTTAGTTATCGAAATAGCCCCCGCATGGGTTCCATAAATTAAAACCCGCTGAGCTGACTTCCCAACTAAAGCATCATCGAATACCGACTTTACCAATATGCGTGATGCTCCGACTAACGCTGTAGTACCTATATATATAACAATTATCATCCGCCCTGTCAATAGATAAAACACATCGTCCCATCCCGAAATGCAGACCCAAAAGTTAAAGGATAAAGCCAACACCATAGACAAAACGCCAGCATACATCACACGCAGTAAATCCACTATTTGCGAATAACGCAAAATGCCAGAATAGGTATGAAACACTCTAAAACCTATCAAATTCGCTACTGCAAAAGCTAAAAGCGTATGAAACAAAGGCGCTGAATGGGAAAGCAACTCCAATGCAGAATGCCTCAAGAGAAGAACTAATAGCGCACCAAAGAAGCATAATAATACATCAAAAACAATAACACACCAATACGGTAAAGCCTTTGAGCCAAAATACCAGTTAAACAATTTACGTAATGTTCTCATAATCTATCTCTATCATTTATCAGTCATCGTAAAGTGATTCAGTTATCCCTTTCACACAAGCATCACTACTTTTTAATAACGCAAAAGCTTTTTACAGGAAACTTAAAAGCAAGTTTTGCGCAAACTTACGTGTTTTGATTATAATATCAAAGTTTAATGCCTAAATTTTAAATACAAAATCAGAGAACATATAGGACTTAAAATCATTATTTTTAGGTATTTCAAAAACTTCTACCTTACCTTTACTTTGCACTATGAATTTTAAACAAAAATAATATGAAAAAAATTGGTGTTTTTTATGGTTCTACCACAGGAACTACCGAATCTGTGGCCAACAAGATAGCAGAAGCGTTAGGTATTGCTTCTGACGATGTTTATGACGTAAGCAAACTAACTGCCGATTTGGCCAATGGTTATGACATCCTAATATTGGGTACTTCCACCTGGGGAGATGGCGAACTCCAGGACGATTGGTATGACGGTGTGAAAGTATTAAAAGGAATGAATTTGGCCGACAAGACAATTGCCCTCTTTGGTTGTGGTGATTCAGAATCGTATTGCGACACTTTCTGTGATGGTATGGGGGTGCTTTATGAAGACTTGAAGGATTCTGGATGTCAATTCATTGGAAGCGTATCAGCCAGCGACTACAACTACGATTCTTCTATCTCTGTAATCAATGACCAATTTGTAGGTTTGGCAATTGATGATGTAAACGAAAGTGACAAAACAGACGAACGCATTAGCTCTTGGGCGGAACAGATAAAAGCCGACTTGGACTAATCCACAACATTATATTCCAAAAGTATGTTATCCTAAACAACTAACCTTCCATGATAGCTTCCGAAGTAAACCCAGTAGACATGAAAGTTTTTCTTAATCATATATATGAACTAAAAAAAGGAGTACGACAAATGGTTCTTTACACTGCAAACAAAAAGATAAAGGACTTTGCTGTAAAACGACTGAAAAGCCAAAAGATAACTTATGTCATTCAGGAAGTAGACAATGAACACATTAATGTCTTTTTTGGACGACCGGAATGCATCAATGCCATTCGAATGATTGTAAATCGACCACTCAACTTGTTAACTCCAGAAGAAGACTTCATACTGGGTGTCATGCTGGGATACGACATCTGTGCACAATGCAAACGTTTTTGCGACAGAAAACAACGGAAGCAATATGCTAAGGTTAGCTAACTGGGAGCAAAGCATAAACAGACAGAAGGCCGGAATGATTTTCAGCAAATCATTTCGGCCTTTATTTTTATTCGAAAAGGCTATTACACAACTGTTCCAAATGCCATACACGGATTATATAACGCATTTTACGTACGATAGTACAAGTTTACAGAATCTACTTTCTATACTTTTGCAAAACGAGAAACGATAAATATATATTATTATGAAAACCTTTCACCTTACAGTCTTTGGAGGATGTCTCTTGCTGGCATTCATACTTTCAACACAGACAATACATGGAAAAAGCAGACATCCCAACAAGCAGAAGGCATGGATAACACGAATCATAAAAAACGCGGAAGCACAGATTGGGCAAGAAATTGATACTATTGAAGCCAGCGGAAAATGTCTTAATCCAGTTACACTAAACAAAAACGGCGATATTTATTACTGCGGATTTGCCGATTGGCGCAGTGGATTCTTCCCTGGAAGCGTTTGGTATCTATATGAACTAACAGGCAATGCTGAATTATTACCCATTGCCCACAAATACACTGATGCATTAGAGCGTGCAAAAACTCTAACGTGGCATCACGACATTGGATTCATTATAAACTGTAGCTATGGAAACGGATTACGTATCAGCAAAAAAGAACAATACAAAGGCGTTATGATAGAAGCTGCACGCTCACTGTGTACTCGCTTCCGTGAAAAGCCTGGAGTAATCCAAAGTTGGAATGTGACAGGAAACAGTTGGCAGTCAAAGCGCGGATGGGAATGTCCTGTTATTATAGACAATATGATGAACTTGGAACTATTGTTCGAAGCTACAAAACTAAGCGGAGACTCTACCTATTATAAGGTAGCCGTATCGCACGCAAACCGTACAATGAAAGAGCAATTCCGAGCAGATGGCAGTTGCTATCACGTGGTAGATTACAGTCTTGACAACGGAACGGTGCGCCACCGGCAAACAGCACAAGGATATAGTGATGAATCCGCCTGGTCCAGGGGACAGGCATGGGCTATCTATGGATACACCATGTGCTATCGTGAAACTGGGAATAAAGCCTATTTAGAACAAGCTCTGCGTACTTTTCGGTTTATGAAGAACCATAAGCATATGGCTTCCGACCTTATACCATATTGGGATATGGATGCCCCGAAAATTCCGAACGAGCCTCGTGACGTATCATCAGCTGCTGTAATAGCTTCTGCTCTCTATGAAATCAGCCAATACGATTCTGAAAACGCTGAAACATACATCACGTACGCCGACAATATCATGCATTCACTCGCTACTCCAAACTATACAGCCAAGCTTGGTGAAAACGGACGTTTCATTTTAAAGCATAGTGTAGGAAGCATTCCACACAATAGCGAAATAGATGTACCATTAAACTATGCAGACTATTATTATTTGGAAGCATTAAAGC
>CAVBJM010000059.1:0-4954 GCA_963595925.1 bacterium
GGAAAGTTGTCTTACTTCGACCGAAGTAAACGCGTATCACAACTGCGGTGATAGTTGTATCACAACTGTGACACGATAACTTCGCCTCGAAACTTCCATAAAAATCCGGGCTGAAACGGTATCGTTCCACTAAAAACAGTAACTTTACAAAACGAACAACCCGAAAAGAAACTCCAAAAGAACAAATAGTATGGAAATCGTATATCTGATAGTAGGAATCGCAGCCGGAAGCCTCATCGGCTATCTGGCAAGCGGAAGGAAAGTAAACGCGCTCAAGGCGCAGGCCGAGTCACAGAAAGTACAAGCCGAGGCTGAAAAGGCTCTCGCAGAAAAAATGCTGGAAGCCGAACGGGCGCAGCACGCACAACAGAAAGAGGCTCAACGCACGGAATACGAACGGATACAGGCCGAACGTGACGAACTGCGGGCTGAAACCGTAGCCCTGCAAAAGCAAGCGGCCACACTCCACGCCGAAAAGAACGCCATGCAAGAGAAACTCGACCGACAAGCGGAAGAGACTACCCAACTGCACAAGCAGCTTAACATGGAGTTTGAAAACATCGCCAACAAAATCTTCCAGCAAAAGACGGAAAACTTCAACAAGATGAGCAGCGAAAGCATCAGCGCACTGCTGAAACCTTTCGGCGACGACATCAACGCTTTCAAGCGGCAGGTATCGGAAGTGTACGACAAGGAGTCGAAAGAACGCTTTTCGCTGGAAGACCGCATCAAAGAACTGATGCAGCTGAACCAGCGCATCAGCACCGACGCCAACAACCTGACGCGCGCGCTGAAAGGAGAAGCCAAAACGCAAGGCAACTGGGGGGAAATGATTCTGGAAACCATCTTGGAAAACTCCGGACTGCACGAGGGCGAAGAATACTTCCGACAAGACTTTCTGAAAGACGAGAACGGAGAGGTGCTCCGCAACGAGAACGGACAACGGATGCAACCCGATGTCATCGTAAAGTATCCCGATAACCGACAAGTGATTATCGACTCGAAAGTCTCGCTCACCGCATATGCCAACTACGTAGGCAGCGAAAACCCGGACGAGCGCGAACGTCTGCTGAAAGCGCATATCGCCTCCATCAAGTCGCACATTGACGAACTCAGCGCCAAAGACTACTCGGCCTACAGCGTGTCTTCGCTCGACTTTGTGATGATGTTCATCCCCAACGAACCGGCCTACGTGCTGGCCCTGCAACACGAACCGAACCTCTGGAACTACGCTTATAACAAAAAGGTAGTACTAATGAGCCCTACCAACCTGATAGCCGCCCTCAGGCTGGCTCTCGACTTATGGAAACGGGAATATCAAGAGAAGAACATTCAGGACATCGTGAACCGCGGCTCCGCCCTCTACGAGAAGCTGGTGGGATTCACCGATACCTTCCTGAAAATAGGCGACACGCTCCGCTCCGCATCCGACAGTTACCAGACCGCTCTCGGCCAGCTTTCGGAAGGTCGCGGAAACGTCATCCGTCAAGCCGAAATGCTAAAGAGTCTGGGCGTTACCTCGAAGAAGCAGTTCTCGCCCAAGATAGCCGGAAAAGACAACCGCGCAGACGATGCCCCCGCACTGGAATAAGTGCCGTGGGGGCTATGGCTTATCCTTGGTATCATAGCGGCGGAAGAAAAGCGAATTCTTTAACTATTCGGCCTGGCTGATGCCGTCGCGCCCCAGAAGCTCTGCCAACATCCGGCTCTCTGTTGGCTATAAACTCAAAAAAACGTCTCCCCGCTTGCTACATCAGAAGCAATCGGAGAGACGTTTTCTCATATTCCTCTCTGCTACAAGAGGCTAAAAGCTCTCGCCCAATAGGGGAGTTATGCCTTTACGGCGGCTATCAGTTCATCGGCCGAAACCATGCGCTGCTCGCCGGTAGTCATATCTTTCAGGGTTACCTTGCCCTCGTTCATTTCGTTTTCACCCACAATGGCAACAAACGGAATGGCTTTCGAGTTGGCGTAACTCATCTGCTTCTTCATCTTCGCACTGTCGGGGTAAATCTCAGCACGTATGCCTCCGGCGCGTACTTTAGCCAGTACAGGCAGTACGTAGGCAGCTTCCGCCGGACCAAAGTTGACAAACAACACCTGCGTTCCGAAAGCCGCTTCCTTGGGATAGAGATCCAACTGATTCAGCACATCGTATATACGGTCGGCTCCGAAAGAGATGCCCACACCGCTCACGCCGCTCATGCCGAACACGCCCGTCAGGTTGTCATAACGTCCGCCACCGCTGATGCTTCCTATCTGCACATCCAGCGCCTTTACTTCGAAGATGGCACCCGTGTAATAGTTCAGTCCGCGCGCCAGGGTAAGATCCAGTTCCACTTCCGAGTGGATGCCCAGTCCGGCCAGCGTATTCAGGATAAACTCGCTTTCGGCCACACCCTTCATACCCGTTTCCGAAGCGGCCAACACGGTTTTCAGCGTTTCCAGCTTCTCGGCGTTCGTGCCGCTCAGCAGGATGATAGGCTGCAACTTGTCGATGGCTTCCTGCGGAATGCCTTTCGAGGCCAACTCGGCGTTTACGTTGTCCAGACCTATCTTGTCCAACTTGTCGATGGCTACGGTAATGTCTACTATCTTATCGGCTTCACCGATGATTTCGGCTATGCCGGAGAGAATCTTGCGGTTGTTCACCTTGATGCTGACGCGCACGCCGAACTTGCCGAACACAGCGTCAATCATCTGTACCAGTTCCACCTCGTTCAGGAGCGAATCGCTTCCCACTACATCGGCATCGCACTGGTAGAACTCGCGGTAACGTCCCTTCTGCGGACGGTCAGCACGCCATACCGGCTGAATCTGAAAGCGTTTGAATGGGAACGTAATCTCATCGCGGTGCATCACCACGTAGCGTGCAAAGGGCACCGTGAGGTCGTAGCGCAGTCCCTTCTCGCAGAACTTGCCGGCCAACTTGGCAGCGTTGCGGCTCAGCAGCTCCTCGTCGGTCAACCCGGAGAAGTAGTCGCCCGAGTTCTGAATCTTGAACAGCAGCTTGTCGCCCTCCTCGCCGTACTTGCCCATCAGGGTAGACAGGTTTTCCATGGCAGGCGTTTCTATCTGCTGAAATCCGTAGCGGTAGAACACCTCGCGAATGGTATCGAATATGTAGTTTCGTTTCGCCATTTCTACGGGCGAAAAATCTCTTGTTCCTTTGGGTATACCTGGTTTTGTTGCCATAATAAACAGTTTATTCTTTTGTAATTGTGGACGCAAAATTAATCATTTTAGCCCATAATCACTCCCGGCGACTGCCCAAAAATATCATGACGTAGTAAATGAGCGTAGCCAGCGAGCTCAAGGCTGCCACTACATAGGTATAAGCGGCCGACTTCAGCGCATCCTGCGCCTGACGGTGATTGAACGCATTGGTTACGCCCGCACCATTGAGCCATACCAGCGCACGCCGACTGGCATCAATCTCTACCGGCAGCGTGATGAAACTGAACAGGGTGGTCACGGCAAACAGGCAGATGCCTATCAGCAGCAGCTGCGGGAAGTTGTTTATCAGCAAGATTCCGGCCAGTAGCACCCACGACATGACTGATGAAGAAAACTGCACCACCGGTACCAGCGCCGAACGCAACTGTAGCGGAGCGTACGCCCGTGCGTGCTGCACCGCATGTCCACACTCGTGAGCCGCTACCGCAGCAGCCGATACGCTGCATACGTCATACACACCCCGACTCAGGTTTACGGTCTTGTTTGCGGGATTATAGTGGTCGGTCAGCATCCCGTCGGTGCTGGTCACGGTTACATCGTAGATGCCGTTGTCGCGCAACATCTTCTCGGCTATCTCACGACCGGTCATCCCGTTGTCAACGGGAATTCTGGAATACTTCTCGAACTTGCTCTTTACATTGTTCTGTGCAATGTAACCCAAAATGGCAACGCCAATAAACAGGATATAAACAATCATCTTTCTATCTTCTTTTAAATATTATACATCGCTTGCCGAACTACCGGCAAATAGTTTGCCAAATATAGTCAAAAAAGGAGCGTATCGCAAAGATTCAACGTCTTTTGACGATTCTTCATGTATTTTCCGATATACTGACAGACGGGGAGCCGATGTCAGTCATTCTTCATCCGATTCCGCTCCGTTCTTGCCGAGTATGCGGAAAATTTACATTTTTCGGCGAAAAAGTTTGTTCATATCCGAAAAAGGACATACCTTTGCACCGCAATTCGAAATACGATTGCACCGATGATTCGCTAGCTCAGCTGGTAGAGCACAACACTTTTAATGTTGGGGTCTTGGGTTCGAGCCCCAAGCGGATCACCAAGAAACAAAAGAGGATTAAGCTAATGCATAATCCTCTTTTTCGTTTATCTACAGAATCATTCCTCGTCATCACTATAGAAATAGTAATCTTCTGTAATCATATCCTCTTCTGTAATCATATCCTCTTCCGCAATCATCTCCTCTTCCGCAATCATCTCCTCTTCCGTAATCATATCTTCTTCCGTAATCATATCTTCTTCTACAATCATATCCTCTCCTGTAATCACCCCACCACCGTTACCACCGCTTTTGCCATTGTAATATCTTTCGACGCTTCTCCTCCGTGAAACATTCTTTTTAGCAGACATATCACTAGTTTTCTTTGGAAGATGTTTGAGTCGTTGTGTGGACAACGTTAGCCCCAATATACTCAAAACAAGCAGCAAAACGTATATTCCCATAGCCATTATTTTTAAGAGTAAGCATTATAGTCGCAAGACAAATGATATTTCTACAAAGATAGCCGTTTTCTTGCCGTTATCGGCAAGAAAACGGTGTTCCTACACAAAAAATCGTCCGTTTCTTGCCGCATCAAGAAATGCCATGGCTAATATAGCCTTGCCTATAAGTTCTGAAGTCGTCACACCATAAAAGCCTTGTCAGATTTCATTTACAGCATCCGACTCCACCTGCACAAGGTTTTCATAGAAAGCG
>CAVBJM010000060.1:0-4561 GCA_963595925.1 bacterium
AAACGCTCCCCGTTTTGCTAATCTTGCAAGACGGGGAGTTTTTTTATGACCGTTTATTGGAAAAGATAATAAATTTAGTACTTTTGGAGCAAACTTGTTATTGCTACTATGATGAACGACAATATTCAAACGAAACGTTTGCTTGCCTTGGATGTGATGAGAGGAATCACTATGGCTGGAATGGTTTTAGTTAATAATCCCGGCGATTGGAAGAATGTGTATGCGCCTCTTCGGCATGCCGCGTGGAATGGTCTTACTCCTACCGATTTGGTATTTCCTTTTTTCATGTTTGTGATGGGTGTATCGATGAGCTTTTCGTTTGACAAGTTCGGAAATCAGCTCACGACTCCTTTTTTTCTGAAGTTGGTGAAGCGTACAGTAATTCTCTTTCTGCTTGGAGTGTTGATGTCGTTGTATGGGCTGGTGCTGAATCGTATAGTCAATTATGATCCGGAGGTAAGCCTCGTACCGTGGTCTGAGGTGCGAATCTTGGGCGTATTGCAGCGTTTGGCGCTTACATATTTTCTGGGCGCATTGCTTGTGATTGGAGTTCGCCGTTGTCGTACATTGCTTGTGACCTGTGCGCTAATATTGGTGCTTTATTACATCATCTTGGCGTTAGGGAATGGATTCGACTTATCCGAGGCCAATATCATAGCTGTAATAGACCGTAGTTTGTGGGGAACATCGCACATGTATACCGAATGGTTGCCCGACGGTACCACGGTAAAATTCGACCCGGAGGGATTGCTTAGCACATTGCCTGGTATCGCGCATGTAGCGTTGGGATACGTTTGCGGTAAGATAATCCGTACAGAATATTCCTTGGCTGAGAAAACGGCGCGCCTATCAGTGATGGGGATTGTATTGTTGTTTGCCGGTTACTTGTTTTCGTACGGTTGCCCGATAAACAAGGCCGTGTGGAGTCCTACCTTTGTGCTTGTTGCTTGTGGTTCGGCCTCTTTGTTTTTGTCATTGCTTGTTTGGATTATCGATGTACGTGGATGCCGCAGCTGGATTACTCCTTTTCAGGCTATCGGCTCCAATCCGTTATTTATCTATTTGCTGGCCTCTTTGTTGGCTATAACCCTTTCGTATTGCGGCATTCATAGCGTGATATACGCGTTTGTTGTTTCGGTCGTTCCCGGTGGCTGTTTTGCATCGTTGGTTTATGGCTTGCTCTATGTATTATTCAATGGGCTTATAGCCTATTGGCTTTTCAGACGAAAAATATATATAAAGGTATAAGAGCGTTGAATAATTTTGTACTTTCGCAAAAAAGAGGTGAAAGTATGAATAAGCTATTATATACGATTATCGCTTTGTTTTGCTTGTGTGGATGCAGCGGAAGCGACAAGTTCATTTTACAGGGAGAACTGACTGATTACCCGTTTGAGAATATTCTGGTGGTTTATGACGAGCCGGAATCGAAACTGGATACCATCTTCCCCAAAGACGGGAAGTTTATCTATGAGATTATCCCCGATACTACAACCATGTTCCGTCTTTTGTCGGCCGATGGGGTAGCCGTACCGTTTGTGGCTGACCGTGGCGACAAGGTGACTTTCGGGGGCAGTTTTGCCGAACCAGTTTTGGAAACGAAAGGGGTGAACAAGGATTATGCCGATTTCAGGGAAAGCATTAAGGGGATGAATGCCAAACAGACCGCAGCGAAAGCCGAGGAATTTATCCGGCAGCATCCACAGTCGTTTGTTTCGGCTTATCTGCTCAACGAATATTTTGCTCAGCAGGAAAATCCCGATGTACAGAAGATAGAAGAACTGACGGCTCCGTTGGACGGGCAGGTGAAGGATTGCCGCATCATCACTCTTCTGAATAAGGCGATACAGAAAGACAAGGAAAAGAAACTCAAGTCGGATTTTTTAGGCTACTTCTCGTATAAGGATAGGGAGCAGAAATACGTTTCATGGAATCTTCCGGAAAATGGGTGTGCGTTGATAAATATCTGGGCCAGTTGGGATCGCGAAAGCGTAGAGGCGGCCGATTCCATCCGGCGGATAGCGTTGCGTCTGCCCCAAGAGAAGTTTCGGGTAGTGAACGTGTCGCTCGACTACGACAAGCGGGCTTGGAAGAACGCCTGTAGGGAGGACTCGAAGCAATGGACAGAAGTTTGTGACTTCAAGGGATGGAATACTTCGGTAGCTTTGCAAGGAGGCGTCAGGAAAATACCATCGAATATACTGATAGACAGGAATCGGAAAATACTGAAGCGCAACTTGTTCGGTGATGAACTTTACAACGAGGTAAAGAAGCTGACCGAAAGCAAAAAGAAATAACACACCCCAAAAACCTTTTAGCCTTAATGCTAACCAAACTATTCGGTGCCGCCGTACAAGGTATTGACGCCACCATTGTTACTATCGAAGTAAACACTTCGCGAGGAATCAAGTTTTATCTGGTAGGACTGCCAGACAATGCCGTAAAGGAAAGCCACGAGCGTATCGTATCGGCTCTACAGGTAAACGGATATAAGTTTCCCACTTGTCAGATAGTGGTAAACATGGCTCCTGCCGACATTCGGAAAGAAGGATCGGCATACGACCTTCCATTGGCTATAGGTATTTTGGCAGCTACGGGTACGGTGTCTGTAGAGAAACTCTCCCGTTATCTGATTATTGGTGAGTTGAGCTTGGACGGAAGTCTACAGCCCATAAAAGGGGCATTACCTATTGCTATAGCTGCACGCAAACAAGGTTTCGAAGGATTTATACTTCCCCGTCAGAATGCGCGTGAGGCTGCAGTGGTAAACAACCTGAACGTGTATGGAGTGGAAAACATTACTGAGGTGATAGATTTCTTCAACGGAAGCCGGACGCTGGAACCAACGGTAGTAAACACGCGTGAGGAATTCTATCGTCATCAGACGAGCTTTCCGTTCGATTTTGCCGATGTAAAGGGTCAGGAGAATGTGAAGCGTGCCTTGGAGGTGGCCGCAGCCGGTGGACATAACCTCATCATGGTGGGAGCACCGGGTAGCGGAAAGTCGATGATGGCCAAATGTCTGCCCTCTATCCTTCCGCCACTGACTTTGTCTGAGAGCCTTGAAACTACCAAGATACATTCCGTAGCCGGAAAGTTGGGACGGGATTCTTCGTTAGTAGCCGTCCGTCCGTTCCGCAGTCCGCACCACACCATCTCGCAAGTTGCCATGGTAGGTGGGGGAACCAATCCGCAGCCAGGAGAAATCAGTCTGGCGCATAACGGAGTATTGTTTCTCGATGAGTTGCCCGAATTCAACCGTAGCGTACTTGAAGTACTGCGTCAGCCATTGGAAGACCGATGCATCACCATCTCCCGTTCCAAGTACACACTGGATTATCCGGCTAGCTTCACCCTCATTGCTTCGATGAATCCTTGTCCCTGTGGATACTACAACCATCCCACACGGGCATGTGTATGTTCTCCGGGACAGGTACAGCGTTATCTGAACCGTATCTCCGGTCCGTTGTTGGATCGCATTGACATACAGATAGAGATTATTCCCGTGCCGTTTGAGAAACTTTCCGATAAGACCCGTTCCGAAAGCAGTGCCGCTATCCGTGAGCGTGTGATAGCCGCTCGCCGGATTCAGGCGGAACGCTTTGCCGAAATACCGGGTGTACATTGTAACGCACAGATGAGTTCACGTCTGCTTCACCAATACGCCTTGCCCGATGCGCAGGGGCTGGAGCTACTCCGTGTGGCGATGGAACGTTTTAACCTTTCTGCCCGTGCATACGACCGCATTCTGAAAGTAGCTCGCACCATTGCTGACCTCGACAATTCGTCTCAAGTACGTTCTTCGCACTTGGCCGAAGCTATCAGTTACCGAAACCTTGACAGGGAGAATTGGGCGGGATAAAAACTGAGATAGAAGAGCGAAAGCATGTGTTTCAACCAGAGTTCTTACGTCTTGCATCGTAAGGATAACGTTGGTTACTTGAAATTATTAAGAATGATTGAAACAAGAATACTATAATCAATGACAGATGTAATTTCGCATTTATATAAAAATAAAAAGGATGGCTGTTGGGTTATTCAGTTAAATAAGAAACATACAGCTGGTGTTGCCAAACTCAGTTCTCAATACGCTGCCGAGTTTGGTATGGCCTCGTGGGGCAATGTTCTTGGCTTGCTTCACGACAAAGGGAAGGAGTCTAATGCTTTTCAACAGCATATCAAGAAGGAGAGCGGGTATGAGCCCGATTGTACTGTAACTGGCGATACCCATCATGCCTATGTGGGCGGCATCATTGCAAGACGTATCTATGGGAAAACCGCAGACAATCTCTTTGTAAACCAGATAGTGTCTCATCATACAGGTTTGCACGATTATGACGAGTTGGAAGGAATACTAAATAAAGAAATACCAACAGAAATAGACACTCATGTTCAGAAGTCTGACTTAGAGAAACCACCATTTGCGCCAAAGGCAAATGATTTCCATCACTTGGCGCGTATGCTGTTCTCTTGCCTAGTCGATGCCGATTATCTCGATACCGAAGAGTTTATGGATAATGAGTCTTGCAGGTTAAGGCAAGATAAAGCAGACTTGAAGACT
>CAVBJM010000061.1:0-3309 GCA_963595925.1 bacterium
GTCCTATCAGGCGCACCCCAAGGAAATCCCAATCTCTTATCTGCAAGAGGTTGGGATTTTCTGTTTCATATCATATCCTGCTCCAACATACTCTCTGTTATTAATTATTAAAACAGGCGAATGCGTCCGAGTTGTTCAGGCAAAACCATTAACTTTGTCAGCAAAATATTTTTGAAGATGAACTATATCAAATTAATCTGCGCCGCGCTGGTCATCTCAGTGGCTATTCCCGCATCGGCCAAGAAGACGAAAAACAAATCGCAATACGGCGTATATATGGTAGGCGTATCCGCCTCGTTCACTGATTCGTTGGTTTACTTCACCGACATTCAGCAGGTAGACAGCGCTTTTCTAGGCGATAAGGGATTGTTGCAAGACCGGATGCAATATAGCCTCCAGCTGAAAGATTACCTGGAAAGCAACGAAGGCGGAAAAAACCGCACTTGCTTTGTTTACTACAACAAGAAAAGAAAAAAACTCCAGAAAGAGCTGACCAAAATTAAGCAGAAATACCAAAAAGGGAAGACTCAGGTGTTGCGTGACGTAAACCCGAGCTTCAAATTCCAAAAGGCTGAAACTTACGAGTAATTCGGCAGCCGCTAAGATTTTTATTGCGCATGAAACATCTTACATTCGTTCTGATAGCGATTCTGACGCTATGCAGTTGTAAGAAGGATGACCCAACCCCCGATACTCCCGAAGAGGTGTCGGGAAGAGTGATATTGGCTTACCTGATTTCGAACAATAGCGGAACTTCATTAGATAGCGACCTGAAGAACAACATACGCTGGATGTATGAAAGTCTGGCCGAGATGAATCAATCAGCTTCGCTATTGGTATTCTACCGTCCCTACTCTAACGACAAAGTTCTGACCAGCCCTTGCATCCTGCGGTTCACCACTGATGGACACGGACACATCAATGGCGAAGAGGCTCTGACCGATTCTGAGCTGAACAATAACAATGTATTACAAAAGGCCACGATTGTAAAGGAATACAATACGGAAAGCCAATTCATCGCCACCGCCCCAGAAACCATGCAGACTGTAATATCCGACATGAGAAGTACGCTTCAGGCTACCAGTTACGGACTGATATTCGGATCGCACGCCACTGGATGGATAGAAGGAAGCAAAACCGTTTCAGCCCGTTCGTTCGGCGATGACAAAGGGTACTCCATAAACATTCCCGAAATGGCCAATGCTATTAAGAACGGATTGGGCGGAAAGAAAGCCGACTTTATCCTGTTTGATGCCTGCATGATGGGCTTAGCCGAAGTTTATTACGAGCTACGAGATGTGACGGACTATTGCGTGGCTTCCGTTTTGGAATCGCCCATGGACGGACTGCCCTACAACCGATTCCTTCCCTCGCTTTATAAAGACAAGGCTGACCTGAAGCAAGTGATAGACTCTACGATAGCGTTCAACACGGAGCAACGCACTTGGGGCACTTACGCCCTGGTAGACTGCAACCAAATGGAGTCGTTGGCACAAGCTGTACAAGAACAGATTCTGACGAATGCCGATTTAGCCAAGAATGTTCCGTATACAGACTCATCGCAGCTATTGCAGTACGGATACGTATACGGAAATTCATTCAAATATTTCTCGTTCGATATGCTTGAGTTCGTCAAGTTGTTAAACAACGGCAGCGTGCCCGAAGCGTTTCAAACGGCATTCGACAACGCTGTAATCTACAAAAGCAGCATGTCCGACAACCGGTATCTGAAAGAGAACAATCGCTATAGCGGCATGGGCATGTATCTGCCCGACCGCGGCATCAAAGCTAACTGGGATAACTATTATCCGACATTCGGTTGGTATAACGCCGCCGGATGGAGTGCGCTGAACAACTAAGAACCATACAATATACACCGAAAGGGTCGGAACACAAGCTGATGTTCCGACCCTTTCGGCATATATAGACTTTCGGTGTTACGTATGCTCAGTTTGTGAAGAGGTTCTTGCGAGCCAACATACACGCCCCTACGACACCAGCCTTGTCCTGTAACTTCGAAAGAACGATGGACGAATCCTTGTTCACCATGTTCAGCGAATATTTTCGCACGGCGCTCTTGATGGGCTGAAGAATATAATCGCCCGTATCGGCCAGTACACCGCCTATCACCACAAGTTCGGGATTGAGCAGATTTATCATACCAGCCAAATAACGGCCTAACTTCTGTCCGATTTCCTCCACCAGCTCAATGCACAACAGGTCCTCCCGGTTGGTAGCCGATACGATTTCGTCTAGCGTGATGGGTTTCCCTTCCTCCAGTACCCGTCTGGAAAGAATAGACTGCCGACCGGCGTGTATCGCCTGAAGTAGGTTGCGGTGAAGCGCCATCCCCGACACTTCCGTTTCCAAGCATCCGCGCTTTCCACACCGACACAATATTTCGTTGTCGAAAACCGGGAAATGGCCAATCTCACCCGAGAAGCCAGAACGTCCGGAGTACACGTCTCCGTTTATAATCAGCCCCGAGCCAAGTCCCCAACTCAGATTGATAAAAATAATGTCTTTCTCGTTGCTCACGATACCCTTTACCATCTCGCCATAGGCCATGGCCCGAGTATCGTTGTCTATCGTCACCGAATAATTCAGACGCTCGGAAAGGACTTCGGCCAACGGGCGTTCTTCGAAATTAAAATAACTGTAACTGTATCCCGAAGCTGGGTTCACACGTCCGGAGATGTTTATCCCGATATTCATGATGCGTTCGTGGGCTATCTTCAGCCGATTAATAAAATCCAGAATGTGATGGCAAAGGGTTTCAAGTCCTTTTTCGGTATTCTCGTACTCGTATGGTATATCCATTTTCAGCAAGCCGAAATCGCCGATAAAATTCATCAAACCGATGTTCAGGCTGAACCGCTTGATGTCTACCCCTACGAAGTAGCCGGAGTCGGGAGTCAGGCCATACAATGTAGGCGGACGTCCCTCGCTGGTTTCCTGCTTTCCGTAGTTCATAATATATCCGTCTTCATACATTTCCGAAATAAACTTGGTTACCGTAGGAACACTCAAGTCCAACTCCTTGGCAAGGTCGGGAATCGTAGACGAACGGTTGTACATATAATACGTAATGATGTGCTTGCGTGTCATCGCACTTTTAGTACCTTTTGCTATCTCTTCTAAAAGATTATGCGCCATGCTTCCTTGTTATTGATTGATACTGGCAAATTTAATCATTTTTTTCGTTTCAAAGATATCGCAGTCGCTTTTGATACTCCGAATGTAAAGGGAAAAAGGCCATCATCCCGAGACCAAGTTCCAAACTCTCCGCCGCAAAGTCATCGTATCACA
>CAVBJM010000062.1:0-3048 GCA_963595925.1 bacterium
TTTGACTCTACAATAGCAGACATCATGTTCTGTGGAACATCTTGATAATTAGCAAGGAGTTGCTTGGTATCTTTGGGTAAGCAATAGCCACCATAACCGAATGATGGGTTATTATAATGTGTGCCGATACGGGGGTCAAGCCCTACACCTTCGATGATGGCTTTTGAATCCAACCCCTTTACTTCGGCATAAGTATCAAGTTCATTGAAGTAAGAGACACGTAGAGCAAGATAAGTGTTGGCGAAGAGCTTCACTGCCTCGGCTTCCTTCATGCCCATAAAGAGTGTGTCTATATTCTCCTTTTCTGCCCCTTCCTGCAAGAGTGCGGCGAACGTTTGAGCTGCTTCTTTTAGCATTTCAACATTGGTTACGGACTCGATAGCTTTGTTTTCTTCTTCAAACTCTGGTTTATCGATAATCTTGGGATATCCTACGATGATGCGGCTCGGATAGAGATTGTCGTAAAGCGCCTTACTCTCACGAAGGAATTCCGGAGAGAAAAGAAGATTGAACTTCTTTACACCTTTCTGCGTATACTTTAAGTAGAGGTTGCGCGTATAGCCCACAGGAATGGTGGACTTGATGACCATCACAGCGTCCGGATTAACTTCCAATACAAGGTCTATAACCTCCTCAACATGACTTGTGTCGAAGTAGTTCTTCACAGGGTCGTAGTTAGTTGGTGCGGCTATTATTACGAAGTCGGCCTCAGCGTATGCCGAACGGCCATCGAGTGTTGCAACAAGGTTCAGAGGTTTCTCTGCCAAATACTTCTCAATATACTCATCTTGTATAGGAGAAATCTTGTTGTTCAGTTTCTCCACCTTTTCTGGGATTACATCCACAGCCGTTACACGGTGATGTTGCGACAATAAAGTTGCAATACTAAGACCTACGTAACCCGTACCGGCCACTGCGATTCGAATATCTTTGAAATCACGCATATATGTTTTTTTAGTTAGTTTTCTCTATCTTCAGATTATCTTGCTCACGCTCACGCCGTCTATTGCCCGCTGATAGATATCCTTTACCATATACATGGAGGGGACTACAGACAAACTGCAACGGGTGGCGATTTGCTTAAAGGCGTTCACGATGTTCTCGCGTACCCGCTTTACGTCACGGCTTGCCATGACCTTGTTTCCGGATGTGATGAACGGGAACAAATAGTCGGTTTTGGATGGATAGCGGTCGGCTATATCCTGCATAGCTGCATCCCACTGTACCGTGATACGCGGCTGCCCAATAACTTGCGAGGTATAGGTGAGCGTAAAACCTTTTACGTCGTTTTTCTTGATGTGAGCTATATCGGTAAAACTGATGCCACGGCCATAGATACTAAAGAAGAACATGTCGCGAGCAAAAGTCATCGGTTTGGAATCGGACAAATCGGCATAGCGCATTCGGCGCAGTTCGCTCTCAGTGAGCAGTTCCCGCTCCTGTTTGCCTACAGGTATAGTAGCCTTTACATCTTTCAGCAGACGCATTTCCGGCACAAGACGTTCGTGGGCTGCCACGTTATAGAGGGCATTTATTTGGTTCAGATAGAAACGAACGGTAGACTCCTTGCGACCATTGGCCGCAAGCCATTCCTCGAATTGCGTCATCAAGTCGGGCGACAGTTCTTTGAACGGCAAATACTCTTTGCCCAAGAACTTAGCCAAGCAACTGAGCGTCACCTTACGGCTATGAGCCGCGTTACAGCGACCGGCCTCGTTGTCTTTTTCTATCTCTTTGCGAGAGAATGTGAAGAAATCGTTTTCCATCGTAAATTAGCGATTATTCGAACAGATAGCCATACTGGGTTCTCAGCTCTTCGTATTCCGTTTCGCAACGCTGACGCTGCTCTTGTTTAGGAGGGAGTTGGGTAATGATATTCTCTATTTCGCCCATGACGGTTCTTCCGGCTTCAAAGATGGGTTTCAATTCGTCCTCGAAGCTGTCGATGAATGGAACGTAATAATAGTTCAGCTCTTCTATCATGAAACAGAATGTGTCGAACGCGTCTTTTAAATCCAGTTTCTTATGGGATACGTCGGCAAGGGTTTGCAGACGAAGGATATTGATATTTTCCACTTGCGCGGCCACTTCTTGCGCGGTTTTTACCGGATGGAAATAGCGGTCGATAAAAGCGTTTCGTTCCTGAAGGTTACGCAAATAGAACGTATCCCGGTTACTACCTTGACTCTTGTCGACTTCTTCAAACCGCTCCGCGTGGATTCCCGCTACAGCGACGGCCATTCCGCCAAAATCCATTACCAACTTGCGGTCACGGGCTATACGGATGACATAGCCTTCCAACCCAGCGAAATCGCCTGTTACTATACGGAGAAGGGTGCGGTTTTTAGAATAATAAACGAAAGGACGAAGCAGAAAACGAACGCGTTCCGGGTCGGCCTCGGCGATACGCATAAAAGGTTCCATCTGATTCCCGGGTACGATAGCCGCCCGGCCGGTACTGCAATCCTTGCACAACCGATGCGGTTGCATATTTTCATCCAGATATTTCTGAATTTCCTTCGGATTCCCTTGTATGAATATCAAGCCACTGACCGAAGGTTTCTCTACTTTACGTACGCCTCCTTTGTCCTTGTGGCGAGGCAGATACTTTATAGTTTTATGAACGAAGTAGGTGAATCCGTCTTGCCGGAGTTGGTCTTCAAACGCCATCACCTTCCGATGATGAACGAACAAGTAACACCACGAAGCGGAGTTCGTACAAGTACACGTCTCTACCTCCGGAGCAGCCTTTTCGTCTGCCCCTGAAACATGTTTGCCCTTTGGAATACCATCGTTTTCAGACACCTGAAAACGCTTTACTTCGTCGGCTGTAGCCAGAGAAACCGTGCAATCCTGCTTCATAACTCCTCTCCTACTTTATGTCTGTTGAGTTGGCATCCTTCACCTTGGATGAGAACGCCTGTTCTGCAACGACATTATTCATAATTCATTCCATTAAATTTGAATGTCCAGTCAAAGAGGTTCTTTCGCTCTTTTTGTGGCCTTATATCTCTATCAGCTCGTCCGTATTTTGTACATCAAAACACG
>CAVBJM010000063.1:0-2205 GCA_963595925.1 bacterium
ATGATGAACTTCCTAAATGGAACTATCTCATCAAATGCTCTTGATCGCAGTTTTTCTGCGGAAGTTATTTTTTGAACATTACTTAACAATGAACATATTCAGTTTACTATCCCAACTGGAACTGTTTCTACTGAGAGTACAGCACCGACAATGTCCGCCACCAAGTATTTCCTGATTCCTGCCAACGCAACCAACAAGATTGGTCTTACATTCCACGTAACATACAAGTTGACAGCTGAAGATTCTGGCGAAACTATCATCGTAAGAAACGCGACAGTTTATGTACCGTTTGAATACTGCGACTGGCAGTCGAATACTATCTACAAATATATCTTCCGTCTTACCAAGAACTCGTCAGGTAGCACAGACCCGAGCAAAGATATTGACCCGAACAACCCAACACCAGACAGCGATACAGCTCTAAAACCAATCATCTTCGACAACTGTACAGTCGTAGATTGGAATACTACTGAGTCTGAACACAACATTAACTAATAAAAACTGAGAATGAAACATACTGCTATCCATATCTCCATTGCGCTGCTGTCGGCTTTAGCCTCCGGGTGTTCCTCTAATTCCCTCGTGGAAGAGGAAGAGCCGATATCGCCCGATGCTACGCCCATGAGGTTCAGCATCCCGTCGGTGGGCAATATGGAGACACGTTCTACCCGAGCCTCTCAGGCTCTGACTTCCGACTTCCTGGTAAGTACCTATAAAGCATACCGCACAGGAAGCCAACAGACCGTGATGGAGCAGTATCAAGCACTATACCAGCAGGATGGCTGGAGCGGTACGGGTGCCAAATGGAATACCGTAGGCGGTACGGGAGACGGTTTTTACCAACCCCAATACGAGAAATATTGGGATCTCTCGGCCTTTCCCTACGAGTTTATCGGTATCGCTCCAGCTCCTATCCTGAGCGGTGCAGTTACGACCGGCTTTGCCGTGACTGACCGACAGGTAAAAATCGAGCAAAGCCTACAATCGCAGTCAGCAACCGATGGCTTGGTTACCCCAACCGCCCCGACAACTGAATATCTGGTAGCACAAATGCAACGCCAACACCATGCGGACGATGCCACAAAAACCGACGACATTGACATGGTAACCGGCAAGACTATCGGCACGGGCGGCGACTCGCCTACCAAAGCCGTACCTCTGCCATTCCATCACCTGTCATCGAAGGTGCGTTTCGGCATTTATTCCACCATGCCTTTCGTGGAAACGCAAAGCGTCAAGATAAAGAATGTGACCTTTAAAGCCGTTTCTTCCCTGACGGAAGGATTCGTAACCTCGGTGGGCAACTATTCAGTAGACTTCACACAGAGTGAAGTGAATAGCGTTGTTGATGGCGAATTTGGTAATAAAATCTACGAAACGGACGACAAACAACTGTTGTCTTTCTCCGGACCATCGGACACCTTTACCGATGCCTACCTGGAAAAACACGAATGGAAATCGAAAAACGATGTAAACGCTTACTATTTCGAATGCAAGGACGGACTGATTCAAGTGCCGCAAAGCGGTGTGAAACTGTTTGTGTCCTTTACATTGGAGCCACTCAGCGGAGAGCCTTACACCGTAACCGACTATCCGCTGACCATAACCAACTCTGACGGCAATGTGGTGTCGGAATACACCTGGCAACCAAATTGCCTTTATACATACTACATAGTGGTGAACCGCCTGTTCTCCTACGACATATCTTTTACCGCAACCGTCTCCGACTGGGAAGACCTTGAGGGAAGGATTAACACGAACCTGGAAGAATAAACGAACTTCCAAACATACCTAAACAGAAAGACGAAAATAACAGAAAAAATCATATAACAATGAAGAAGTATATCACCCCACTTAGCTTAGCATCGGCACTTCTCATTACGTCGTGCGCGAAAGATGAAGTCAACGCCCCCAAGGACGATTCAGAAAAAACCGCTATCGAATTTTCGATGACCGACAACAATACGGCAAAAGCCGCAGTCAGCGGACAAGCCCGTACCGGATTTAACGCAACCACAGGCATTGTGATGCGCATGGAAGCAACCAACGCAACCGACGCAATGCAGTCGAAATACACACGCACGATGGCGACTGCCGAAACCGGGACAAACTATTCTACACTGAGCTTCAGCGACGGCGGTACAAACACCCGCTATTGGGATGATGCCTACGGCCGCAACACGCTGTTGTCGATTTATGCAGTGG